>JAFQHP010000025.1 GCA_017397895.1 Clostridia bacterium
ACTCGAACAGATGACACTCCGGGTATGAACCGAATGCTCTAGCCAACTGAGCTACGGAGCCAAATGGTTGCGGGGGAGGGACTTGAACCCTCGACCTCCGGGTTATGAGCCCGACGAGCTACCAAACTGCTCTACCCCGCGACGAATGCGCTTCGTTCGACGCACGATAAATAATACATCATCTTGACGCATTTGTCAACTACTTTTTTTGATTTTTTCGGATTTTTATTTGCCCACGCAGAAGCGGCTGAACACATCGTCCAACAGTTTTTCGTCCACCTGTTCGCCGGTGATGCGGCCCAGCACGTGCAGCGCTTCGTTCAGCTCCACCGCCGCCACGTCCACCGCTTCGCCCATCCGGCAGGCCTCCGCCGCCCTGCGAAGGGCCGCCGCTGCTTCCCTGGCCAGGGCCATGTGCCGCTCCTGGGTCAATTCCCCTTCTCCGGCGCCGGCCCCATAGGCGGCAATTTTTTCTTCCAATTCTTCCATGCCCAGCTTCTTTGCAGCGGATACCACCACCGCATTTTCAAACTGCGCCTTATGCAGCGCGGCAGGCAGATCGCCCTTGTTCAGCACCACAATGCGGGGCATATCCCTGGTTTCTTCCAATAGCTTTTCATCCTCGGCCTGCAGGGGCTGGGAGGCGTCCAGCACCACCAGGGCCACGTCTGCCCCGGCCACGGCCTTCCTGGCCCGTTCCACGCCGATTGCTTCAATTACATCGGTATTCTGCCGCAGCCCTGCCGTATCCACAAACCGCACTTTCAGCCCGGACAAATACATATCCGACCGCAATATATCCCGTGTCGTGCCGGGGATATCCGTCACGATGGCCACTTCCTCCCGGGAGAGGGCGTTGAGCAAAGAAGATTTTCCCACATTGGGCCGGCCGCACAACACAACCTCCAGTCCCTGGCGGGCAATGCGGGCACCTCGCTCATCACAGGCGCTTTCCAGTTCATGGGCCAGAGAAAGGGCCCCTTCCGTCATTTCCCCGGCGGCTTCTTCAAAGGTGATCTCCTCCGGGTAATCAATAGCCGCCGCCACGCCGGAAAGAAGCGCCAGCAGCTTTTCCTGGGCGGTTTGCACAAAGGAGGATACACCGCCGTCCAACTGGCGCACCGCCGCCCGGGCCGCCCGGCTGCCTTCTGCGGAAATCAGCGCCATGACGGCCTCCGCCCGGCTCAGGTCGATGCGGCCGTTGAGGAAGGCGCGCTTGGTGAATTCCCCGGCTGCTGCCGGGCGCACGCCCAGGGCGTACAAGGCCTTCAGCACACTGGCGGCTACAAAGCTGCCGCCGTGGAGGTGAATTTCCGCCACGTCTTCCCTTGTATAGCTGCGGGGGGCCCGCATCAGAACCGCCATGCACTCGTCCAGCACCTGGCCGTTTTGCACCATGTGGCCGTAAAATATCCGGTGGCTTTCAAAGGATACGGCAGGCTGAAAAAGCTGACGCAGGCAATATTCCGCCTTTTCGCCGCTGATGCGCACAATGGCAATGCCCCCTTCACCCTGGGCCGTGGCCAGTGCGGCAATGGTATCCTTTTCGTACACGATGCATTCCCCCCGGTTTCCTTTCAATCCGCTTGATTATAGCATTGTTTTGCCCTTTCCACAAGGGATTTCATCCTTTGCTGCGGGTGATGCAGATATGGAGGGTGGTCTGGCTTGGGGAGGGGGTGATATCCAGTGTAGCCTGAAGCCCGGATTCCTGCATTTGCCGGACGATGGAGCGGATGGCGTTGAGGTAAAGCCGCTCATCCCTGACAAGGGAAATAATGCGGCGGCCGGGGGGCGGCACCGGCAGGCGCTGGAGGGCCTTGTTCACCATTTCCTCCGTTTCCCGGACGGTGAGGTTTTTCGTGGCAGCCTGGCGGGCAATGCGCATCCGGGCGGCGGCGTCCGGCAGGGGCAAAAGCGCCCGGGCGTGGCGCTCGGACAGGCCTTCTTCGGTAAGCAACTCCCGCAGGGGCTTGTCCAGCTTCATCAGCCGCAGCTTGTTGGCAATGCCGGAGGGGCTTTTACCCAGTTGCCTTGCCAGCACCTCCCGGCTCATGCCCCCTTCCAGCAGGGCGGCGTAGGCCTGGGCCTCCTCAAAATAATGCAGGTTTTCCCGCTGAATGTTTTCAATGAGGGCGAGAAGCGCACATTGGGTTTCCCCGGCAGGCAGCACAAAGGCGTCAATGTGGGTAAACCCCAGCATCTGGCAGGCCCGAAAGCGCCTTTCCCCCATGACGATCTCATAGCCGGAGGGAAGGGGGCGCAGCGTGATTGGCTGCAAAAGGCCGTGGCGGCGGATGGAGGCGGCCAGCTCCATCAGCGCCACATCGTCAAATTGCTGGCGGGGCTGGGTGGGGTTTGGGCGGATATCCGAAAGGGGTATCCAGCACACCTGCCTGCCCGCCGATGATTTGTCTGCCCGCACTACGCTCATACTGTTCCTCCGTTTCAAAAAAAGGGGAACGCAGCCCGGAGGGCATCCCTCCCCCTGGCACACCCGTGCCGGGCGACGCTCCTTGCTTTTTCCATTCTCCCTGAAAAGAAAAACCTCCTGCTGATTTTTTCGCAGGAGGGGGAAGAACCGTTCGACGGTTTTTTCGCTTTTTTCGGTTTTTCGGTATCGTTATTTGTCGGCTTTCAGGGGACGCTTGGCAGGCATGCCGTTTTTGCGCGGATATTGGGGAAGGGTTTTTTCTGTCTTTTCCACACAGGCCACCACATGGCCGCCCTGGTCGGTGGGAAAAATATGCATTTCACTGCCGCCCATCTTTACGGCGGCGGCGTTGCCGTCTGTCCGTTCCTGCTCCACCTGGGGGCCCTTCCAGCACACCGCCATGCCGCCCACCTGTACAAAAGGCAGCAGGTATTCGCACAGCACGTTCATGGGGGCTACGGCCCGGGCCACCGCCCGGTCATACTGCTCCCGGTGGGCGTCCGTTTTGCCCAGGGTTTCCGCCCGGTCATGGATGATGGCAACGTTATTGAGGCCCAGTTTATCGCACACTGCCTGCAGGAAGGTGCAGCGTTTTTGCTGGGCCTCCAGCAGGGTCACTTTCATATCCTCCCGGGCGGCGGCCAACACCAGCCCTGGGAAGCCGGCTCCGGTGCCCACGTCGATGAGGGAGCAGCCCTCCGGGAACAGATTTTCCTGCTTCAGGGGCAGCAGGGAATCCACAAAATGGCGCTGGGCCATTTCGTTTTCCGGCACGCTGGTCAAATCCATCTGCCGGTTCCATTCGATGAGCAATTCCATATATTTTTCCAGCCGTGCAATCACCGCATCGGAAAGGATCAGGCCGTTTTCTGTCATCAGCTGTTTCATTTCAGGTATGTTCCTTTCCCAGGCTCATAATTTCCAGCATCACTTTTTCCAGGGAGCCTGCTTCCATCATCTGCCCGCTTTTCACCAGGTATTCCGTTTCGGTGCACAGCCTGGCTGCCTTTTTCAGCTGGGCCGGGGTATAGCGCCGGGCCAGGGGCATGGTTTTTTGCAGGATGAAGCCGGGAAGCCCCATCTCGGCGGCGATTTCGTTTGGCTTCTTTCCCGCTTCCGTCATGACAGAAATGTAATACAGCTGCCGGCACTGCCTGCCAAGCAATGACAGCATCATCAGTCTTTCCTGGCCCTCCTTCAACAGGGCGTCCAGCATCTGCAGGGCCCTGGGGCCTTTACCGGACAATAGCATATCGCTCAGGTCAAACACCTTGTATTCCGTGCTTTTCACGCACACGGCATCAATGTCCTGGGCGGTCACCTCTTCCCGTTCCCCAAGGTAAGAGGACAGCTTGTCCAATTCGTTGGAAAGCAGGGTCAGATCCCTTCCGGCGGAAAACCACAATTGCTGGCAGCAGGGGAAGGAAATGCGCTTGCCGGTTTTGTTCAATTGCTGGGCAATCCACTGGGTCAGTTCCTGGTCGGACAGGGGTTCGAAGGAAACCACGGTGGCCCGCTTGGAAAGGAGGCTGTACATTTTCTTCCGCTTTTCCGCCTTGCCCCGCACATAAAACACAATGCAGGCGGTATCGGGCAGGGAAAGGAAATAATCCTGATATTTTTCGACGGCCTTGTCGGGGTCGTATTCCTTGGTTTTATCGGACGTGAGCAGGGAGCACTGGCGCACCTCAATAAACCGCCTGTCGCTCATGAAGGGAAGGGTCTCGGCGGCGGCGATGAGTTCATCCGGGGCGGGGTCGTAGAGACGAACATGGTTCATCTGGGCAAAATCCCCGCCGGCCACCTGATCCCGCAGCCTTCTGAGGGCCGTGGCCTTGGTAAACTCCTCTTCCCCTTCAAACAGGTAGCATTTTTCAATTTTTCCGTTTTTCAGGGCGGTGAACAGTTCCTTGTGGTTCATTTTTCGCTCCCCGGTATGGAAAAGTAAGGTTGAATGGCGGCCTGGCCATCCCTGCAGGTGATGGTTACGGCGCCTGTCTCCCCTGTATTGTAAACCGAAACGCCAAGATTTGCAAGGCGGGATAATGTATCGGGGCTGGGCAGGGTGTCGCTGTAGGAGGTGGCGGTGAGGAGGACGGCGGCGGGGGAGACCAGGCGGAGGAAATTTTCGCCGGTGGAGGTGCGGCTGCCGTGGTGGGCAGCCTTCAGTATATCCGCGTCCCGGGCGGCGTATAGTTCGTATTCCCCTTCCATATCGGAGGTGGAAAGAAGGCGTATGCCGTCAAGCTCGCACAGAAGGTTCAGGGAGTAGCGGTTGGCATCCTGGCCGGGCACTACGGTGTTTTCCATGGGCCAAAGGGCGGTGAAGCGGCAGCGGCCGGTTTCAAAATACTGGCCGGCGTGCATATTGTAAATGGGAACGCCCTTGTCCTGAAGTGTTTGCAGCAGAGCAATGCATTCCGGGTCCACCAGACAATCCCGGGCACCATGGGGCAGGATTACTTTACCGATGGGGATATCGTTTTTCAGCAGCTGCTCCGTGCCCAGGCAATGATCCTTGTGCAGGTGGGTGAAAACCAGGATATCCGCCTTGCGGCCGGTGCATTTGAGGTAATTGGCCACGTCCCCGCCGTATTCTCCCACGTCAATGAGCACGGTGTCCGGTCCGTCGGTGATGATGGCGGCGTCGCTCTGGCCCATGGAAAGCTGGATGTACTGCACGTCCCGGCAGAGGGTCAATTGCCAATAAGTGAAGGAAACAACCAGGGCGGAAAGGGCCAGGATGATTTTCGTTTTCTTTTTCATCACCACGAGGCCTGTGCACAGTATGAAAGCGAGGATCACTGCCGCTGCGCAGTACCAGGGCAGGTAAGGCACGTCCACTTGAATAAAGGGCAGGTTGCCGGCCCAGGTAAGCAAATCCGTCACGGCGGAGGTGAGGATGTGGAAGGGGACGGCCAGGGTTTGAGCGCCGGGCAGCCAGATGCAGCCCAGGAACAGCAACAGGGCATATACCGGCAGCAGCGCCATGAACAGGATGCACACAAAGGGGTTGATTACAAGCCCCAGGATGGAAAAGCTGTGGAACAATTGCACCATGGGCAGTGTCAGCCCGGCGGTGGCGGAAAGGGTGACCAGCGCATTGGAGCCAATGGTGGTATAGGCATATTGGGGGAAGCGCTTTTGCAGCCGGGGCAGGAACACGAAAATGCCCAGCACCGCAGCGAAAGAAAGCTGGAAGCTGGCGGTGAAAAGGGACAGAGGCTGGAACAGCAAAATCAGCAGGAAGGCGGCGGATACCACCGTCACCCAGTCCTTGCCCCGGCGGGTGATGGGGCGGAAGCGGCTGAGCAGCATGAACACCGCCGCCCGGATGGCAGGCGAAGGAAAGCCGATGATGCCGCAATAGAAAAACAGGAACAGAAACAGAATCACAAACCGCAGCCTGCGGCCCAGCCGCCGGGGCACCAGGCGCATGGCCAAATGGGCCTGCATGGAAACGTGCAGCCCGGAAACGGACAAAATGTGGGCCACCCCAGCGTCGGAAAAGCTGTCCTGTACCTCCTGGGGCAGCCGGTTTCTTTCCCCAAGGAGCAGGGCCTGGGGCAGGGCGCTTTCTTCCCCGAATACGGCGTCCAGCCGCCGGGACAAATGGCTGCGGATGCGGTACAGAAGGGTGCTCAGGCCCCGGCTTTGCCATCCGGTGATCTGCAAATCAGAAGCGCCGGATACGCCGCAGCAAATGCCCTTTTCCAATAGGAACATCCGAAAATCGAAGCCGTAGGGGTTTGATCGTGCGGAGGGGATGTACACCTTGCCCGTAAACTGCACCCTGTCCCCGTCCATGGGCAGGGAAAGGGTTTCTTCATCCGGCACCCAGGTCCAGTACACGGTGCCAAGGGACTGGGGGCCTTCTTCCGTCTGAGCCACGGCGTTTTCCAGATAGCCCTGGGCGCTGCCGTCCTGGCGGATGGATATTTCCTCCGAAACGATGCCGGTGATGGGGAATTTGCCGGTCTTTGGCAGCGCAGGATGGGCGGCATGGCCGGACAAGAGGAGGCCCAGGAATAAAAAGGCGCCCATGAATCCCAGCGTGCGCCGCTTTTCCCTTCTGCCCAGCAAAAAGGCCGCCAGCAGGCATAAAACCATGCCGCACAGGTACAGCCGGGGCCAAAAAGGCAAAAAGGCCCCCATCACCACGCCCATACCGTACAAAATGGCACAGGCAGCCAGCGGGCGCTGATGATGGAAGGGTCTTTTGTTCACAGATAAATCACGTCCCCCGGCACGGCGGCTTTCACCGCAGGGAAGAGGGAGCGGGCTTCGTCTTCCATGGTTTTTTTATCGTGGGTGGTGGGCAGGTGGGTGAGGCGCAGGTGCTTTGCCTGGGCTTCGGCCGCCAGCTCTGCCGCCTTCAGGGCGCTGAGGTGGGGCAATTTTTCCTGCCATTCGCTGTGCAGGAAGGCGGCGTCGCACAAAAGTACGTCCGCATCCCGGGCAAAGGCGGCAAGGTTGTCGCAGGTATTGGTGTCGCCGGTGTACACCAGAACTTTTCCTTCCGCTTCCAGGCGCAGGGCCCGGCAGGGCACGGGATGGCGCACCGGGAAGGAGGTGACGGCAATGCCGGCGATCTCCATCTTTTCCGGGTAGGGCTGCAGGTCGTATACATCGGGGGAAAGCAGCGTCTTCAGGGGGCTTTCGTCCTCCGGCGGCACATAGACGGGCAGGCGTACGCCCTGCTTTTGCAGGTAATAGCTGAGAGTGAGCAGATCTGACGCATGATCAAAATGCAGGTGGGAAAGCAGGATAGCGGAAAGGCCGGCAGGGTCTGTTAGCTGCAGAAGGCGGCTCAGCACGCCGCAGCCGCAATCGATCAGCACCTGCTTTCCGTTGTGGGAGAGCAGATAGCCGCTGGCGGCGCCGCCGGCAATGGGCCAGGGGCCGTGGCAGCCCAGGATGTGCAGTTGCATGGCGGGCCTCCTTAAAGTTGTTCCAGGGCTTCAGCAAAATCGCTGTGCAACTCCCGGTCCAGCTGCCGGTCGCGGGCGATATAGCGGGCGGCGTTCTGAATGATGCGGATCACATGAGGATTGTGGTAGGAGGGCAGGGTTTCGTGGCCGGGCTGGAAATAGAAAATTTTGCCGTAGCCGCGGTTGAACAGGCAGGCGGAGCGGAACACCTCACCCGAATGGTACCAGCCCAGGGCCAACAGCGCATCAGGAGCGGGAATATCGAACCTTTCGCCGTACATTTCTTCCGCTTCCAGCTCAAAATGCAGCGGCACGCCCCGCATGATGGGGTGGCTGGGCTCGATGACAAAAATGCGTTCCTTTTCGTTCATTTCATGCCAGCGAAGGGAGCACTGGGTACCCATCAGGCGCTGGAAAATTTTGCTTTCGTGGCCGCTGTGGAGCACCATCAGCCCCATGCCCCGCAGCACATGGCCCTGTACCCGGGTGACAATTTCGTCCGGCACCATCCAGTGCTTGCAGTGGCCCCACCAGATGAGCACGTCGGTATCGGCGAGAACTTCTTCCGTCAGGCCTGCTTCCTCCTGGGAAAGCCAGGCCCTGCGTACTTCATATTCTGCGCCCTGAAACATATCGGCCACGGCGCCTACAAGCCCTTCGGGGTACATTTTCAGCACATCGGGGCTGGATTCCAGCGGATTGTCTTCATTCCATACGGTAATTTTGATGGCCATGATATTTCGTCCTTTCCGACGTTTTTTCTTTATTATACAAAAGAAAGACAGGCAAATCAAGGTTTTCTGTCCTTTGCAGGTGTATTTTTGTCAGGTTTCGCCCCTTTTACCCGCTTGGCAGAAAAAGACAAAAATGCTATAATGCCAGTATGAAAAAACATGAATGACGGGAGGCTGCTGTTATGTCCAAAGGCGACGCCGTTTTGAATGAAACCATGCAGGCCATTGAAGAAAAGGAAATTGACACAAGCCGCAAGCTGAAGGTGGGCATTGTGGGCACCGGCTGGATTGCCGAGGCCCATGTACCCCAGTATCTGAAATTTGCCGATGTGGAGCTGGTGGCCATGTGCGATATCGTGCCCGGCAAATGCGAAAAGTTCTGCAAGCGCCGGGGCGTGGATTATACGAACATCCGCTTCTATGAGGACCTGGACGAGATGCTGGAAAAGGAGCAGCTGGATGCTGTCAGCATCTGCACCTATAACGCCACCCATGCCCAGTGTGCCATCCAGTGCCTGAACGCCGGGGTGAATGTGCTATTGGAAAAACCCTTCACCGTCACCGTGGAAGAAGCGGCGGAAGTGATCAGGGCGGAAAAAGCCTCCGGCAAGCTGCTCACCATCGGCTTCCAGCCCCGGATGGACCCCAATATGCAGCAGATCAAAAAGATCGTGGACAGCGGCGTACTGGGCGAAATCTATTATATCCAGACAGGCGGCGGCCGCCGCAGGGGCATTCCCAACTCCACCTTCATTGAAAAGAAAACCGCCGGCATCGGCGCTCTGGGCGATATCGGCTGCTACAGCCTGGACATGGTGCTCAACGCCATCGGCTATCCCAAGCCCCTCACCGTTTCCGGCTATGCCAGCAATTTCTTCGGCACCAACCCCCTCTACCAGCGGGCGGACCAGGACCATACCGCCGAAGAAAACGCGGCCCGCTTCAACGTGGACGATTTTGCCGCGGCCTTTGTACGGCTGGAGGGCGGCATCATTCTGGACTTCCGCATTGCCTGGGCCATGCACCTGGATACCCCCGGCGATACGGTGATCCTGGGCAAGAAGGGCGCCCTGCGCATCCCTTCCACCGAATGCTGGAACGGCAGCGTTGGCGGAGAAATGACCCTCTATTCCGACGTGGCCGGCCTGCAGACGGAAACCAAATTCCCCATCCTGAAAAACAACAAGGATCTGTTTGAACTGAAGGTCAGGTCCTTCCTGGACGCCATCAAGGAAAACCTGCCCGCCCCCGTACCCTCTGCCCAGATTTACTACAACCAGGCCATCATTGACGGCATTATGAAGTCCGCCGCCCTGGGCCGTGAAATTGAACTGGAAATTCCCGAAATTTAATGCAAGAAAACAGGTGCGCCCTTCGTTATATGGATGAAGCAGCCAATGCTTCCATTCCTATCAATCCGGCGCATCAGGAGGTAAAAAAACATGACCCGGCGCATTCTTTCTTTCATTCTGGCCCTGGTGATGGGCCTGTGCTGCGTGCCCGCCCTGGCGGATGACGGCTATGCCGGCCAGAGCTACACCGCCGGCAGCACCCTGCTTTCCAACCTGACCCATAACTGCCCCAACACCGGCATTATGCTGCCCGCCCAGTTCAGCCCCTACCAGACCACGTACCTGCTGACGGTGGCGGATTGGGTATCCCGCCCCACCTTCACCCCCGTGGCCATGGACCCTGCTGCCGTGATCTATGTCAACGGCCGTCAGGTGCGCAGCGGCACTGCCTCCCAGGTGATTGAAATGACGGACCAGCCCCAGGCTGTCACCATCCAGGTGTCAAACGGCTCCGCCTCCACCACCTACACCGTGTACCTGCAGCGCCGGCCCAGCGAAAAGCGCACCCGGGTGAGCGCCGGCTATATCAACGATATCTACCTCAAGGGCACCACCTGGCGTATCGATGCCGACCTGGTGACGCTGAAGTATCAGGGGGATGACTACGAAAGCGGCAGCCTGTCCACCTTCAAGAACGGCAGCGTGGACCATTACGACTATGAAGTGCATCCCAACTGCATCTTCTACTACGGCACCAAGCAGAACCCCATCAAGGTGAACAACATCAGCGAGTTCATGGCCAATTACCAGGTGTACGGCAGCAATTTTTACACCATCATCTATATCGAAAGCCAGATTGTGGCGGTGCTGCCCTACGGTGCGGACTACTGATAGGCAAAAGAAAAAAGGCGCGTTCAGCGCCTTTTTTGTTTGCGGTTTTATTGGGCGAGGGCTTCGGCAAGCTGGGTGCTGTTGAGCAGGTAGTAGGATACGCCGGGCTTATAGTACACAATGGCGGTCTGGGAGAGTGCTTCATAGCTGACCAGGATCCGGGCGTCGCCGTTATCGTAGGAAAGCTGCAGGATATCCATGGCATCCATGTTTTCTTCCTTTTCCCGCACCACCCGGGTTTCGGCCCGCACCTCAAAGCCGAACAGGAGCATGGCCAGGGTGTAGGCCTGCAGCTGGGTGCGGCCGATGCCGTCGTAGTATTCCGTCCAGCAGGCCTGGCCGTCAAAGAGGGAAGCGGACTGGGTGGTGACGGATTGATAGGGGGCTGTGCCCACGCCGGCGTAGAACTGGGGGGCCACATTGCCGCTGGCGTCGGCAGGCAGGGTGACCTCCGTGGCCAGCAGCCGGTAATAAGAGGACAGCAATTCGTCATCCGCATAGGGGGTGGTGCCGTTATCCAGAATGCCCACCATCCGGTCTTCAGCGGAATAGAGGGCATAGCCCATATAATCCTGGCCGGGGACATAGAGCCGGTACTGGGTGCCGTCGTCGGAGATGGGCTTTGCGTAATTGCCCAGCATGGCGCACAGCACCAGGAAGTAATCCAGGTCGTCCCGGGCGGCATTTTCATAGACATAAAAGTAGTTGCCGTCCTCCAGCTTCGTCCTGCCGGCAAAGGTGGCGTCCAGCAGCTGGTCGGGCAGGGGAATCACGGCGAAAAAACCGTTTTCTTCTTCCGCAAAGGCGGGGGCAATGGCGGTGCACACAAGCACCAGGGCGCACAGAATGGACAGCAGGGCTTTGGTTTTCATGGTGTTTCTTCTCCTTTGTGATGATTATTCGATGGTGTAGCGTTCTTTTTCCTCTGCGGTCATCTCCCGCAGGCCAAAGTTGCCGGTGAGGGCCTGAAGAAGCATTTCTTCCAGGGCCTGGGTTTGGGGATAAGGCACGCCGGGGCACACATTGTCCCAGGCATAGAGGCTGTACAGGGCGCCGTTTTCATAAAAGAGGGGTGTACCTGTCAACTCCAGCACCTTTCCCATATTGTCCAATTGCCACACAAGGGCCCGGGTTTCGGTATTGATGGAAAGGTATTTTCCGGTGGTATCCGCCTGGATGGAAAGGACGTTCTTTTCCGGCAGCTCCAGGGTGGCTTTCAGGCGGAAGGTGTTTTGGTCCCAGCGAAGCACCTCTGCCTGGAAGGTGGTGCGGTTGCCCGCCGCTTCCAGATGGCGCACCAGGGTGCCGTCCTGAGTGAGGGTGAACAGGCCGGTGTTGCTTTCCGGCTGCCACACCACCTGCTGCTTTTCCATACTCCACAGGGCCATATCCTGCACATAGGCGGTGGTGCTGGACAGCAGAATGTGGCCGGGGATGGAAAAGTCGGCCCGGTCCCAATTGCCAAGGGGCAGGGCATGATCGGTACCTTTCTCCACCCATACAGCCTGGTTGTAGGCGGCGATGAATACGCCGTCCTGATGCACGGCCAGGGCGGAAGGGGTACCGATGGACTGGAACACCCGGGCGGGGATGGTATACAAAGGGGCGCCGTCCTTTGCGTTTGCCACCTGCACGTCGCCCTTTTCGTCCTCATAGGCAGCCAGGGTGCCGTCGGCGGACAGGGCGGCAGTAGGGAAGGAAAGGGCCTTTTCCCACAAAAGGGTGCCCCGGCTGTCCAGGCAGCGAAGGGAGCCGGTGCCCGGGATGAGAATGACGGAAAGGTCATCCGCAAAAAGGGGCTCCAGGAAGGAATCGGTTTTTTCCTGCAGGAGCGTCTGCCGGGTTTTTACATTGATGAGGGCGGAAAGGGCACCCTTGTCCGTCAGTGCCAAATCCCCCTGCATGGCCAGCACCCGGGCCTGATTTGCGGTATCCATTTCCCGGTAGCTGTACTGGGCAATCTGCCCCTGCTCCATGCTGTAGATGTAGCCGTTTTCTTCATCCGCATAGGCGTAGCCGTCGATGGTGATGAGGGAAGCGCCGCTTCGCCAGTCGTAAAGGGTGCTGCGGCTCCAGTTATCCTGGGTGCGCCAGGTGCACAGCAGGTAATGGGTGTCCCTCAACAGCAGGCTTTGTAAAAGCGGTCCTTCCCCGGGGGAAACCTGGCCCGCCTGCTGCCAGGTGGCGGTATCGTAGATGCGGTAAGCATCCTCACTGAGCAGGATGAAATAGCGGTAATCGGAGGAGAAGGAATACTGGGGGCTTGTGTCCTCCAATTGCATGACCGTGTTTCCCTGAGCATCCTTGACGGCGGCTTTTTTCCGCAGCACCTTATTGCCCAAAGTGACGGTGAAGGGGGGCTGAGCATCCTTCGCGGGGGCGGCAGCCTGGGCCATGGACAGCGCCTGCTGCTGGGTCAGCTGCTGTCCGTCGTCCGTAAACCAGGCCACGGTCTGGTCATGATCCTCCAGGGAATACAGCCCTTCCGCCCCCGGATAGCTGGAAAGCCGGTAGGCGGGGGTGAGGCCGGTGGAGGGGCGGAAGGCGAAGCTGTTTATTTCGGCGCCGTCCAGGGTGCATAGGGTGAGCACGTCCTGCCAGGTGCCGTCCGGCTGGCGCTGTGCGTCGATTTTTACATAGAAGGTGAGCCTGTTCGTATCCACGGCAATGCTGTTGGCGGGGAAATGGTTGATCAGGCTGCCGGTTTTGGCGTCCAGGATCCACGCATAATAATCGGTGAAGCAGAAGATGCAGCTTTTGTCCTGGCTGATATAGAGGACGGGGTTGAGCAGGTTATTGTTCCTAAACACCATGGTGCGGGCAACGGGCAGGGCGGTGCGCTTCATGCCGGATTGCACCAGGGCGCTGCGCAGGGCGGTGAAGTAATGGGCAGCACCGCTTTCTTTGCCGTCCCCCAGCCCTTCATAACACAGGGACAGGGCCGTCATTTCATCGCCCTGCTCCAGCTGGGCCTGGGCATGGGTGGCAAAGGACAGGGCACGGGCGGTGGCATACTGCCTGTTGCGCAGATGGGCGTACAGGGAAAAGCCGGCGGCCGCTGCCACAATGCCTGCGGTGCACAGGGCGGCAGTGCGGATGAGAAAACGGCGGCGGCGTTTGTACAGTGCATCATAGCTGCAGCCGAAATAGGCGGCGGCCAGGCGCAGGTATTCCGTTCTGCGCAGCTTTTTCAGGGAGGAGCGGAGGCTGTCTGCCCGCACGTCCGCAAACAAAGGCTCCACCGAAACCTTTTCCATTCTTTCCGTGCCATCTTCCCCTGTGACGGGGCGCACCTCCTCCTGCAAAATAGCGGGGAAGGATTCCTGGGGGGTGCCTGCCACCAGCAGGGTGAATATTTTGTTCACCCGGCCGCCGTGAAGCTGCTTGAAGTATTCAATTTCCTTCATGCAGTATTTGGACAGGGGCAGGTTGGGGGAGCAGATCACGATCAGGCATTCGGAATTTTCCAGGGCGGCCTTGATGCCGTCCTCCAGGCTTTCAAGCAGCGGCAATTCCCCCCGGTCGATAAACACGGGGCGGATATTACGGGGGGTATGGCGGTTTGGGCGCACCCGGTTGTGCTCCAGCATTTTGTGCAGCGCTTCGGCAATTTCCATATCGGGGGAAAGATGCCGGTAGGAAATAAAGGCGGCATAGCGCTTGACAGAGGCGGCAGAAATCATAATCTCCTCCGGATGAACAGGTATAAAAATAGGAAATAAGGCTGCTTTTATTATACGGGTGCTTAAAGGGATTTGTCAATATCGGGCGGATGGAGGCGAGGGAACACTACTTTTGCCGAAGACCCGATTTTGTTTTCATTTTCATCATATTTTCGCCACACTTTCCATATATTATGGATTGTGGAAAGTGATATTTGCCCTGGCTTCTATTCCCCTTTTTCTGTGCATACAGTGTAAGCAGAAGGGGGGAGAAAATGTGCTCAAGCAAGTGAACGACTGTCCTCAGACATCCCGGGAAAAGCCTCGCTTTTCCAAGGGGGTATACGCTACACTGCTGATGCTGCTGGCCCTATCCGGCTTTTATGCCGTGGGGGCAGAGGGCATGACGGTGGCGGCGAACAAAAGAGAATTGCCCATTTACTGTGTGGACAGAAGCGACAATAAAATTTCCATCAGCTTTGACGCCGCCTGGGGCGGGGACCAGACCGAAGAAATACTGAACATCCTGGATGCATACGGGGTGAAAACCACCTTTTTCCTGGTGGATATCTGGTCGGAAAGATTTCCGGAGCTGGTGACGGAAATTGACGCCCGGGGGCACGAGATTGGCAATCATTCCACGTCCCATCCGCAAATGAGCCGGCTGAGCGCCCAGAAGATCCGGGAAGAGCTGACCAAAATGGACGACCGGCTGGAAAGCCTCATCGGCAAGCGCTCTGCTCTGTTCCGCCCGCCCTACGGGGATTACAACAACCTGGTGGTGCGGACGGCACGGGATGCGGGGTATGAGGTGATCCAGTGGAGCGTGGACAGCCTGGACTGGAAAAACAAAGGGACGGAGGATCTGATCCGCCGGGCCACAAGCAATGTGAAAAGCGGCGATATACTGTTATTCCACAACGATTCCAAGTACATCCTGCAGGCCTTGCCCAAGGTGCTGGAAAGCCTGCAGCAGCAGGGCTTTGAGATTGTTCCCATTTCTCAGCTTCTGCTTGACGGAAATACCGTCATTGACACGCAGGGCAGGCAAAAGGCTGCCCCTGAAACTGTACCGGAGGTAGAAAAACCATGATGGAAACGGAAAACAATATCCTGCGCCTGTGCGGCGTGATCGAAGATACACCGGTGGTGGACCATGAAGTGTTCGGCGAAAAATTTTACCGGATGGAACTGAAGGTGCCAAGGCTTTCCGGCACCTTTGACCTGCTGCCCGTCACCGTCAGCGAGCGGCTGATGGACGGCGAGGTGGCCCCCGGGGTACGCATCGGCATTTCGGGGCAGCTGCGGTCCTACAACAAGGTGATCGGTGGCAGCGGCCGGCTTTTGCTCACCGCCTTTGCCCAGCAGCTGGAGGCCCCGGACGATAACGAAAACCCCAACACCGTCCAGCTCACCGGCGCCATCTGCAAGCCGCCCTCCTTCCGCACCACCCCCTTTGGCCGGGAAATTGCCGATCTGATGCTGGCGGTGAACCGGTCCTTTGGCAAAAGCGATTACATCCCCTGCATCGCCTGGGGGCGCACTGCCCGGTATGCAGCTTCCCTGCAGGTGGGGGAAAAATTGAAAATCCAGGGCCGTTTCCAGAGCCGGGAATACCAGAAACAGATGCCCGACGGCGCGGTGATCAGCCGCATTGCCTATGAAGTGTCCGTCAGCCGGCTCACCTGCCTGAAGGAGGAAATGGGCCTGCCGGAAAATATTACAGAAGGGGATATGCCTCAAGGGCCATTGGCGTAATAAAAAACGGCTGTTTTCACAGCCGTTTTTTCAATCCTGATTGCTGATCAGAAGCCGGTGAACAGATTTCCCTTGCCGGTGCTGTCTGTGTGGATGAATACATCCATGTATGTTACGCCGTCCTTTTCATATTCGTATTCGAAGCAGGGAACCACGCCCTCCTGATGCTTTTCCCGGAAGCCCTTGGCGCTCAGGTGCTCCAGGATCAGCTTATAGGCGGTGGGGATGCGTTCAAAGGGGGCAACGAAGGGCTCCCGGATGGAGATGACGGCATAATCGGCGCCGGGCTGGCCGGCAATTTCAGCGCCGGGGCAATCAGTTTCAAACCCCTCCGGCAGCACCAGGGCGGCCACATAGCCCCGCAGGTTGAAGCGGTTTTTCTGCTCCGGGGAAATGAAGGGAAAATCCCAGCCGATCATTTTCTGCTGCTCTTTGGGCAGGGCGGCATAGCCGCTTTTTTCGGCCCAGGCCCGCATGTGGGCTTGCACGTCCCCCTCGCAGTTGGGGGAGATGATCACATACCGGGCCATGCGAAAGGGCGGCACATGGCGCACCTCCACCCCGGAATAGATGGCGGCATGGGCGGAAAGATCCTCCCGGATGAGGGCGTCCAGCTTTACGGAAAACAAATCGCATATTTCCAACAGCTTGCCCATCTCCGGCAGCGCTTCCTCCGTTTCCCATTTGCCCACCGTCTGGCGGGATACGTTCAGCCGCTCCGCCAGGCGTTCCTGGGTCATGCCGCCCATTTTCTTGCGCAGGTGCAGCAGGTTTTTTCCAAAATACATACAGTGCGCCTCCTTTTATGTGATGGGTTCAGCATAGCATTTCTTTTTTCCTGCTTCCACCATACAAAAGGTGCTTTTTCCGGGGAAAATGCAAGGCGAAAGTGGCATTTGCACAATGTTTTTCACTTTTTTTATTTTTTTCGGAAAAAGGGCTTGATTTTTTTTTCGGGATGGTGTATTATATCACCGTTGCCCAGTTAAACGAGCAATGCTGATGTAGCTCAGTAGGTAGAGCGCATCCTTGGTAAGGATTCACTCTATGCAACGTCCCGGCAACTTTATACAGCGTGTGCTGATGTAGCTCAGCAGGTAGAGCGCATCCTTGGTAAGGATGAGGTCACCGGTTCAAATCCGGTCATCAGCTCCA
>JAFQHP010000026.1 GCA_017397895.1 Clostridia bacterium
AGGGGTGTTACTGGTGCGGACGAAGAGACTTGAACTCTTACGCCTCTCGGCACCAGATCCTAAGTCTGGCGCGTCTGCCATTCCGCCACGCCCGCGGATGACCCCACAAAGGGTGGTGACCCATCGGGGACTCGAACCCCGGACACCTTGATTAAAAGTCAAGTGCTCTACCACCTGAGCTAATGGGTCAACGTGGCTGGGGTGGCAGGGATCGAACCTCCGAATGAGGGAGTCAAAGTCCCTTGCCTTACCGCTTGGCTACACCCCAACGTGATGCGCATCGGGCGCTAAAAGTGGGGTGGGTGGTGGGATTCGAACCCACGACCTCCAGAGCCACAATCTGGCGCTCTAACCAACTGAACTACACCCACCATAAGCGGATTGGCGCGCCTGAAGGGATTCGAACCCCTGACCCACGGCTTAGAAGGCCGTTGCTCTATCCAACTGAGCTACAGGCGCATTTGCCGCTGTGACAGTCATGAGTTACAGCCTGGCTACAAGCTAATCCCTGCTGACAATCACAGATTTTAGCACAAAACCCTTTCCCTGTCAAGCGTTTTTTTCAGGAAAATTTGAGAAAAATTTATTTGCCGCCCTTCAGGAAGGAAAGGGCCGTTTCCATCAATTCGCCCACTGTTTTCGCCCGGCCGATGGCCAGCTTGATTGCTTCCTTTTCCAGGAAGTTCAGTTTGTGATCTTTATTCGCTTCAAACCAATTCACCAACAATTCAATATCCCTTTGTTCCATGTCGGAGCCTCCTTTGAGTATTCTTTCCCTTTCATTATACACATATTCCTTATTTTCGCAACGGACGGCAGGCGGCAATATACACCATTTCTTTGCTGGGGCCTCTTCCATTTTGCCCGTCTTTCCAGTATAATGGGCTTGTTGTTTCAAGAAAATTGGGAGGTGCTTTTGCTTTGCTGAAAAACAAGGACCGGCTGCTGACCCTGTTTCTCACCTTTCTCAAGATCGGTGCGTTCACCTTCGGCGGCGGCTATGCCATGATTCCCCTGATCCAGAAGGAAGTGACGGAAAACCACAAATGGCTCAGCGATGAGGATATTCTCAACATTGTGGCCATTGCCGAATCCACCCCCGGGCCCATTGCCATCAATTCCGCCACCTTTGTGGGATATATGACCTGCGGTGTGGTGGGCAGCGTGCTGGCCACGCTGGGCGTGGTGCTGCCTGCATTCATTTTTATTGCGCTGATCTCCCTGCTTTTGCAGAATATCATGGATATTCAGGCGGTGCAGTATGCCTTCATGGGCATCCGGGCGGGCGTGTTGGCCCTGGTGATCAAGGCGCTCATCAGCATGTACAAGCAGTGCCCCAAGAACCTGGTGGCCTACATTATCGCCGGCCTTGCCTTTGCCGTGACGCTTCTGACGGATATCAGCATCCTGTATGTGATCATTGCCTGCGCGGTCATCGGCCTTGTGACCAGCATGGTGATGAAGAAGAAGGAGGCGGAAGCAAAATGACGGAAGTATCCTTGCTTACCCTGTTTTTCACGTTCTTCAAGATTGGCCTGTTCACCTTCGGCGGCGGCTATGCCATGCTGCCCTTCATCCAACAGGAAGTGCTGCACAATAGCTGGATTGATGAAGCCACGTTTGTGAACTTTGTGGGCATCAGTGAATCCAGCCCCGGGCCCTTTGCCATCAACATTGCCACCTTCATCGGCATGGAAAAAGCCGGCTGGCTGGGGGCGGCTCTGTCCACCCTTGGGGTGGTGCTGCCTTCGTTCCTGGTGATCCTGATCGTGGCCCAGTTCTACCTGAAGTTCAAAAACAGCCCCCTCGTGGCCGGCGTTATGAGCGGGCTGAAGCCTGCCGCTGTGGGCCTGATCGCCGCTGCCGTGATCACCATGGTGCAGGAAGTGCTGTTCCCCGCTGCCTTCAGCTGGGATGTGTTCCTGGGGGCGCAGATCTATGTGTCCCTGGCCATCTTCGCTCTGGGCTTGTGGCTGCTTTTGAAATTGAAAAAACACCCCATCTTCATCATCTGCGTGTCCGCTGTGCTGGGCATTGCGGCGGGGTACATTTTCGGGCTGTAAAAAAAAGACGGCCGGAATGCCGCAAATGATTTTCAAAAAGAGACGGCTGGGAGAAGGTTTTCTCCCGCCGTTTTTTCATGCTGTCATCAGGTGCTTTTCCGGCTGGCTTCCAGCGCTTTGTTCAGCTCCTGCAGCCGTTTTTGCAGGGCATAGCGTTCCAGACAGTTGTGCACCATTTCCGAATCGTAGGGGAAAAGAAAATCCTGTTCCAGGCATTGGGGCAGAACGAAAATTTTCTCGGTGCCGTTTGCTTCGAAATACAGGTAATCCCCCTCTTTACGCAGGATGGTCACATCGCCGAAGGCTTTGGTAAGGCAGGTGCGGCCCACCCATGTTTCTTCGGGCAATTGCTGAAGCTCCAGCTGGACATCTTGGATGGCATAGAGCAGTTTTTCCTGCTCCTGTTGGCGCAAAAGGGCGGCGTCCTCTTTTTCCGTTTCCAGAAGGCGCAGGTATTCTTCTCCGCCCAGCTCCTTTCGCACCTCCATCAGAATTTGCCCCAGATGGTTTTCTCCCTTGCCTGTTTTCATATCCACGCCCCAGAAGGTATCGTGCCAGAGATTACCCTCTGTCAATTCCGCACTGCCGGTGTCAATCAGCTGCTGCAGAAGATCGGAATTCTGGGCGAATTTGGCGGTGACAATTTCCTTCATCAGCTGCACCTTCATCTCTTCCCAGTCCCTGCGCAGCAGCACCTTTTTGCCCTCCCGTTTGGCCGTTACGCCATTCATGGAGGAGAACCTTTCCCGTTCAAAAGGATCCAGGCACTTGGCGGACTGGAAGGCAGCCTCACTGCACCGGTACACCCGGCCGTCCCATTCGAAGGCGGCTGGATGCATATTGCTCAGAAAACCATACGCTCCGCGGAACATTCTCACAGCTTCTTTCATTCTCTTCATCCTCCATTCGTTTTTTATCATTGTAGCAGCAGCGGATATAGAACGCAATGAACTGCCGGTTCCATGCAGGGAAAATAAATTTTGTAAAAAAGTGAAAATTCGTCTTGCTTTTTGTGCTGATTATGCTATAATGAGCCTCCGCTGTTTTTTTGAGACAGGATGAATAGCAAGGAGGGGATGGGTATGCAGGCATTGCTTTTTCCGGTGATCGATCCCGTGGCCACGGGCCGGAACATTGAACGGCTGCGGAAACTGCGCAGCCTTTCGGTGAAGGATGTACAGCTGTATTTCAATTTTGATGAGCCCAGGGCCATTTACAAATGGCAAAAGGGCCAGACGCTTCCGTCCCTGGACAATCTGTTCGCCCTCAGTGCATTGTTCAAGGTGCCCATGGATGCAATCATTGTGGGTAGGGAAGGAACATACAGCATAAAGCCGCAGGCAGAAGCCTGCGGCTGTTTTTATGTTTCGGGGTCCGTCCAGGTATCATGGCGCAGAAGGAAGAGAAACACAAGGGAAAGCAGGGTGCCGGCAATGCCCAGCACCAGGAAAAAAAGGGCCGCGCCCGTTCCCTTTTCCGTGCCCATGAGACGGCCGAGCAGGCTTTCCGGGGCCAATTGCGCCATATAAGGTTCAAACACCTTGTCCACCAGGGCGCCTCCCAGCACAAAGCCCACCGGGATGGTGAAAAACTGCAGGGTGTTCCGGCAGGCGTACACCCGGCCCTGCATGTGGGGCGGGATGGTGTTGCGGAAAATGACGTCCATATTGGCGTTGAGCAGGGGGATGGTGATCCACCCCAGAATACTGCCCACGCACCACCATAAGGGCGTGCGGCCAAAGGCCAGCAGGAAGTTTTCCGTACCGAAGGACACAAGGATGGCCAGGCAGATGGCCCGCACCCGGTTTTTCGGACGCTTCATCAAAGATACCAGCACACTGCCAAGCAAGGTGGCGATACCGGCAAAGGTATTTACCAGCCCCAGGGCGTTTTCGCTGCCTCCCCTCCGGGAGAGCACCATGGCGGGCAGGGCAGCGTCAAAGCAGGAGGCGATCAGATTGACAAAGGCAAGAAACAGAATCAGTTTCAGGATCAGTGCATGCTCTTTCAGCCATTTCAGGCCGGAAGCTGCCTGCTGAAGCAGCGTTTCCTTCTTTTGTTCTGCCTGGGGCACCGGGGGGATGCGGATGCAGAATTTCAGCACCAGGAAGGCCGCAAGGAAGGTAAACAGGTCGGTGAAGATCACGGTATCCATGCCGGCAAAGGCGTACAGGGCACTGGCGAAAATGGGGGTGAGGATGGTGTTGAGGGAATTGGAAAAAGAGCGCAGGGCGCTGGTTTTCTGGTAATATTCCCGGGGGGTGAGCAGCGTGGACGCCACTTCGCAGGCGGGCTGCTGTACGGTGTTCATCAGGCCGTTTACGGCATTGATCAGGTACAGATGCCAGGGCTGCAGGCTGTCTGTTTTCAACAGCACCAACACAAAAACGGTGCACATTGCGGCCAGCACATCGCACACCAGCATGGTGCGCTTTTTGTCCCACCGGTCGCTGAGGGCGCCGGCGAAAATGCTCATCACCACATAGGGGGCATAGCTGCACACGGATAGCAGCGCCGTTTCCAGGGCGGAGCCGTTTTTCTGGTACAGCCACAAAATCAGGGCGAAATTGGTCATTCCGCTGCCCAGGGCAGAAAGGCTTTGGGTGGAAAACAAAAGCAGGTAATCCCGCACAGGACGAATGGAAGAGATGAATTTCATTTTACTTTGCTCCTTTGATTTTTTCATTCTCAATCAAATACGGCAAAGCATGAGGGAACAGGTGGTTATTTCTCCATGCAGGCATCCCTCATCCCTTGCACGGAGCGGCGGCAATGGCCAGGATCATCCATTTCACTTCCTTTGGTTGTTTTCTCTATTATACACCTCCTCTTCTGTTTTCGCAAATGGGCTGCAGCTTGTCTATCTTTTGTTCATATCTGTCCTTGTTTTTGCGGTATGGATGGGCTACAATGAAGCTATCCTACGGAAAGTGCAGGAGAGAAGATATGACAGAAAACAAGGGCTTTTTCCTGAACAAAGACACGGGTTATTTTGAAAACCATGGCGTGACCGTCATGGCCTTCAATGATATTTATGCCGCCGGGCATCAGAGCGGCGTGTGCCTGATTATGCACGGCAACCGGGTGGCCACCAACGGCGATCTGCGTCTGGAGCAAACCCCCGGCCAGTGGCAGCCCCTGCCCCGGGATCTGGAACGGGTGGTGGATGCGGAAAAGAACTGCATCACCACCACCCTCTGCTACCCGGACGAACGCTGGCACCTGAAGGGCTTTAACCCCATGATTTACCCCGATGTGCATCTGACCTATCATGTGCACGTGCAGGCGGAAGGGGAGGCCATCCGTGTGTGGGTGGACCTGGATACCCCCATCCCGGACTTTATGGCGGGCAAGTGCTGTTTCAATATGGAATTGTTCCCGGGTGCGCTCTTTGGCAAGCCCTGGGTGATGGACGGCCAGCAGGGCATCTTCCCCCGCCAGCCCCTGGGCCCCACCCTTTCCATGCCCGGCAACTATGCCCACGCCATGCCCGCCCCTGCCGATACCACGATCGTTGCGGATAAGGAGCACCTGTCCGGCGGCCACAAGGGCTATAACCCCATCATTGCCGACGAGCTCATCGCCGCTCCCTATGCCGTGGGCAAGCGCTTCACCAGCCGGCCGGACGATCCCTGCAACCGGTTTACGGTGGAAGCGGTGCAGGGGGAAATCAAGCTGTACGACGGCCGCATGAACCACAACAACGGCTGGTTTGTTTTGAGCAGCGAGGTGCCCCTGGGTGCCACGAAAAAGGCAGTGGAATGGAAGATCACCCCTTCCGTGGTGGAAGAGTGGCTGTACACGCCGGTGGTGCAGCTTTCCCAGGTGGGGTATCTGCCCGGCCAGGACAAGCAGGCAGTGATCGAACTGGACAAGCGGGACAATCGCCGCGGGAACGTGGTGCTGCAGAAAATCACGGCGGAGGGCACCTTCCCCGTCTGCACCCTGGAAAAGAAGGAATGGGGCCGCTTCCTGCGCTACAATTACCTGACGGCGGATTTTTCCCACATCACGGAAGAAGGGCTGTATCAGGTGGTGTACGGCGGCAGCGCGTCCAGCGTGTTCCGCATTGCAAATGATATTTACGACCGGGGCGTGTGGCAGCCCGTACTGGAATATTTCCTGCCGGTGCAGATGTGCCATATGCGGGTCAGCGAAAAATACCGGGTGTGGCACGGCCTGTGCCACAAGGACGACGCGCGCATGGCCCGGGTGAATTTCAACCATATCGACGGTTATGCTCAGGGCCCCGATACCCTGACCAAATATCAGCCCGGGGAACATGTGCCGGGCCTGAACAAGGGCGGCTGGCATGACGCCGGGGACTTTGACCTGCGGGTGGAGAGCCAGGCGGGGGAAAGCTACATCCTGTCCCTCATTTATGAAACCTTCGGTGTAAACTGGGACTCCACTACCATTGACCAGGAAAGGCAGATCACCGAAATCCACCAGCCCGACGGCAAGAACGATATCCTGCAGCAGATTGAGCATGGTGCGCTGACGGTGGTGGGCGGCTGGAAAGCCCTGGGACGGCTGTACCGGGGCATCATCTGCAATGACCTGCGCCAGTATGTGCTGCTGGGGGATGCTGCCGCCATGACCGACGGCGAAGCGGGCAATGAGGATGACCGCTGGGTGTTTACTGAAGACAACCCCTTCCGGGAATTGACCACTGCGGCCCAGCTGGCCGGGGTATCCCGGGCGCTGAAGGGCTTCAATGACGATCTTTCCCGGGATGCGCTGGAGGCGGCCAAGACCCTCTGGCAGGTGACCGATTGGAACCGCAACGAGTTCGCCCGCATGGCCAAGGTGCATGCGGCGGCGGAGCTGCTCATCACCACCGGCGACGATGAATACCGCAGGCATCTGCTTTCCGAGATCGGCTTCATTGCCGAAAAAATCCAGCGGCTGGGCTGGATAGCCTGCCGGGCCATGCACGCAGTCAATGATCAGGCCTTTGAAAAGGCGCTGCAGGAAGCGCTCTTGCCCCTTCGGGACGAACTTGCCGCCCAGAGCCTGGAAACGCCCTACGGTATTCCCTACCGGCCCCATATCTGGGGTGCGGGCTGGCTGATCCAGAGCCTGGGGTTCCAGTACTATTTCCTGCACCGGGCGTTCCCGGATCTGTTCCCCAGGGACCTGGTGGGCCATGCGCTGAACTTCATCCTGGGCTGTCATCCCGGCAGCAATACCGCTTCCTTCGCTTCCGGCGTGGGCGCTGTTTCTGCCACCATGGCTTATGGCATGAACCGGGCGGATTTTTCCTACATCCCCGGCGGCGTGGTGTCCGGCACCGCCCTCATCCGGCCCGATTTCCCCGAACTGCTGCCCTGGCCCTTCCTCTGGCAGCAGACGGAGTATGTGTTGGGCGGCGGCAGCAGCAACTATATGTTCCTGGTGCTGGCGGTGAAGCAGTTGTTTGGCGAGGCTTGAGGAGACGTTTCGGGGGCTGCGCGCCCCCGCGCCCCGCGGCAGGGGCATTGCCCCTGCACCCATCCTGCGACACACAAGCTGACAAAGCAAACTTGTTTCCGCATGAGGCTTGAGGAAACCAAGCAATTTCAGCCACGGGCGCAATGAAAACGATAAAAAATAGCGGTCGAGAGAATATATTCTCTCGCCGCTTCTTTTTATCGTTTTCCCCGGATGCCTTTGGCATCCGGTTGGCGGCTTTCAGCCGCCCAGCCCGTGGGCGGCGGGACTACACCCGATTCGCAATGTTTCTCGTTTCTTCGCCAAATAGCTCTCTGCGTGTTACAAGAAACAGCGGAAAATTGCTTGTGCTGTACGCCAACTACTTCCGCTACCGGGTCCAGGGGCGATGCCCCTGGTGGGGGTTGAGGGGGCAACGCCCCTCAGGTCTCCCCAAGCAACAACGGAAAATTGCTTGTGCTGTACATTAACTACCTCCGCTACCGGGTCCAGGGGTGATGCCCCTGGTGGTCAGATGACGAAATTGCCGTGATCGAAGACGGTGACGGTGGAGCCGTCCTGATGGATGCCTTCGATGTGCATTTCACGGGAGCCGAACATGAAGTCCACATGGGCCATGGAGTAGTTGGCGCCGGCTTCACTGAGCTGTTCCTGGGTCATTTCGGTGCCGCCCTTGATATTCATGGGGTAGGCGCGGCCCAGGGCCAGATGGCAGGAGGCGTTTTCGTCAAAGAGGGTGTTGTAGAAGAGGATGCCGGTTTCCCGGATGGGGGAATCGTAGCTGATGAGGGCCACTTCGCCAAGGCGGCTGCTGCCTTCGTCGAATTCCACCAGGTTTTTCAGGGTATCCTGTTCCTTTTCGGCACCGAAGGAAACCACCTTGCCATCTTTGAATTCCAGCCAGAAGTTTTCGATCAGCTTACCCTGGTAATTGAGGGGCATGGAGGCCACCACTTTGCCGTTGACGCCGGTTTTGAGGGGCATGCAGAAGTTTTCTTCCGTGGGCATATTGGGGTTGAAGAGGATGCCTTTGGTGGAATATTCGCAGCCGCCGGCCCACACATGGTTGGGCACCAGTTCCACGGTGAGGTCAGTGCCCAGCTCGTTGGTGAAATGCAGGGCCTTGAAGTTATGGTCGTTGAGCAGTCTGGAGTGGCTGGTGATACGCTCGTTATGGGCCTTCCATTCGGCCACGGGGTCATTTTCTTCATTGACGCGCACGCTCATGAGAATAGCGTCCATCAGTTTCTGCACGGCGGTTTCTTCGGGAAGGTCCGGGAACACCTTTTTGGCCCAACCGGCGCTGGGCAGGGCCACGATGGTCCACTGGCCGTCGTTGTTCATGGTATACTTCTGCAGCGGGGCAAACACCTTGCTGCCGGCGATCTGCACAGCCTGCATCTTCTGGGGATCCACGTCCTTCATCAGGCCGGGGGTGCCGCTCATGATGTTCAGGAAGCAGCAGCCCTTTTCCTGAGCCCAGGCCCGCTTGTCATAGGCCCACTGGGGGAATTCGGTGAGGGTTTCCAGGGAGCAGTTCATATAAGTCATCAGGGAAATCTGTTCGTCGCTCCAGTTCACCTGCACTTCGCCGGCGCCGGCTTCATAGGCTTCCTTGACGCACATACGCACAAAGGCGTAATCGGTGACGGAGGCGCTGATGACCAGCAGCTGCCCGGGCTGCACATTGGCGCCGATGCGCACGGCCAGCCTTGCATACTTTTGCATTACGTTTTCGCTTGCCATAATAGAATCCTCGCTTTCTTTGATGGAAAAACTTCCTGCATCGGTGCAGGAAGCTTTTTGCAGCGGAAAAAGGCGCTGCTCCTTTGTATCACAGGATACGTTCCCGGCCCATGAAGCAGACGGCCAGGGTGCCGGGGCCGCAGTGGGCGCCGATGACCGGGCCGATCATCTGCAGGCGGATTTCCTTGATTTCGGGGATGCGGGCCTTGACGATGTCGGCAAGCTTCTGGGCTTCTTCTTCCGCATCGGCGTGGAGCAGGATGATGGTCTGCTCACCGGGGTTTTCGATGTTTTCGGCCACCCGCTCGGCGATGGTCTTCAGGGCTTTTTTGCTGCCCTGTACCTTTTCCACGGCGTCAATCTTGCCGCCCTTGCCCATGGTGAGGATGGGCTTGATGCTGAGCATGCTGCCGAACACGGCGCTGGTGGCGGAAATGCGGCCGCCCCGGCGCAGGTATTTGAGATCGTCCACTGTCATCCACACCTGAGCGCGGAAGCGGTTTTCCAACAGCCATGCTTCAATTTCTTCCATGGAAGCCCCGGCCAGGTACATATCGTGGGCCCTGAGGATGAGCAGCGTCATGGGAGCGGAGATGGACAGGGTGTCCACCACGATCATCTTCCGGTGGGGATACTTCTGCAAAAGCTGTTCCCGGGCTTCGAAGATGTTCAGGATGGTATTGGACATTTTGGAGGAGAAGGCCACAAACAGGATGTCCTTGCCATCCTTGAGGATGGGCTCAAAATAATCCACGTACACGGGGGTGGAAAGCAGGGAGGTGCTGGGGGCAGCGCCCTGGCGCATCCTGGCAAAGAATTCCTTTTCCACACCGGCGCGGCCGTTGTCGTCAAAATACTCCTGGCCGTCCAGGATGTAGGGCATTTTCACAACGGGAATATTGCGTTCATCAGCGATGGTATAGAGAAGATCGCTGTCGCTGTCGGTCATAAAAACGTAAGTTTTTTCCATACATTTTCCCCCTCGAAAAAGATTTCCACATTATTATACACGAAACTTTATGAAATTGCAACATTGAGGTGTTTACATGCCGGAAAAGCAATTTTTGTTCCGCTGCTCTTGCGGCTGTGCGGGGGGTATGATAAAATAAGAAGAACATTGGATAGGGGCGATATACCGTGGAACATACAGGACACAGAGAGCGGCTGCGCAGGCGGTTTGAGCAGAATCAGCTGAACGGCTTTTCGGACCATGAGGTGCTGGAGCTGCTTTTGACGTACGCCATTCCCCGGGTGGATGTCAATCCCCTGGCCCACCGGCTGATGGACCGGTTCGGCTCCCTCTCCGGGGTGCTGGAGGCAACGGAGGGCGAACTGAAGCAGGTGCAGGGCATGGGAGAGAAAAGCGCGGCATTTGTGATCATGCTGGTGCCCCTGCTTCGCCGCTACCAAAAGGACAAGCTGACCGTGCGGCAGAAGCTGAAAACCTATGCGGACCTGGCAGATTACTGTGCCTCTTTATTCATTGGCTGTAATGAGGAGCATTTTTTTCTGTTGTGCTTTGATGCCAAGCTGCAATTGAGCAAAGAGGTGCTCATCGGCAGCGGCACCACCCAGGAGGTGCGGGTGCTGCCCAAGCAGGTAGCACGGGAAGCCATGCGGGCCAATGCCGTCAAGGCGGTGGTGACCCACAACCATCCCTCCGGAGACCCCCAACCCTCCCAGGCGGATACGGAACTGACAGAGGGCATAAGGGATGCGCTGGCAGTGGTGGATATCCAGCTGTTGGACCATGTGGTGGTGGGGCGGCAGGCTGTGTACAGCTTCCACCGGGATCATGTGCTGCCGCTGAGAATGATGGAAGAGCCGTCTTTTATTGCGGCTGAGGATAACGGGCTGCTGAAGCAGCGAACGGAGAAAAATATATGCAGGGAAGACGAAGAATTATTATGGGATTGATTGGTGTGCTGGTTTTTCTGCTGGTATGCTTTCTGGCAGGCCTGGGGGTGCTGGTATGGGCGGAAACCCATCCCGCCCCGGTGTCGGACCGCAGCGCTGCCATTGTGGTGCTGGGGGCCCAGGTGTATCCGGACGGCAGCCTCAGCCCCCAACTGGAACTGCGGATGGAAGCGGCCCTTGCGGAATACCATCGCCTGCCCCGGCCCATCATTTGCTGCGGCGGCCAGGGGGAAAAGGAACCCCTTCCCGAAGGGGATGCCATGCGGCAGTGGCTGATTGAAAAGGGGGTGCCTCAGGTGTTGGTGGTGAGTGAAACCGCCTCCACCAATACGGTGCAGAATCTGCAAAACGCCCGGCAGTTCCTGGCGGAGGATGAAAACTGCATCACCGTCATTACCAGCGATTATCACCTGCCCAGGGCGCTTCGCATGGCCCGGGATACGGGCTATGAGGCAGACGGCGTGGGCAGTCCCTGCAAACCGGAATACTGGCTGAAAAACCATCTGCGGGAAGTGTTCGCCTGGGGCAAATACCTGCTGTATAAGGCAGGGCTTGTGGATTATCAGTAAATCCTGGCAGCCGGTGCTGCCAAACAGATAGAAACAGGAGGAAACCAACATGGCAAACCGCATCGTACTCAACAACATCTCCTATCATGGCAAGGGCGCCATTGACAACATCGTGCCGGAGCTTACCGCCCGGGGCAAGAAAAAGGCCCTGGTGTGCACCGATGAAAGCCTCATTCAGTTCGGCGTGGCCGGGAAGGTGACTGCCCTTCTGGACAAGGCCGGCTTTGCCTATGCCACTTTCTGCGATATCAAACCCAACCCCACCATTGAAAACGTGCAGGACGGCGTGAAGGCCTTCCGGGACGCCCAGGCGGACTGCATTGTGGCCATCGGCGGCGGCTCCGTGATGGATACCGCCAAGGGCATTGGCATCATTGTGGAAAACCCCGAATTTGCCGACGTGCGCTCCCTGGAGGGTGTGGCCCCCACCAGGCATCATGCCGTGTTCACCATCGCCGTGGCCACCACCGCCGGCACCGCTGCGGAAGTGACCATCAACTACGTCATCACCGACGTGGAAAAGAAGCGCAAGTTCGTCTGCGTGGACGTGAACGATATTCCCGAAGTGGCGGTGGTGGATCCTGACATGATGGCCACCATGCCCGCTTCCCTCACCGCTGCCACCGGCATGGACGCCCTCACCCACGCCATTGAAGGCTACATCACCAAGGGCGCCTGCGACATTTCCGATATGTTCCACCTGGAAGCCATCCGCCTCATCAGCCACAGCCTGCGGCAGGCCGTGAAGGGCGAAGAAGAAGGCCGGGAAGGCATGGCCCTGGGCCAGTACATTGCCGGCATGGGCTTTTCCAATGTGGGCCTGGGCGTGGTGCACTCCATGGCACACGGCCTTTCCGCCCTGTATGATACCCCCCACGGCGTGGCCTGCGCCATTTTGCTGCCTGTGGGCCTGGAATACAATGCGCCTGTGGCGGGCAAGCGCTACCGGGCCATCGGCAAGGCCATGGGCGTGGACGGCATTGACATGATGGATGACGAAGCTGCAGCCGTGGCTACCATCGCTGCCGTGAAGCAGCTGAGCCTGGACGTGGGCATCCCTGCTTCCCTGAAGGGCATCCTGAAGGAAGAGGATGTGCAGTTCCTGTCCGACAGCGCCTATGCCGACGCCTGCCGCCCCGGCAATCCCCGGGATACCAGCGTGGAAGAAATTGCCGTCCTGTACCGGAGCATGCTGTAATAAAAACACAATACGAAAAAGGAAGAGGATACGCGCAGCCTCTTCCTTTGCCGAAGAAGGAATCGGGATATGCTGAACAGAAAATTGCTGAAGGATTTTGTCACCATCACCGTGGGGGATATCATTGTGGCCATTGCGGTGTATTTTTTCATGCTGCCCAGCCAGGTATCCGTGGGCAGCGGCACAGCCCTGGCCATGGTGCTGAGTAATTTCATCCCCCTTTCCGTGTCTACCATGACGCTGCTTCTGAACGTGGTACTGTTGATCATAGGCTATCTTCTCATCGGGCCGGAGTTTGGCATCAAAACGGTGTATGCGTCCATCCTGATGCCGCTGGTGATGGGCCTGTTTGAAATCCTTTTTCCCAATTTCCAGTCCATCACCCAGGACCCTGTGCTGGATGTGGTGTGCTATATCCTGGTGGTGGGCGTGGGGCTTTCCATGCTGTTTTCCTGCAATGCTTCTTCCGGTGGGCTGGATATTGTGGCCAAGCTGATGAACAAATACCTGCGCATGGAATTGGGCAAGGCCATGAGCATTTCCGGTATGCTGGTGGCCTTGTCCTCTGCGGTGTGCTATGAGCCGAAAATTGTGGTGATCAGCCTGCTTGGCACCTACTTTGGCGGGCTGGTGGTGGACCAGTTTATCTTCGGCCGGAACATCAAGCGCCGGGTGTGCATCCTGTCCGAAAAAACGGAAGAAATCACCCGCTTTATTCTTCATGACCTGCACTCCGGTGCCACCCTCTATGACGCCATCGGCGCCTACAACGGCCAGGCGCGCAAGGAGATTGTGGTGATCGTGGACAAGCAGGAATACCGCGCGCTGATGGACTATATGCAAAAAACTGACCCCAAGGCTTTCGTTACCGTTATCTCCGTCAACGAAATCAGCTATCAGCCGAAAAAATAACCGGGGATTTCAACAAGCCTGGGGAGTGATCGAAGCAGGGGGCCCTCGCCCCCTGTACCCCCGCGCCAGGCCAGGGATATCATCCCTGGACCCACTTCGCGAAGCGGTTGGGTGCGTAAACAAGCAGTTTCCGCGTGATGATTGGAGAACGAAAGGGGCCTGCGCGGCCTCTTCACCCCGCGGCAGGGGGATTCCCCCTGCACCCATCCTGCGACATACAGACTTACAAAACAGACTTGTTTCCGCATGAAACTTGAGGAATGAAAAGATATGTGCCCACGGGCGCTATGAAAACGAAAAAAGAGCGGTTGAGAGAATGAATTCTCTCACCGCTTCTTTTTATCGTTTTCCCCGGATGCAAGGCATCCGGCGGTTGGCGTTCCGCCGCCCAGCCCGCAAAATAACAATCGGCTTTTGCAAACGGGTTTGTGCGTGGCGGCGGTGCCGCAGCCAATTCGCAATATTACAATCGTTTATTGCAATCAGGTTTGTGCGTGGCGGCGGTGCCGCAGCCAATTCGCAATATTACAATCGTTTATTGCAATCGGGTTTGTGCGTGTTGCAGGCAATCCCTCCGTCAGCCTGCGGCTGCCACCTCCCTTTCACAAGGGAGGCTTTTTCATATTCCTCAAGCTGCAGCGGGATATTGTTTGTTCTGTAAGCCAACTACTTCCGCAACTGGGTCCAGGGATGAAATCCCTGGTGGGGTGCAGGGGCGAAACCCCGCAGGTTCCCCCCATATTATAGCGTCTTTTCGTATACCAGCATGCCCTTGCCCCAGGGGTCGTCCGGGGCGTGGGGGTCGGTAAAGAGATAGCGGTAGCCGCATTTTTCCAGCACCCGGCAGGAGGCAGCGTTTCCCTGCATCACCCGGCCCTGCAGTTTTTTCAGATTGAAAGCATGGACGGCAAAATGCTCCAGGGCCAGGGCGGCTTCGGTGGCATAGCCCTGGCTACTGAAGTCCTGGCTGATGCAAAAGCCGATTTCCACCTCATCGGGTGAGCCCTCCACTTCGTTGATGCCCGCATCGCCAATCAATTGCTCATTCAGGGTGACAGCCAGCACGAAGGGCAGCCGTCCTTTTTCCACGCAGGCGGCAAAAAAGCGGATGGCGGAAAGGGCTTCCCCCGCATCGGCATAGCTTTCGTTGGGTAGGTATCGGGCCACGTTTTCTTCCCGGTGGATCAGGTACAGGGCCTGGGCATCCTTATCTTCAAAAGGGCGCAGCAAAAGCCGCCCGGCGGAAATGATCATTCTTCCGTTTCCAGGGTGAGGCAGCCCATGGCGGTTTCCAGAGCGGCCAGCATATCTTCCCGGCTGGTCACTTCTTCTTCCGCGGCCACTTCGTCCCCCAGCACCTGCACCATGATGGAGCTGTCCCTGCTGCAATCCACAAAGGCATACATGGCGCTGGAATAGCCGGTGGGCAGCAGGTAGCCGTCGGCGTCGGTTTGGGTGGAGCCGGCGGTGTTCTGCAGCGTGGTGGGCACCATCTGCACGGTGTATTCGCCGAAGGTGAGGGTTTCCACGGGGGTGCCAAAGAGGGTGGAGAAAAGAGCGCTCATGTCTGCACTGGTGGAGCGGGCCATGGGCAGGTAGTAAATGCTGGTGATGGGGGAAGCGGCGTCCTGGGGCGCATAGCCGGGGCCCTGCTCCAGGGAATTGGCGCTGAGCACTTCGGCGGCCATGGCCTGATAGTTTTCCGGCGCAGAGGCTTCGGCCAGCTTGTAATACTTGTGGCTGCTGCCGGTGCCCAGATCCGCCACGATCCAGTTTTCTTCCGCGCCCTCCAGCGCGCCGCCCTTCACCGGGATGGTGCCGATATTGGCCATGATATTGCCCACGATGACAGCGATGACGATGAGGACCACCAGGGCAGCGGTGCCGATGATCAGGTGCTTTTTATATTTTTCCAGGAAAGCCTGGTTTTTTTTCCGCTTCAATGCTTCCTTGCGCTGCTTTTTGACGGCTGCACTGGCCCGCTTCTGATAAACCTTTGCCATAATAAATCACATGCCTTTCACGTTTTTTTGTCAGTATACCACATCTTTTCCGTTTGCGAAAGCCCATTTCACCTGCTTTACGGACGGGCGGAAATATGGTACAATCTTTGTACAGACAAAAATGATAAGGAGCGGATGAACGGATGGATTATGGCGTTCAGATGTACAGCCTGCGGGACCAGGTGGCGGCGGATTATGAAAAAGCGCTGCACATTGTGGCCGGGCAGGGGTACAAAAAGGCGGAATTGTTTGGCGGCATGACCCCTTCTGCCAAAGTCATCCGTCAGTGGGCGGATGCGGCAGGGCTTGCCATTTCCGGCACCCATACCGGGGCGGACGCACTGGCGGCGGACCTGATGGAAAAAACGATTGCAGATCACCATACCCTGGGCTGCTCCCTTTTGATTATTCCGGGCCATGACCTGAGCACGAAGGAAAAGCTGGATCAGTTTATTGCGCTTGTGAATGATGCCAAGCCCAAGCTGCAGGCGGCGGGCATCACCCTTTGCTATCACAACCACAGCCACGAATTTATGCCCAATGAAGACGGGCAGATCATTTATGACGAACTGGTGCAGCGCACCGATATGCGGCTGGAGCTGGATACCTACTGGGCCTGGAACGCCGGGCGGAATCCTGTGGAAATGATGGAGCAATTGAAGGAAAGGCTGGTGGCTATCCACCTGAAGGATGGCTTCATGGGCGGCGAAGGGATGCCGCTGGGAAAGGGTGCAGCGCCGGTGAAGGATGTATGGAGGAAAGCAAAAGAAATGAAATTGATGATGATTGTGGAAAGCGAAACCCAGCGGCCGGATGGGCCCACTGAAACCGGGGAATGTATGGCGTACCTGCGTTCCCTGGAGGGCTGATGCCCATCCTGGGCGCCCGGGCCCATGATTACCGGGGCAGCTCGCCGGAGGAGCTGTTTGGAAATATTTCAGGGGACGGCTTCGGGGCCATTCAATTGGCGTTCCCCAAATCCTTTGGCGTAGCATATCCCATTCCGGAAAGTTTTCTGGAAGAAACGGCTGCGGCGCTGGAAAAGCATTGCCTGCACCTGGCGGTGGTGGGCTGCTATATTGACCCTGCCCTGCCGGACAAGGAAATGACCCGGGCCCAGGTGGAGAAATTCATCAGCGCCCTGCCGGCGGCCAAGGCCCTTGGGGCCGGGTGCGTGGGCACGGAAACCACCAATTTTTTGAAAGCCGGCGGCGACAGAAAAAAAGCGCTGCCCATCCTCATCGACAGCGTGAAGCGCATGGCGGAAGCGGCGGAAAAAACGGGCGTGGATATTGGCATTGAGCCGGTGTATGACCATGTGATGCACACTGTGGAAGAAACGCTGGACGTGATTGAGAAGGTGGGAAGCCAAAGGGTGAAGGTGATCTGGGATGCGGTGAACGTGCTGTCTTTGGAAACGGCGCATGACCAGCCCGGTTTTTTCCGTATGTGCTATGAGGCGTTCAAAGGAAAACTGGTTGCCATGCACCTGAAGGATTTCACCTTCGATGCAAACGGCAAAAAGCCTTCCGCACCGCTGTTTGAAGGGCAATTGAACGTGGAAGCGTTGCTGAGCCTGGTGCGGCAGGAAGAAAGGCTGCCCATCCTGCGGGAGGAAGCGCTGCCGGCAAGAAGCAGGCAGGAAATTGCCGCCATCCGGGAAATTTTAAAGAAATAAAAAATACGCCGTGCATATTTTTCATGCTTGCGGCGTATGATAAGAGCGAAACAGGAAGTGTATGGGGAGGGCTTTTCAGGGGGAAAGCCACACTTCTGAATGTTTCAGGAGGGTCTGTCCGATGGGAGAGACTCTCCTCTTTTTTTATACTTCCTCTGCAAAGGGAATGGAAGCAGCGGCGCCCTTGCGGGAAACGGTGATGGCGGCGGCCCGGCAGGCGTAGGGCACGGCTTCTTCCAGGGTGCGGCCCCGGCACAGTTGTACGCACAGGGCGCCCACAAAGGTATCCCCGGCGGAGGTGGTGTCCACGGCTCGGGTTTTCACGGCCGGGCAGAAGCGGATCGCGTCTTCCATGTGCCAGGCACAGCCCTTTTCACCCCTTGTGATCAGCACGTTTTTCACGCCCTTTTCCCGGAAAAGGCGGATGTTTTCCCGGCAGCCTTCCTCCGTATCGGCTTGGGTGCCGGAGAGGACGGCGGCTTCATGCTCGTTGGGGATGAAATAATCCACCAGGGGGTAAATGTCCTCCGGAAGCGGCGCGGCGGGGGCAGGGTTCAGAAACACGGGCACATGGGCGGCGTGCGCCATTTGGATGGCGGCGCAAACCGTTTCGATTGGGATTTCCAGTTGCAATATCACGGCGGCGGCGCTTTCGATCAGCTGCCTTTTTTCGGAAAGCATTTCCCGTGTCAGGCAGGCGTTGGCGCCGGGGTGCAAAAGGATGCAGTTATCGCCCTGCACCACGGTGATCATGGCCATGCCGGTGGAGGCCTTTTCGGTACATACGCCTTCGAAAAGAACTTGATTATCCTGCATGGCGCGCAGCAGCATGGCGCCGTTCATATCATTGCCCACAGCACCCAGGAAAGCCGCGTTTCCACCCAGCCTTCGCACGGCGATGGCCTGGTTCAGCCCTTTGCCGCCGATGTTCACGGAAAAATCACGGCCGGGCAGGGTTTCGCCTATGCGGGGAAGCCGGTCCGCGTGGATGACGTAATCGGCATTGGCGCTGCCGATGATGAGGATGTGCATATTTTCCTCCTTTTCCTCCTTAAAACAGGCCTTTGCGGCGGATGGGCTTTTCCAGCCTTTCCTCCAGGAAAGCGGCAAGCAAAGCGCCGGGGGCGTCTCCTTCCGGACAAAGGGTTTTATCAATGCCCACCACCAGTACGTCCCGCATCCAGGCGTTTTCCCGGGGGGAGAGGGACAAAAGCCTGTCCATCATTTCGCTGCATTCGGGGCACACCAGCCCCCCGTCCACCGCATCAAAATGGCGGATTTCCTTTTCCTCCAGCCGGCGGCCGCATTTTACGCAGTGGCTGAGCCGGGGCTGGTAACCGCTGATGGCAGCGGCGTGGAGCAGGAAGGCGGCGGTGACGGCCTTTTCGTCCCTTTCCTGGAAGCACAGCCGGGACAGGGAGCGGATGAGCAGCGTGAACAGGTGCAGATTGGGTTCATTCGGCTGGGCCATGGCTTCGCACACGGACAGCATATAGGTGGCGTATTTCAGCCGGTCGTAATCATGTCTCAGGGCAAAGAAGCTTTCGTTCATCTGGCAGGATACCACCGTCATGCGGCCCTTGCCGGTGTAGAGCACATATTCCCCGAAGGCGAACCACTCGCTGCAGGCAAGCAGGGGACTGCCGATTTTTTTGCAGCCCCGGCACAGTGCCTCCACCCGGCCCAGGGTGGGGGAAAAAAGGGTCAGCATCCGGTCATGCTCCCTGTAATCGGCGTGGCGCAGCACAATGGCCTGGCAGGTAATGTGGGGCAAAAGGCTCAACTCCCTGTGGAACGGTAATATTTCATGGCTTTCTGAAACACAAAATACATGATGATAAAGAACATAAGCCCGGCCATAGGGCACAGGAAGGCGATTGCGCCGTCCATGCCCATCAGGGGTTTGTCCAGTATCACGGTGGCGGGCACGTGCAATACCAGGGCAAAGGGGGCCAGCGTGCCAAAGAGTACCCTAAGGGGCCCGGGGTAGATATCGATGGGATACTGGCAGGCGCTGCGGCCGCCGTAGGTGACGGCGTTCACCAGCTCAATGGACTTCACCGAATGTACCGCAAACACCGCTTCAATGAGGAACAATCCCAGTATCAACAGCATACCAAAGAAAACGGCTTCGGTAAAGAGAAAAATTTTCGGAACCGTCCAGATTACCCCGCTTTCCCGGCAGCCCAAGGCCAGCGCCGCCGCCCCCACTGCAATGCAGCCGATGCGCCGGGGGTCAATGGCATGGCAGAGCACTTGGGTCATAATACCCCGGGGACGCAGGAAAAAGGTATCCAGATTGCCGGAGCGGATGAGGGCGGCAAAATTGCCGGTGATGCCCCGGCCAAAGCACTCCGTCAGGTAAAAGGTGATGCTCATGATGCCAAAGAAGAAAAGCAGATCCCCGCCTGTCCACTGGTTCAGCGCCTGAAAGCGGTTCAAAATCAGAAGCACCGCCATCATTTCGCCTCCCTCCATCACAATCTGGGCGATGGTTTGCAGGCAGAAGCTCCAGGGGTATTGCAGCTGGCTTTTGAGCAGCATTTTCATGGAATGGAGGTATAATTTCACGGTGTTCATGCTACTTAACCTCCCTGTACAATCATTTTGCGGGTGTTTTTCTGCCACAGGTGTATGCCGATGGCCAGGAAAATGCCAAGCCATATAAGCTGGATGAGGAAAGTGCTCCCTGCGGCGGACAGGGGCGTTTCTCCGGTGTAGAGGCGGATGGGGGCGTCAAGCAATTGGGCGTAGGGCAAAAGCTGCACCACCTGCTGCCAGCTTTCCGGGAAGAGGGTCAGGGGCAGGATGTTGCCGGAAAAGGTGGTCATCAGCAGGTTCAAAAGGGCCTGGAAGCCCCGGAAATCGATGGTGCGCATGGAGATACCCATGGTGATGTTTTCCAGGGCGCACATGCATAGAAGGCCCAGTCCCAGCCCCATCAGCGCACAAAGGAGCGCCGGCAGGGAAGCAGGGGCGGCAATGCCCCAGCCCGCGGGCAGGAGGCTTGCAAACAGCAGCATGGGAACGGCCCGGAGCAGACTGCCCATCAGCTTCATGGCGCCGATGCGGGCATAATAATAGCCGTACAGGTTCACCGGCCGGCACAGTTCATAAGCGATGCCTCCGGTGCGGATTTTGTCCATCAGGTCGTTATCGGAGGAAAGCAGCATCCGGAAAAAGGCCTGCTGCAGCCACACATAGGTGCAGATGGAGGAAAGGGGCATGGCCTGGGGGCTGCCCAGATACAGCGCCCGGTACAGGGCGATGAGAATCAGCCCGAACACCATCTGGCACACAATGCCCCCCAGGGCAGCGCCCCGGTACTGAATTTCCATTTTCCAGCGCATGAGGAAGGTGGACAGGTATTTTCTCATAGGTCCATCTCCTTGTACATCCGGGCGATGAGATGGTCGATATTCTGAGACTGGGCGGTCATTTCCTGCATGGAACCGGCCTTTTGCAAAAGGGCCAGCATCTCGGCGGTGGGGATCGTTTCCGGCGCATAGGTGATGATGTAGTTATCCCCGTCCTTTTGCAGGGAGCAGCTATCTGGCAGGGCGGAAAAGTCAGGATCGGCGTCATAGCGCACGTTGATGGTGCGCTGGGTATCGTACCGGGCAAGCAATTCCGGCAGGTGGCCGTCATACAGCTTTTTTCCATGGCCCAGCACCATCACCCGGCTGCAGAGCGCCGCAATATCCTCCATATCGTGGGTGGTAAGGAGGATGGTGGTGCCTTTTTCCTTGTTTTCTTTTTGCAGAAACTCCCGCAGCTTCAGCTTGCTCACGGCGTCCAGGCCGATGGTGGGTTCATCCAGGAACAAAAGCTTTGGGCTATGGAGAAGGCTGCCGCAAAGCTCCGCCCGCATCCGCTGCCCCAGGCTCATCAGCCGCAGGGGCGTGTGCAATAGGCTTGTCAGGTCCAAGGCATCGGCCAGCTCCTCCAGCCGCTTTTCAAAGGCATTTCTTTCTACTTTATATATATCCCGAAGAAGCTGATAGCTGTCCAGGATGGGCACGTCCCACCATAGCTGCATCCTCTGGCCGAACACCACGCCGATGTGCTGCACATGGTTTTTGCGGTCCTTCCAGGGGGTGAAGCCGCCCACGTTGGCGCATCCGCTGTCCGGGGTGAGGATGCCGGAGAGAATTTTGACGGACGTGCTTTTTCCGGCGCCGTTGGGGCCGATGTAGCCCACCAGCTCCCCCTTGTCAATGCTGAAAGAAACATCCTGCAGGGCATGGATGACGGTTTTTTCCCGCAGGAAATGTCCCTTTTCCCGTTTTTTGCGCACGGTAAAGGATTTGTTGAGGTGCTCAACTTCAATAAAGTGCATCTGTTCCTCCGTATGAAATTGAATGTCGGTCGAACGTGCGTATCAGAAACGTGGAGGGCTATTGTAGCAAAAGATGAGAGGAATGTCAACGGTTTTTGCTTGATATACCCATGAAAATGGTGTATACTGATGATAATTCTGGAGAAAGAAAGGAAGTTACTGCTATGAAGATTGCCATCGCCTGTGATCCTGCCGGGATGCCCCTGAAGGGCCCCATTGAAGAACTTTTGCAGGAAAAGGGCATTGAATATGTTGACCTGGGCATGAACGAAGGCGAAAGCCGGGATTACCCCATCTACGCCGTGCGGGTGGCCAACAAGGTGGTCAGCGGCGAATGCGAGCTGGGCATTGTGCTGTGCGGCACGGGCGTGGGCATTTCCATGGCTGCCAATAAGGTGGACGGCATCCGCTGCTGCTGCTGCTCCGACTGCTTCAGTGCCAAAATGAGCCGCGCCCATAACGACGCCAATATGCTGGCCCTGGGTGGCCGGGTGATCGCCCCGGAATATGCCAGATTGATCGTGGAAACCTGGCTGGAGGGCGAATTTGAAGGCGGCGGCCGGCACCAGAAGCGCATCGATATGTTCAAAATCATTGAACAGGGCGGCCAGCTGGAATAAAATCCGAAGACAGGACGGGAGGGAAGGCCCCCTCCCGTTTTGTTTTGCAAAAAAGATTTCAAGAAAAATGCAAAAAAGTGAAAATGATGCTTGACAAACGGCTGAAAATGCTGTATTATAACTCTCGTGCCGCAAATGCAGCACATAGGCGGGGGAGCATAGCTCAGCTGGGAGAGCATCTGCCTTACAAGCAGAGGGTCACAGGTTCGAGCCCTGTTGTTCCCACCATATATGGCCCGGTAGTTCAGTCGGTTTAGAATGCCAGCCTGTCACGCTGGAGGTCGAGGGTTCGAGCCCCTTCCGGGTCGCCATAAGCCTTGGTAGCTCAGTCGGTAGAGCATGTGACTGAAAATCACAGTGTCGGTGGTTCGATTCCGCCCCAAGGCACCATATAAGCGGTAGTAGCTCAGTTGGTAGAGCGCCACCTTGCCAAGGTGGAGGTCGCGAGTCCGAGCCTCGTCTACCGCTCCATTTTTTCGGCGCAGTAGCCAAGTGGTAAGGCGAAGGTCTGCAAAACCTTTATGCTCCAGTTCGAATCTGGACTGCGCCTCCAGTAAAAAGCACGGAAATCCTTATGATACAAGGGTTTCCGTGTTTTTTTGTTTTGTTTTTCATTCTTCTCCAAACTCCCCAAAAGGGGCTCAAAAACCCCGAATTTGGTCGCCAATTTGGTCGCCAATTTGGTCGCTAAATGGTCGCTGAAAAATCTGGTTTTCAGCCCGTTTTGAAGGAGCATATTTGAGCAATGCGCATGCAGAAGAATTGGGGCGACGGCACGGTCTATCAGGAAAGCGGAAACAAATGGACGGCGAAAATCAGCCTTGGCACCACCCCGGACGGCAAAGCACTTTTTAAGCGGTTCAGCGCCAGAACCAAAGGGGAAGTGGAAAAGAAATTAAAGGCTTTTAAGCGCTCTATGAAATTAGACCAAAGGAGTATAGGTATATGAAAATGATGGTATAAAGAGTGCCCCTCACTCTATTGAGAGAGGGGCTGCTTTATATATAAGGTATTACAAATCAGAATTAATGTTTTTTTGCATTTCATTCATAACTGTAATATAGTCATCGAAAGAAATTGCAGTATAAGTAATGTGCTCATAGTATACTACATTCGTTACAGAGAATACCATTGCCTCGATAGCTACATAAGTGTCGCTATATGGCAATATCCATGCTACATAAGATTGTTGCTTGGTATTTGTATATTGTAGTTTATGTGCGTTTAGATACATTGAGGAAGTCGTTTTGAATGGAATTTTTGAAGTGTTGTAGTGAGGGGTTCCATACTTTGTTTGCAATGCATCTACGATGTTGGTTGATAGTGTACTGTTTACACTCAAATATTCCATAGTGATAAGAGTATCGTTTTCGTCAAAGCGATAAAAGACTATACAATCCTGACCTGCAATATTGTCCTTATACTTTAAATCGGGAAAAGAATAGGTATTTAATGGAATCCTACCAAAGGCCATCTCAAATGCCGTATGATTAAGAGTATCTAAGAACAGATCAGGCCATTCTGCGATTTCTGTTTGCTGCTCGGCTATTTCAACATCATTTTTACTCATACCAAAGGTGATTCCATTTCGAATGGAAAAAGACTCCTCGGCAATAACAGATAAAGATGGCATCAACAGTGCAATGATTAGCACCCATGAACAAAGCTTTATTTTCATAACTCGATTCTCCTTTGCCTCATAATCTCAATCTAAATCGCAGTAAAAGTAGATTAATCTCAAGAATGTTCTTTCTTATCCCATGCGAACTGTTGTCCTTCTAATGTAAGTGCATACTGATTATCGGACATGAAGTTAGATGGATCACGATTCTTTTTTACTAACCATCCTTCGGTAATCATTGCGTCAAGGATTTCTCTGGTGCACCCCTCTTGTCGTAAGAACCAGTTTTCATCAACGAATTCACCGACTTTCATTTTCATGAGAATTGATCTTGCCAGAGTTTGATTCATTTTTCATCCCTCCTCTGTATTTACGCATCTGCGTATTTTTTTCTTTAGTATAACATAATTTGTCAAATTACGCAAGTGCGTATACGCATATGCGGAAAGTTTTTTATCATCTTAATTGTGAGGTGATAAGCGTTGATGAATGTGAAAGAAGCGGTGGTGGCAAGGTTTCAGCAGCTGATGGAGGAAAGAAAACTGAACGCCAATGGGCTGGCCAATCTGTCCGGGGTGACGCCCTCCAGCGTGTATTCCATGCTGGATGAGAGGCGGAAGGAGGTTTCTGTCAACCTGGTGAAAAAGCTGTGCGACGGGCTGGAAATCACCCTGGGAGAGTTTTTTACGGCAGAGATTTTTTTTGATCTGGAACAGGAAATACGATAATGCATGAATGACGACATGAAAGAGCAGGCAAAAAGCCTGCTTTTTTCTTTTCCCCCTTGCGGAAGGGACGGAAAGTAGCTTATAATGGTAAAAAATAATCCTTGGAGGCTATGTATGCACCGGATGAAATTGATGAATAACGGCTGGCAGTTTTTGGCCACTCAGGTGGGCGCCGGCTATGAGGAAACTTTGCAGAGCAAGCAATGGCAGGGCGTGGATATTCCCCATGATTTCCTGATCCACGATACCCATAACCTTTATAAAACCCAGACTGGCTGGTACAAGCGGGTTTTGCCGGTGGAAAAGAAGGCGGGGGAAAGGTATATCCTGCGCTTTGAGGGCGTCTATCAGGACAGCACCCTCTATGTGAACGGCCGTCCGGCCGGGGAATGGAAATACGGCTATTCCACCTTTGAGCATGACATTACCGATTTTGTGCAGGACGGCGAAAACCTGCTGGTGATGCAGGTGGTGCACCAAAGCCCCAACAGCCGCTGGTATTCCGGCGCAGGTATTTACCGCAATGTGTATTTCAAAACGGTGAACAGCGTGCGCTTTGCCTCCGACGGTATTTATGTGACCCCGGAAAAGAAGGAAAATGGCTGGGATGTGATCATCGACAGCGAGGTCCTGGCGGAAGATTCTTTCACTGCTGAAATTTCCCACACCCTGCTGGATGCGGATGGGAACGAAGTGGCCCGGGTGCAGGGCACGGCGGAAAAGACCGGTACCCTGACCCTCACCATGCAGGGCATTGACGCCCATGTGTGGGATGTGGAGGACCCCTATCTGTACACGCTGGTGTCGGAGATGAAAGCGGAAAATGCGGTCCATACCGTTTCCCAGCGCATTGGTTTCCGTACCGTCAGGATGGATGCGGAAAAGGGCTTCTTCCTCAATGAACGGCCGCTGAAATTGCACGGCGTGTGCCTGCACCATGACCTGGGCGCCCTGGGCGCTGCCGTCAACAAAGCGGCCACCCGCCGGCAGATGGAAATTATGAAGGAAATGGGCGTCAATGCCCTGCGCACCTCCCACAATATGCCCTCTGTGGAAATGATGGACGTGTGCGACGAAATGGGCATTCTGGTGGACAGCGAAGCCTATGATATGTGGGAGCGGCCCAAGACCCGCTATGACTATGCCCGTTTCTTCCCCGAATGGTACGAAAAGGATGTGGCTGCCTGGGTGCGCCGGGACCGGAACCGGCCCAGTGTGATCATGTGGTCCATCGGTAATGAGATTTACGATACCCACGCTTCGGAACGGGGCCAGGAAGTGACCCGCATGCTGAAAGCGGCTGTGGAAAAGAACGACTGGCGGCACCATGCCCCCTGCACCATCGGCAGCAACTATATGCCCTGGGAGGGCGGCCAGAAGTGCGCCGATATTGTGAAGGTGGCGGGGTACAATTATTCCGAGCGCCATTATGACAAGCACCATGCCCTGCACCCGGACTGGTTCATCTACGGCAGCGAAACCTTCTCCATCGTGCAGAGCCGGGGTATTTATCATTTCCCCATGAGCACGGCCATTCTGGCGGAGGACGATCTGCAGTGCTCCGCCCTTGGCAACAGCCGCACCAGCTGGGGCGCAAAAACCTACGAAAAGTGCATCACCGATGACCGGGACGCCGCCTTCTGCATGGGCCAGTTCATCTGGACGGGCATGGATTACATTGGCGAGCCCACCCCTTACCACACCAAGAATTCCTACTTTGGCACGGTGGATACCGCAGGCTTTGCCAAGGACGCTTTCTGGGTGTTCAAAAGCGGCTGGGATCATGACGCTGCGCCTTTTGTGCACATCTATCCCTACTGGGATTTCAACGAAGGCCAGCTGATTGACGTGCAGGTGGCCAGCAATGCGCCTTCCGTGCGTCTTTCCTTCAACGGAAAGGACCTGGGCACCCAGCACTTTGACCGGGAAAAGGGCCTGAAGCTGGTGGGCGTGTGGCAGCTGCCTTATGAAAAGGGCACGCTGGTTGCACAGGGGCTGGATAAGGACGGCCGTGTGATCGCCACCGAAACCATTTCTTCCTTCGGCGATGCGGCGAAAATCTGCCTCACCTGCGATAAAACAGAAATCAAGTCCAACGGCATCGACATGGCCTTTGTCACCATCACCATGCAGGACAAACACGGCAACCCCGTGGAAAACGCCAACAACCGCGTGCGGGTGAAGGTGGAGGGCCCCGGCCGCCTGGTGGGCCTGGATAACGGCGATTCCACCGATATGGACCCCTGGAAGGGCACCAGCCGGCGTTTGTTCTCCGGCAAGCTGCTTGCCATGATTGCCGCCACGGAAGAAACAGGCGATGTGGTGATCACCGTGGAAAGCGAAGGCATTCCGGCGGAAAAGATCACCCTCCCGGCTGTGGAAGCGGATAAGATCCCCGGCATTTCCTGCACCTATCGCTGCCCCGAAAGCACGGAAAACAAGGAAATTCCCATCCGCAAGCTGCAGCTTAAGGCAGAAGGCGGCACCACCTTCACCAAGGAGCGCCGCACCATCGTCTGCAAGGCGGAAATTCTGCCTGCCAATGCCACCTACAGCGATCTTTCCTGGCGGGTGACCACCCCGGAAGGTATCGATACCAACCTGGCCGCCGTTACCTTTGACGGCGCCACCGCCACTGTGGAAGCCCTGGGGGACGGCGAATTCTACCTGCGCTGCATGGCCATGAACGGCGGCGATCATCCGGAAATCATTTCCCACATCGAGTGCAAGGCTCAGGGCCTGGGCCCCGCCAGCATTGACCCCTACCAGTTCGTCACCGGCGGGCTGTACACCGTCTCTTACGGCGATATCGGCACCGGCAACGAACGGGGGCTGTGCCTGGCGGCGGAAGAGGACAGCATTGCGGGCTTTGAAAATATAGACTTTGGCCCCATTGGTTCCGACGAGATCACCATCCCCTTCTTCACCCTCAACAATGACGTGTACGAGTTCACCCTCTTCTCCGGCGACCCCACCAAGGGCGGCAAGAAGATTATGGACTGCCAGTACCAGAAGCCTTCCATCTGGAACACCTATCAGGAGGACACCTGGAAGCTGCCTTACCGCCTCACCGGTAAGCATGATTTGTTTATCCTGGGGCATCTGAAGATGCACATGAAGGGCTTCGTCTTCAAAAAGTACGAGCGGGCATACGAGAATGTGCAGGCGGTTCGCTGCGACGCCATCTATGGCGATACCTTCGAAAAAGCGCAGGATGCCGTGTACGGCATCGGCAACAACGTGAGCCTGGTGTTTGAGGACATGAATTTCGGGGAAAACGACGGCCTGCGCCTCACCCTTTGCGGCCGCACCCAGATTGACAAGAACACCATCCACGTGCAGTTCCTCACTGCTGATGGCGAGCAGCGGGAGATTGCCGAATTCACCCGCGCCGAAGATTGGCAGGAGCAGGTATTCACTCTGCCCCGGGTGCCCGAAAAGTGCAAGGTGGTGTTCATCTTCCTGCCCGGCTGCGATTTCGATTTCAAGTTCTTTCGGTTTGAGAAGCTGTAAGAAACGGTGAAGCAGGGGGCTCCTTGCCCCCTGTACCCCCTCGGCAGGGCCATCGGCCCTGCACCCTTCCTGCGATACAGAAGACTGTTTTTCCAAACTTCTTTCCGCATGAAGCTTGATGTAATGGAAAGAGAGCCCACGGGCGCAATGAAAACGATAAAAAAGCGGATGGGAAAATGAATTTTCCCTCCGCTTTTTTTCGTTTTCCCCGGATGCCAATGGCATCCGGCGGTTGGTGTTCCACCGCCCAGCCCGTGGGCGGCAGTGCCGCAGCCAACTCGCAAAGAAACAATCTACCTCTGCAAAGGGGTTTCTGCATGTAGCAGTGCGGGCACCCAATTCGCAGAGTTTCAATCATCCTTTGCGAAAGTGTGTGTGCGTGTTTCTCTGTTTCACCGGGACAAAGTTTGCGTGATATGAATTGCTGTTTCCGGAGAAAGGGTGCAGGGATAATATCCCTGCTGGGGGTGGAGGGGGTGAAACCCCTCCGTTGTTCTTTGTACAACAAAAAAAGAACACAGCCGATGGGGCTGTGTTCTATTGAGCTTGGCTGAAATTACTTCACGATTTCGCCCATGGTGCCGGGAGCGGCGCAGGCGGCGTTGCTTTCGTCGGTATCGATGTGCATGGCCAAGGCAAAGTTTTCGTTCACGCGGCACACCACGTCGCCGAAGATCAGGCTGCGGCCTTCGGTTTCGATCTTGACGGACACAACGTCCTTATCCTTCACGTCGCACTGGGCGGCGTCGGCAGGGGTCATATGGATATGACGCTTGGCAGCGATGACGCCTTCAGCGATTTCCACTTCGCCCTCGGGGCCCACCAGCTTGCAGGCGCCGGTGCCGGCGATGTCGCCGCTTTCACGGATGGGGGCGCTGACGCCGATGGAGCGGGCGTCGGTGAGGGAAATTTCCACCTGGGTGGCGTTGCGGGTGGGGCCCAGGATGGACACGCCGGGGATGGTCTTCTTGGGGCCTACCACGTCCACGCGTTCGGCGCAGGCGTACTGGCCGGGCTGGCTCAGCATCTTCTTGACGGTCAGTTCATAGCCTTCGCCGAAGAGGGTTTCCAGGTCGGCCTTGGACAGATGCACGTGACGGGCGGAGGTTTCAACGATGAATTTCATGTCGGGTTCCTTCTTTCTCAAGTATTGCTTGGTATATTATAACAAAATGGGGAACAAAAGTAAATGGATCATTCCGCCTTCCGCCAGTTGGAGAAGGGGAAAATCACCCGGGTGGCCTTGCCCATAATCATCTCCCGGCCGATGGGCCCCACGTCGGAAGAGCGGCTGTCGTGGGAGGTGCGCCGGTTATCGCCGATGACGAAATACTCATCGGCCCCCAGCTTGCGCAGGGGATAATCCAGGGGTGTGCTGGCCATTTTTTCGGGGTCTGGCACCGCTTCGCCGTTTACATACAGCGTGCCGCCGGTGATCTCCACCGTATCCCCGGGCAGCGCCACCAGGCGCTTGACAAACACCGTATGCCTGGTAACGGAAAGGGATGCCCCCAGGTTCCAGGCGGCGTCCTTGCGGCCGGGATAGCGGCAGATGACGATATCACCCCGCTCCATGCCCTTCACGCCTTCGCCGTAGGCCAATTTGGATACCCACAACAGCTCCCTGTTCTGAAGGGTATTGGTCATGCTGGTGCCGCTGACCCATACCGGCTCGCCCACAAACGTGCGCAGCAGCACAAAGGCGACCAGCAGGATGCATAGATCCAATACAAAGCTTGCAATTTCCTGTAACAATGTCTTCTTCTTTTTTTCTTTCTTTTTCTTTGCAGAAGCGTCGGTAACAAGGGTCATGACGGTATTCCTTTATTCCACTTTACGCCAGTTGGACAGGGGGAAGATCACCCTTTCCACCTTGCCCATGATCATATCCCGGCTGATGGGGCCCACGTCGGCGGCCCGGCTGTCGTGGGAGGTGCGGCGGTTGTCGCCCACCACAAAATATTCATCGGCGTTCAGCTGGCGCAGGGGATAATCATGGGGCACGCTGCCCATGAATTCAGGATCCGGCACTTCCTGGCCGTTGACATACAGTTTGCCGCCGGCAATTTCCACCGTATCCCCGGGCAGCGCCACCAGACGCTTGACGAAGATGGTGTAGTTATCAATGGACAGGGCAGCGCCCAGGGTGATGGAGGAATCGATCCGGCCGGGATAGCGGCAGATCACGATATCGTTCCGGTTCATGCCCTCGGTGCCTTTGCCGTAGGCCATTTTGGATACCAGCACAATTTCGCCGTCCTGGAGGGTGTTGGTCATGCTGGTGCCGTCCACCCGCACAGGCTCCGCCACAAAGGCGCGCACACAGGTGGCAATCAAAAGCGCGGCCAGCAGCGTCCACACCCAGCTCATAATCTCCTGGCCCAGGGTTTTCTTTTTCTTGTCTTCTTTTTTCTTCTTGCTTTTTTCAGCTGCCGTTTTCAGCAGGCTCTTTTTTTCTTCTTTGGCGGTGTTTTCGTTGGTTTTCAGCGACATGGCTTTACTTCCCTTTCTCCAGATCATTCCACCGGTGCGGGGCCCTGCTGCAACAGCTTCTTGCGCCGCTTGAGGAAGGTTTCCCGATCCAGCATCACAATGCGGCCGCAGCCCTGGCATTTGATTTTGATATCCGCACCCGTCCGGACGACCACCCAGGTATCGCTTTTGCAGGGGTGGGGCTTTCGGGTCTGCACAATATCGCCCAGCCGGATTTCTTCCACCATCCGCTGCACCTCCTTTTGTCCTTGTGTATCGTCACCTTCTCATTATATACGCATTTTGCTTTTTTTTCAATGTTATTTCCAGGAATGGCGGAAAAAAGGCATACCGCCTCCGCACCCGGCATAAAAATGGGTGAAGGGGGGAATGAACCATGGAAAAACAGACATCGGCACAGCCGGGAAAGTCGGGCAGCCACACCCTGCAATTGGATAACCGGCGAAAAGCGGCGCTTACCGGGGTGATGGAGGTATTGGCCTTTGACGAAAACCAGGTGGTACTGCGCACGGAAAGCGGCGAGGTGGCCATTGCCGGGGAGGGCCTGCATGTGACCAGGCTGGAGCTTTCGGACGGACAGATGACGGTGGAGGGAAAGGTGGACAGCTTTTTTTATTCGTCGCCCAGGCGGGGAAGAGCGCTGTTTGGGAAGAAGAAATGAATTTTCTCATCTTGCCGGGCCAATTGCGTCTGGCGCTTTTGCTGTGCTATGGCGGGCTGGCAGGCGGCCTTGTGTATGATGTGTGCAGCCTGGGAAGGAAAGTCCGGGGCCTGGGATGGCTGATGGATTTGTTGTTTTCGCTTTTCAGCTGCGCTTTATTGGGATGCATTCTGGGATGGATGGGGGAGGACAGAGTCCGGCCGGCAGCTGTTCTGTTTTTTGCAGCCGGGTTCTTTTTATACCGGCTGGGGGTGCACCGCAGCGGAATGTGGTTATTTCGGCAGCTGCACAGCAGGAAAAAACAGACAAACGGCGAACAATAAAACGATGAAAGGAAGTGAAGCGCATGCGCAAGCGGGTGAAGCTGATTACGGTATTGATTATTGCCGTGGCCCTGGTGGCCTGCGCTTTGCTGCTGATGGACAACCTGGATCAGCAAATTGACAGCCTGAAGGCGGACGTGAAGCAGGCGGAAGTGGCCCTGCGCGTGGCCCAGCAGGAGCAAAGCGAAATCAAAACAGAAATCTCCAACATGAACAAGGATTCCTACATCATCGCCCGGGCCCGGGAGCTGGGCTATCTGATGCCCGGGGAAATCCGCTTTGTGGTGGTGAACCCGGAGGTGCTGGGGGATGATCCCGGCGCTGCTGTTGTGGAGGAAATGACAGAAGAATGATGCATGCTGCCATTGCCATCGGCTCCAATTCCACCCGTATGCTGTGCGCAAAAAAGGGTGAAAAGGAGCTGGAGAAAATACGCAGAGGCCGTGAAGAAACACGGCTTTTTTCGGCCCTGGATGCCCAGGGCTTTTTGCCTGCCGCCAAGATAGAAGAAACAGCCCTGGCCGTGAAGGGCCTTTATGACGCCGCCCTGGCCCATGGCGCAAAGGACTGCGTATTGTTTGCCACCAGCGCCAGCCGGGATGCGAAAAACAGCGATCAGCTGGCACAGCGCATCCGGGAAATGACGGGGCTGGAAATGCAGGTTATCTCCGGCGAAGAGGAGGCAAGGCTGGCTTTCTTCGCCTGTGCCGGGAAAGAGAAAACGCTGGTTATGGATATCGGCGGCGGCTCCACCGAGCTGACGATGGGGGAGGGCGGCGAAATCCTTTCCGCATCCAGCGCCCAGATGGGGGCCAGCCGGCTGATGAAAATGCAGGAAATATGGAACGAACAGGATGCGACAAGGGCGCTGCAGCTGGCCCGGGAAGCCATGGCACCTTACGCTGATGCGCTGCGTGAAAAGGCGACGGGCGCCCGCTTTGTGGGTATCGGCGGCACCTGCACCGCGGCGGCAGGTATTTCGAAAAAGCATATGTTTTCCGTGGATGAAATGGAAGGAACGCAGGTAACGCTTTCAGAAGCAAGGCGGCAGCTGCAAATGCTGGCCGGCATGACCCTTCCGCAAAGGGAACAGGTGCAGGGCCTGCCTGCCACCCGTGCCCTGCATATGCCCAACGGCCTGTGCATCCTCATTTCCGTGATGGAACTGATGGGTTTTGACAGCCTCACTGTTTCCGGCCGGAACAACCTGGACGGCTACCTTTTGTCCCTGTAAGGAGCGCGTATGAAAGAATATCACAAGCTGGTGCGGGATAAAATTCCCCAGATCATCCGGCAGGGCGGCGAAACGCCGTTTGTGCGTGTGCTGGAGGATGAAGAGTACATTCAGCATCTGGAACAGAAGCTGGATGAAGAAGTGCAGGAATATCATACGGATAAAAACGTGGAAGAGCTGGCGGATATCCTGGAAGTGGTCTATGCCCTGGCTGCTGCCGGCGGGTATTCGAAAGAGGAACTGCTCGCTGTTTATCAGCACAAGCATGACGCGCGGGGCGGCTTTGCAAGCCGGATATTTCTCATTGGCAAGGAATAACCAGGGCCGTGCCCTGGACCCACCAGGGATTTCATCCCTGGACCCATTCTGCGGAAGTAGTTGGCAGATAGAACAAGCAGTTTTCGGCTGAGGCTTGGGGAATATGGAAAAGCCTCCCTTGTGAAAGGGAGGTGGCGCCGCAGCCTGACGCATGGATTGCCTGCACCGCGCAGGAACCTGTCTGCAAAAGACGATTGTAATATTGCGAATTGGCTGCAGCACTGCCGCCGCGCAGGAAACTGCCTGCAAAAGACGATTGTAATATTGCGAGTTGGAGGCGGCACCGCCGCCGGATGCTTTGCATCCGGGGAAAACGGAAAAATAAGCGGAGGGAAAATTTATTTACCATCCGCTATTGTTATCGTTTTCATTGTGCCCGTGGGCGCATTTCGTTACTTTCCTCAAGTTTCACGCGGAAACAGTTTGTTTATTCGCACAACTATTTCGCGGATTGGGTCCAGGGCCGATGGCCCTGGCATGGGGGTACGGGGGGCGAGGAGCCCCCTGCTCAGCCCCCCCTGCTTCGTGCCCCGTACAGGCGCTCACAGCCCCCGGAATGTCCGGAGCACAAACAGGGCGTTTTCCACGTCCTGAGGGGAAGGGTTTGGTATTTCTGCCCGGTTGGACAGGCCGCAGATGCGCCGTTTTTCGTCCCCCAGGTGCACCAGCCGGTTGGAGGGGCACCGGCAGAGCCGCTCCGGGAACTGGCGGCAGAACCAGGGGAAGAGGGAAGGATGGTTTTGCTGCAGCAGGGAAGCAAAGGCGGAGATATTTTTATGATCGTTGAAATACACGCACAGCAAAAACCGGTCATGATCGGCATAAAAGCCCAGCACATTTTTCCCTTTGCACACATATTCCACCTTCCACTGAAAATCGGAGGTGATGCCCCGGAGGGGGCGGATTTTCGCCTTTACCGGAAGGGAGGCAAGGCTTTCCTCCATCTTTCGGATGATGGCGGTGCCCTCCTCCGTCAGGGTGCGGCAGATGGTGGAAACGGTGGGCGCGGCCCCTGCGTTTTCAAAGTCCAGCCGCAGGTAATTCATGAATTTGTAAGGGGTTTCCTTGGCCCGGCAAAGGAACAAAAGCGCCTCCGTCATGCGGGGGTAAGGGCGGCAGCGGATGTGTATGCTGCCGTCCTTGACGATCGTTTCCAGCCCCGCTTTTTCCAATAACGCATAGCGGGCGGGATGATGCTCCGGGCCATGGAAGCGGGCCATGTGTGCCAGCGCTTCCTGATACTTTGGCTGGCCTAAAACCAATGCGCCGTTTTCCGTCCCTTCTGCCCGGATGCCCAGCTGCCACAGATAGGTGGCATAGAAGGAAATGGCCTGCTGGACGGTATTGCGCAGGGTGCTTTCCCGGGAATCGGTCCGGTGGGCTTTTTCCGCGCCGGGCCGATCGGTCCGGGTTTTATTCTTTTCCTGCCAGGCTTCATAAGGCCCGGGGAACACGAAATACCCTTCCGGGTTTTCCAGCATGCCCTGGTACAGAAAAGTTAAAAAATCGTACAGCTGCCTTTGTCCTTCCTCCGGTAAAGCGGGGGAGGGGCAGAAGGGGCCGATCATATGCAGGCAATGGCGGATGGAGCGGTGAGCCAGGGTGGGCATGGAGGCGGCCTCGCTTTCGTTTTTTTCCAGTATAGCACATGGAACAAGGGGATGTAAATGCCCGGGGAAAGGCACATCCCGGGCAAGGATTTATTTCAGCCGCTGCAGCAGCCGGTACAATAGCAACAGCATACAGGCGCCCAGCACGGAAATGAGCAGGCTGTACAGGTTAAAGCCCGTCACTGCGCCAAGGCCCAGGCTGACGGCAATCGCGCCGCCTACCACGCCGCCGGTAACGCCAAGGAGAATGTGCAGCAGCCAGTTGTTTTGGTTCAGGCCCATGATATAGGCAGCCAGGTAGCCGCTGAGGGCGCCCAGCACCAGCCAGATAATGAAATTCATTCGGATCGCCTCCGCTATCAATCTATGCAAGGGCGACAATTGGGTGAATACGGTAGAAAAATAATCATATATGCCATTGCAACTTGACGGAATGTGGCATAAAATGTACAATTGTTGCAGAGGTTTATCCTATTAAATGAGGTGAAAGTATGCAGGTATTTATCTTCGTGTTGAACCGTACGGAACATCTGGAACATCTCTTGCATGAATTTGAACAAAACGGCATCATCGGCGCTACCGTGCTGGACAGCAAGGGCATGGCCCGCATCCTGCACAGTGAAGAAGAAATGCCCCTGTTCTACGGCCTGCGCAGCATTGTGGCCCCGGAACGCCGCAGCAGCAAAACCATCTTCTGCGTGCTGAAGGACGAACAGGTGGAAGTGGCCCGGAAGATCGTCAATGATGTGACCGGCGGGCTGGATCATCCCGACTCCGGCATCATGTTTGCCGTACCGGTAAGCTTTGTGGAAGGGCTGGTAAAGAAGAAATGAACATTCTGCTGGTCATTGGCATTGCCATGGCGGCCGGCCTGCTGGTCAGCCGGGCAGTGCGGCTGCTGAAGCTGCCCAATGTGACGGCGTTTCTGGTGGCGGGGCTGCTGATTGGCCCCTGCATTGCCAATCTCATCACCCGGGAACAGGTGGAAAGCATGCATGTGATCACCGAAGTGGCCCTGGGCTTTATTGCCTATGCCATCGGCGGTGAATTCAAATTGAGCTACCTGAAAAAAATCGGCAAGACCCCCATTATCATCACCATGTTCCAGGGCCTGGCCACGGCCCTGTGCGTGGACGTGGGGCTGATTCTGTGCGGGTTTGACGTGCCCCTTTCCCTGATGCTGGGCGCCATTGCCCTGGCCACGGCCCCTGCGGCCACCCTGATGGTGGTGCGCCAGTACAAGGCCAAGGGGAATGTGACCCGGATGCTGCTTCCCGTTGTGGCCATGGACGACGCCCTGGGCCTGATGGTGTTCAGCATTTCCGCTTCCGTGGCGGAGGCTATGCTGGGCGGCGAAATGACGGTGAGCAGCATGGTGCTGGCACCCCTGTACGAAATTGGCGTCAGCCTGATTGTGGGCAGTGTGCTGGGCCTGGTGCTGGGCTATTGCAGCCGGTTCTTTGCCTCCCGGGGCAATAAGCTGGCGCTGTCCATTGCGCTGGTGCTGGTGGGCGTAGGCCTGTGCGATATGTGGGGCCTTTCCAGCCTGCTTGTGTGCATGATGATCGGCGCGGTGATGGTGAATATCTCCCAGCAGCAGGAAGTGCTGATGGAGCAGTGCGACCGGTTTACCCCGCCCCTGTTCCTGCTCTTCTTCGTGCTTTCCGGCGCAGAGCTGGATCTGGCTGTGCTGCCTCAGGTGGGGCTGATTGGTGTTTTGTACCTTCTGCTTCGCTGCATGGGCAAGTGGGGCGGCACCATGCTGGGGGCTGCGGCGGTGAAGGCGGACAGCAATGTGAAAAAATATCTGGGTCTCACCCTGCTTCCTCAGGCCGGTGTGGCCATCGGTATGAGCCAGATGGTGTCCATCCGCTTCCCGGAACTGGCAGGCACTGTGACCACCGTGGTGCTGGCCTGCGTGCTGGTGTTTGAACTGGTGGGCCCCGTGATCACCAAGATTGCCCTTACCAAGGCCGGCGAAATCCAGGTGGCAAAGAAAGCGTAACCAGGCCAGGGTGGTACCCTGGACCCAATTGCGGAAGTGGTTGGCCGGGCGAACGGGCAATTTCCCGCTGGGGCGTGAGGGATTACCTGCCGCTACGCACAAACCCGTTTGCAAATGCCGATTGTAATATTGCGAAATGGGTGTGGCCCCGCCACCCCACGGGCTGGTCGGCTTTCAGCCGCCGGCCGGATACCATGGCATCCGGGGAAAACGATAAAAAGAAGCGGTGAGAGAATTGATTCTCTCAACCGCTCTTTTTTCGTTTTCATCGTGCCCGTGGGTTCTTTTCGTTCCTCAAGTTTCATGCGGAAACAAGTTTGTTCTCCAATCCTTCCACATCGCAGATTGGGTGCAGGGACTTTTGTCCCTGCCGCGGGGGTACAGGGGACGAGAAGCCCCCTGCTCCCGGCCGGGCGCTCCGCCCCCTGCTTCATCTCAACAAAAATGACTATACTTTTTTCCAAATTGCGTGTATAATAAAAGGCGAAATTCCCACGGGAGGAAAAACGAATATGAAAACGGATGAATTTCTGCGCCAGGTAACGGCGCTGCCCGGCGTAACGGGCAATGAGCGGGCTGCGGCGGAGTTTATCGCCGAAGCGTTCCGGCCTTTTGTGGACGAAGTGAAGATCACGGCGCTCAACAGCGTGATTGCCCACAAGAAGGGGAATGGCCCCAAGGTGCTCATCTGCGCCCATCTGGACGAGATTGGCATGATGGTATCAAAAATTGAAAAGGACGGCACCCTGCGTATGCAGAGTGTGGGCGGGGTGGACCCCCGTGTGCTGCCCGGTATGCGGGTAAGGGTGTTTGCCAGGGACGGCATGCTGATGGGCGTGGTAGGCGCCACGCCGCCCCACCTGATGCGGGAAGCGGACAGGAAAAACAACTACACCTTCGAAACCCTGTTTGTGGACCTGGGATTGCCCGCTGAAGAAGTGGAAAAGAAGGTCTGCATCGGCGACACAGTATGCTTTGAAAGCCGGTATGTGGAGCTGAAGAACGGCCGGGTATCCACCAAAACGGTGGACGACCGGGGCTGCGTGGCCATTATGCTGCGGGCGGCGGAGCTTTTGCAGAAAATGCACCACGAAGCAGACCTGTATTTTGTGTCCACCTGCCAGGAAGAAATCGGCTCCTACGGCGCCATGACCTGTGCCTTTGACGTGGATCCGGATTTCGGCGTGGCCTTTGACGTATGCCATGCGGAAACCCCCGGCGCGCCCCGGCTGTATACCAGCAAGATTGATTCGCTGGTGGCCTCCAAGGGCCCCTTCCTGCACCCCTATCTGGTGAAAAAGCTGGAAACGGCGGCCAAGGAACACGGCGTGCAGCTGCAAACGGCCATTGATCCCCGCTGGACCTCCACCGATGCGGACGAGCTTTCCCTGGTGCGCAACGGCGTGCCCTCGGTGCTGATGAGCCTGCCCATCAAATATATGCATACCAATGTGGAAACCTTTGATATGCATGCGCTCATGGAGGGCGGCAGGCTGCTGGCGCATTACCTGAGTGAAATGGATGCAAGCTGGGAGGAAGAATTATGGACCTGAAAACATTGTGCGAAATGAACGGCGTTTCCGGGGATGAGAAGGAAATCCGAAAGGCCATTATAGAACAGGCAAAGCCCCTTTGCGACAGCGTGAAGATTGACCGCATGGGCAATGTGATCGCCTTCAAAAAGGGTAAAAAGGGCACAAGCCACATCCTCTTCAGCGCGCATATGGACGAAGTGGGGTTCATCATCATGGACGCCACGGAGGACGGCCTGCTGGTGTTTAGGCCCGTTGGCGGCATTGACCCCCGGGTGTGCGTAAGCAAGTATGTGGTGATCGGCGAAAAGAAGGTCAAGGGAGTCATCGGCGCCATGGCCATCCACCTGCAGAGCCGGGAGGATATGAAGCGGGTGCTGCCCTTTGACAACCTGTATATCGATATCGGCGCAAAGAGCAAGGACGAAGCCCTGGGCGAATGCCCTCCCGGCACTTTTGCCTATTTTGACAGCGCTTATGAAACGTTCGGCGACGGCTTTGTTGTATCCAAGGCCCTGGATGACCGGGTGGGCTGCTACAATATGCTGCGGCTGATGGAAGAAACCTATGACGCCGACGTGACCTATGCCTTTGTGGTGCAGGAGGAAGTGGGCTGCCGCGGCGCTGCCGGCGCAGGCTTTGCGGCGGATGCGGACACCGTGATTGTGCTGGAAGGCACCACCGCCGGGGATATGGGCGATGCCAACCCTGTGCAGTCCATCTGCAATGCGGGCAAGGGCGTGGTGGTCTCCTTCATGGACGGCGCTTCCATTGCCAATAACGAGCTTTACCGGGATATGATGGCCCTGGCGGAAAAGGAGAATATCCCCCACCAGGCGAAGCGGGGCGCCACCGGCGGCAACGATGCCGGGGCTTACCAGCGCAGTGCAGCGGGCAAGAAAACCTGTGTGCTGTCCGTGCCCTGCCGGTATATCCATGGCCCCAGCTCTGTGATGAAGATGAGCGATATGGAAAATCAGTTTGCCCTGGCGCAGGCCTTTGCCCGTCAGGCGTGATGACAGGAGGAAGAAAATATGTTGCTTGATACATTGAAAAAAGTATTGGCTGTGTATGGCCCCACCGGCAAGGAAGAGAATGTGGCGGATTGCGTGAAAAAGATGCTGGAGGGCAAGGCGGATTCCTTCCGCACCGATGCCATGGGTAACCTGATTGTGGAAAAGAAGGGCTGGGAAGACGGCAAGACCATCATGTTTTCCGCCCATATGGACCATATCGGCCTGGTGGTAACGGATATTGAGGACGAAGGGTATCTTCGGGTGACCAGCGTGGGCGGCGTAAGCGTGGCCATGAGCAAAACCCGCCATGTGGTGTTTGCAAACGGCGTGGAGGGCGTGGTGGTATGCCAGCCCACCAAGGGCGAAACGGAAACCCTGGCCCACCTGTTTGTGGATATCGGCGCGGAGGACAAGGCAGATGCCCTGACGAAGGTGCAGCTGGGGGATGTGTGCGTGTATGCCCCTGATTGCTTCATGCTGGGTGAACACCGCATTGCTTCCCCCGCCATGGACGACCGCTGCGCCGTGGCGCTGCTTACGGAGCTTCTTTGCGAAATTGAAAACCCGAAGAACACCATTGTGGGCGTGTTCTCCACCCAGGAGGAAGTGGGCCTGCGGGGCGCCACTGTGGCGGCCTACAGCGTGAATCCCGATCTGGGTGTGGCCCTGGACGTGACCGGCTGGGGCGATACCCCCGAAGTGAAGCTGCCTGCCGTGAAGCTGGGCAAGGGCGCTGCGGTGAAATTCATGGACCGCTCCATGGTTGCCACTCCCTGTGTGCGGGATGCCCTGATGGCGGCTGCGGAAAAGGCCGGCGTGCCTTACCAGCGGGAAGTGCTGCCCTACGGCGGCACCGACGGCGCGGCCATCCAGCACAGCCGGGGCGGCGTGCCGGCGGGCACTTTGTCCATTCCCTGCCGGTATGTGCATTCTGCCTGCGAAGTGATTGATATGCGGGATATGGAAAGCGCCCTTTCCATCCTGAAGACCTTTGTGAACATGGAATTCTGATTAAACAACACTGTCCGGCGGCCCTGAAAGGCTGCCGGGCTTTTTTATCATCATCTTTTTATGGAAAATGGGTCATTTCTCATCATCCTTTCATTGAAAAGCAAGGGAAAATGTGTTATGATAAAGAATGGAAAATCACAGTGCTTTCCGGGAGGGAGCTTTGCTTTTGCCGGGAAGGCTGATGGAAAAAATTCGCTCCGTATCATTCGGAAGGAGGAAAACACCCTTGCAGAACAATAACAAGAAAAAAACCGGCCGGAAGGCAGGCTTCATTGCCGGCGCTATTGCCGTGGCGCTGTTCGCGTGGATTTTCGGCCTGAAGGGCTGGCCCAGCTTTGTGATCTGCGGCCTGATTGCGTTTCTGGTGGGGAAGACGGTGGGCATCATGGCCCAGGGCGTGGATACCACGAAAAAAGCCCCTGCCCAGAAGCCCATTGAAAAAACCGGGGACGCCGCTGTGGACGGCCTGATTGAAAAGGGCCTGGAAATGCTCAAGGCCATCCGGGAAGAAAACGATAAGATTCCGGACGTGGAACTGTCCCGGAACATTGACGAGATCGATTCCACGGCCCGGGAAATTTTCCGTACCGTGGCGGAACAGCCCTCCAAGGCACCGCAGATCCGCCGCTTTATGGATTACTATCTGCCCACCACGCTGAAAATGCTCAGCGGCTACAGTAAAATGAACGAGCGGAACGTGACCGGCCAGCAGGCCCAGGAAACCCGCCGCCAGATTGAAAGCGCCGCCGCAGTGGTGGTAAAGGCCTTCAAAAAGCAGCTGAACAACCTCTACCAGGACGACATCCTGGATATCTCCACCGATGTGGAAGTGCTGGAAACGCTGCTGAAATCCGACGGGCTGGTGGATACCGGCCTTGGCACCATGACCCAGGGAAAATAACACGCTTTGGTACCTGATCCGTGATGGATTGAAGTATAGAGAAAAATTGAAGGGGGATCTTCACCATGTCTGAACAAAATGCCGCCCAAGCTGTTGCCGCCGAAACCACGCCCGCCGTGCCCGTTCTGACCCTGACGCCTGATATGGGCAACAAGCAGGTTATCGAAAATGCGGTGGAAATGCTGAACGAACTGAAAACGCCCGCCGCTCCCGAATCTGCTGATGAAGTGGTGGAAAAGCTGGACGCTACCCTGACCGAAGAAGAAAAGGCCCAGGTGGCGGAATTTGCCAAAACCATCGACGTTTCCAACCCTGACCATGTAATGCTCTACGGCGCCGATGCCCAGAAGAAGATCTCCACCTTTGCCGACACCGTGCTTGGCAACGTGAAGACCGCTGATACCGGCGACGTGGGTGATATCCTGGCAAACCTCATCACCGAGCTCAAGGGCTTCAACACCGCCGGCGACAAGCCCAAGGGCATCCGCGGCTGGTTCTTCACCGCCAAGAAGCGCATTGCCAACATCCAGGCCAAGTATGAAGACGTGTCCGTGAACGTGGAAGCCATCGCTTCCAACCTGGAAGGCCATCAGGTGCAGCTGCTCAAGGACGTGGCCATGTTCAACCACCTCTACGAACAGAACCTGGAATACTTCCACGAACTGACCCTCTACATCGTGGCCGGCGAAAAGCGGCTGGAAGAAGTGCGCGCCACCGACCTTAAGGCCCTGCAGGAAAAGGCCGTTGCCAGCGGCGACGCCATGGACGCCCAGGCCGCCAAGGACCTGGCTGACCAGTGCGACCGCTTCGAAAAGAAGCTGCATGATTTGAAGCTCACCCGTCAGGTATCCCTGCAGATGGCTCCCCAGATCCGCCTGCTGCAGAACAACAATGCCCTCTTGGTGGAACGCATCCAGTCCACCCTGGTGAACACCCTGCCCCTTTGGAAGAACCAGATGGTGCTGGCCCTGGGTCTGCACCATTCCCAGCAGGCCATGAAGGCCCAGCGCGCCGTTACCGATATGACCAACGACTTGCTCAAGAAGAACGCCGAAACCCTGAAGATGGGCACCATCGAAACCGCCAAGGAATCCGAGCGGGGCATCATCGATATGGAAACTTTGGTTGCCACCAACCAGTCCCTCATCGATACCATCGACGAAGTGAAGCGCATCCAGCAGGAAGGCCGCACCAAGCGGTTCGAAGCCGAAAAGCAGCTGGCTGAAATGGAAAAGACCCTCAAGCAGAAGCTGCTGGAAATGTAATTATAAAAACGCACATGTGAACCGCAGGGGGAGAGGTTGTTTATCAGCCTCTTCCCCTTGCGGGCTAAACGGAAGAATATCGTGCTTTTCGGGGGACGGCAAATGAAAAAACGGCTGTGCATGATCTCGCTGGATGCGGCATCCCAGGTGGATGCGGAGCGTCTTTTTGCCATGCCCAACCTGAAAATGCTGCGGGAAGAGGGCACCTTGTGCACCCGGGTGAAAACGGTGTACCCCACCATCACTTACCCCATCCATGCCTCCCTCCTCACCGGCTGCTACCCCGAAAAGCACGGTATTCCCCATAACCAGCCCCTCCAGGCTGATACCCCGCCAAAAATGCGCAGATGGTACTGGGAGATTGGCCAAATCAAGGCAAAAACCCTGCACCAGGCGGCCAGGGAACAGGGGCTGGACGTGGCCTCCATCCTGTGGCCGGTGACGGGCAAAAACCCCTACACCCGCCGCAATTTTCCGGAAATATTGCCCCTGCCCGGGGAAAACGCCGCCCTGAAAATGCTCCGCTACGGCACGCCCCTTTGGGTGCTGCAAACGGAGATAAAGCACGGAAAAAAGCGCATCAGCATCAAGCAGCCCCATCTGGACCGGTACGCCGCCCTTTTGTGCGAAAGCCTGTATGCCTCCCGCCGTCCGCCGGACGTGCTGACGGTGCACCTGGTGGACCTGGACAGTATGCGCCACTGGCACGGCACGGACAGCTTAGAAGCCCTGCAGGCCATGGAACGGCTGGATGAAAATGTGGGCCGCATTGTGCAGGCAGTGAAAAAGGCCGGGCTGTATGAGGAAACGCTGTTTTGCATCGTCAGCGATCACGGCCACCGGGATGCACCCCGGGGTGTGCTGCTGGATGCGGTGCTGAAAAAGCATACCGGCTGCCGGGTCCAGACGCTGGGCATGGGCGCCTATATCTTTGGGGATGATCCGGAAGCGGCGAAACGTTATCTGGAAGAGAACCGGGAAAGGCTGTGCATCGGGCACATCTATGACGAAAAGGAAATCCGTGCCCTGCATGGGCCGGAAAATGTGAAGCTGGCGGTGGACGCCATGGACGGCTGCTGTTTTATTGACGAAGCGGAGGAAACGAAGGGCGAGCATGGCTTTGCCCTGTCTTACCCCCAGGCCAGGGTATTGTGGCTGCTCAGCGGCCCCGGCGTGAAAAAGAACGCCTCCCTGGAAGAAGCCTGTGTGGTGGACGTGGCCCCCACGCTTGCGTATTCCCTGGGGCTTTCCATGCCGGATTGCCAGGGGCAGGCCAAGAAAGAATTGTTTTTGTAAAAGATACAGGAGGATGGGCATGAACGCTGTGGCAACGGTCACCTTTTTTCATCATGCGGGGCTGATGGCAGCCGTGGAGGATACGCTGCTGGTGTTTGATTACTGGCAGGGGGAAAACGGCGAAATCAGCGGCGAAAACGGGCTGTGTGAAGCGGATTTTGAAGGATATAAGCAGATCATCGTGTTTGTGTCCAATGATGACGAGGACCATTTTGACCCGGTGGTGCTGGGCTGGGATGCAAAAAAATATCCCATCACCTATGTCTTTGCCGATGATATGCGCAATCACCCGGCCCTTCATGATATGCGGGACTGCGTGTACCTGGGGGAAGGGGACAATGTATGGGTGGGGGACGATACGAAAATCGACGCCTATGCCTCCACCCACAAGGGCGTTTCCTTCTATGTGACGGTGCACGGGCTGCACATTTTCCACGCCGGCACGCTGAATATGTGGCACTGGCGGGATGAAAGCACCCTGCGGGAAATTGTGCAGGCGGAGGAAAGCTTTTACGCCGCTGTGGCGCCCATCACCCGCCTGCCCATGGATATTGCCATGTTCCCGGTGGACCCCCGGATGGGCGGTATGTACGACGCCGGTGCCAATCATTTCGTCATGGCGGTCAAGCCCCGGCTGTTCATCCCCATGCACTGGCAGAACCGCTCCGAGGTGGCGGTAAGCTTTGCCCGGCAGGGGCACACGGATTACACGGAAGTGCTGGCCCTTACCCGCCCCCGGCAGCGGGCGGAAGTGACCTTCGGGGACAATACCATTCGCATCCACGTGTTCACCCTGAAGGAAATGCAGCAGGAAAAGGAAAAGAACCGCTCCGTGCAGGACGTGAAGCTGGACACCTACGAAAAGGACGACCCCTTCACCGATACCGACCTGCCGGTAACCATGTGAACCTGGCATAAAGGACATAAAAAATGAAGGTGAAACTTGGATTTAGCGAAAGTCCCCAAAAAACAGGTGATAAGGGCTGTTATTTGAACGAACAAATCTCAATTGAATCACAAGGATAGAACCAATGAATAACAAAGATCGACTCTATATCAATTTGTGATATTGGGGAGTATGTATGAAAAAAATAGTATTGATAGACGCAAGTCAAAGAGAAAGGGCAAATTCCGAGATAATCGTTAAAAGAATCGCAACAAGGTTATCAGATGTGGAACTTCATGTTTTTCACATGAAAAAACAGAATTGTCAGTATTGCACTGGCTGCGGTATTTGCCAAAAATCAGACGCCCTCATTTGTTCAAGAAAAGATGATATTACAAAACTATTGCCCCAAATTGATACGTGTGATTCGATTCTTATTGCGAGCCCTGTGTATGATCATCAGATGTCCTCGTTGGCAAAGCTATTTATCGAACGTTTTTATGCGTTTTACAATACCAAAGCTGAGAATAATTCATCCGTTACCACAAGAAAGAAAAAAGCCGCATTTGTTATGTGTTGTTGGACGGGTAACAAAGAGGTATATAAAAAATATGCGGAGTGGACTTTGGAAGGTTTTTGGCAGATCGATGCTACTGAAACAAAAGTCGAGATATTCAATGATCTAAATGGGCGGGAAGAAATACTCGCTCGTCCAGATTACCTGGCAAAAATTCAGGAGATAGCAGATTGGCTAAAGGCATAACCGAAGCGGAGGGATAACAAAATGAACATGGTTGAAACAATAAGAAAGTATTATGATTTATGGATTGCAGCGAACAGAGCAGGAATAGAAGATTTGCTTGCTGAGGACATCATATACACGGAGTCCTACGGCCCGCAGCATCATGGATTGTCCGAAATTATCAGATGGTTTGATGATTGGACACCTAAAGCAAAAGTGATACGCTGGGATATAACGAATTACATAGAACAGGGTAATACTTGCGTGGTAGAATGGTTTTTCCAATTCGAAACCAATGGAGAAGAGCATGTAGCCGATGGTGTTTCAATTGCGGAATTCAACCATAATGGAAAAATTTCAATTATGAAAGAATTCCAGGCAGATCATGACCATTATTATCCATATGCAAAGTGATGGCTGAAGCATAATAACACCGAGGATAATTCTGAATACCAATGCTCAAAAGAGATCCAATCGAAAAAGATATGGTTTTATGCCAGTGAAGTGAACGCAACATTGCGTTAGTCGAAAAGGAAAATCACCCACCTCATGGGACATCGGTTTGCTTTGGTAGGGCGATTATGCGCACTTTACCAGTGAATTGCACTTGTTGGGCCACATAAGTAAACGAGCATCCGGTATAATTACCGGATGCTCGTTTTTTTCCGTTGCGGGATCAATTCATCCTTAAGAATCCTCCCGCTTAAACATCTTCGTTATTTTTAAGAGGATCAATAAAGTGCGGTTTCGATGTCTTCTTTGTCCTGCAGGCCCACCATGCGTTCCACTTCCTGTCCGTTCCGGAAGATGATCAGGGTGGGGATGGAGCGCACGCCGTATTTCATGGCCAGCTCCCCTTCTTCGTCCACGTTGATTTTGCCCACATAGGCGCGGCCCTGTGCTTCTTCGGCCATTTCTTCGATGGTAGGGGCCAGCATCCGGCAGGGCATGCACCAGGGGGCCCAGAAGTCCACCAGTACGGGCTTGTCCGCCCGGAGCACCAGCTCTTCAAAATTGGCTTTGGTTAATTTCAGTTCCATCATTACTTTTCTCCTTCCTCATGTACGGAAACAATGTGGGGCCGCCAGGCCTTTTTTTGCTGCAGCTTTTTTTCTGTCAGGTGCAGGATACCCCAGGAAAGGGCCATGCATCCAATGCCAAGCAGCGCTGCCAGCCTTTCGTTTTTGAACACCCAGATACCGATGGCAAGGCCAATAATGAGCAGCGCCATGGGCACTGCGTAGGCCAGAACGCTGGCCTTGAACACCTGCCGGGCGGGCATTTCCACGTCCACCAGGCTGCCAAGGGGGGCATCGCCTTGCATGGTAACCAGGGTTTTGTGCTTTTGTCCGGTGCAGCCGCCGCAATGGTCGCAGGCCTCCGGGCGGTTGAAACACACTTCAATCTGGCCATCCATGGCGCTTACTACTCTGCCGGTTCGGATCATGTGGGCATCTCCCTGCATCAGATAATTTCTTTCGTTCCTAGTATACCACGCTTTTCCTGTTTGAAACAAGTATATTTTCAGGGTACCAGCAATTGCACATTTTCCGTGCTTACCCGGCATAAATCGGCGGCGGATTGCAGTACGGCGGCCGTGTCCGCGTCCGCCACGGCGGGCTGGGTGAAGAGGGTGACCGTGCCTCCGTCCAGGATGCATACGCTTTTTTCATACCCCAGCCCCAATAGCAGCCCTTCCACCTTTGCCTCCGTTTCGGCGGCGGATGCCAGGGCCTGGATTTGCGCCTGGGCAGCGGTGGAAAGCTGGGTGTCCTGGGCGGTGAGCAGCGCTTCCAGCGCGGAAAGGGTTTCCTGACGCCGGAGGGTGCGGCTTTGCCGGTAGGCGTCGATGGGGTGGGGCGTCGGGGCGGGGGCCACGGTTACAAAGGCCCTTTGCAATTGGCTGACCGGCCGGGCTTCCGGGGCGGAGCGGGAGAGGGTGATGCACAGACACCCCAGCACAGTGATCAGCAGCAGAAAATTGAACAGATGCACTTTCATTTTTCTTCCTCCATCAGATAAACGGCAATCTGGTTTTCCTCCAGCCCCAGCAGCGTTGCCGCCGCCTGCATCAATTGCAGCCGCACGGAAAGATCCCCTGCGCCGGCGGATACGATCAGGGCGCCGGTGGGGCGAGCGGTACCTGAAAAGGAGGATTCGTTTTCGTACCAGACGGACACCCGGCATTCCCCGGCGCCGGCAATGGAGGAAAGGGTGCGGCTGAGGCGCTTTTCCTCCGCCGTCATGTCGCCGGAAGCGCTTTCGCCGCCCCCTGCCAGCATCACAGCCGCCGCCAGCAGCATCACCACAAGCACCGGCAGGGAGGGGAGGGATCTGATTTTCTCCAGGCATTTTTTCATCATGGCATTTGAAAAAGGGCCATCAGGCCCTGCAGGGCGTTGAGCATACACAGCATCAGGCACAGGCCGGCGCCCAGGTCTGCATAGCGCTTGGCTTCACCGTCGGGAAGGAGCAAATCCATCATCAGCCGGATCAGCGCCAGGGCAGAGGTTTGCATCAGGAAAATTTTCATTGCAGCATCACCGTTAATTGGCCCACGGCCAGCATTTGCGCCACCAGCAGGATGAACATGGCGCTGACGGACAATTGGATGACGAAGAACATCATCAGCGTCCTGGAAAAATGATGCACGGCGCTGCTGATGCGCTGGTCCGCCACCGGTTCCATCAGGGCGGCGCAGGAGCGGTAAATGCCGGCGGCGCACAGGGTTTGCAGCATGGGATGGGCGCACATCGCCAGCAGCACCACCAGCCCCGTTACCCCGGCGGCGTTTTTGATCAACAGCGATGCGCCCACCAGGGAGTCCATGGTATCGGCAAACATGCCGCCCACCACCGGTACAAAATGATCCGCCACGTACTTAGCCGTGCGAAGGCTCACCCCATCGGCGGCGGCAGCCCCCAGGGCTTGCAGGGCGGTGACGGACAAAAACACCGTAAAGCCAATCCCCAGCGTCCAGTTCACCGCCGTCTGGAAGAGGGAGGAAAGCCGGGTCAGGCGAACCTTGGGGGACAAATGATCCATAAGCCCCGTCACGGCGCCGGAAAGGGCCAGAGGCAGGGTGCACTTGTGCACCAGGGTGGTCATGGCGCCGCAGGCGGCCACGGTGGCGGGCTGGAAAAAGGCGGCCCCGGCGGTACTGCCAACAGCGGCCAGCAATGTGAGCAGCAGGGGGAAAAGGGTTTGCATGAGGGTGGCCATCCGGTCCACATTCTGGCGGCAAAGCTGCAGATGCTCCCCCAGATCCCGGGCCATCACGGCCGTCAGCAAAAGATAGCACACAGTGCACAGGATATCCCCCAGATTGCTTTTTGCAAAGGCCCCCTTCATTTTTTCCATCAGCCCGCACAAAATGGCCGGGGCCAGCAGATGGGCCATGCGCCAGAGGCTGGCTGAGAAGGTTTGAAAGAGGGCGGAAAACAGGCTTTGCAGCATTTCTTCGCCGCTGAGCACCGCTTCCCCCCGGGCAAAGGCCCCCAGCATGTCCTGCAGGGAAATGCCATCGGGAAAGGCTGTCTGCCAGGCGCTTTCCAGCGGGGTCAAATCCAGGGCGGACAGCTGGGACAGGATGGCATCCTCCAGGCTTTCCGCGGCTGCGCAGCCTGGGATAACCATCAGGAAAATGAGGAATGCAATCTTCATGGCAGGAAGGAAAGGGCTGTCTGGCCGATCTGGGTAATCAGGGGCACCGCCTGGGCGGAAAGGAGGATTTTTCCTGCCAGGGACACCTTCATGGACAAACCCTGTTCCCCGGCGTCCTGGCAGGCCTGCACCGCAAATTCCGCAGCCCAGGCCATGGCCATCAGCCGGATCATCAGGGAAACGGTATCGCCTTTCAGGCCGGCCCGGCCGGCAAAGGTGTTCAGGGCGTCAACCACCGGCTCCGCATGGGTTACCGAAAACACCAGCAGCATCAGCCCGGCGCAAAGGGATACCATGCGGCCCATTTCTTTGTTTTGCACTCCAATCGCCATGGCGCACAGCGCTGCCGTCACCCCGAAGCAGCAGGCCTTCACAAGGCCGTTCATGACAAAAGAAACATGGCCTGTACCCTGGAAAACAATTCCGTGACCAGGTCCAGCACAGTAAACAGCACCAATATCACCCCGGCCACGGTGACCAGGGTGGCAATATCCTCCCGGCCGGCCTTGGAAAGCACCTGGCAGATCACGGCGATCATCAGGCCGATGCCTGCAATTTTGATAAGCAGATCCGGTTCCATGATATATCCTTTCAGCAAAACAGAATAAACAGGGCGCAGCCCAGATACAGGGACAGTTTGGTGATCAGGCTGCCCTTTTGCAGGAGAGATTGCCGCTGGGCTTCCGTTTCCTTTTTCCACAGCGCTATCGTTTCGGACAGTATTTTTTGCCGGAAGGCTTCCTCCGGCCACGAAAGGCCTGTGAGCAGCCGCTCCAGCGCCCTTTGCAGCGGTTCGGGCAGGATGCCAGGCGGGGGAACATCTTTCAGCAGGGAGTGTACGGATGCGGCGGGCTGCGCTTCCATGGCCTGTGCCAGACGGGAGAAGAAATGTTCCTTGTCCGGCGCACAGCCGGAAAGCAGGGCGGGCAGGCTTTCCGGAAAAAAGCGTATTTCTCCCTCCATTTTTTCCAGGGCGGACAGGCACTTTGCCGCTTCCCCATAGCGGTCTTCATATCGCTTTCGCAACATTCGTCCCGCCGTCACGCTGGCCAGGGCGCACAGCCCGGCCCCCATCAGCCGCCGCATAAGGGCAGAATACGGGGCTTTTCCCCCGGGGCGGACAGGAGGATGCACAAATGGAAAATGCCTTCATCAAACAGGGGCGCCAGCGCTCTTCTTTGCCTTGCTTCTTCCAGGGAGGCGGCGTGGGCGGTGGTGAGGATGTTCACGCCGCAGCGCTGCATCTGGGAAAGGGCCAGGGCGTCGCCAGGGCTGCCGATCTCGTCCGCCGCCATCACTTCCGGGCTCATGGCCCGCAGCATGCAAAGCATCACGTCTTCCTTCCTTCCGCCGGTCATCACATCGCACCGGGGGCCTATGTCCAATTGGGGTACCCCCTGATAGCAGGCGGCAATTTCCCCCCGGGTGTCTGTCAGGGCCACCTGCCTGTTTTCTGCGGTGCGGCGCACCAGGTCCCGCAGCAGGGTGGTTTTGCCGCTGCCGGGCCTGCCCAGGATGAGCACGTTTTTTCCCTCCGTCAGGGGATACACCTCCCGGGCGGCATCCTTTATTTCGTGGGCCATGCGTACACACAGGGAAGAAAACACATACAGCCCGCCTTTGGTCATGTGTCCGCACACCCCCATGCGGTGCCCCCCGGGCAGGGGCATGTAGCCCTCCCGCAGGGCATCCTCGAAGCGGGCGGGGCTTCTGCCGGCCAGGGCCTGTGCGGCCAGCTGCACGCTTTCCCTGGTCAGGGGGAAGGAGCCGTCCTTGACACCGAAGGGGCCGGTCATCTGCATGGGACGGCCGCAGCGCAGCCGCACCTCCCAGGCGCTTTCCCCTTCCGCTTTTGTAAATGCCCCCTCCCGGGGAACGATCATGTGCCAGTCCATGGTTTCAATGTATGTACACAGGATGCGGAATATGCCATGGGGGAAAATGAGAAAAAATCCCCGGGATTTGGGTGTTTTTCTTGGAAAAAATACCGCTCCTGCCCTTGCAAAGGATGGAAAAACATTGTATAATCGATGGGATGGGTGGTACAGGCCCTTATTGGCTTGCGCTTTCCCAGGATACCCATGTCAATCCAATTCCGAAAGGAGCAAATATTCCATGGCAAAGAAGTATGTGTACCTGTTCAAGGAAGGCGACGCCTCCATGCGTGAACTGCTGGGCGGCAAGGGCGCCAACCTGGCCGAAATGACCAAGATCGGCCTGCCCGTTCCCCAGGGCTTCACCATCTCCACCGAAGCCTGCACCCAGTACTATGAAGACGGCCGCAAGATCAACGACGAAATCCAGGCCGAAATCATGGAATACGTCACCAAGATGGAAGAAATCACCGGCAAGAAGTTCGGCGATAAGGAAAACCCCCTGCTGGTTTCCGTTCGCTCCGGTGCCCGCGCTTCCATGCCTGGCATGATGGACACCATCCTGAACCTGGGCCTGAACGAAGAAGTGGTGGAAGTTATGGCCGCCAAGTCCGGCAATGCCCGCTGGGCCTATGACTGCTATCGCCGCTTCATCCAGATGTACTCCGACGTGGTTATGGAAGTTGGCAAGAAGTACTTCGAAGCCCTCATCGACAAGATGAAGGAAGAAAAGGGCGTTAAGCTGGACGTTGAACTGACCGCTGAAGACCTGAAGGAACTGGCCAACCAGTTCAAGGCCGAATACAAGGCTCAGCTGGGCACCGATTTCCCCTCCGATCCCGTGGAACAGCTGATGGGTGCCGTGAAGGCCGTGTTCCGTTCCTGGGACAACCCCCGCGCCAACGTGTATCGCCGCGACAACGACATCCCCTACTCCTGGGGTACTGCCGTGAACGTGCAGGCCATGGCCTTTGGTAACATGGGCGATGACTGCGGTACCGGTGTTGCTTTCACCCGTGACCCCGCCACCGGCGAAAAGAAGCTGATGGGCGAATTCCTCACCAACGCTCAGGGCGAAGACGTGGTTGCCGGCGTGCGCACTCCCATGCCCATCGCTCAGATGGCCGAAAAGTTCCCCGAAGCTTACAAGCAGTTTGTGGAAGTGTGCTCCATCCTGGAAAACCACTACCACGACATGCAGGATATGGAATTCACCGTTGAACACGGCAAGCTCTACATGCTGCAGACCCGTAACGGCAAGCGTACCGCTCAGGCCGCTCTGCAGATCGCTGTTGAT
>JAFQHP010000027.1 GCA_017397895.1 Clostridia bacterium
CGGCGAATGTTTTAAGAGGTTTCCCCCATCATTCGGCCCGGATGCACCGGCTGTCTTTGGCACAGGCTCTTTCAAGCCGTAGATGATGATACCACATTTCCCTCCCTTTGTCAACACTTTTTTTGTCATCTTTTTTGTCCTCTTTCTTTTGACTTTCCTTATGTTTCATGGTATCATGAACCCATGAAAAATCACCTGATTGGAGAAGAAAAATATATGGAAAAATACATGCTGAACGGAGCATGGCAGTTCCGCTGCACCACCGATTCCATCTGGCACCCGGCCGCGGTGCCCGGCTCCGTTTTGTCCGATATGCTGCAAAACGGCATGACGGAGGATCCCTTCTGGCGGGAAAACGAATACGCCGCCCGGGATCTTTTTAACCAGGACTGGGAATACACCCGCACCTTCAGCCTGGATGAAGCTTTTTTACAGCATCAGCGGCTCACCCTCGTCTGCGAAGGGCTGGATACCCTGGCCGCTGTTTCCATCAATGGTAAAATCGTTCTGCAGGCCGATAATATGCACCGCACCTGGGAAGCGGATGTGAAGGAAGTGCTGCAAAAGGGCGAGAACGTGATCCATGTGCTCTTTTCCTCCCCTAACCGCTTTATTCGGCAAATGCACGAAGGCTTCCCGGAAGGCTATGTGTGCACCGGCGTCATGGCCGGCAACGAATACATCCGCAAGGCCCACTATATGTTCGGGTGGGACTGGGGCCCCCAGCTGCCGGACTGCGGCATCTGGAAAAATATCTTCATCAAGGGCGCCGACGGCGGAGAATTGTGGGATGTGTACCCCATCCAGCGCCATGAAGAGGGCCAAGTGACCCTGACGGTAAAATGCAGCGTTTCCCACCTGGAAAAGGAAAGCAACGCACAGCTTACAGCTTCCCTCACCGCCCCGGACGGACAGGTGATCTCCGTTTCCGAAAAGGCCCGGGAAGAAACTTCTCTTACCCTTCTGGTGGGCGACCCAAAGCTCTGGTGGCCCAACGGCCTGGGGGATCAGCCCCTGTATCAGCTTTCCGTTGTCCTCACAGAAAACGGCACAGTGCGCAATACCATCGAAAAAATGATCGGCCTGCGCACGCTCACCGTATCGGATAAGGAGGACAAAGTGGGCCGGGAATTCGCCCTCACCGTCAACGGCATTCCCTTCTTTGCCATGGGCGCCAATTTCATCCCGGAGGACAATATCCTCTCCCGCATCAACCGCAGCCGCACCGAAACCCTCATCCGCCACTGCGCCATGGCCAATTACAACACCATCCGGGTGTGGGGCGGCGGCTTCTACCCCACCGATGATTTTTATGACCTGTGCGACCGGTATGGTCTGGTCGTGTGGCAGGACTGCATGTTCGCCTGCAACGCCTACCACTTTACCGAGCATTTTGAACAGAACATCACAAACGAACTGCGGGACAACGTGCGCCGCCTGCGCCACCACGCATCCCTGGGCCTTTGGTGCGGCAATAACGAGCTGGAAAGTGCCTGGGCCGGCTGGCCCGCCTTCCAGACCCAGCCGCCCAAGCTCCGCAACGATTATGTGCGCCAGTTTGAATATGTGATGCCCAAACTGCTTCGTGAGCTGGACCCGGAAACCTACTACTGGCCCTCCTCCCCCTCCTCCTTCGGGGATTTTGACCGCACCAGCTGCGATCAGTACGGCGATGTGCATGACTGGGGCGTGTGGCACGGTCGCCTGCCCTTCACCGATTACCGGAAGCACCTGTATCGCTTCTGCTCGGAATTCGGCTTTGAATCCTTCCCCAGCCTGAAAACGGTGGAAACCTTCACCACCGAAGAGGACCGGAACATTTTCAGCCCCGTCATGGAAAGCCACCAGAAAAACGGCTCCGCCAACGGCATCATTCTTCACTATCTTTCCGATACTTACCGCTATCCCAAGGATTTTTCCTCCCTGCTGTATGTGTCCCAGCTTTTACAGGCCCAGGCCATCCAATACGGCGTGGAGCACTGGCGGCGGAACCGGCCCGTGTGCATGGGCGCCCTGTACTGGCAGGTGAACGATTGCTGGCCGGTGGCAAGCTGGGCCTCCATCGACTCCCTGGGCCGGTGGAAAGCACTGCACTATGCGGCGAAAAAGTTTTTTGCCCCCTTCACTGCTTCCATTCTGGACGAAGGCACTTCCATGGCCGTTCATGTGCTGAACGAGCAGCGCAAAGATCAGCCCTGGCAGGTGAAGGCCTTTGTGAAGGATATGGAAAACCGCATCCTCTGGCAAGGGGAAGCGAAAGGCGCCCTTCCCCCCATGTCCGCCTGCTGCGCCCTGAAGGAAGACTTTGCTTCCCTGGTTCAGGGAAAGGAAAGGGATGTGTATTTCGAGTACCGGCTGTATGAAAACGGAAGCCTGGTGCAAAACGACGTCGCCTTCTTTGTCAAGCCCAAGCAGCTGAACCTGCCCAAAGCCGCCCTTACCTGCACCGTGGAGGAAACGGGAACCGCCTTCCTTCTGCACCTTTGTGCAGATTGCTTTGCCCATCGGGTGGAGGTGGACTTTACCCAGGCGGACGGCGTATTCTCCGAAAACTACATTTCCCTCACCGGCGAAAGCCGCACCGTCACCCTGGAAAAGCAAAACCTTTCCGCTCCCCTCACCAGGGAAGAAGTGGAAAAACAGCTTACCCTCCGTTCCCTCCGGGATACCTATTGACACAAACAAAGAGCCGGGAAGAAACATTTCTTCCCGGCTTTTTTCATTTCATTGTTTCATTATTCCGCGCTCATTTCCTCCATGGCGTCGTAGCACAAATCCTCCGCCCGCTCCCGGTCAAAAAACATTTCCCGGCTTTCATTGTAAGCGTTCAGCGCCGCCTGGATAACCCCCTGATAGCGGTGGTGCAGATTTTTGATGGCCCATTCGCCGCCGGTTTTCTTCGTCAGCACCAGCCCCTCCCGGAAATAAGCCAGGGCCCGGCACAGCGTCAGCACCACATAGACGGGGTTCTGGTCCAGGGATTCTGCGGCGTCCGCCATATCGGCCCGGATGGCCTCCATGGCATCTTCCTTCTTAATTCCGCCAAACACCCGGTTCACACCGGGGCCCAGCACCACTTCCCCATAAGCATGGAGGGAGAGGATGTGGGTGGTCAGGTCCGGGTCGTTGCCATGCATGCGCTCGCAATAGCCCCGGGGGTCCTTTTCGTATTCCGCCGTCCATATGCTGCTGTAATGCAGCACATAAGGGATGGGAGGCACCGGCTCCTTGCAGTCTGCAGCCAGGAGCACACTCATTTCAAAACCCGCCGGCGGTGCATCCTTTCCCAGGGCGTACAAACTTTCCACCAGGGCAATCTTCTTTTCCACCGTGGGGTCTTCGTTCACCACCACCAGGAAATCAATATCGCTCTTTTCCCAGTGGAAGCAATCCGCAGCCAGAGACCCGTGCAGGTAAATACCCACCAGGTTCTCTTTCAGTATCTCCAGATACTTTTCCTTGATATACTGCACAATCTTGTCCGCATCGCTCATGTCCTTGGGCGGGGCCACCCCTTCTTCCAGGGCCAGGCGCAGCGCTTCGGCGGCAGCCACTTCGTCCTCGCCTTCCACGGTGAGGATCACTTCATCCATCCCCGTCACGCCCATGGAAAGCAGGCCCAGCATGGACTTGCCGTTGATCATCCGGTTTTTGTGCTCATACAAAACCCGGGACGAATAACGCCCGGCCAGACGCACCAGCCTTTCAATCTGCAGCCGGTTCAGGGGCGTTACCTTGGATAGGTCCAAAGAACAGCGGATCATCTTTCTTCACCTTCGTTTTTCTCTTCATCCGCGGCAATGAGGTTCATCAGTTTGCGCATTTTATGATTGGCGCCGGATTTGCCCACCGGCGTGGATAACATTTTTCCCAGTTCCTCCAGGGATACATCGGGGTTCAGCATGCGAAGCCTGCCAATTTCCTGCAAATCCCGGGGCAGCCCCCCCAGGCTGTGCTTCAGGGAATAGGCGGTGATCGCCGCCGCCTGCTTTGCCCCGGCGGAAAGCTGCTTATTGAGGTTTGCCTGGTCGCAATTGGTGGCCCGGTTGGCCTGGTTGCGGGAGTCCCGCCGGATGCGGATATTTTCCATCTCCATCAGGGATTGATGGGCACCCATCAGTGCCAGACAGTTCACCACATCATCGCCCTTTTTGATGTACACCACAGCATTTCCCCGCCGCTGGGTCACCCCGGCTGTCAGCTCGCTTTTTTCCAGGATGCCGGTAAGGATATCCGTACGGCCGGGAGAGGATACAAATTCCAGATGGTAGCTTTTATCCGGGTCGTTCATGGCGCCGGCGCTTAAAAACGCCGCCCGGAGAAAAGCCGCCCGGCAGCAGCGCCTTGTCTGGGCCGCCCGGGGAATGCCCCGGAATACGTCCCCTGCCTCTTCTTCCCGGAGCATCCGCAGGGATACCAGCAAATGCCGGCTGTCCTGCTCGCTGACGGTAAGCAAACAAGCCCTCCTTCCCCCCAGCCTTTCATAGCGGGTGAAGGATAAGGTGGCGGTGATTTCCAGCCGCTTTTTCAGCAGCAGGAAAATGCGCTTGGCCAGGGCCGCGCTTTCCGTTTCATAAACCACCTTCATCCGGCCGCCGCCGGCAAGGCGCAAAGACGCAATGCTCTGGGTGTAGGCGCTGATTTCGCTGAGCATACAGCAGCCCTTTTCCGGCTGCACCCGCAAAAGTTCCTCCTTCACCCCGGCAGAAAAGCTCATTCGTCCGTCCCCACAATGCGTACTTCATTTTCCAGATGCACACCGAAGTTCTTTTTCACTTCCGCCTGCACCAGTTTCATCAGTTCCAGAAAATCCCCGGCGGTGGCGCCGCCTTTGTTGATCAGAAAACCGGCGTGCTTTTCGCTCACCTGGGCGCCGCCCACGGTTTTCCCCTTCAGGCCGCTCTGTTCAATCAGGGCACCGGCAAAATACCCCTCCGGCCGCTTGAAAAAGCTGCCTGCGCTGGGATACTCCAGGGGCTGCTTATCCCGCCGCCGCTGGGCAAAATCCCGCATTTTGGCTTCAATTTCGCCTTTATTTCCTTTTTCCAGACGGAATGCCGCCCCAAGAATCAGGGCATTTTCGTCCATGGCGCGGCTGTGGCGATAGCCAAAGGCCATCTCTTCCCCCGGTACCTCCCTAATTTCACTTCCGTCAAACAGCCGCACATATTTCACCACCTGGCGCATTTCCCCGCTGTAAGCCCCGGCGTTCATATACACGCCGCCGCCCACGGTGCCGGGAATGCCCTGGGCGAATTCCAGCCCGGCAAAGCCTTGCTCCAGGGCGGTGCGGGAAAGCACGCTCATCAGCGCCCCGGCCTGGGCATACAGCCCGTCTTCCGTTACATCAATGCAGCCAAATTCCTTCCCAAGCCGCACCACGGCGCCCCGGAAGCCGCCGTCCTTCACCAGCAGATTGCTGCCGTTGCCAAGGATGAGGCAGGGCACATTTTCTTCCCGCAATATGCGCAGCACGCCGCAGAAGGTTTCTTCCTTTTCTGCTGTCAGCAAATAATCTGCCCGGCCTCCCACCCGCAAGGTGGTCAGGCCTGCCAGAGGAATATCCTTCTGTACTGTCAGATCGAAAAACTGCTTTTGCATCTGTTCCAGGATGTTTTTCATACTGCGCTCCTTGTTGTTTTCCATCATACCAAATTTTCTTTGCTTTTTCAAGCAGGAAAACGCCACAATTTGTACATTATGGCGTTATTTTTTCTGTTTTTTACATTTTTATACCGTAGGATAGCTCATCAGCGCTTCATCGGTATCCAGCACCAGGTCATACCCGTCCGCCGGCAGCAGCACCGTTTCGCCGCCCTGCAGCTGCATTTCGCCGCCCTCCCAGAAAAGTCGGCTGGGCTTGAGCGCCGTCAGGATGGCAAAGCGCCGCTCGTCTTTTTGGATAACGCCCTGATAGTGTTTGAATTTTTCCAGGGAAAAATACCTTTCGTTCAACAGCTTTTCCCGGCCGGGCTCCATTTCCACTCCCGCAGCCTTTTCCAGCTGGGCGGAAAGGTCCGTCACGTCCACAGCCTTTTCAATGTGCAATTCCCGCTTCTTGCCTTCCTTGTCGGTACGGTCCCAGTCATAGAAGCGGTAGGTCACGTCGGAAGACTGCTGAATTTCATACAGCACAATGCCGCCGCCGATGGCATGCACCATGCCTGCCGGGATGAAATAGGTTTCCCCGGCCTGCACCTTCACCCGGCGCAGATCCGCTTCCACGGCTTTCCCAGCCAGAGAATGGGCGGTGAGCCTATCTTTCGTCAGCCCCGGATTCACGCCGTACACCAATTCCGCCCCGGGATCCGCATAGAGGATGTACCAGGCTTCCGTCTTGCCCAGTTTATTTTCCACCCGGGCAGCGTATGCATCATCCGGGTGGACCTGCACGCTGAGAGTGTCTTTGGCATCAAGCAATTTCAGCAGCAGCGGGAACACACCCTGCACTTTCGTGCCAGTGAGGGCTTCGCCGTATTTTTCAATCAGCTGGGGCAGGGTATTCCCCTGTTCGTCCCGGCTTTCCAGGCCGGGGATGGCGCTCACCTCCAGGCATTCGCCGGTGCGCTCGTCCGGAATATCCTTGCCGAAAATCAGCTGCAGTTTGTCGCCGCCCCAGGGCGTCATGGCGCCGTGGCGGTAGGCAGGGTACATACGAATGGGAGCCAGGCTCATTGTTTGTTTCCTCCTTCATGGGCAATAAAGCGCCAGGGGATGTTTTTCCATTTTTCCCCCGCATAATCAATCCCCACCCGGGGTGCTGTGATGATCTTGGGCCGCCACCCGTCGTCCTCCAGCCATATTTCATCGCTGCAAGGTAAATACAGCCCGTTTTGCTGCCGGGTGACAGAGAAGGCCCGGGTCCATTTGCCGGGGCCGTTCAGGGGCTTTTCCAGTGCCCGGATCAGCACCGCCTGGGGTTCGTTTTCTTTTCCCGTTACGATGTTGAACAGTTCATGGATGCCGTAAATAAGATAAATGTAGGCATGGCCGCCCTTGCGGTACATCATTTCCGTTCTGTTTGTGCGGCCCTTGCTTGCATGGCAGGCCTTGTCCTCTTCACCCCGGTACGCTTCCGTTTCCGTAATGCGTGCGGAAAGCACCTGCCCGTCCGGTAATCTTCTGCACATCCGCATCCCCACCATCTGCGGGGCGGCATCCAGTACGTCCTGTTCAAAAAATGCTTTGTCCGGCCGCATCTTATTGACCGGCCAGATGCACAATGGCCCGGGCAAAAATGCGGGCGCTTTCAAACATGGACTTCAGCTCCATATATTCATCCGCCTGATGGGCCATTTCCACTTCACCGGGGAACAGGGCGCCAAAGGCCACGCCTTCTTCCATGCTCTGGGCATAGGTGCCGCCGCCGATGGCAATGGTTTTCTTTTCCAGGCCAGTCACTTCATGATACGCTTCCAGCAGGCCCTGTACCAGTTCCGCATCCGGGCTTACCACATGGGCAGGCCGTGCATGCAGGCACTTCACCTCGCACCGGGGCAGGCCGCTTTGCAAAAGGGATACCGCCGCATCCACACAGAACAATACCGGATAGCGGATATCCATGACAGCAGAAACGGTATCCCCTTCCGTGCGGATCATATCCATGGAGCAGGTCAGCTTTCCGCTTACCTGATCCTCCATGGCAATGCCCAGGCTTTCGGCATAACAGGTCATGCCGATTTTATCGGCCAGCGTTTCCACAATGCCCTTTGCGCCCAGCTTTTTCAAAACCAGCATCATCTGGCCGATGGCGTTCCTGCCATGTTCCGGCATGGCGGCGTGGCCGGTGACGCCGATGGTTTCAATGCGCACAGCACCGTTTTCCATTTTCGCTTCCACAGGCCAGGGCCACACGGTTTCCTGCACCTGCTTCAAAAGCCCTTCGCCGCCTTCCACCAGTGCCGAGGCGTACCCGGGCACCACATTCACCCTTTCGCCCACATTCATTTCCAGCACCTTCAGGCCTTCCTGCCGGCCCGAAATCATCAGCGTCATGCCGCCTTTTTCGATGTTGATCACCGGGTATTCGGCGTCGGGGCTGAAGCCCGAACGGGGCATGACGGCATGCTCTTTATAGTAGGCCATATCGCTGCTGCCGCATTCCTCATCGCAGCCCAGAATCAGCCGCACCTTCCTTTTCAGGGGAACGCCCGCTTCCTTCACCGCACGCATGGCATACATGGCCGCCACCGCCGGGCCCTTATCATCGCTGGTGCCACGGCCGTAGATTTTGCCGTCCTTCACTTCGCCGCCAAAGGGGTCCACTGTCCAGCCATCCCCCACCGGCACCACGTCCAGGTGGGCCAGGATGCCCAGGGCTTCGTAATCGTTCCCTTCACCCAGGTCCGCATGGCCGGCATAGCCGTCAATGATGGCCGTCTGAAAGCCCATCCTTTCGCAGTCCGCCATGGCGCATTCCAGGGCCTGACGGTTTTCCCGGCCAAAGGGTGCACCGGGATCAGCCTCCCCCTTCACACTGGGGATGCGCACCCATTTTTGCAGTGTTTCCACCATTTCCTGCTGATAGGAAAGCAGCAGCTCGTCAATCTTTTTCATCATCGTTTCATTCCTCCAGCGCCTTGGCCATGCGCTTTACGCCCTCCAGCACCCAGGCCTTGGGGCAGCCAAAGTTCAGCCGCATAAACCCTTCTCCTTCGCAGCCAAAGAAGGTGCCGCCGGTCAGGGCCACGCCGGCCCGATCAAACATTTCTTTCAGTTCATCGCAGGTTTTGCCGTAAGCCCGCAGGTCAATCCAGCCAAGATAGGTGGCGGAAATGGGAGCCAGCCTGGCCTTGGGCAGATATTCCTTCACATATTCTGCAAGGGCCTTCCTGTTTTCGTCCAGGTATTCCATCAGCCCATCCAGCCATGCGTCGCCCTCATTGTAGGCTACCATGGTGCCCACCAGGGCCATGGTGTTGCCGGAGGTGACACCGTTGCGGTTCAGAACATCGGCAGCCTTTTTGTGCAGGTTCTCATCCCGGCTCACCAGTTGAGCCTGCTGAAGCCCTGCGATATTGAAGGTTTTGCTGGCGGCAAACAGCGCCACAACATTTTCCTTTTGTACGTGCAGCATGGAAGTAAACCGGTGGGGCTTGTACACAAAATCCGCATGGATTTCGTCGCTCACCAGCGTTACCTGATACTTCTTCGCCAAAGCGCCGATGGCTTCCAGTTCATCCTTTGCCCAGCAGCGGGAGGCGGGGTTGTGGGGGTTACAAAGCAGGATCAGCTTTGCGCCCTCCTGCAGCGCCTGTTCCATGCCGGTCAGGTTCATGTCATAGCCGCCGTCTTCCCTTTCAATCAGCGGTACGCCTACAAGCTGCCGTTCATTGCTTTCCACAGACATGGCAAAGGGCCCGTAGCAGGGGGTGAAAATGGCCACCTTATCCCCTTTTTCCGTATAGGCCTGCACGCAGGTTTTCAGCCCGGTCACCACACAAGGCAGCCGCAGCATTTCCTTTTCACAAACGGCCAGCTGATGCCGGCGCTGCATATAATTGCAAAAAGCGTCAGTGTACGCCTTCAAGTCGCTGTTGTAGCCAAAGCAGGGATGCTGGGCCCTTTCCGCCATGGCCTTCCAGATGCCTTCGGCGCAGGCAAAATCCATATCTGCCACCCAAAGAGGCAGCACATCGCCGTGGAGAAACTCCGCATCCCATTTTTCGCAGCCGGTATTCCGCCTGTCCAGTCCCTTGTCAAAAAACGCCCGGTCATATTGCATCTTTTTTACCTCCCATACAGCGGATCACCCAGAACCCGCCGCTTTTTTCCACCGTTTCCACCTGGTCAAAAATGGTTTTCAGATATTTGATGGCCGATTCCGCCCCCTGCTGCTTGCGGATGACGATGTACATTTCCCCGTCTTCCGAAAGCGCCACGGCGCTTTGCCTAAACAGCCCGTAAATCACCTGCTTCCCGGCCCGGATGGGGGGATTGGTGATGATGAAGCGGAAGGTGCCCTCCACATTCGAAAGCCCGTCGCTGAGCAAGCCCCGGGCCTTCACGCCGTTCTTTGCGGCATTTTCCTTGGCCAGCTCCAACGCCCGCTCGTTCACATCGCACATCACAATATCCGCTTCCGGCCATTTTTTGCCGATGCTGACGCCCACACAGCCCCATCCGCAGCCAAGGTCCAATACCCTTCCTGTCACTTCATCCGGCAGCGCACTCAGCAGCACCTTGGTGCCAAAGTCCACTTCCCCCCGGGAAAACACCCCGGCGTCGGTGAGAAATTCCACCTTTTCGCCCCGGTATTCCCAGCTGCACCTGGCATAGCGGTGGGCGCTTTCCGGGCTTGTGGTATAGTAATGATCACTCATGTGCTTTTCCTGCCGCCTGGTACAAAGCGGCAATCTCCTTTTCCTTGAGTTCTCTGAAATCCCCGGGCCGCATTCCTTTATCCAACTGCATTTCGCCAAAGGAAGCCCGATGCAATTCCAGCACCCTTTTCCCCCGGGCGCTGAACATTCTTTTCACCTGATGGTATTTTCCTTCCTGCACCGTCACCCGGCCCAGGGTTTCTTCCAGCCTTTCCAATTTTGCCGGCATGGCGGTGAAATCCTGAAGCTTTATGCCCTCCCGGAAGGCCTGTTCGTCTTCTTCCGTCAAGGGTTCATCCACTCGGGCCAGGTACACCTTGTCAACATGGTGTCTGGGGGCAATGAGGCGGTGGGCCAAATCGCCGTCGGTGGTAAAAAGCAAAAGCCCGGTTGTGTCCTTGTCCAGCCTGCCCACCGGCATGCAGCCAAGGCTATGGTACACCTTGGGAAGCAAATCCATCACCGTCTGCTGACTTTTGTCCTCTGCCGCCGTCAGGTATCCGGAGGGCTTGTACATCATCAGGTACCGCTCCACCCGGGTGTCGATTTCCTTTCCGTCCAGGGTCACCTTTGCGCCGTCCGGCACGTGCATGGCCATGTCCCGGCACACTATTCCGTCCACCTGCACCCGGCCTTTTTTGATCATCTCCCGGCACAGGCTGCGGCTGGAAAAGCCCAGGTTTGATAGCAATTTGTCAAGCCGCATGGTTCATTCCTTTTCCAGCGCCCGCACAGCCTTTGCAATGCGCATTTTCCGAACCAGGTGCAATGGCAGATACACCAGCACATACGCCGCCGCAAGCAGCAAAAGCTGCTCCCCGGGCAGGGGCTTTTTCAGCATATCCAACAAAAGCTGCAGCATCATCATGGTGTTTCCCTTGGCCAAGGAAAGCTGGCCCCATACATAAGGCACCAGCACTGCGGCAAAAATAGCCATGCCGGGCAGGGCGATCAGCACGTTCACGGCGGTGACCCCTGCCAGCTTCTTTGCACCCTTTTTGCGGATATCCGCCGTCTTCTTCATCAGTTCTCTGCCGGACAGAAGGGCTGTATCCCGCAAATATTCCATGGCCATCTGCCGCCGCCAGCCAAAGGCAGCAATCAGGGCAAGTACCGCCAGCACCACCCCAACGCCCATCACCCCGGTATCGGCAGAGGGCGGGGAAAACACAAGGAAAGAAAACTGCTTGATGATCTGGCCGGCCTTATTGAAGGGCAGCGTTGTCAGCGCATGCAGCATCCAGCCGGCAAAGCCAATCACCGGCAGGCACCACACAATGCCGCAGCCAAACCGGGCCATCCCCTGCAGGACACGCCGGGGATATTGAGCCTTTGCCGCATCGCCCTGCAGCATTCTTCCCAGCCAATACCTGCCCGGCATCAACCCAAATATCAAAACAGCACCGGCCAGACAGCCAAACAGCACCGTCTGCCCGCCCGTAAATGCAAAATACAAAAGTAAAATCAACATAAATCGCATCACGCCCTGCACTACAGATGGCAGAAAGAATGCTTTTTTCTGTTTCATGTGCGCCTCCGTTTTTCTCATAATTCCTGCCTCATATTATACAGGAAAAAGCCTGTTTTGACAAGCCGATGCGGCCGAAATATCCGCTCCGATTGACAAACGCTGCAAAATGGCGTATGATGCATTTTGGAAAGTTCTTTCCACTATATGACCAGAACAAATTTCATCAGAAGGATGGATGGAAAAATGAGCGAACAGAACATGAACCCCACTTTTGTTATCAAGCTGGAAAACGGCGGCGAAATGACCGGTGAACTCTACCCAGAATTCGCCCCTCAGTCCGTGGGCAATTTTGCCACCCTGGCCAACAGCGGCTTCTATGACGGGCTGATTTTCCACCGGGTGATCCCCGGCTTCATGATCCAGGGCGGCTGCCCCAAGGGGATCGGCATCGGCGGCCCCGGCTATTCCATCAAGGGTGAATTTGCCCAGAACGGCGTCAATAACCCCCTCCGGCACACCTACGGCGTATTGTCCATGGCCCGTTCCATGATGCCCAATTCCGCCGGCAGCCAGTTCTTCATCATGACCAGCAACTCCCCCCACCTGGACGGCGCTTACGCTGCCTTTGGCAAGGTGCTCACCGGCATGGAATATGCCGATGAAATCGTATCCGTCAAGCGGGATTTCCGCGATAAGCCCCTGGAAGACCAGCGCATTTCCTCCATCCGGGTGGATACCAAGGGCAAGTGCTACCCCTTCGATCAGTTATGAGTCTGAAGGGCAAAGGCACCGCCTATTCCCTGCGCATTGCAGGCAAGGACTATACCATCACCAGCACCGACCAGCCGGAGCATGTGCGCCGCGCCGCCATTTATGCCGACAGGCGCATCACCGAAACAGCCTCCGGCGGTTTTGTGAACCGGGAAAATGCCGCCGTCATCGCCGCTTTGTATATTGCGGATGAATTGCTCTCCGCCCAGGACGACAATACAAGGCTCCGGCGGGAATTGATGCAGGCCCGGCAGGAATTACAGCAATTAAGGAATGAAAAAAACATTTGAGCTTCTTGCCCCGGCGGGCAGCATGGATGCGCTGAAAGCAGCGTATGCAAACGGTGCGGACGCGGTCTATCTGGGCGCGGCCGCCTTTGGTGCGCGCGCAAGTGCGGGCTTTGACCGGGAGACCCTGGAAAAAGCCATGCACCTTGCCCACCTCCACGGCAAAAAGATCTTTGTTACCGTCAATATCCTGGTCACCGATGCGGAAATTAACGAAGTGCGCCACACCCTTTCCTTCCTTGCCGATATCGGAGCGGACGGCGTCATTTTGCAGGACCTGGGGCTGATGAAAATCTGCCGGGAGGAATTTCCTTCCCTGCCCGTTCATGCCAGCACCCAGATGGCGCTGCATAACGCCGCCGGCGCGGAATTTGTAAAGCGCCTTGGGGTAAAACGCATTGTATTGGCCCGGGAATGCACCCTGGCCGATATGCAAAAAGCCGCCGGGACCGGGCTGGAGGTGGAGGCCTTCTGCCACGGCGCCATGTGCGTTTCCGTCAGCGGCCAGTGCCTGTTTTCCTCCATGATCGGCGGCCGCAGCGGCAACCGGGGGCGCTGTGCCCAGCCCTGCCGGCTGAACTACACCTATCAGGGAAAAGAAGGCGCCTGGCTTTCCCCCCGGGATCTGTGCGCCCGGGATCGTATTCTCAAAATGTGCCGTGCCGGCGTTCATTCCTTCAAAATTGAAGGGCGGCTGAAGCGGCCGGAATATGTGGCGGAGGTCACTTCCATTTACCGCAAAGCCCTGGACCAGGTGCTTTCCGGCAAATTTGAATCCGCAACGGAGGAAGAAAACCTGCGCCTGAAGCAAATCTTTTCCCGGGGCGGCTTTACCGGCGGCTATATGGCCGGTGCGGAGGATGCCGCTGTCATTTACGAAAAGCGGGTCACCCCGGAAGGCTTGCCCCTTGGCACGGTCAAAAGCGTATACAAAAAAGGCGGCGCCCTTTTGTGCGACGTTTCCCTGGAAAGGAAGCTGCACAACGGCGACGGCCTGGAAATTGCCGGCCAGCCCCTGCGCTATTCCGGCCCCGATGTGCCTGCCAGAAAAACAGCCACGCTGCGGCTTAGGGATGGGGTCAAAATCGGTGAAAGCGTACGCTGCACCGACGACGAAAGCCAGCTTGCCCGGGCACGTGCCTCTTATGAAGGCGCAGCCTTTGACAAAGCCCTGCCCATTCCCTTTGACGCTTATTTGTACGCCATGCCCGCAGAACACGCCTTTGCCACCTTTTCCGACGGCGAAAACACCGTTTCCGTTACGGCGGAAATGTGCCAGAGAAGCGATACCCATCCCCTGACGGAGGAAGCCGTGCGCCGCTCCTTTGAAAAATGCGGCGGCACGCCCTTTGTGCTGCGGGATCTTACTGTGGAAACCAAAGACGCTTTCTTCCCCGTGTCCCTGCTCAACGCCATCCGAAGGGACGGGCTGGAGCTGCTCTCAGCAGAGCGTATTGTGAACCACAAAACAGAAAAGAGTGCACCGGCTGCCTTTCCGGAAAAGGCCCATGCACCCGGCACTCCCCGGCTGATCGTATCCACCTCCGATTTTTCCGAAATTGATACGCTTTTGAAAAACGGCGCCGACGAAGTGCTGTTTGCGCCTCTTGATTTCCGTGCAGAAGCCCTGCTGCCCCTTTTGCGGCATTTCCCGGGAAATACACGGCTTTCCCTGCCGGTGCAGTGCAATGACGATACCCTGTCTTATTTGCACACAGCGGCCATGGAATACCATATTCCCGTCTCCCTGTCCAGCCCCGGCCAGATGGGGCTGCAATGGGAAAATGCGGTATGCGGTGAAGGCGTCCCGGTGATGAACGGGGAAACGGTAAAAATGCTGTCCCATCTGGGGTATTTATCCCTTACCCTTTCCCGGGAAATAAAGGGGGCCGATATCGCCTCCCTGCCCCAAAGTGCCGGGGAAACGGTGCTTCCCGTCTATGGACGCACCCGGCTGATGGTGCTGAACCACTGCCCCATGCGCACCCTGAAGGGCCTGCGGGACGGAAAGGAAAGCTGCCGCCTGTGCGAAACCGGAAAAGGCACAAAGGACACCTTCCTCACCGACCGGATGGGGGCTTCCTACCCGCTTATTCCCCTGCGCCTGCCGGAAAAATGCCTGGTGCAATTGTATGCCCCCCTGCCCCTGAACCTGTCCGAAAAGCTGGCAAGCCACAAAAATATTTCCTGGCTGCTTGCCTTTACCACCGAAAGCAAGGAAGAAAGGCTGCACATCCTGCGTCATTTTGCAGCCCTGCGCAAAGGAAATTCCCCTGCCCCGCTCCGGATCAAAGGCACCCCGGGCCGCTATACGGACGGCGTTTTGTGAACATAATTTGAACCCTGTAAACAGTTTTTGAATTCTGTTTTCCTTCACTTGATTGAACAAAAGAAAAAACAGTATAATCTCCCTGGAAGGAGCCAAAGAAAATGAACGAACGTGCCCTTCGTGTATTGGAATTCACCAAAATCCGGGAAATGCTGGCGGCCTTTGCCCTGTCCGACGCAGGGAAGGAAGCCTGCCTTTCCCTTGTTCCCCTGCAGGAAATTGCGGATGTGAACCGCGCCCTGGACGAAACGGAGGAAGCGGTGGTATGCCTCACGTATCTTGGCGGTAACCCGCTGACCTCCTTTGACGATGTGACGGAATATATTTCCCTTTCCCAAAAGGGCGCCACCTTGTCCCCCAAGGCGCTGCTGAACGTAGCCCAGTCCCTACGCTCTGCCAGAATGGCCCGGGCCAGCCTGGTAACGGAAAAGGAGAATACCCCCCTGCTCACCGCCATGGCCTCCCGGCTGCAGCCCTTGCGTAACCTGGAAACAGACATCACCGAATCCATCCTCTCCGAAGAAGAAATATCCGACCATGCCAGCCCGGCCCTGGCCGATATCCGCCGGCATATCCGGGCCGCCAACAGCCGCATCCGGGAAAAGCTGAACGCCATGGCCCACGGCGCCGGCTATTCAAAATACCTGATGGAATCCATCGTCACCGTCCGCAACGGCCGCTTTGTGCTGCCCGTCAAGGCAGAACACCGCGCCAATGTGCCGGGCCTTGTGCACGACCAGTCCGCCACCGGCGCCACCCTCTTTATCGAGCCCATGGCCGTGGTGGAAATGGGCAATGACCTGAAAGAATGGCACGGCAAGGAGCGGGAAGAAATCGAACGCATCCTGGCTGCCCTGTCTGCTCAGGTGGGCGAAAACGGCGGCATGATCCTGGCCAACCAGGATATCCTCACCCACCTGGATTTCGCCTTTGCCAAAGGCACCCTCTCCCGGGATCTTTCCTGCGTCCGCCCCAAGATGAACGACCGGGGCAAGGTGAACCTGGTCCGGGTGCGTCATCCCCTCATTGACCGGGAAAAGGTGGTGCCCTGCAATTTGTGGCTTGGGGATCAGTTCACCACCCTCATCATCACCGGCCCCAACACCGGCGGCAAAACCGTCACCCTCAAAACCCTGGGGCTGATGACCCTCATGGCCCAGAGCGGCCTGCATGTGCCCGGTGCCCTGGGCACCGAACTTTCCACCTTCCACGAGGTGTATGCCGATATCGGCGACGAACAGTCCATCGAGCAGAGCCTGTCCACCTTCTCCTCCCACATGACCAACATCGTTTCCATCATGGAAAACGTAACGGAGAGGGACCTGGTGCTCTTTGACGAATTGGGCGCCGGCACTGACCCCACCGAAGGCGCCGCCCTGGCCCAGGTGATTTTGAACGCCCTGCTGAAAATCCGGGTACGCTCCATGGCCACCACCCATTACAGCGAGCTGAAGGCCTACGCCCTGTCCACCAAGGGCGTGGAAAACGCCAGCGTGGAATTTGACGTATCCACCCTCCGGCCCACCTACCGCCTGTCCATCGGCGTGCCCGGCAAGTCCAACGCCTTTGAAATCAGCCGCCGTCTGGGCCTGCCCGAATACCTGATCCAGGAAGCAAAGGCTCTCCTTTCCCACGACACCATCCGCTTTGAGGATGTGATCGCCAATGCGGAATACCATCGTCAGGTGGCGGAAAAGGAAAGAGAACTGGCAGAAGCTGCCCGGCAGGAAACGGTGCAGCTGCGCAACGAAGCGGAAAAGCTCTACCGGGATATGGAAGAGCGCAAGGAATCCTCCACCCGCAAGGCCAAGGAAGAAGCAAAGCGCATCCTGGAAAAAGCCAAGCGGGATGCCGATATGATCATCTACGATCTCAAGCGCCTCAAAAAGAGCGCCAACGTGCCCGACCACGAAGTGAACGCCCTGAAAAAAAAGATGGAAAAATCCATCGACGATATGTCAGAAGGGCTGAAGGTGAATACCGCCTCCCTGGCAGAGCCTCCCAAGGAACTGAAAAAGGGCGATACCGTGGAGATTGTGACCCTGGGCACCAAAGGCACCGTATTGGAATTGCCCGACAGCAAGGGCGAAGTAATGCTCCAGGCCGGCATTATGAAAACCAAAGTGCACATCAGCCAGCTGCGCCTGGTGCAGGAAAAGCAAAAGCAAAAGCCCGTCACCTCCGTCAAGGCACGCACCGGCGCCATGGACCGCACCGTGCTGATGCAGTGCGACGTGCGGGGCATGGCCCTGGACGAAGCCATGGTGGCGGTGGACAAATATTTTGACGAAGCGGTACTGGCCCGGCTCAATGAAGTGACCGTGGTACACGGCAAAGGCACCGGCGTGCTGCGGGAGGGCCTGCAGCGGTATTTCAAAACCCACGGCCATGTAAAAAGCTTCCGCCGGGGGCTGTACGGCGAAGGGGAAGACGGCGTAACCATCGTCACCCTGAAATAAAAGGAGGAACCAACAATGTCCGAAAAGCATAAGATTCTGGTTGTGGACGACGACCCCAATATTGCCCGGCTTGTCAGCCTGTACCTGGAAAAGGAAGGCTATCGGGTGCTGGTGGAAACAAGGGGCGATACCGCCGTATCCGCTTTTCGGAAGGATCCCCCTGCCCTGATGCTGTTGGACATCATGCTGCCCGGCATGGACGGCTGGCAGGTGTGCCGCACCGTCCGGCAGTTTTCCAATATCCCCATCATCATGCTCTCCGCCAAGGACGAAACCTTCGATAAGGTGCTGGGGCTGGAACTGGGGGCGGATGATTATATCACCAAGCCCTTTGAAGGCAAGGAGCTGGTGGCCCGGGTGAAGGCAGTGCTGCGCCGCGCCGGCCAGAACGATACCGAGGACGATACTGTCTCCTTCCCCGGCCTTTCCATCAGCCTGGAAAAGTACGAAGTGTATTTCCAGGGCAAGCTCATCGAAATGCCCCCCAAGGAGCTGGAAGTGCTCCATTTCCTGGCCTCCCACAAAAACCGGGTGTTCACCAGAGAACAGCTGCTTGAGCAGGTGTGGGGCTTTGAATTTTTCGGCGACAGCCGCACGGTGGACGTGCATATCAAACGCCTGCGTGAAAAGCTGCAGGATACCGAAGCCCTGGGCTGGCAGATCCGCACGGTATGGGGCGTGGGCTATAAATTTGAGGTGAAGTAAATGCGCAGGGGAAGTATGTTTTCCCGGCTGCTGATCGGCTTTCTGGCGGTTATTTTTCTGTGCGTGGGGGTATTGTTTTCCCTGTCTTACTACCACCTGCGCTCCGCCCGCATCGAAAGCCGCATGCAGGCCCTGAAAACCCAGGCCCGGGAAATGGCGTATCTTGCCGCCCAGCTGCCTTCCGATACCATCCCCCGTGCTTTCGGCCAGGCCTCACCCACCGAAAAGCTGATGAAATGGAAGGCGGACAGGGTGTACCAGCAATACAACGCCTACATCATCGTTTATGACCGCAACGGCAACCAGCGTACCTACTATAACGAAAAAACACTGCAGGACCAGAGTATGCAATACCTGCCCAGCCAGGAGCAGTTTTCCAGTTACCTGTCCCAGGTGATCCAGGGGCAGGAGATTGTGGTGCAGACGGACAGCAATGCCGGTCCCCTGTTCACCGTCATCGTGCCCCAAACGCAAACCAGCATCATCAATAACCGCCAGACCGTCACCGGCCTGGTGCTCATCCAGACGGCCGCCCAGACCGTCCATGCCTCCTACCGGGACCTGGTGTGGCAGGTAGCGGTAGCCGCCATTGCCATTTCCATTGCCGCCGTGCTGGTGGCATTCCTGTATTCCCGGCGCATGACCCGGCCTCTGATTGCCATGGAAAAGGCCGCCAATCAGATGGCATCCGGAGATTTCACCGCCCGGGCCCCGGAGGAAGGCACCCGGGAAATGCTGGCCCTGTCCGCATCCTTTAATCAGATGGCGGAAAAATTGTCCCGCCAGGAGCAAAGCCGCCGGGATTTTGTGGCCAATGTATCCCACGAACTGCGCTCCCCTATCACCTCCATCCAGGGCTTTGCCCAGGGGCTTTTGGACGGCACCATCCCCAAAGAAGATCAGGACCAGTACCTGTCCATCATCACCGACGAAACCCACCGGCTTTCCAAGCTGATTGCATCCCTTTTGAACCTCTCCCGCATGGAAAGCGACGAAACCAGCCTGAGCTTCACCGATTTTGACGTGAACGAGCGGCTGCGCCGGGTGATTATCGCCCGGATGAACCAGCTGGAGGAAAAGCAGCCGGAAATTGAAACAGATTTTGAAAACGATCCCTGTATGGTGCAGGCCGATGCCGATCAGGTGCACCAGGTGCTGGTGAACCTGCTGGACAACGCCATCAAGTTCACCCCCGAAAAGGGCTGCATTTCCCTGTCCACCCGGGAAGAAAACGATCTTGTGTACCTCACCGTGAAGGACAACGGCCAGGGCATCCTGCCGGAGGATGCGCCCCACATTTTCGATCGCTTCTATAAGGCCGACAAGGCCCACACCACCGGCAAGGGCACCGGCCTTGGCCTTTCCATCTGCCAGCGCATCATGGAAAAGCACGGCCAGCACATCCGCCTGCTGCCAACGGACGTGGGCGCGGCATTTGAAATCACTTTGCGAAAGAGCAGCAAAACAGGAGGCAAGCATGCAGATACAGGCGCGGGCCAAGATTAACTGGGCCCTGGAAATCACAGGGCAGCGCCAGGACGGCTATCACCTATTGGACGGCGTGATGCAGCCTTTGGCCCTTTGCGATGAACTGGAGATTCTGCCCTCCGATGCATTATCCCTGTCCATCGGCGGCGCAGCGCTGTCAGAAGGCGAAGACAACCTGGTTCTGAAGGCTGCCCGGGCCCTGCAGCGCCATACCGGCACCAATCAGGGCGCCGCCATCCGTCTTACCAAACGCATCCCCATGGGGGCGGGCCTTGGAGGCGGCAGCGCCGATGCGGCTGCTGCGCTGAAGGGGCTGAACCAATTGTGGCAAACGAACCTTTCTGTGGAAACGCTGCTTTCAATCGGTGTAACGCTTGGGGCCGACGTGCCCTTTTGCCTGATGGACACCCCCATGCGGGCCAGGGGTATCGGTGAAATTCTCACCCCTGTCCACTGCCTGCGCACCTGGCCGCTTTTGCTCATCCAGCCCTGCGAAGGCCTGTCCACCAAGGAAATTTTCACCGCCTACCACGAAAAAAATCCAACCGGCGGCAGCGTGGAAAACGTGATGAAGGCCTTGGAAACGGGCGATCTTTCCCTGATGGAAAAAAGCGCCGTGAATATGCTGGAAGCGGTGTCCATCCCCAAAAGAGCCGCCATCGGCAGGGCAAAACAGGTGCTTTACGAACAGGGCGCTGCCTTTGCCCGCATGACCGGATCCGGCTCCGTGGTGTTCGGTGCGTTTGACACCATGGCCCGGGCAGAAGCGGCCCATCGGCTGCTTTCCACGGAATACAAAACCTGCATCCTGACAGAAACCGTCAAATGAATACAAAAAAACGGGTAGCTTTCGCCGCCCGTTTTTATTATTTATCCAATTTACTCCTGGGGTTCAATCAATCCCCTAAACACCGCAATTTCATACACGCCCTGGGCCATGCCCTCCGCCAGCCACTGCTGGTACACCGGCTGGGACAGAAGGTGCTCATCCTGCACATTGCTCATAAAGCCCATTTCGATCAGGAAGCAGATCATCTTGGCCCAGTTATTGCCCACAAAGCCGTCGCCCATGTGCACATAGCCGGTGGTGGTATCCAGCCGGTAGCCCACCTTCACCTTCATGGCGTCCAGCATCAGCTGGCCCATGTATTTGTAATCTTCCTTGCTGGCCACGGCCTTGGCATAATCGCTGTTGAGGGGGGTGTAAACGGAAAGGCCCCGCTTACCGGTATCCGCCCGGGTATCCGCATGGAGGCGCAGCATAATGAACGCGCCGCCGTCCTCGGCAATCTGGCAGCGCTCCAGGTTGGTGTGGAACACATCCTGCACTTCCCGGGTCATTACCACCGTGGCGCCCTGGCGAATCAGTTCATCCCGCAGCTTTTCGCCGATTTCCATCACCACAATGCTTTCCTTGCGCATGGTCACCTTGCCCTGGGCCATGCCGCTGGTGCCGGAGGTATATCCCTCCAGCCCGGGGCCGAGGGGCTCCCTGACCATCTGGCCGTTTTCCTGATGGCCGGGGTCCACACACACAACCAGACCGGACAGGCGGCCTTCCGTCTTTTCCGGCGCCGGGCCGATCTGATAGGCCTTGCGGACGGTTGATTCCTTCTTCACCACTTCCTTGCCCGTGCAGATTTTAACGGTAGTCAGTGTGCGGGCATAGGTGATGGGCAGGGAAACTTCCCCTGCATATACCCCGTTTTCATCCGGGAAAACAAACATTTCGCCGCTTTCCTGCTTATTGCGGAACTGCAGCAGCATATAATCGGTGCCGGGGGCTTCAAAGGAATAGGCAAAGCCCTCCACCGTTTCCGTCAGCACCAGGTTTTCCACCTTGGCATTGCTTTTTCCTTCCGGCACGGCATAATCAGGGCTCTTTTCCAGCTTCACGGATGCTGTACCCAAAGTGCTCTGCTTCAGGTTTTTCACCGTGACCTTCACGTTTCCGCCCTTGCCGGACCAGGGAAGCAGAATCTCGCCGGAAAATTCGCCGCCTTCGCCGTATACCACCGTCTTGCCGTTGGCATCCGGGGCGGTATATTCAATAATGGCAAACTGGGCATCCTTCAATGTGAAGGAGTAATCCACCTTCCCTTCCCCTGCGGTTACCTCCACCTTGGTAGCGGCATAAGCGCCGGCGGTGATCATCATCAGTGCCATTACCAGCACCGCAAAAAGCTTCTTGCTCATTCCTGTCACACCTTTAACGTAGAATTGCATAAAGTATACCACAATACACCCCTTTTCGCAATTGCAAGACCGGCCCAAATATGCTACAATTTGCTTACATCCCTTTTGTGAAAGGACGCTTTCATGAACGAGCATAAAACCAAAAAGGCAAAAAAGCCCGGCCGTCTGGGCAAATGGCTGGCCCTGCTTCCGGCAGGCTGTGCGCTTTTGTATCCGCTGTATCTGGCACGGCAATTGGATGTGGTGGAAAAAACCTACATAAACGCCGCCCTGCCCCGGGCCTTTCAGGGGCTGAAAATTGCCTACATCTCCGATATCCACTGGGGCACCTTCTTTTCCGATGAGCGGCTGGAAACCCTCATTGAGAAGGTAAATGCCCTGGAAGCGGATGTGATCGTGCTAGGGGGCGATTATGCCGAGGATGCAGACGGCGCCCTGCGCTTCTGGCAAAAAAAGCCCGGCTTCAAGGCGAACATTGCCACCCTGGCCGTCTTTGGCAATCATGACCGCACCCTGCCCGAAAGCCACCTGCCCCGTATTCAGCGGGCCATGAAGCAATCCGGCGTCATTCCCCTGGTAAACGACGTGTGGACCCTGGAAAAGAAGGGCAGCACCCTGGCCTTCTCCGGCATTGACGATTATTACAACGGCCATCCGGATTTGCGCAAAGTGGCCCGGCTGTCCGCAAAGACTGATTTTTCCATCTTCCTCCCCCACACGCCGGACGTGCTGCCGGATGCCTTTGCATTATCCGACCCGCCCTTTTTCCGCCTGGCCCTTTGCGGCCACACCCACGGCGGCCAGGTGGCGCTGTTTGGCTGGGCGCCCATTTCTTCCAGCGATCTTGGCAGCCGCTATCTTTCCGGCTGGTATCATGAACATAACACAGATATCCTGGTATCCAACGGCGTGGGCGCATCCGATATGCCGGTCAGGCTCGGTGCCCGGCCCCAGATCCACCTGATCACCCTGCAATGCGAATAAAAACACACATCAGAAAGGAGCAATTCCCATGCCCGGACAGGTACTTTTTTCCACCATGGCCTTTGCCCGCTATGAACAGGGCCAGACCCTCCCTGCCAAATTTGAACGGATGCTGAAAAAATCCGGCCTTGCCGAAAAGGTAAAAGGCAAGAAGGTAGCCATCAAAATGCACATCGGCGACGGTGTCACCTATTCCACCATCCCGCCGGTGTTCGTCCGAAGCCTTGTGAAGTTTGTGCAAGACAGCGGCGCCGAATGTTTCATTACCGACCATTATGTCTACAGCCGCCATCCCGAACGCCGAGGCTACACCGCCGATAACCTGGGCTGCCCCGTGCTGGACGACTGCGGCTATTTCGGCAAGTATTATTACACCAAGGAAGTGGATTTCAAGTCCTTCCGCCATGTGGACGTGGCTGGGCTGATCCATGACGCCGATTTCCTGATCGACTTTTCCCACGTCAAGGGCCACGGTGCCTGCGGCTACGGCGGCGCCTGCAAAAACATCTCCATGGGCTGCGTCACCGACCGTACCCGCCACGAAATTCACGGGCTGGAAGGCGGCCTGCTCTGGGACGAAAGCAAGTGCATCCACTGCAACAAGTGCATTGAAGCCTGCAACCACCACGCCAATCGCTTCGACAAAGACGGCAAATACAAAGTGAATTACCACGACTGCACCATGTGCCAGCACTGCGCCAAGGTGTGCCCCACCAAGGCCGTCACCCTGGACAGCCATGATTACGCCGATTTCCAGCAGGGCATGGCCCTTTGCACCAAAACGGTGCTGGATCTGTTCGGCCCGGAAAACGTTTTCTTCATCAATATGCTCATTTCCATCACTGCCCTGTGCGACTGCTGGGGCCTCACCACCCCTTCCCTGGTGCCGGATATCGGCGTGATGGCCAGCGATGATATTGTGGCCATCGAACGGGCCAGCCTGGATATGATCCGGTTTGAGGACCTGATTCCCCAGGGCGTGCCTATGGGCCTGAAGCTGGGGGACGAAGGCCACCTGTTCCAGCGCCTCCACGGCAAGGACCCCTACCTGCAGATCAAAATGCTGGAGGATATGGGCCTGGGTACCCAAAACTACCATCTGACAGAGATTAAATAACCATCCCCCCCCCGCACGAAGCGGGGGTTTCTTTTGCGGTAAATTGACATTTTCTCCACAACTTTGGCCACTTTGTGCCATTTGGAGAATATGCGTATTTTTTTCGCCTGTTTTGCCCTTGACGCTGTTTGTGACCCTGCTATAATGTAGGAGATTTTATTTTGCGGAGGTATACAAAGGTGGATACCGTCAAACGCATCTGGGGGCTGGTAAAGCCCTACAAAAAGCACCTGGTGGCAGGGCTGGTGCTGCAGTCCCTTGTAATCCTGTCGTACCTGATCAAGCCCTATATCACCACCTACATTGTGGACGACGTAATCTCCCTCGGGAATTACGACCGTCTTCTTCCCCTTTGCGCCGGGCTGATTGGCCTGACGCTGGTCATTGGGATCTGCAATTTCACCCGCAGCATGCTGTATGAACGCATGAGCCAGTCCGCCATGTGGGATTTGCGCACCGGGCTGTATGCCCATCTGCAGGAAATGCCCTACGAGTTTTACGACAAGCACCGGGTGGGCGAAATTATGAGCCGCATGACCGGTGATATTGACGGTGTGCGCCATTTGCTGGCTGCCGGTATTGTGACGGTGTTTGAAAACGCAGTGCGGTTCGTGGGCGCTTTCATTTTCATGATGACCATGAGCTGGCAGATCACCCTGCTGGTGCTCACCGTAACCCCCTTCATTGCCATCATGGCCTGGACCTTCAACAAAAAAGTGCGTCCCCTGTTCCGCCAGGTGCGGGAACAGAACGCCACCCTCAACACCCTCACCCAGGAAAACCTGGCGGGCATGCACGTGGTGAAGGCCTTTGCCCAGGAGCCCCATGAAGAAGAAAAGTTCAACGAAGAAAATCAGAAGCTGGCGGATATGCACCTGAAGGTTTCCTGGCTGTGGAGTTCCTTTGTGCCCTTCATGGATTTGCTGGGCGCCCTGTGCACCCCCATTGCCCTGCTTGGCGGCATGCTGCTCACCATGAACGGCACGCTGTCCATCGGCACCATGGTGGGTGTTACCGGCTATATCTGGATGCTGGTGGGCCCCATGCGCCAGCTTCCCAACATCATCAACATGGTCACCAACGCCATTACCTCCGCCGAAAAGCTGTTCTATTATGTGGATTTCGGTGCCTCCATCAAGGAGCCGGAGAACGCCCAGACCCCTGCCGAATTCAAGGGCCATGTGGTGTTTGACCATGTGAATTTCTCCTACGGCCACAAGCTGGTGCTCAAGGACATCTGCCTGGAGGCAAAGCCCGGCGAAACGGTGGCCATCATGGGCGCAACCGGCAGCGGCAAGTCCACCCTGGTCACGCTGCTGGGCCGGTTTTACGATATCCAGTCCGGCTCCATCACCATTGACGGTATTGACGTGCGCCGCCACTCCATCAAGCCCCTGCGCCGGCAGATTGGCTATGTGATGCAGGAAACCTTCCTTTTCTCCGATACCCTGGCGGACAATATCCGCTTCGGCCGTCCCGACGGCACCATGGAGCAGGTGGAGCGCAGCGCCAAGGTGGCCCAGGCCACCGAATTCATCGACCATATGCCCCAGGGCTATGAAACAGTGGTGGGTGAAAGAGGCCTTGGCCTTTCCGGCGGGCAGAAGCAGCGCACCGCCATTGCCCGGGCCGTGATGATTGACCCTGCCATCCTGATCCTGGACGACTCCACCTCCGCCGTGGACATGGAAACGGAATACCAGATCCAGCAGGAGCTGAAGGAGGTGCTCAAAGGCCGCACCACCTTTGTCATCGCCCACCGCATTTCTTCCGTCAAGAACGCTGACCAGATCATCGTGCTGGACAACGGCGAAATTGCAGAGCGGGGCAACCACAAGACCCTCATGGAAAAGGGCGGCATTTACTACCAGATGGTGATGGACCAGATGTCCTCCGCCGTGAAAGTGGAAAAGGAGGTGCAGTAAAATGGCAAGGGTTATCCGCCAGCTGGACGACGAAGCATTGGAAAAGCCGTTTAATAAACAGCAGTTCGTTCGTCTTTTGCGCTACATGAAGCCCTACAAAAAGCAGGTAGGCTTTTCCCTGGTACTGATGGTGATCGCCATGGCCTGCAACCTGGCCAACCCCTTCCTTATGAGCCGTGCCATCGGCGAATTGCAGGCCCAGAGCATGGACGTGCTGCCCTGGCTGCTGGGCGGCATGGTGGTGCTGGGCATCATCGGCGCCATCTGCACCCGGTTCCGCATCCGGTGGATGGACTCCGCCGGCCGTCGGGCGCTGGCCACGCTGCGGGAGGATCTGTTCCACCACATCCAGAGCATGTCCTTTTCCTTCTTTGATACCCGTTCCGCCGGGAAGCTATTGGTGCGGGTCATCAACGACGTAAACTCCCTGAACGATTTGTTTACCAACGGCATCGTAAACGTCCTCATCGACTGCATGACCATCATATTGCTGGTGGTGATCATGATGGTGGTGAACTGGAAGCTGACGCTGATTGGCATGTGCATTCTGCCCCTGCTGATCTTCATCCTGTTCAAGGTGAAGCGCATCATGCGCAAAAGATGGCAGCGGGTGCGGGTGAAAAACTCCACCATGAACGGCTACCTTCACGAATCCCTCACCGGCATGCGGGTAACGGAGGCCTTCGTCCGGGAAGACGAAAATGCCGATACCTTCTGCGCCGTCAACAGCGATATCCGCTCCTCCTGGATGAAGGCCGTCACTATCAACAACCTGTTCTGGCCCATGCTGGATCTGACCGGCAATATCGGCACGGTGCTGGTGTACATTTTCGGCGTGGAGTTTATGAAGGCCGATGCCCTGTCTCTGGCGAATCTCCTGCTGATTCTTTGGTATCTGGGCCGCTTCTGGCAGCCCCTCAATACCCTCTCCAATTTCTACAACAGCCTCCTTTCCGCCACCGCCTCCATGGAGCGCATTTTTGAAATCATGGATACGGAGCCGGATATCCAGGACAAGGAAAACGCCGAAAAAATGCCCCCCATTGAAGGCCGGGTCACCTTCGAAAACGTTTCCTTCTCCTATGACCGGGAAAAGACGGTGCTGAAAAACGTGTCCTTTGATATCACCCCCGGCAGCACCATCGCATTGGTTGGCCCCACCGGCGCCGGCAAAACCACCATCGTGAACCTGCTCAGCCGCTTCTATGATCCCACGGCAGGCCGGGTGATGATCGACGGTCACGACATCCGGGATATGCAGCTGACCAGCATGCGCAAGCAAATGTCCGTCATGATGCAGGATACCTTCATTTTCTCCGGCACCATCATGGACAACATCCGCTACGGCCGGCTGGACGCCACCGACGAAGAAGTGATCGAAGCTGCCAAAACCGTCAGCGCCCATGACTTCATCATGAATATGCCCAAGGGCTATCAGACGGAGGTGAACGAGCGGGGCACCTCCCTCTCCCAGGGCCAGCGCCAATTGATCTCCTTCGCCCGGGCCCTCCTGAACGACCCCAAAATTCTCATCCTGGACGAAGCCACCTCCTCCATCGATACCCGCACCGAAATGCTCATCCAGAAGGCCCTGGATGCGCTTTTGAAAAACCGCACCTCCTTCGTCATCGCCCACCGCCTGTCCACCATCCGCAACGCCGATTGCATCTTTGTGGTGCAGGACGGCAAAATTGCCGAACAGGGCAACCACGAAGCGCTCATCAAGCTGCCCGGCGGCCATTACCGCGGCCTTTGCGAAGCCCAGTGGCGTTTCATGTCGGCCGACGAATAACCCTTTCCCAGGATGCACGCCCCCCGCTGCATCCTGTTTTTTTACACCCGCAGCCCCGGAATAATTCTTGCCAAAGAAGGCCGTTTCGTGTATGATATAGGCATGGCGCTATTTGCCAGGAAAGGATGCCGCACACATGAAGCTGAATAAAACCGTATTTTTCATTTTTATTGTCCTGATGCTGTTTGGCACCGCCGTCTGCGCTCTGGCAGAGGCCCTGCCCATGGATAACTATACCTTCGGCGCTGCCCCCAAACAGGAAAACTACCTGTCCGCCGATGAATATCAGGACAGCTCCATTTCCGTGAAAATGTATACGGACACCTTTGCCGATACCACCTACAACTATGCCCATGTGAAAATCAGCCATCCTTCCCAGCTGCGCACCGCCCCTGCCGGCCTGATTGAAACCCCCAAGGCCACCTTCCGCTCCTCCACCACCTCCCGGGGCCGTCTGGTGGCCCGGGCCGTGAACGCCGTGGTTGCCATCAACGGCGACTACCACACCAAATCCGATAAATGCCAGGTGGTGCTCAGGATGAGCCAGCAGGTGCGCAACAACGCCGACGGCAGCATGGACCTGCTCGTCATCGATAAGGAAGGCAACCTGTCCGCCCTGCCCCTTTGCACCAAGGACGAATACGCCGCCTATTACGAAGCCAATCAGGAAAACCTGTATCAGGTGTTCTGCTTTGGCCCGCTGCTGTGTAAGGACGGCGTCAGCGTGATCGCCCCGGATTATGAAAACCGCTCCCTGGGCGCCCAGAACAGCACCCAGCGCTCCGCCATCTGCCAGATCGGCCCCCTGGAATACCTGCTGGTCACCTGCGAAGGCCCCCAGAGCAAGGGCTCCAAGGGCATGACGCTGCCGGAATTTGCCGCCCTGTGTGAAATGCTGGGCAAAAAGCACAATGAAGAAAACGGCTGCTCCATCGCCTTCAACCTGGACGGCGGCAACAGCTCCACCCTGGTGTTCAAGGGCCTCAACGACAAAAAACAGTTCACCTATGTGAAGTACAACTGCCCCGATATCGAACGCTTCCTCAGCGACATTATTTACTTTGCCACCCTGGAAGAATAACAAAGGAGTGCCCCCATGGAAGAAACCTATTCCTTCTTCGAAAACACCTATGCCCTCCTCGCCCTTTTGTTTACGCTGGTCAGCATTGTGCTGGCCATCGTTTTTTCCAAGGGTAAGGTGAAAAAATCCGCCGCTGCAGTGTACGGCGTTCTGGCCGGAGTGCTGGGCCTTTTTGTGGGCCGACTGGTATACTGCGCAGTACAGTTTGAATTCATGTTCTATGACGAGATTGGCAATTTCGCCGGCCTCACCCCCTTCTTCCAGATGGGCAACGGCCGTGTGAACATGGGCGGCATATTGCTTGGCGTACTGCTTGCCGCGCCCATTGCCGCCCGCATCACAAAGGAAAGCACCGCTTCCCTGCTGGACGCCGCTTCCCTGCCAGGGCTTTTGCTGTACGCCGTCCTGCGGTTTATTGAGCCCCTCTCCGGCCAGGGCTACGGCGAATGGATGGAAAACGAAAGCCTGTGGTTCCAGCCTCTTTGCATCACCAACGCCTGGGGCGACTGGATGCTCAGCGTGTGCTTCATTGAAGGGCTGCTCACCGCCGTTTTGCTCATTGTGCTTTTCTGCCTGCGCAAAAAGGCCGCACAGCCCGGCACCCTTTTCAGGTATGCACTGTTTTTGTTCTGCACGGTGCAGGTACTGCCCCAGTGCCTCAGGTGCGACGACGTGCTGTTTGTGTTCATTTTCGCCAGGGTCAATCATATCGCGCTGGCCCTTGTGATGTTCTTCGCCCACCTGATTACCCTTCTCAAGGCAAAAAAGCGGAGCCTGCCCGGCAAAACCGTGGCCTTGGAAGCGATTCTGATGGCGCTGGGAGAAATCCTGTGCATCGGCACTATTTTTGCCCTGGATAAAACCAACCTGCCCGATTTGCTGGTATACTTTGTGATGGCAGCCGCCCTTGCCGGCATGGGCTTCCTTGCCTGCCGCCGCATCCATAAGGAGGATCAGCCGTGTATCGCCGATTGATTGCCGTTTCCCTGCTGCTTTGCTTGTTTTGCTCCGCCGCCATGGCCGAAGTGCACACCCTGCCCGACGGGCGGAATGTGATATTGGCCGTGGGCGGCAGCTTTGCCTACACCCGGGATACCACCGGCTTCATCCGCTGCTGGGGGGATAACCAGTTCGGCCAGCTGGGCAAAGGTAACCTGAAGCAAACCTACAAAGTGTCCGATTTCAAAACAAAAAATGAAGAGATTGACCTTTCCCTGCTGCAGGAAGTGGTCACCGCTTCCGATTACAGCTACCTCTGGCTTTCCGACGGCACGCTGTGGGGCGTGGGCAATAACAGCTACCTGCCCCTTGCCCTGAAGGAGGGCACCTATACCACCCACAAAAAAGTGAATGTTCCGGAAGTGCCCGCCGCCATGGCCACCGGCTTTGGCCATGTGCTGATGCTGACGGAAGAGGGCAAGGTGTACGCCTGGGGACGCAATAATAACGGCCAGGTGGGCAACGGCAAGCGCAGGAATGTGCAGGAGCCTTACCTTCTGCCCCTGGAAAACATTGTGCAGATTGCCGGCGGCGGCAAGTTCTCCCTGGCGCTGGCAGCCGACGGCACCCTGTACGGCTGGGGCAATAACGAAAACCACGAAATTTCCCCGGAAAACACCGCTTATTTTGCCGAACCCATCGTCATTGACTACGGCGATATCAGCATTGCTTCCATCGACGCCTGCGGCCATAGCGTGGTGCTGCTGGACAAGGAAGGTACCCTGTGGACCTGGGGCCGGAACGATTTTCATCAGCTGGGCTATGATACCGGCCTGAAAACCACCGCTTCCCCTCAGGCTATACCCCTGCCTCTGCCGGTGAAATATGTGGCCGCCTACTCCTCCCAGACCTATGCCATCCTGGAGGACGGCTCCCTCTGGAGCTGGGGCAATAACAGCTACGGCCAGCTGGGCCAGGGCTTCCGTTCCTCCGCTTCGGAAGGTGTGCTGCCCGCTCAGGTGTGGGATAAGGACGTGGTGCTGGTGCAGGGCGGCAGCCTCTTCTGCCTGGCCATGCTTTCCGACGGCACCGTGCTTTCCGCCGGCATCAGCAAGTTCGGCCAGCAGGGCGAAGGCACCGCCGACAGCAAATATGCCCTCTCCCCCAACGGTATGGATCTGATTTTAGACGAATGATGAGGGGCGTTGCCCCCTCAACCCCCACAAGGGATTTCATCCCTTGACCCTTTTGGCGGAAGCGGTTAATGCACAGCACGAATATTGTTCCGCTGTAGCTTAGGAAATACCGGCAACACGTAGAAAATCGTTTGCAAAAGACGATTGTCATATTGCAAATTGAAAGTGGCACTGCCACCCCACGGGCTGGGCGGCAGAATGCCGCCGGCCGGATGCCGAGGCATCCGGGGAAAACGAAAAATAAGCGGAGGGAAATTTATTTTCCCATCCGCTATTTTTTTCGTTTTCGTAGCGCCCGTGGGCACACATCTCCTCGCTGCTCCAACCTTCATGCGGACACAAGTTTGCCTGATCTGCTTGTGTGTCGCAGGATGGGTGCAGGGGCAATGCCCCTGCCGCGGGGTGAAGGGGGCGAGGAGCCCCCTTCAAAGCTTCACCGGCACAGGCTGATCAAGTTCCATGCCCGTCTCCGTCACCAGGCAATCATACGCCCAGATTTCCACGCCCTTTGCGGCGGCTTGCCGCAGTGCTTCGCCGAACTGAGGATGCATCTGATCGTTTGGCGAAAAGGTGTGCACGCCCTTCATCTGGATGACAAAGAGGGCAGCTGCTTTGTGCTCTTCCTCCACGCAGCGGATTAGGGAATGCAGGTGCTTGATGCCCCTTTCCGTAGGCGCATCGGGGAAAAGGGCATGGCCGTCTTTTTCCAGCGTTACCCCTTTCACCTCCACAAACCATGTATTCCTTTCCGTTTCCACGCAAAAATCCAGCCGGCTGTCCCCGTGGAGCACTTCCCCTTTCACGCTTTTCACATCCGGCAGTATACGCCAAAGCGCTTCCCCGGCCGCATGATTGGGCGCCTGGCTGTCCATGTTGATGCAGGTATTGCCTTTCCATACGGCCACCAGGTCATACCTGGTTTTCCGCTGCGGATTTTGAGACACGCTGAGGGTTACCGGAGCGCCGGGCACCAATAATTCCCGGCACCGGCCGGTATTTTTCACATGGCAAATTTCTTCCTTTCCGTCCACCATCACATGGGCAATGAACCGGTTAGGCCGGGAAAGAAAAATACCTTTCTTCACTTCGTCATACAATTTCACAGGGCTTCACCTCCCCTTCATCATACCATCATTTTTTTCGCCGCACAAGGGAAAGCTTGTAAAGGGGCCCTATTTGTGGTATGATAAAAGTGGTTGTATACAAGATGTTTGAAACCACCGAAAGGAATGAAACGATCATGTATGATATTGCCATTATCGGCTGCGGTGTGATCGGCGCCGCCGCCGCCTTCGAATTATCCAAATACAAATTGAACATTGCCGTTCTGGAAAAGGAAAATGACGTGGCCCTTGGCGCTTCCCGTGCCAACAGCGCCATCATTCACGCCGGGTACGATCCCGAGCCCGGCACTCTGATGGCCAGGCTGAACGTGCAGGGCTGCGCCATGGCGGAACAGCTGTGCAAAGACCTTTCCGTGCCCTATGAAAAGATCGGCTCCATTGTGCTGGCCTTTTCGGAAAGCGAAATGGAAACTGTGAAGGAGCTCTACCGCCGCGGCACGGAAAACGGCGTGCCGGACATGCAAATCCTTACCAAGGCAGAAGTGCTGGCCATGGAGCCGGAAGTGAGCGACAAGGTTTTCGGCGCCCTGTACGCCCCCTCTGCCGGCATTGTGGGCCCCTGGGAATACACCATCGCCTTTGCAGAGGTGGCGGTGCAAAACGGCGTGGAAATGAAGCTGCGCACCCGGGTGGAGGGCATTGAATGGGTGGATGACCATTATGTGATCCGCACCAATCAAGGCGACGTAGCAGCGAAATATGTGGTCAATGCCGCCGGTGTAAACAGCGGAAAAATCGACGAAATGGTGGCGGAAAAAACCTTCACCATCAAGCCCAACCGGGGCGAATATTACGTAATGGACAAATGCGAAGTGACCCGCGCCCGCCACACCCTCTTCCAGTGCCCCAACGAAAACGGCAAGGGCGTGCTGGTATCCCCCACCGTGGGCGGCAACCTGATCGTAGGCCCCAATGCAGAGGGCGTAGGCGGCGAAGGGGACACCCACAACACCTTTTCCGGCATGGCCTTTGTGCAGAAAATGGCGGCAAAGAGCGTGCCCACCATCAACTACCGCAATTCCATCCGCAATTTTGCCGGCGTCCGGGCCAACCTGGATAAGGACGAATTCCAGATCGGTGTGGCGGCAAAGCAGTTTATTGACCTGGCGGGCATCAAATCCCCCGGCCTGTCCTCTGCCCCGGCCATTGCGCTGGAATGTGTGCAGCTGCTGCAAGGCGAAGGGCTGATGATGGAAAAGAAAGTAAACCCCGTCACCACCCGCAAGCATATCCACTTCCGCAAGCTTTCCGCGGAAGAAAAGCAGAAGGTGATCGCCGAAAACCCGCTGTACGGCCGGGTGATCTGCCGGTGCGAAACCATCACCGAAGGGGAAATTGTGGACGCCATTCACTCCCCCATTCCGCCCTGCTCTGTGGACGGCATCAAGCGCCGTGCCGGCAGCGGCCTGGGAAGATGCCAGGGCGGCTTCTGCAGCCCCCGTGTGCTGGACATCCTGGCCCGGGAGCTGAAGGTATCCCCCCTGGATATCCTGCAGGATAAGGACGGCAGCTTTATTCTGATGAACGAAACGAAAAAGGAGGTGCAGGCCTGATGTGCTATGATCTGATCGTGGTGGGCGGCGGCCCGGCGGGGCTGGCTGCGGCAAACAGCGCCTATGAAAAGGGCCTGCGCAATATCCTGATTGTGGAGCGCGACAAGGAACTGGGCGGCATTCTGAACCAGTGCATCCATAACGGTTTTGGCCTGCACCGCTTCAAGGAAGAACTGACCGGCCCGGAATATGCCCACCGGTTCATTGAAATGCTGAAGGATACCTCCGTGCAGGTGATGTGCGATACCATGGTGCTCGCCGTCACCGAAAACAAGGAAGTGCACGTTATCAACACCGAAAAGGGCTATCAGGTGCTTCAGGCAAAGGCCGTCATCCTGTCCATGGGCTGCCGGGAACGCACCCGGGGCGCCATTGCCATTCCCGGTGCCCGTCCCGCCGGTGTGTTCACCGCCGGCAGTGCCCAGCGGTACCTGAACATGGAAGGATACATGGTGGGCAAGCGGGTGGTCATTTTGGGCAGCGGCGATATCGGCCTTATCATGGCCCGGCGCATGACGCTGGAGGGGGCCAAGGTGCTGGCCTGCGTGGAAGTAATGCCCTATTCCGGCGGCCTGATGCGCAATATCGTCCAGTGCCTGCAGGATTACGATATTCCCCTCTATCTTTCCCATACCGTCACCGATATTCAGCAAAAGGATGGACGCTTGTCCCATGTGACGGTGTCCAAAGTGGACGAAAGCCGCAATCCCATCCCCGGCACCGAAATGGAATTTGACTGCGACACGCTGCTGCTTTCCGTGGGCCTGATCCCGGAAAACGAGTTGACCCGGGGTGCCGGCATCCGGATGGACAGCCGCACCAACGGCGCCGTTGTCTTTGAAAACATGGAAACCTCCATCCCCGGCGTGTTCGCCTGCGGCAATGTGGTGCATGTGCATGACCTGGTGGACTATGTGTCCCAGGAAAGCGAAAAGGCCGGCGCCGCCGCTGCGGATTTTGTGCTCAACCCCAAAGAAAACGAAAGCGCCCTGCAGCTGCAAAACGGCTTTGGCGTTTCCTACACCGTCCCCCAGCAGGTGCGCATCTCCCGCATCGAAAAAAATCTGGAAGTATTCTTCCGGGTTCGCCAGGTGTTTGGGCAAAGCGTTATTGAAGCAAAGGACGGCGAAAACCTCATCTGCTCCTTCAAACGGGAATACATGACCCCCGGCGAAATGCAGCAGATCAGGTTGCCCAGGGTAATGCTGGACAAAGTTCATGGCAATGCCGTCACCATCAGCGTAAAGGAGGCGTAAGGGCATGAAAGAACTGGTATGCATCGTATGCCCCAAGGGCTGCCGGCTTCGCGTGGACGAAGAAAACGGCTATCAGGTTTCCGGCAACAGCTGCCTCCGGGGCGCCGAATACGGAAAGAACGAAATCTTAAACCCCACCCGGGTACTCACCTCCACCGTGAAACTGGAAGGCGGCCTTTACCGCCGCTGCCCCGTGAAAACCAGCGCCGCCGTACCCAAGGGCAAGCTGTTTGACATTATACAGGCCCTGAATACAGTCACCCTCACCGCCCCTGTTTCGGTGGGCCAGGTGGTTCTGAAAAACGTATGCGGCACCGGGGCGGACGTGATCGCAACCAAAGACCTGTAAGGAGATCTTCATGGATATGAAAGCCGCCTTCCGGCAAAAAAAGCTGTTCCTGCTGGACATGGACGGAACGCTGTACCTGGATGAAAACGTGTTTCCCCATTGCCTGGATTTTTTGAACGCCATCCGGGCACAGGGCGCACGTTATCTGTTCCTCACCAACAATTCCTCCAAGTCCGTTTCCAGATATGTGGAAAAGATGCAGCGGCTGCATTTGCCTGCCGAAAAGGAAGATTTTTTCACCTCCACCGACGCCGCCTGTGCGTACCTCAAACGGAACTGGCACGGTAAAAAAATCTATGCCCTGGGTACTCAATCCTTCAAAGAACAGCTGATCCATGCCGGCTTCCCCATCACCGATCAATTGGAGGAGGATATTGACTGCCTGCTCATGGGCTACGATACCGAGCTTACCTACCGCAAGCTGGAGGACGCCTGCATTTTGCTGGGCCGGGGTGTTACTTATCTGGCCACCAATCCGGATTGGGTGTGCCCCACTGCTTACGGCTCCGCGCCGGACTGCGGCTCCTTCGCCCAGATGATTGAGCACGCTACCGGCCGGCTTCCCTACTTCATCGGCAAGCCCCGGCCTGCCATTGCGGAACTGGCCATGGAAAAAATGGGCTGCACCAAGGATGAAACGGTGCTCATCGGCGACAGGCTCTATACCGATATTGCCTGCGGCGTCAATGCCGGCATCACCACCTGCCTGGTGCTCAGCGGCGAAGCCACATTGAAGGACCTTTCGGAAAGCGACGTAAAGCCCACCTTCGTCTGTCAGGATATTGCGGAGATTTACAGCTATATCAAGGAATGAGGTGTTTTTTCCGTGAACAAACCCATTCTCATTTCCCATCCCAACAAAGCCAAAATGATCGCACACCGGGGGCTTTCCGGCATTGAAACGGAAAACACCGCCGCGGCCTTTGTGGCCGCCGGCCAGCATCCGTACTTTGGCATAGAAACCGACGTGCACCGCACAAAGGACGGCCGGTTCATCATCATCCACGATGACGATACCTGCCGCGTTTGCGGGGAAAGCCGCATCGTGGAGGAAACGGATTTTGACACCCTGCGCACCCTGCATCTGAAGGATAAGGCAACCGGCCTCATCCGCCACGACCTGGTACTGCCCACCCTTGCCGAATACATCCGCATCCTGCGGCATTACGAAAAGCACGCCGTACTGGAAATCAAAAACCCCATGGAGAAGGCGGATATTGAATCCATCATCCGGATCATCCGGGAAGAAGAATATCTGCCCTGCACCACCTTTATCTCCTTTGACTTTCAGAACATGCTGCACATCCGTTCCCTCCTGCCTCATCAATCCGCTCAATTTCTCATGGAACAGTGGGAGGACAGCCTGCCCGAAAAACTGGCAGAGCACCGCCTGGACCTGGATATTTACTTCAAATGCCTCACAAAAGAGCGGGTGGAAAAGCTGCACAAAAAGGGCGTTTTGGTGAACGTATGGACAGTAGACAAAGAAGAAGACGCCCTTGCCCTTTGCGATATGGGCGTGGACCAGATTACCAGCAATATTCTCCTGTAATTTCCGCAAATTGTGCTTGACAGGGCGCTCCCTTCGGCGGTATAATACCCCCATCCATCGGAATGACGGAAGACATGTTTTCCGGCCCGTCTTTTGCAGAGAGTGTGCGGTTGGTGCAAGCACATAAAAGGCCCCGGAAAAAACCACTTCCCGACCGGAGATCGCAGGGCATACGACACATGCCGAAAGCGGCCTGATCATCAGGCAACAAGGGTGGAACCGCGGGCGAAAGAAATTCACGCTCGTCCCTTCATGAAAATGAATGGGGCGGGCGTTTTTGTATGCCACCCCAAAGATGAACGGAGGAAACCCCATGATCATTACCCTCAAAAACGGCTCCCGGGAATTCGAAAACGGCATGAACGCCCTGGATATCGCAGGCCAGCTGAGCCAGGATCTCAAAAAGCAGGCCATCTGCGCCCGCGTCAACGGCGAAATCCAGGAGCTGGTGAAGCCTATCAATGAAGACTGCACCCTGGAAATCCTCACCTTCGAGGATGACGAAGCCAAGAAGGTGCTGCGCCACACCGCTTCCCACGTGCTGGCCCAGGCTGTGAAAAAGCTGCGCCCCGAAGCCAAGCTGGCCATCGGCCCCGCCATCGACAACGGCTTCTACTACGACTTTGACGTGGATGAGCCCTTCACCCCCGATTTCCTTGCCGCTGTGGAAAAGGAAATGAAAAACATCATCAAAAAGAACGACCGGCTGGAGCGCTTTGAGCTGCCCCGGCAGGAAGCCATTGCCTTCATGGAAGAAAAGGGCGAACCCTATAAGGTGGAGCTCATTCAGGACCTGCCTGAAGACGCCGTTATTTCCTTCTACCGCCAGGGTGATTTCACCGACCTGTGTGCCGGCCCCCATCTGCCCTCCACCGGCAAGGTGAAGGCCTATAAGCTCACCTCCATCGCCGGCGCTTACTGGCGCGGCAGCGAAAAGAACAAGATGCTCCAGCGCATTTACGGCACCGCCTTCACCAGCAAGGATGAATTGGACGCTTACCTTGCCCGCATTGAAGAAGCCAAGAAGCGGGATCACCGCCGTCTGGGCCGTGAGCTGGATTTGTTCGATATCCGGGATGAAGGCCCCGGCTTCCCCTTCTTCTATCCCAAGGGCATGATCCTGCGCAACCTTCTGGAAGATTACTGGCGGCAGATTCACCGGGTGGCCGGATATGAAGAAATCAAAACCCCCATTATGCTGAACCGCTCCCTGTGGGAACGCTCCGGCCACTGGGATCATTATCAGGAAAACATGTATACCACCAAGATCGACGAGCAGGATTTCGCCATCAAGCCCATGAACTGCCCCGGCGGTATTCTGGTATACCAGCGCCGCCCCTGGAGCTATCGTGACCTGCCCATCCGTTCGGGCGAGCTGGGCCTGGTGCACCGGCATGAATTGTCCGGCGCGCTGCACGGCCTGATGCGCGTGCGCTGCTTCACCCAGGACGATGCCCATATCTTCATGACCCCCGAACAGATCAAGGACGAAATCAAGGGCGTGTACAGCCTGATTGACGGCGTGTACAAAACCTTCGGCTTCCCCTACTCTGTGGAATTGTCCACCCGCCCCGAAAATTCCATCGGCACCGATGAAATGTGGGAATTGGCCACCAACGGCCTGCAGGGCGCACTGGATGAACTGGGCGTGAAATACACCGTCAACGAAGGCGACGGCGCTTTCTACGGCCCCAAGATCGACTTCCACCTGGAAGACAGCCTGGGCCGTACCTGGCAGTGCGGCACCATCCAGCTGGATATGAACCTGCCCGAACGCTTTGACCTGACCTATACCGGCGCCGACGGCGAAAAGCATCGTCCCGTGATGATCCACCGGGTGCTGCTGGGCTCCATCGAACGCTTCATCGGCATCCTGACGGAGCACTTCGCCGGCGCCTATCCCCTGTGGCTGGCCCCTGTGCAGGTGAAGGTTCTCACCATCACCGACCGTGCGGACGAAGCTGCCAAGGCCGTCCGGGAAAAGCTGGAAAAGCTGGGCATCCGCACCGAAGTGGACCTGCGCAACGAAAAGATCGGCTTCAAAGTGCGTGAAGCCGTGATGATGAAGATTCCCTATATGCTGGTGCTGGGCGATAAGGAAGTGGAAGAAGGCACCGTGAACGTGCGTACCCGCAAGGGCGAAGTGATCGGCACCATGAAGCTGGAAGAAGCCATCGCCATGTTCCTCAAGGAAATCGAAACCAAAGAAATCAAGTAATGGATGTTTTGCGGGGGAGGTACTTTTGAGTCAAAAGTGCCTCCCCCGTGCCCCCTCCGAAAACCTTCTTTTTGGGGGAATAGCACAAAAAAGTGAAACGTCTCCACTAATCAACCGCTCATCTTTTCTATATGGGATTTAAAGCCGCAGGAGGCCGAAAAGCCCACATTCAATTGTCTGGAGAAAATATGAAGAAAGTTTTTTGTTTGCTGCTGTCGCTGTGCCTGATTTTTCCCTGCCCTGCTGCTTTGGCAGAAGAGGTGCATGTGGTAGCTTCCTTCTACCCCATCTATATTTTTGCGCAAAATATCCTGCTGGATATTCCCGGCGTATCCCTTTCCTGCATGACCACCCCCTCCACCGGCTGCCTGCACGATTATCAGCTGCTCACCGGAGATATGCGGCTGCTTTCCGATGCGGATGCGCTGATTATCGGCGGCGCAGGCATGGAAACCTTCCTGCCCGCCATCCGGGGCCAGCTGCCGGGCCTTCCTATCGTGGATTGCTCGGAAGGCATTGAGCTGATCTGCGCCGACGAAGAACACCATCACGACCACGGCCATGGCCATGAGCACGAAGCGGAAGAAGAATACAACGCCCACATCTGGCTGTCCCCGAAAAACGCCGTTCAGATGGTAAAAAATATGGAACAGCAATTGTCCGCCCTGCTGCCGCAACATGCACAGCAGCTGTCCAAAAATGCTTCGGAATACATCACCCGGTTGGAGGCGCTGAACGGCTACATTGCCGATTCCCTTATGGCCACCTCTTCCCGCCAATTGGTCACCTTCCACGATTCCTTCCCCTATTTCGCCAAGGCCTACGGACTGGAGATTGTGGCGGTGGTTTCCCTGGAGCCGGAGGAGCCCCTGTCCCCCCGGATGCTCACTGAAGTCATCCACACCGTGGAGGAAGCGGGCAACCCGCCCCTTTTCGCCGAGCCCCAGTACAAAAACGCAGCCCTGGAGGCCATCAGCCGGGAGACCGGCGCCCCGGTGTATATGCTGGACCCCCTGGTTACCGGCGACGGCAGCATCACCGCCTATGAAGACGTAATGCTGAAAAACCTGGATACCCTGCTGGAAGCCCTGGAACAATAAAAAACGAGCATTTTTGCCATCTTTGTAAAAAGACACAAAGATGGCTATTTTTTATTTGTTTTTCTTGCAGGAGAAACGGATTTGGCAGCGTATTTTATAAAGACGCACCTTTTTGCGCGTCAAGGAGGTTTTTCATGCTCAATGAAGAAATGCTGCTGCGTCTGGCCGGGGCAGATGCCCTGCAGCAGGGCCGGTATCTGTTCAGCCGCATGCTGGTGCGGGAACAGAAAAAGGGAAAAGAAGAATCCGCTTACATCGTTTCCGACGGTGGTAAGCTGCTTAACGTACGCATTTCAGCCTCCACTGCCCGCTGCGAATGCGGCACACCCTTCTGTTCCCATTGCGTGGCCGCTGCCCTCATGGCCCAGGAAAGCGGTGCCATGACGGAAATGGACCGCATCCGCCGGGAACAGGCCATCCCTGCCCTGTTTGACGCCGTGGCCCAGATGCTGCCCGAAAGCGGCAACATCCGCATGCTGCCGGTATTGTTTTTATCCCGGGAAGGGCTGCGCATCGGGCTGAAAATCGGCGAAGAAAGGCTGTATGTGGTGCGCCACATCCCCCGCTTCCTCCAGTGCCGGGAAAAGGGTGAGGCACTGACGCTGGGCAAGGGCTTTGAATACCGTCCGGAATGGATGACCTTTGACGAGCGCCAGCTGCGCCTGATTGATATCCTGACAGAGGTGTGCGAATCCACCGCCGGCAAATCCCTTTCCGGCACGGATGCCCGGGTGCTGCTGCTTTCTGCCCGCAGCGGCAAAAGGGTGATGGAAGCTTTGCGCCACATGCCCTTTATGCTGCATATCGGCAATGAGCAGTACGCCATTCACCGCATTGAAAACAAAAATGTGCCCCTGAATTTCCACGTTCTGGGCACTCCTGCCCGGCTGCAGATCATGGCCGAGATGCCGGAAGTGTTCCATTTCCTCACCAAGGACGCCTCCTTCGCCTTTGCCAACGGCGAAGTGATTGCCGTGCCCCGGGAACAGCAGCAGTTGCTGGTTACCCTGCAGCGCTTTTCCTGCGGCAGCGAAGCCTCCTTTGCCTTCGGCCAGCAGGATACCGGCCGGGTGATGCGGGAACTGATGCCCTTTCTGCTTCGCAGCGGCACCGTGTCCATCGACCCCGGGCTGGAAAGCCGTTTTCTGCACCTGGAACCCAAAACGAAAATCTACCTGGATAAATCCGTCAGCGATGTGACGGCCCAGGTGTCCTTCTGCTACGGCCCTTATGAAATTGACCCCTTCGTCCCCGAAACTGCCGAAACCGACGCCCTGCTGCTTCGGGATGCCGTGAAGGAAAAGCAGGTGCTGGACACCCTGGCCCAGTTTGGCTTTCGGGTGCGCCGGGGCCAGGTGTACCTTTCCGGCGCCGAAGCTATTTTCGATTTTGTCACCCAGGGTGCGGGCCAGCTGACCGAAATGGCGGAAGTGTTTTTCAGCAAGGATTTCCGCCGCATGACCCCCAAAAAGCCCATGCTGCGGGGCGCCGTGCGGGCCAGGGGTAACCGGCTGGTGCTGGAAATGATGGATGGGGACACCCCCATTGACGAGCTTTTGCCCCTGATGGAAGCGCTGCGGAAAAAGCGCCGCTATTTCCGTTTCAAGGAAGGCACCTTTCTGGACCTTTCCGATACCGAAAGCTGGCAGCCCCTGGCTGAAATTGTGGCCGAGGCCAGCCAGGATACCGACACCGAGGGCATGCAGAACTATTGGGCCTCCTGCCTGGGGGCGCTCATCCGGGAAAACAATCTGGATATCTCCCTGGACGAACAGACCAAGAAAACCGCTGCCCTTTCCTACAAAGCGCCCCCCTGCCCCATCGATTGCCTGCGGCCCTATCAGCTGCGGGGCTATGAATGGCTGCTTTCTTTGCATGCCCTGGGCATGGGCGGCATTCTGGCCGACGATATGGGCCTTGGCAAAACGGTGCAGATGCTCTCCGCCCTGCTTTCCTGTGTACAGCAGGAGGAAGAGCATCTTCCTTCCCTCATTGTGGCCCCCACCTCCCTCACCTACAACTGGCTCAACGAATGTGCCCGCTTTGCCCCGCAGATGAAGGTGCTGCTGCTTTCCGGCAGCCAGGCAACCCGGGCAGAGCAGATTGAAACCCTGAAGGGAAATCAGGTGCCGGACCTGGTAATCACCTCCTATCCCCTCATCCGCAGGGACATCCATTTGATGAAGGATATTCCCTTCCGCTTTGCGGTACTGGACGAAGCTCAGCAGATCAAAAACGTGCAAAGCGTGGGGGCCCATGCGGTCAAGCAGCTCACCGCCCGCACCCGCATCGCCCTCACCGGCACGCCCATGGAAAACCATGCCGGGGAATTGTGGTCCATTTTCGATTTTGTGCTGCCCGGTTATCTGCCCAAATACACCGATTTCCTGCGCCGCTACAGCGAAGGCGATCATGCGGACGATCTGCGCCGGCGCATCCGTCCCTTCCTCATGCGGCGCGTGAAGGCGGACGTTTTACAGGACTTGCCGGAAAAGATGGAAACGGTATTGATGGCCCAGATGAGCCTGGATCAGCAGCGGGTATACCAGGCGTCCCTCCTTCAAAAGCGGGAGCGGGTACACGATATTCTGCAAAACCGGGGCATCACCAGGGGCCGGGCCGAGGTGCTTTCCGCCATTACGGAGCTGCGGCAAATCTGCTGCCATCCCGCCCTTTGCCTGCCCGATTACCAGGGCGTTTCCGGCAAGATGGAATTGCTGATGGACATCCTGCCCCCTGCCCTTTTGTCCGGCAAGCGGGCGCTGATTTTTTCCCAGTTTACCTCCATGCTGCGGCTGATTGAAAAACGGCTGCAGGCGGAAAACATTCCCGCCCTCTACCTGGACGGCGAAACCCCGGCCCAGGAGCGGGTGAAGCTGACCCAGCAATTCAATGAAGGCGGCTGCAATGTGTTCCTCATTTCCCTGAAAGCCGGCGGCACCGGCCTCAACCTTACCGGGGCGGACCTGGTGATCCACTACGATCCCTGGTGGAACCCCACCACCGAAGAGCAGGCCACCTCCCGTGCCCACCGCATCGGGCAAACCCGCAAGGTGGAAGTAATCCGCCTGGTGATGCACCATTCTATCGAAGAGCAGGTGCTTTCCATGAGCGACCGCAAGCGCCGCCTGTTTGACAAGCTCATCACCCCCGGCGAAGAAATGCCCACCCGTCTTTCGGACAAGGATATCCTTTCTCTGTTTGACGGTGACTGATTTTCATAGTATAATGAAATGAATACGCTGAACGATACAGAAAGCGGTGACCTGATTGCAATATTTGAAGCAAAATAATAAAAAGAACGAGCAGACCACCCGCCGCATCATCCTGGCCGCCATTGTGCTGGTAGTGGTATTGACAGTGGCGCTGCTGATTGGCGCCATCGGCCAGAACCGCAGCGTTTCCGCCGCCCGCCTTCGCTGCACCTCCGCCCAGAGCGTTACCCCCTTTGGCGACCGGGTGCTCTATTACGACGGTACCACCCTGTTCTGCCTGGATACCTCCGGCAACGAAAAATGGAGCTACACCCTGGGCAGTAAGGCTTCTTTCACCTGCAACGAAAATACCGTAGTGGCCTGGATTGGCAGCCAGCTGCACATCCTGGACAAAAACGGCCAGCCCACCTATAACGAAAACCTGGCCAACACCATCCAGTTCGCCAAGGCCGGCAGCCGCTATGTGGCCATTGTGCTGGGTACGGATGTGGGGCCGGAGCTGGAAATCAAGGACCTGCTGGGCACCCATATCGACAGCGAAATTGCCTCCTACACCGATATGATCATCCTGGACCTGGGCTTTTTCGACAACGGCGAATACCTGTGGACCACCTCTTTGGATGTATACGGCACTGTGGCAAACACCGTGATGCACACCTATAAAGTGAACATGACCAATTCCGGCGAAATCTCCCTGGGGGAAAACCTGGCTTATGACGTGGTATTTGCCGGGGGCAAGCTGAACGTGGTCACCACCCGCCAGCTGCGCAAATTTGATTACCGGGGCACGGAGGATACCTCCGCCGCCACGCTGGTATACGGCTGGCAATTGGAGGATTACCTGGTGTCCGGAAACGACGCCATGCTGCTGTTCTCCCTGTCCGGCTCCAGCAGCACCGTGGGCCTCAACCAGCTGCGCCTGCTCTACGGCAAAACGGACAAGCGTTTCACCATGCCCTCTTCCTGTGTGGGCGCCGCGCTTTTCAACAAAAAAGTGTACGCATTCTCCGCCGATACCATTTACCGGGCCAATATCAACGCCCAGCGGTTTGAGGCCGTTGCACTGCCCGGTGCACTGGATGGCCAGCAAGTGACCGGGTATCTGGGCATGACCGATAACGGCGCCGCCCTTTTGACCACCGCCGATAACAGCGTTTTCGCTGTCACCCTGCCCTGATGGAAGCGGGGCTGTATATTCACATTCCCTTCTGCAAAAGCAAATGCGCCTATTGCGATTTTGCTTCCTTTGCAGGGGCGGAAGACAAAATGGTACCCTACGCCCGGGCACTGCAGCAGGAGATTCGGCAAAAAGCCGCCCAATACCCGGACGCCCTCATCAGCACCCTGTTTATCGGCGGCGGCACCCCCTCCCTTTTCCCTGCCGCGCTTATGGACCAGGTTCTGCAAAGCGTGCATGAGCATTTCACATTCGTGCCCGGTGCCGAATGCACCTGTGAGTGCAACCCCGGCACGGTGACAGAAGAATTTCTGGCAGTGCTGAAAAAGCACGGAATCAACCGGCTTTCCTTTGGCGCCCAGGCCAGCCAGGAACCTCTTCTGCAGCTATTGGGCCGCATTCACCGCTGGCAGGATGTGGAGCAATCCGTCAACCTGGCAAAGCAGCTGGGCTTTCATAACATCAACCTGGATCTGATGCTGGGGCTGCCCGGTCAAACCGAAGCCCACGTAAAGGAAACCCTGGAAAAGGCGCTGTCCCTTTCCCCCACCCACCTTTCCTGCTACGGGCTGATTGTGGAAGAGGGTACCAGAATGCACAGCCAGGTGGAAAAGGGCCTGTGGCAATTGCCCGATGAGGATACGGAGCGCAGGCAGTATGATCTCTGCCGGCACACCCTGCAGCGCCACGGCTTCATGCAATACGAAATCAGCAATTTTGCCCTGCCTCATTTCCATTGCCGGCATAATATGGACTGCTGGCAGCGGAAGGAATACATCGGTGTCGGCTGCGCCGCCTGCGGCTTTATGGGCCGGAAGCGCTGGCAAAATCCCCCTTCCCTTCCTGCTTACCTGGCCGGCGAAGCGCCGCAGGAGGAATTCATCTCCCCCCGGGATGCCATGTTCGAAACCATGATGCTGGGGCTGCGCACGATGGACGGCGTATCGGAAGAAGCATTCTTTAGCATGCACGGCCATTCGCTGGAAAGCGTGTACGGCGAAAAGCTGCAAAAGCCCATCCGGGAAGGGCTGGTAAAGCGGGAAAATGGCCGCGTATTTCTCACAGAAGCCGGGCTCAGCCTGCAAAACAGAATTTTAGTGGAATTATTGTAATTTTGCGGAAGAAAACCGTCTTCTCTTTCGTCATATAGACGAAAGCACTTGGAAAACATGGAGGGAACCACCATGAAAAACTTGTTCAAAACCAGCATCCTGATGCTTCTTTGCATGGCATTGCTTCTTTCCGCCATGCCCGCCCATGCCGCTTCCTACGGCGAATTTGCCGTGGTCAGCGGTTCTGCCACGCTGAACCTGCGCCAGGGGCCCAGCACGGAATATGACCGTATCTACACCGCCAAGCGGGGCGACTGGGTGATGATCCTGGGCGAAAGCGGCAACTGGTACCAGGTGATGGTGATGGATAACGGCCGGGTGGGCTATATGAGCAAAAATTATCTCACCGCCCAGAACACTTCCGCCGGCACTTCTGCCATGACGGGCGTGGTCACCAATCCCAAGGCCACCCAGTACCTGAACCTGCGCCAGTACCCCAGCCTCAGCGCCCCTGTGCTGGGCATCTATTACAACGGCGCCGCGTTTAACGTGCTCTCCAGTGTGGATAACTGGTACCAGGTGAGCATCTACGGCCAGACCGGCTATTTCATGAAGAACTACGTCACCGTATCCGGCGGCAATACCGCCAAAACGGCGGTGATCAGCGCTCCCAATTCCGGCAAAAGCAACCTGCGCTCCGCCCCCAGCATGACCGATTCCACCATCCTCTCCCAGCATGCCAACGGCACCCATGTGCAGGTATTATTGGAGGGCAATAGGTTCTGGCGGGTCAGCATCAACGGCACAGTGGGCTATATGGATAAGAGCCTTCTCAAGTACACCGCCTCTTCTTCCACCGGCAATACCTCCTCCGGTACTGCCGCCGCTCCCACCCAGAAGCCGGACACCCAGGGCTATGCCTATGTGAACAATCCCCTGGCTACGCAGGTACTGAACCTGCGGGAGAAGGCCTCTGCCACCTCCAAGGTGATTGCCCAGTATAAGAACGGCGTGCGCTTCCATGTCATCACCCCCGGCGAAGTGTGGACCAAGGTGTACGGCAGCGCCACCGGCAACGTGGGCTATATGATGACCAAATACCTGAACATGACCGGCACCGATTCCACCGTGAAAACCATCCAGAACGGCAACACCTATGTGAATTTCCGTTCTGCCCCCAATACCCAGGGCAGCACCGTCTATACCCGGCTCTACTCCGGCACCCAGGTTACCGTCCTCACCCCCGGCGACCAGTGGACCCAGGTCCGCTATAACGGCCAGACCGGCTATGTGATGACCCAGTTCCTGAAATAACACCACAGAAAAACGGCCCTTCTGCAGGCAATGTGCAGAAGGGTTTTTCTTTTTGTATTTCATTCATTCCGACGGGCATATTTTCTTTCCAGGGCCAGCAGGTATTCCTTTTTCTCCACCCCGGGACCATAGCCGCCCGGGCCGTTTGCCGCCACCACCCGATGACAGGGCACAATGATGCAGATGGGGTTGATGTGATTGGCACCGCCAACGGCACGGGCGGCGTTTTTGTTGCCCAGCCGTTCCGCTTCTTCCCCATAGGTGATGGTTTGCCCATAGGGAATTCCCTGCAGCACCCGCCACGCCGCCAGCTGAAAAGCCGTGCCCTTCATGCGGATGGGCAAATCGAATTCCTGCCTATCCCCCGCAAAATATTCCTGCAGCTGTTTTTCGGCCCGCTGGAGCAGTTCATCCTTTGCCGGGATCAATTCCTCCTCCGTGAACAGAACCGCCTCAACAGCCCCATTTTCCGCCTCTATGCGCACATGTCCCAAAGGCGTTTGGATTACCGCACAAACCATTCGCATTCACCGCCGTTTTATTTTGTTCATGGCAGTCCTGATGCCATTATACGCCTGCTCTTCGTGCCTGACAAGCAATTGTTACAAAATTGTGTAGTATTTTGTCGAATGCTGTGGTATACTGTTGGTAATAAAGCAGGAGGTGGATGCCATGCAGAGCCAGCCCTATTATCAGCCCATGCCCAGCCATCCCCGGGTAAAGCCCAGGCGCCGCTGCAGGCGCATGAGCCTGTGGAATCGGTTTGTGCTCATGGTTGGCTATATTGCGCTTTTGTATCTATTGGCCCGGGGCATCATATACATCCTGGTGCTGCTGGGAGGGAACGCATGATGAGCACCGTGCCGCAGCCCCATACCCCGCCGCCCAAGCGGCGCAAAAGCAGGCTGGTGAAATATCTTCTGCGCATTCTGTGCACCACCATTGCGCTGCTGCTGGCCCTTTCTCTTCTGCCTGCGGTGAAGCCCTTTTTGCAGGGCCTGGTGCAAAATAAATATGTGCTCACCTCCACCCGCCTCACCCATGCCATGCAGGAAGCGGGTGAGCTCAACGCCGTCACCTATACTGATACCGGCGTTGCCGTATCCCGCACCAATGCACTGCTGGTGGGCACGGTGCTGAAGGTAAGCATCCCCTACGAATACAAAATCGGCTTTGGCTTTGCGCTGAAGGACGTGGTGCTTCAGGCAGAAAACGACAGCATCACCGTGTATTTGCCGGAAATCAAAATGCTCCACGACAGCTTCACCGTTACCGGCGAACCCATGGTGGAAAGCTTTCTGTACGAGCTGACCGAAAAGCACTACCAGCAAATTCTGGATAAAGAAACCCTGCGCTGCCGGAATGAATACCTGGAAAGCGGCGAATACCAACAGTCCGCCTGGGACGCCGCCTGTAAAACCCTCACCGGCCTTTTTGCCCAGTGGTCCGGCGAGGATAACCTGCCCCTCACCTTTGTGCCCAAGGCAGAAATGCCCGCCGACTCCATCGCCCCATAAACCTGCACTAAAAGCTGCCACAAGCGAGCAGCAGCGAGATTTTTACAACACAACAAAACGGAGGAGCCCTCGTGGATCTCAGCTTGATCGAGCGCCATTATAACCTGCAGGTATCTTCCCTGCAATTGATGGACAAACATTTTGAAACCGAAATCTACACAGCCGAAACCACCGGCGGAAAATATCTGGTGAAGGTCATGCCCCTGTTTTACCAGAACGTAGAAAGCGAAGGCGTGATTGCCGGGCATCTTGCACAGCACGGGCTGAGGGTGGCCCGTTTCCTTCCCAACAAAGAGGGCAGCTGGGTCACCAGATGCGCGGAAAATCAGTTCACCGTCCAGGAATTTGTGGAAGGAAAGACCCTGGCACTGAACAGTGCTCCGGAATGGTTCCTGGAAAAAGCAGCGGATTATCTTGGCAAAACCACGGTGGCCCTCAAAGATTACGGCCCGCTTCCGATGCCGTTTGACAAGAACTTTTTTGCCCCCGGCAACGCCCTGCGAAAGAAGCAGCAATACCTGGAGGAGCAGAAATCCGCCCAACCAAATCTCGTTCCCATTTATGAGGAGCAAATCCACCACCTGGAGCGCATTGCCCAATTTCACATTGACACAGATCGGCTGACCTACACAAATTCCCACGGGGATTTTCACATCGGCCAGGCCATCGTAAAGGACCGGGACATCACTGTGGTTGACTGGGCCTGTGCCTGCCGTCTGCCCATCTGCCTGGACATCGCCACCTGCTACGCCTTTGCCAGCCCCCGCTGCTGCGAAGGGGCGGTGGATGCGGAGGGCCTGTGCCGCTTCATTCGCATCTACACAAAGCACGCACCCTTTACGCCGTATGACATCCAGGCCCTGCCCTACGTCATGTACTTCTGGTACTGTATCTGCAATTATTCGCCCGCGGAGCTTTCCTCCATTGCCGCCAGCGACCATCTGGCAGAAAACTATCAGCCCATCGCTGTGCTGATCCAAAGGCTGCTTCGGTGGCTTTTTGTGCACGTGGATGAATTATCGAAAGAACTGATGGAAACCTTTCAGGAATCATGATCTTACAATCCGGTGTGCATCAATCGCAAGCGTTATTTTTCAAGTACATCCGAATTTGTTCGGTTTGATTCTTTTGAAAAACCGAGACAGCAATGCCTGAACGTGTTGGCTGCCTGTACCTGTGTGCATGCGATGTGCCCCGGGCAGAAATGCCCGCCGACTCCATCCCCCCCACAAACCTGCACGGAGGTGACTTATGTACCATCGGCATCAGTTCTATTTTGACCGCGCTACCGGTCGCAACTGCGTGCGCTGCCGGCATTGTGATGGGCTGTGGCGGCTCAAGGATAAATAGGAATTTCTTATGTTAGCGGTAAGGGCCGTTTTGCTCTTTCTGCTCATTTTCATTTCTCTTTTGCTGGGCTTTCGGGGCGATGTGGCTTTCATCATCTGTAGCTGCCTGTACCTGTGCGTCTGCGCTCTTTTCCGCCCCCTCATTTGCCGGTATATGAACAGGAGCGGAAAGTACGAGGCTTTCCTGTTTGATGCTCAGCCCGCCGATTATTTTGATTAACAAACCCGCATGAAAAAACCCGCCGTCGCGCAGACAGCGGGTTTTGTTTTTGTTCAATTATTTCTTTTCGCCCCGGCGCAGGAAAGCGGGCACGCCCAGGTCATCCCGGGTGTTGGCAGCGGGCTGCTGGGGAGCCTGGTAAGCAGGCATGGCAGGCTGTTGAGGCTGCATTTCCGGCTGCACAGACTGCTGCATGGGCTGCTGAGGCTGGAAGGGCTGGGGGGTGAAGGGCTGGGGCTGGAAGGGCTGCGGCTGGAAGCCCATGGGCGCCTGATAGGCGGGGGCAGGGGCAGCCGTCATGGGCCGGGCACCGGCGGAGAAGTAGGACGCATCGCCTTCGTAGGAGGCGGGGGCGGGAGCGTCAAAGCCCTGTTCGCCGTTCACATCAGCACGGGGACGGTTTTCGTAGGGGTTATAGGTGGGCACGGCAGCGCCGTAGGGCGTGGCAGTGCGGTTCTTTTTCTTATCCTTGCTGGGGAAAGGATTCTTTTCAAAGCCGGTGGCGATGACGGTGATGCGCACTTCGTCTTCCAGGCTTTCGTCGATGCCGGCGCCGAAGATGATGTTGGCTTCGCTGTCGGCAGATTCCATCACCAGGTTAGCAGCTTCGTTGATGTCCATGATGCTCATGTCCTTGCCGCCGGTCACGTTGATCAGCACAGCGCGGGCGCCGTCGATCTTGGTTTCCAGCAGGGGGCTGGCAATGGCGTTCTTGGCAGCGTCCAGCAGGCGGGTTTCGCCCTTGCCCACGCCGATGCCCATGTGGGCCATGCCGCCGGATTCCATGATGGTCTTCACGTCGGCAAAGTCCAGGTTGATCATGGCGGGCAGAGCAATCAGGTCGGAAATGCCCTGAATGCCCTGACGCAGCACGTCGTCAGCAATGCGGAAGGCTTCCACCATGGTGGTGCCCTTGCTGACCACCTGCAGCAGGCGGTCGTTGGGGATCACAACCAGGGTGTCCACGTTCTGCTTCAGTTCGTTGATGCCGATTTCGGCGTTCTTCATGCGCTGCTTGCCTTCGAAAGCGAAGGGCTTGGTTACCACAGCGATAGTGAGGCAATTGTTTTCCCGGGCAATTTCAGCCACCACGGGAGCAGCGCCGGTGCCGGTGCCGCCGCCCATACCGGCGGTGACAAACACCAGGTCAGCACCCTTGAGGGCCTGCGCAATTTCTTCGCGGCTTTCTTCCGCAGCCTTCCGGCCGGTATCCGGCACAGCGCCTGCACCCAGGCCCTTGGTCAGCTTTTCACCGATCTGGATTTTCAGGTCGGCATGGGAAAGGGCCAGCGCCTGACGGTCGGTGTTCACGGAAATAAACTGAACGCCCTTCAGGCCGGCTTCGATCATGCGGTTCACGGCATTGTTGCCGCCGCCGCCGCAGCCAACAACCTTGATCGAGGCAAAGGACGGCTGATCCACTTGTACTTCAAAAGGCATGTCCAAATCCCCCTAAATTCTAAAAATTCTGTGTGATGTTTATTTGATCGACGGTCAGCCGCCGAAAAGGTTACGGAAGAATGCGCTCATGCCGCTGCCGGCAGGGGCATTGGCAGAAGTATCGATAATCAGATCCAGCAGGCCCAGCGCGCTGGAATAGGCGGGGCTGGACAGCTTCACTGCACGCCGGGGCAAATCCCGCACGGGCTTGTTCAATTTGCCTGCCAAGAAATCCTTGCCGCCGCGGTTGATGGACAGGGCGCCGCCGGTGAGATACACGGGGCTCCAGTTGCCAAGGCGCACGCCGGAAAGCTTCAGCGCTTCCTGCACTTCTTCGCAAATCTCGTCCACCCGGGGCTCCAGCACCTTCTCCACTTCTTCCTTGGTGAAGGTTTTGGCGTTTCCCTCCCGGTCCACCGCGTCAAAATTTTCCTGACCGGCAGCCAGGCCGAAAATGTAGGCCCGCTTGATCTTTTCCGCTTCCGTCAGGTTCACTTCCAGGCCGTAGGCCAGGTCCGCCGCCATCAGGCCGCCGCCCATGGGCAGGGTTTTGAGGAAAGTAATGGCATCCCCTTCCACCACCATCACTTCGGTGGTGAGGTAACCCATATCCACCAGCACCGCACTGCGATCCCTTTCTTCATCGGGGATGAACAGCATGGCCTGGCCGGTGGGGGTGGAGAAGCAGCCGTTTACCGTGATGCCCAGGCTGCGGAAGCGTTCGGCAATATCATCCAGAAAAAACTGGTCCGCCACCACGAAGGAAATCATCCCCCGCAGTTCATAGCCGCGCACGCCCACAGGCTCCAGGGTCTTTTTGCCGTCGTCCACAATAAACCAGGCAGGGCTGCGATGGATGATGCTGCCCCGGATATCGCCCAGGTTTTCGGTGGCGCGCTGGAAAAGCTCGTTAATGTCCTTTTCCGTCACCCGGGGGTCCGCCCCTTGCAGTTCCACCTTGGCCTCCACGGTGTACACGGTGGAGAACGCACCGGGCACGCCCACATTGATTTCCCGGATGCGGGTATGGCTCTGTTCTTCCGCCTTCTGCACGGCATCGGAAATAGCCTGGTTCAGCTGGTCCGGCGCATTCCACTGGCCTTCCAGGAAACCGTCATAGGTAGCAATCCCTGCGCCGATAATATCGCAGCGCTGCCGTCCGCTGGTTTCAGCCACCAGCGCAACGATCTTGCTGGTGCCAAAATCCATTGCAGCAACCGTTGTTTTCATCATCTATCATCCCCTGTTCATCAGGCTTTGAGCATATTTGCACATACAGCCAGAAAGCCGAAAGCATAGAAATATCTATTCGGTCACTTTATTGTAACTGTTTTGTGATAATTTGGCAAGTGAAAATCCGAAAAAACCTTGGATTTTCTCAAATATTTTTTATTTTTTCTGCTATTTTGGTGAAATTTTTACAGTTCGCTGGGGGTATAGGTGGCCACGGCAGGCACAGAGGCTTCGATCACACCGTTTTTATGGCCCATCTGCTGCAGTTTCACTTCCACCGCCCGCACCGTGCCAATCTTGGCCCGCATATATTCCGTATTGCCAAGATGCACGGTATAGCCCTTTCTTGTCAACAGATATAGGCTATCCGGGTCCGATACTTTTAATTCGGAGATGTCGGAAAGGTAGCCCTGGCTGATCAATTCCTGCACCACCAGGCAGTAGGCGTCCAGCTGCTCCTGGCTGCCGGCCACGATGCTCTTACCCACCGTTACCTCCCTTACCTGCAGCCCGGTTGCAACCGGCAGGCTTTCATCCAGCCCGGAGGGCAGCCGCTCCAGCACCATGCCCTCTTCATCCATCAGATACGTTACCCCAAGCACGTGCACATTGGCCCGTGCCACTCTTTGCTGCACATACAAGGTCACCGTGCCGGGCAGGAATTTTTCCACCTTCAGGCACACCAGGTACCGGTTCTCTTCCATGCTGCGGCGCACCTTTTCTTCGCTGACCGAAAAATAGCTCATGCCCCTTTCCAGCCCGGCCCATTCCACAATTTCCGCTTCTTTTGCGTCGGACAGGATGGCATCTGTCACCACCGTGATGGTGCGGATGCGGAACAGCCCGCCAAAGAGCAGCACCGCCGCCAGGAACAAAACGCCAAGGCAAATAAACGCCGCCTTCACACCGGGCTTGAGTGTTCTTTTTTTCACCGGCGGGGGCGTTACCTCCTCCGGGTTCCAGGGCATAAATCCCTGGGGCAGCTGCTGGGACATACAGGTTCCTCCGTTTATTTCAGGGCTGCCCTTTCAATCCGGGCGCCCAGTTTTTTCAGTGTATTCTCCAGGGCGGCATAGCCCCGGTCAATCAGGTGCACGTTTTCCACAATGGTCTCCCCTTCAGCGGCCAGGCCGGCCAATACCAGCGCTGCACCGCCCCTGAGATCCCGGGCGCACACCCTTTTCCCTACCAGCCTTTCCACGCCCTGCACCACCGCCATCCTGCCGTTTACACGGATGCGGGCCCCCATGCGGTTCAGATCACTCACATGGCCGAACCGGCTTTCAAATACATTTTCCACAATCACGCTGGTGCCCCTGGCCAGGCAGCTGACGGCCATCATCTGGGCCTGCATATCGGTGGGAAAGCCGGGATGGGGCTGGGTTTGCATTTCGGAGAAGGTGGAAAGACGCCGGGGCGCAATCAGGTGCATGGTATCTTCTTCATCATACAGCCTGCAGCCCATTTCCGCAAGCTTTGCCGAAATGGGGATCATATCCCATGTACGCACGTTCTGCAGGGTAATTTCGCCGCCGGTGATGGCTGCGGCGCAAAGCAGGGTACCGGCAGCAATCCTGTCCGGCATGGGGGTAAAGGCAGCGCCGTGCAGCTTTTTCACCCCCTGAATTTCAATCAGCTGGGTACCGGCGCCCCGCACACGGCCGCCCATCAGGTTCATGAACTGCTGCAAATCCTCAATCTCCGGCTCCCTGGCCGCATTATGAATATAGGTCACCCCATCCAGCAGCACCGCCGCCATCATCACATTTTCCGTGGCACCCACGCTGGGATAATCCAGATACACATCCCCCGGATGCATGTTCCTCCCATCGCAGTAGAGGATTCCTTCATCATCTGTAATCCTCACTCCCAGCGCCCGCAGGCCCTTCAGGTGCAGATCAATAGGCCGGATGCCGATCTCACATCCCCCGGGATAGGATACCGTAGCCCGGCGCAGCCGTCCCAATATGGGCCCCAGCAGGAAAATGGAGGATCGGATTTCTTTACTGATATCATCGGGCATTTCCCAGTTATGTAAAGCACTGCTTTCGATGGAAAGGCTGCCATCCTGCTGCCAGGCGCACTCACAGCCCAGCATTTTCAGCATCCCGGCCATGGCATCCACATCCCTGAGCCTGGGGCAATCCCGGATCAACACCTTTTCTTCCGTCAGGATGGCTGCCGCCAGAATGGGCAATACCGCATTCTTGGCACTGTCCACCCGAACCGTGCCCTGTATACATTCGCCGCCATGCACCATAAATCCTTCCATGCTGCAATTCACCTTCCTTCTTCTCCCAAACTATGTGGCAGGGAGAAAAAGGTGCGTCACAGGGCGTGGCTGGTATCCGATCGGCTTACATTCAACACAATCCCCACTGCCGCCATGGTAATGGAAAGCGACGTGCCCCCGGCGCTGAAAAAAGGCAGCGGAAGCCCCGTGGTTGGCAATATGCCCACCACCACCCCCATATTGATGAACGCCTGCACGCTGATGAGGCTGATGATCCCCGCTGCCAATAAACAGCCGAACCTATCCTCGCACCGCAGGGCCACCCGCATCCCGGCAAACATAAACGCAGCAAAAAGGAAAATCACCGCCGCACATCCCATCAGGCCGAAATCCTCCCCAACGATGGCGAAAATGAAATCGCTTTCCGGATACGGAAGGTAAGCAAATTTCTGCCTGCCCTGCCCAAGGCCCATGCCAAAAAGGCCGCCGGAGCCAAAGGCGATCAGGGACTGGGACAGCTGATACCCTTCATCGCTCATTTTGGCAAAAGGGTCCAGAAAGGAAAGCAGCCGCTCCCTTCTGTATTCAGCGCTCCAGGCGTAATAAAAGCCCACCACGGCCCCCATTACACCCAGCAGCCCCATATGCTTCCATCTGGCCCCGGCCAACATCACCATCACAATGCACACGATGATGATGGTACCGGCGGTGGAAAGGTTTGGCTGCTCCAGGATCAATAGAAACATGATAGCTGGCACCGTCAATACCGGCAATATGCCCCGGCAGAAGGACTGTATTATCTTTTCTCTTCCGTCCAGCATAGTGGCCATCAAAAGCACCGCCGCATATTTGGCAATCTCCCCCGGCTGAAAGGTGAGCCCGCCCACCCCCAGCCACCTGCGGGATCCGTTTACGCTGCGGCCGATGCCGGGGATGGCTACCAGTACCAGCAGTACCATGCTGCCAATCACCGCGGAAAGCACCACTTCCTTGCGCCGCCAGAAGGTGTAGGGCACACGGCAGGTGAACGCCATGGCCCCGCCCCCCACCACAGCGCCCAGCAATTGCTTTTTCACTTCCGACAGCGGGTCCCCTGTTTCCAGGCCCTGATAATAGGTTGCGCTGAAGAGGGTAAGCAGCCCCAGCATCAATAATGTGAACATCAGGGTGAGCAATGTTTTGTCCACCGGTTTTCTTTTTCGCACAAGGGTTTCAAGCACGGCGCTCTCTTCCTTTCCGGATGATTCTTTTCCCCTTGGTGCCGTGAAAAAACAGGCCGCCTTTCTCCGGCAGCCTGTTTGCTTTTGTTCATCTGTTTACAGCTGATTCACCAGCTGCTTGAAAATGCGTCCCCGCTGTTCAAAATCCTCAAACATATCGAAGGAGGCGCAGGATGGCGAAAACAGCACATTGCTGCCGGGCTTTGCCATATCGTGGCACAACTGCACCGCTTCCTTCAGGGTCTTTGCATGGGTGATGGCGGTATAGCCCGCATCCTGCAGCGCTTTTTCAATCTGCCCTGCCGTTTCGCCGATCAATACGCAATGGCTGATCAGCGGAGTTTTTTCAATCTCCTGCGCCAGGGGGGCAAAGGACACATGCTTGTCATACCCGCCCAGGATGATCACCGTGGGGGCCAGCATGGATTGCACCGCCTTGATGGTGGAATCGGTGTTGGTGCCCTTGGAGTCATTGATGTAGCGCACACCGTCCAGTTCCCGGGTGAACTCAATGCGATGCTCCACCCCCGCAAAGGTGCGCAATGCATGGCGGATCACAGCGCCGGGCACACCCCGGGAAGCCGCAATGGCGGTGGCCGCCAGGGCGTTTTCCAGGTTGTGCGGGCCGGGGATTTTCACTTCGTCCGCACGGCAGATGGGCTTTTCTTCCCCGTCCAGACGGAAAATGATCTGCCCATCCCGCACAAAGGCCCCTTCCGGCACCTCGTGCAGCCGGCTGAAGTACAGCACATGGCTGTGCAGCTCATTCGCCATTTCCCGGCAGGCGTCGTCTTCATAATTGAGCACGGCATAATCGTTTTGCGCCTGTGCATCAAAGATATGCTTTTTCAGACCGGTATAGACTTCCATGGTGCCGTGGCGGTTGAGATGATCCTCCGTCACGTTCAGCACCGCCGCCGAAAGCGGATGGAAGCTTCTTGTGGTTTCCAGCTGGAAGGAAGAAACCTCCGCCACCACCACATCTTCCTTTTTGGCCAGCATGGCTGCGGAAGACAGGGGATAGCCGATATTCCCGGCCACATAGCACAGCTTTCCGGCTTCCCGAAAAATGGCGCCAAGCAGCGACACGGTGGTGGTTTTTCCGTTGGTTCCGGTGACAGCCACCATATCGCAGGGCAAAAACCCTGCTGCCATTTCCATTTCGCCAAGGATCGGGATACGCAGCATTTCCGCTTTTTTCACAATGGGCGCATCGATGGGCACGCCGGGGCTGATCACCAGCACATCCTGGTTTTCCAAAGCATCCAGGCCGTTTTCCCCCAGCCTGAATTGCAGCCCCATTTCCCGGAGCACATCCAGCTTATCGCCGAAGGTATCTTCCGCCTTGCCGTCATTGACAGTCACAACGGCACCGGCCTTATGAAGCAGCTGCGCCGCCGCAATGCCGCTTCTGGCCATGCCCACAATCAGCACACGCTTGCCCTGCCAGGCATTCTCCCTGGCCCCTTCTGCGGCAAAATGACGGTGCTTCATACCAAAGTAAACAGGCTCACGCATACTGAAAATCATCTCCTGTCTGAAAATTTGGGATTATGTCAATAGAAAAGATGCAGGCTCCATACCCCAAGCAGGGAAAGCACCAGCGTCACTGCGGCGTACATCAGCACAATCTGGTTCTCGTTCATGCCGCACAGCTCAAAATGATGATGGATGGGGGCCATTTTGAAAATGCGCTTCCCCTGGCCGTACTTTTTCTTGGTAATTTTGAAATAACCGGTCTGCAGCATTACGGATACACTGCTCATCATACAGGTGAAGCAGATGGGAATAAGCAAGAATTCCAGCTTCATCAGCATGCTGACGCCCACCATCATGCCGCCGATGAACATACTGCCGGTATCCCCCATGAATATTTTGGCCGGATGCCGGTTAAACCGCAAAAATCCCAGGCAGGCGCCCACCAGCGCAAAGCAGCCGATGGCCATAATGCCATAGCCAAAGCCCTTGGCGGGGGCCATGTCCATCCGGGCAGCACCCTGTGCCTGCAGAAGGAACACAGCAATCAGCCCGAAGGCCGCCATGCCCACCACCGTCACGCTGGACAAAAGGCCGTCCACGCCGTCCTGCAGATTGGCGCTGTTGGTCATGAACATCACCAGCACCGTCATGATGGGAATGTAGAAAATGCCCAGGTCCCAGGTGATGCCGGTGAAGGGGATAATCACATCACTGCCCACAAAGAAATAGCAGTACAGGCTGAACAAAAGCCCCACCACCACCTGGCCCATCAGCTTCTGCTTGGGTTTGAGGCCTTCGTGGTTCTTTTTCACGTCCTTGATATAGTCGTCGGCAAAACCAACGGCCATGGACCCAACAGCCGCCACAAGCAGCGCCCACAAAGGGTTGTCCAGCCCAAAGGAATTGCCGCCCTTTGCGGTGTACACAACGGACAATACAATAAGTGCAATCAGCGTAGCCCCAGCAATCACAATGCCGCCCATGTTGGGGGTGCCCTGCTTGGCCAGGTGCGCCTGGGGGCCCAGTTCATAGATGGTCTGGCCGAACTTCAATTTCTTCAGATAGGGCAGAAATTTGGGCATTACCAGCAGCATCAGCATCAGCGCTGCCGCGCAGGCGATCAGACAGTAAAGCAGCATATCTTCTTCTCCTTCGGTACAAGCGTTAATTGGCGTTCATTTCGTCCAGCAGTTCCTGCACCACAATCTTTTCATCAAAGGGACGCTTGACCCCCATGATTTCCTGATAGGTTTCATGGCCTTTGCCGGCCAGCACAATCACGTCGCCTTCCCGGCCCATTTCCAGGGCCTTGCGGATGGCTTCCCGGCGGTTTTCGATCATTTCATAGGCGCCGCCGGTCTGCCTGATGCCCTCTTCCACCTGGCTGAGGATGGCATAGGGGTCTTCGGTGCGGGGGTTATCGGAGGTGAGGATGGAATAATCCGCCAGCCTGCCGCTGATTTCGCCCATGATGGGGCGCTTCATGGGGTCCCGGTCGCCGCCGCAGCCAAAGAGAGAGATGAGCCGGCCCCTTGTAAAGGTGCGCACGGTGGAAAGAATGTTTTCCAGCGCATCCGGGGAATGGGAATAGTCCAGAATCACCTTGTAGGGCGTATGGGTATCCAGCATTTCCACACGGCCGGGCACGTTCTTTACGCTTTCAAGGCCCTGGGCAATCACGTCCGGGTTGAGGCCCAGCACCAGGCCCATGGCAGCAGCCGCCAGGGCATTATACACATTGAACATGCCGGTCAGCTTCAGATGCACTTCCTTTTCCCACATCTTATGGAAGCCCAGCTTGAAATTCACGCCGTTTTCGGTGATTTCAATATCCCGGGCAAACAGATCTGCCGGGCTGGAAATACCGAAGGTGATGAAGGGCACGTTGATGTCCCTGAGGATCTGTTCACTGGTTTCTTCATCGGCGTTGATCACCGCATTTTTCACCCACTTGGGAGTAAAGAAGGTTTTTTTGCATTCAAAATACCGCTGCATATTGCCAAACAGGTCCAGGTGGTCCTGGCTGAGGTTGGTATAGCAGCCGCCTTCAAAATGCACGCCTTCCAGCCGGCCCATTTCCAGCGCATGGGCGGAAACCTCCATGCTCACCGCCGTCACACCGGCAGTGCGCATCATGCGCAGGTTCTTGAAAAAGTCAATGGGTTCGGGGGTGGTGAATTCGCTTTTGATGTATTCACTGCCGATCATGTTGCCGGTGGTGCCGATCAGGCCCGTCTTGTGGCCGGCATGCTCCAAAATAGCCTTGAGCAGATAGCTGGTGGTGGTTTTGCCCTTGGTGCCGGTGATGCCAAGGAGGGTCATTTCCTTATCGGGATAGCCAAAGAAGCAGGCGGCCATCAGGCTCATGGCGGCACGCACGTTCTTCACCTGCACCTGGGGCACATCCATCTCCACAAAATGGGTTACCACCAGTGCGGCAGCGCCGTTTTTTACCGCCTGGGGGGCAAAGCTGTGCCCGTCAAAACGGGCGCCGGGGATGCAGAAAAACAGCCCCTTGTCCATCTGGGCGCGGCTGTCCATACTCAGAGACATAATTTCACAATCGCCCTTTACTTCCACCACTTCGTTCTTTGCAGCCAATACCAATTCATTCAGCAGCATCTTTTTCCTCTCCTATCACAGGGAATTCAAACTGTACCTGTACCTGTGTGCCAAGGGGGGCATAGCTTCCCGCCCCCGGGGTTTGCTTCACTGCCAGGCCGCTGCCCGACAGCACCATATCCAGCCCTCTGGCCCGAAGCATCCGGGATGCTTCCACCATGGAAAGGCCCTTCACGTCCGGCACGGCCACCATATCCTCCGCCTCCGGCACGTTCATATCGTATGTGTAAATCATCACCTGGTCCCCTGCCCGGCAGTCGCTTCCTGCATAAGGCAATTGATAGGTGACCGTATTGCCGCTCCCCACCACCTGGGGCACCAATAGCTGGGCTTGCAAAAGCTTTTTCGCCTCCTGCACGTCCATGCCCTTCACGTCCTTCACCACAACCCCCGGTGCCTGGGTGGCCCCTGGCATTTGCTTTTTGACGCCAAGGTAGGGCAGCACTTCCTCCATGATCTGCCGGGCAAAGGGCGCAGCGGTAATGCTGCCGTAGTCCACCGGCACCCGGGCCTCATTTACCGTTACCAATACGGCAATCTGCGGTTCATCCATGGGGGCAAAGCCGATGAAGGAGCCGATGTGCACATCGCTCACCACTCGGCCATCCTTGTACACCTGGGCGGTGCCGGTTTTGCCGCCGATGAGATAGCCGGGGATGGCCGCGTTCTTACCGCCGCCGTTATCCACCACGTTGAGCAGCAGCGCCCGCATGGTTTCGCTGGTTTCTTCGCTGATGGGGGTGGATACCACCTGGGGATGGGTCTTGTCAATCACGTTTCCTTCCCCATCCAGCACTGCGTCCACAATGTAGGGCTTCATCACCCTGCCGCCGTTTACCACGCTGGAAGCCGCCGTAATCAATTGCAGCGGCGTTACTGCCACGCTCTGGCCAAAGCCGATACGGGCCAGATCCACATTTTTCACCAGCCGGCTGTTGATCAGGATGCCGGCGCTCTCCCCCGGCAGGTCAATGCCGGTGCGACTGCCCAGGCCAAAGGAGCGCATATATTTGTACATGGTATCGGTACCCATGCGCAAAGCAATGTTCACAAAGGCGGGGTTGCAGCTGTTGGCCAGGGCATCCCGCAGCGTCTGGGCGCCGTGGCTGTCCTTCCAGCAGCGGATCTTGTCCCCGTCCACCAGAATACTGCCGGTGCAATGAAACCCGTCGTTGACCGTCACCGCCCCGCTGTCCAGTGCTGCGGCACAGGTGAGGATTTTAAAAGTGGAGCCGGGCTCATACACATCGGTGATGACGGTGATGCGCATCAGTTCGTTCAATAATTGCGTGTCATTCCGGGGCGGGTCGGCCGGGTCATAGTCCGGCTTCATGCACAGGGCCAGGATGGCACCGGTGTTCACGTCCATCACAATGCACTGCACGCCTTTGGCGTTATTATCCGCCATGCAGTCCCGCATGGCTTTTTCCACCACGCTCTGGATCACACTGTCGATGGTCAGCTGCAGCGTGCTCCCTTCCTCCGGCGGCACATACACAGTTTCGCCGTCCGGAAGCAGCCGGGCCTTGGCGTCCACCTCTGTTTTCAGCAGGCCTTCCGTACCCTTGAGCAGCGTTTCATACCGGCTTTCCAGGCCGGATTGCCCCTGGCTGTCCACATTGGTCAGCCCCAGCACCTGGGCAAGGAACGTGCCCTTGGGGTAAAACCTGCGGGTGTCCTCGTCAAAAGAAATGCCCTTCAGAAGTTTCTGCATTTCTTCTGTTTCCATACGCACGGAACGGATCAGGTCCACCTTTTCCCTGGGCACCTGCCTTTTGAGCATCACCAGGGCCTGGCCTTTTTTACCCATCTTCTGGGCCAGCGTTTCTTCATCCATGTTCAGGATGGGGGCCAGCACCCGGGCCGCGCCCTGCGCATCCTCAATCAATTGAGGGTTGGCGGAAACGATGTAGGCGGTGGTGGACTGGGCCAGCACGTCGCCGTTTCGGTCCACAATAGCGCCCCGGCGGGCGGTAACCACTCCTTCCCTGGTCCACTGGCTGACGCCCCGGGCTGTCAGTTGTTTCCCCTGAAACAGGGTTAAGCTGCCAATGCGCACGCCGACCAGAATAAAAAGCAGCGTGAGTATTGACAGCGTCAAAGCAATGCGTTTTCGTAATTTGATGTCTGCGCGCACGATGATCCCCCCGGCGGCAGACGGCCATGCTTTACCGGCTGCCGGTGATGATGCCATGCCCGCCTGCAAGGGGGGAACTTGCGGCCTGGCCTAAGGTGTTGCTGTTTGCGGGGCGTGTATCGGGAGCCGTAACGGGAATGGATTCCACGCTGACGGCGGATACCATCTGGTATTCATTGCTGGCCAGGTAGCGGATGCGGTTGATGTCCCGGGCCTGGGCCAGTTCTTCCTTTTGTTCCAGAATGCTCTGCTCCACACTGTCGATGGAGGTGCGGGTCTGGGCATAAGTATTGGCCAAAGCATTTCGCTGCACGCACTTGAAAAGCACCACAGCCCCCAGCACCACAATCAGTGCCACAATGAACATCCTGGCCACATTCCTGGGAAGCGTCCATTCCTTTTTCCGCTCCACCGTGCTTTCGGCGCGATAGTAGCTTCTGGCCTGGTCACAGCCGGCTTCTGCATCGGGAATGAACACATGGCTGCGCACGTTCATTTCAATTCCGGGCACCATCTGCACGCCTGCAGTGGCATAGGCCATATTCTTTACCCGCTGCATATGATACGCTTCCTTTCTTGTTAATTAGAACCTCTTTGCACCTGGGCGATGAACGCCAGGGGATCGGCAAACATTTCATCAAACTTCTTATCCTGTTCATCGCTGACAGCGGCGGGCAGGATGCGCACATGGTTGGTGGCGCCGTTGATATCCACTTCCCGGATATCCTTCAGCCGCCATGCCCTGATCTTCTGGGGCAAAAGCAGACGGCCCTGGGCATCTGTTTCACATTCGATGAAGCTGTATTTGCTGAACTGATCCAGGAACACCTGCATCCGGGCGTCCAATTGCACCAGCGCTTCCAACTCCTCCCGGCGCTTCACCCATCCTTCGATGGTATACACCGCCACGGCCTTGAAATCCGGCGTTGGGCACACGGCAAATTTTTCGCCCAGCGCTTCCCGGAAGGAGGAAGGGATAATCATGCGGCCCTTGCCGTCCACGCCGTGCGTATAAGAACCTACAAAGCCCAGGAAGGGCGTTTTTTCTTTGGCAGTCTGCGAATTTTCGGTGTTTTCAGGCAGCTGCAAAGCATCGCCGGGCTGTACGTCCGTCGACTGCTCCTTCTTCTCCTCTGCCATCAAATCACTTCCATCCGAGCATAATCTGCCACAAATTCACCACTTTTGAACACCGTGACACCATTTTAAACCACCGACCACCAATTGTCAATCATTCCGGCGGAAGCCCGTTCCGTCTTTGGGAAATATTTTCGTCACAGAACTTCACATTTTGTTCAATAATAAAAACACCTGTTCGCATTACAAACAAAAAAGAACAGGGAACACTTTTTCGCATTCCCTGTTCTTTTGTTAATGTTGATCAATTTTATTTTAATTATTATGTGAATGTTGCAACAATATTTGAAATATTTTTGCCGTTCACCTTTTGGGAAAATATGAACAAAATTTTATATTTTTGTTCACAAAGGGCTTTTTTTTCCTTCTTCCCCACTTGATGGGCCTCCATTGCCACCCCACCCCCATATACAGGGGTCAAAGTGCCGCATGGGCCCCATTTTCTGCCGCTTCGCCGCCATTTGCCTGGCCGGCTTCGCCACCCGGCAGCCGGTACATTTTGAACTTCAGCCCGTCGCAGGACACGCAGTGATACCGCACCGTACCATGCAGCCCCGTCACCGCCCCCCGCAGGGAAGCGCCGTGAAGATGGCCGTACACCGCATCATCCACCTGATATGCTTCCAACAGCTCCGACAGCCGGGTTTCCACGCCGCCGTCCGCCAGGGGCGGGTAATGGCACATCACAATCAGCCGGCTGCCGCCCAGCTTCCTGGCGCTGGAAAGGGAAAGCTCCATCCGGATCAATTCCCGGCTGTATATCTTTTCATCCTCCGCATTACCTGCGGCAGGCAGCGTCCAGCCCCGGGTGCCGCAGATGACAGTATCCCCAAAGCGCATGGCGTCGTTCTGAATGGCGTACATATTTTCCGGCAGCACTTCCCGCAGCCTGTTGATGCCGCACCACCAGTAATCGTGGTTGCCCCGCAGGATCACTTTCTTCCCGGGAAGATGGCCGATCATGCGCAAGTCTTCCAGGGCAGGCTCCAGCTGCATGGCCCAGCTGATATCGCCGGGGATGAGCACCAGATCCTCTTGGGAAACCTTCTCCTGCCAGTCCTGTGCGATACGCGAAAAATGGCCCTCCCAATGAGCGCCGAACACATCCATGGGCTTGTTATCGCCCCCCGGCAGATGCAAATCGCCTATCGCAAAAATATTCACAGTTACTCTTCTTCGTCCTCTTCTTCGTTTTCCATCTCTTCTTCGCCCATGGCGTCCAGAGACAGATCGTCTTCGATTTCGCCGAATTCGCCGTCGTCGTCAATTTCGGGGATGATCTCGTCCATGGAGCTGACGGGATCAATATTCAAAGACGCTTCGTCCACGCGCACATCTTCGTCGTGGTCGTCGTTGTTATTGTTTGCGTTCATTTCCTTCAGGCAGAAAAGGCAGGCATCCTTGCCGGGAAGCGCCGGGGCTTCATTGCAGATGGTGCACATTTCGATCTCTTCCCGCTGCACTTCGCCCTTCATTTCCCGCTTGCAGATCTTGCAATACCCTTCGGTATCCTGGATGTAGTTCAGTTCGCAGCGCGGACATTTGATCAATGCCATGAAAAAATCCCTCCTGTAAATGATGCCATTTATTGGCTTGGTAATGGTCTTCCATTTCGTTCGACATTCTGCCGGATTTATGCTACATTTCCAACGTAACACTTTTGTAACAAAAGGAGGACCTCATGAAACACGTACGATTTGGCTTTATCGCTCTGGCGCTCATGCTGTGCCTGACCGCCCTTGGCTCCGCCGCCCTGGCAGAAAGCTGCTATGTGGGCTGCACCGACTGCAAAAGGGATGCCGATTGCGCTTTGTGCACTTTCTGCATCGCCGTCACCGCCACGGCCCGGCCCCGTCAGGAGGCACCCTGCCCCACCGAAACCTGCAGCCCGGTGACGCCTGCGCCTGTTGCCACGAAAAAGCCCTTTGCCACACAGATGCCCGATTATATGGCCACAGCCAGACCGGCAGCCATTGCCACCATCCGGCCCGCTGTCACCGCTACGGTGCAGCCGCGGCCCACGGCCACTGCGCCCTCTTCAAGCACGGGTGATTATACTACAATATCTGTAGCAAAGCAAGAGGAAATTGCGCTTTCTCTGCTCAATCAGGACAGGATGAAAAACGGCCTGCCCGCCCTGACCCCGGACCCAGCCCTCAGCCGCATTGCCCGCATCAAATCCCAGGATATGCGCGACAACCATTACTTCGCCCATGAATCCCCCACCTACGGCCGGGCCGCCCAGATGCTCACCCATTTCGGCTATGCCTACCAGGGCGTGGGCGAAAACATTGCCCATCATGCCACGGTGGAAAAATCCCAGGCGGCCTTCATGTCAAGCCAGGGCCACCGGGCCAATATCCTGGGCAAAAACTGGACCAAGGTGGGCATCGGCGTGGTCTATGACGATCAGGGCTTTGTCTACGTTACCCAATTGTTTGTCCGCTGAAAAGAGGGCTGTTGTGTGAATGCACAACAGCCTTTTTCTTACCGCCCGGGCCACACCTGATGTAAGGCTGCCCGGCTGCCGGGAAAAGCATACCTGCCCGTATTTACCGCAGGCTGCGCCGTTTCCTGGGCATTCACAGCGTCGCCCACCTGCTTTTCCAGAATGGCATCCGCTTTGCGCATGGCATCCATGAGGGCGCTTTTGCCGGCAATGCTTCTTGAACGGGCAGGCAGCAGCGCCGCTTCCTCGATCTGCATGGCCGGGGTATATGCATCGCTCCAAAGGCTCATTTTCTTCCCTCCCTCCTGCTGTATCTTATGCAATGGAAGAAAAACGGTGCAAATGCGCATAAAAAGAACCCCTGTACAGCCGTACAGAGGCTCTTTCGTTTGCAGCAGTTTTATTCTTCCGCGTTTTCGGGCATTTCCGGTTCCGAAATTGCTTCTTCGATCTTTTTCAGCAGTTCTTCCCGGCCGTCGCCGTTTTCGCTGGAATAGCACAGCACCTGCCAGGGCTGCACCTGCAGTGCCCGGCAGATGGGGGCCAGATGCTTCATCCGGGCGCCCCGGCTGATTTTATCCGCCTTGGTGGCCACCACAAAGAAGGGCTGACCGGTGCCGCGCAGGAACATGTTCATCTGAATATCGTCCTGGGTGGGCTCATGGCGGATATCCACCAGATGCAGCGTCAGCTTCAATTCTTCCGTTTCCCGGAAGTATTTTTCCATCATTTCGCCCCAGCGCAGCTTTTCCTTTTTATCTACCTTGGCAAAGCCGTAGCCTGGCAGATCCACCAGGTGAAAATTGTCGTTGAGCAAAAAGAGGTTGATCAGCCGGGTTTTGCCGGGGGTGGCGCTGGTGCGGGCCAGGGCCTTGCGCCGGCAGAGGCTGTTGATGAGGGAGGACTTGCCCACGTTGCTCTTCCCTGCCACGGCAATCTGGGGCAGGGTTTGCTCCGGAGGCTGGTAGACACTCATGCTGGTTACAAATTCCGCTTTTTTGATTTCCATATTCGGCTCGCTTTCGTTCATCGAAGGTAGATCGTCACATCAGCGCCACTTTCAGCACATCCTCCGCATTTTCCACCAGCAGGATGCGGAAGCGGCTCAGCACATGCATGGGTACGTCTTCCAGGTCTTTTTTGTTTTCCTTGGGAAGCAGGATGGTTTTCACCCCGGCCCGGTACGCCGCCAGCAATTTTTCCTTCACGCCGCCAATGGGCAGCACCCGGCCCCGGAGGGTAATTTCCCCGGTCATGGCCACGCTCTGATCCACCGGCTTTCCGCTAAGAGCAGATACCAATGCCGTGGTCATCGTCACGCCGGCGGAGGGGCCGTCCTTGGGCACAGCGCCTTCCGGCACATGCACATGGATGTCCTGGGTTTTGTAAAAATCCGCCGCAATGCCGTATTCCGCCGCATGGGCACGCACCCAGCTGCGGGCCGCCTGGGCAGATTCCTTCATCACATCGCCCAATTGGCCGGTAAGCTGCACCTGGCCGCTGCCCGGCATGACGGAGCATTCCACCGCCAGCATTTCGCCGCCCACAGTTGTGTAGGCCAGGCCGTTCACCACGCCCACCTGGGGCTTCTTTTCCGGCATATCCCGCAAAAACTTCACGGCGCCCAGGTATTCTTCCACCAGCTGGGGGGTGACGGTGATCACGTCTTTGTCCGTCTGCAGCATTTCCACGGCGGCCTTGCGCACCACCTTGCCGATGGTGCGGCTGAGGGTGCGCACGCCCGCTTCCCTGGTGTAGCCTTCAATGATGCGCTTCATGGCGCCGTCCCCGATTTTCACGGATTTTTCCGGCAGGCCATGTTCCTTCACCTGCTTGGGCAGAAGGTGCTTCTTTGCAATGTGCAGCTTTTCCTCTTCGGTATAGCTGGGCACTTCGATGATTTCCATCCGGTCCAGCAAAGGGGCCGGGATGGTGTCCTTACTGTTGGCGGTGGTGATGAACATCACCCGGGACAAATCCACCGGCAGCTCCAGGTAATGATCCCGGAAAGCAAAGTTCTGCTCCGCGTCCAATACCTCCAGCATGGCGGAGGCAGGGTCGCCCCTAAAATCATGGCTCATCTTGTCAATTTCGTCAAAGAGGAACACGGGGTTCATGGTGCCCGCCTGCTTGAGGCTGGCAATGATCCGGCCGGGAATGGCGCCGATATAGGTGCGCCGGTGGCCCCGGATTTCAGCTTCATCCCGCACGCCGCCCAGGCTCATCTGCACAAACTTGCGGCCCACAGCCCTGGCAATGCCCCGCACAATGCTGGTTTTGCCCACACCGGGAGGGCCAACAAAGCAAAGGATGGGGCCCTTCATGGATTTATCCTCGGTGTACATTTCCTTCATGCGGCGCACAGCCAGGTATTCAATCACCCGCTCCTTTACCTTTTCCATGGCGTAGTGATCTTCGTTCAAAATCCGGGCCGCCCGCTTCAAATCCAGGTTATCGGCGGTTTCCTTGCCCCAGGGCAGGTCCAGAATCCATTCCACATAGGTGCGGCTCACGCCAATTTCCGGCGTACCGGGGGCCATGCGGGAAAGCCGGTCCAGCTCCTTTTTCACCTTTTCCCGGGCTTCGTCGTTGAGGGGCGTTTCGTTCATGCGGCGGCGCAAGTCCTCCACATCGGTGGCTTCCTTGTCTCCCAATTCTTCCTGAATGGCCTTGATCTGCTCCCGGAGGTAATAATCCTTCTGGTTCTTGTCAATCTGCTTTTTCAGCCGGCTCTGCACCTGCTTTTCAATGCGGGCCAGCTCCGTTTCCCGGGCCAGGATGCCGCACAGGGTTTCCAGCCGGTGCACCACGTCAATTTCTTCCAGAATAGCCTGCCGGTCCTCCACCCGGGTGAGCACATTGGCAGCAATAATATCCGCCAGTTGATCCGCCTTATCCACATCCCGCACAGAGCGCAGGGTTTCGCCGGATACCCGCATGGAGGTCTTGGCATATTCTTCGAACAGCTCATGGGTGGTGCGCACCAGCGCTTCCGTTTCCGCAGTGGGCAGGGCCTGCTTTTCCACGGTTACCACTTCCGCTATCCAGCAGGGGTCCTCCTGGGTCACGGCATGCAGCATTGCCCGCTGCTTCCCCTCCACCAGTACGCGAATGGAATCACCGGGCATATTCAATACCTGCTTCACATGGGCAATGGTGCCCACCCGGCACATATCCTCCATGCCGGGTTCGTCCACGTCCCCGTCCTTCTGGGCCACCAGGAACACCATCTGGTCTTCCATCATGGCCTGCTCCAGGGCAGAAACGGACCGCTGCCTGCCCACGTCAAAATGCAGCACCATGTGGGGAAATACCATCAGCCCGCGCAGGGGAATAAGGGGCAGCGTCAGCTTTGCCTTTTTCTTTGCCATAATAACTCCTGATCTTCATTTATTCCGTCATTGTGCCGGAAATGTATAACCCGGCAACATAATATTATATCCCATCCTCCGGCAAAAAGCAACCTCTCTCCCCTCAGTTCACACCTTTTGCGGAAAGGGGCAAAAGAGGCAGCTGCACTTCCTCCCCGGCTGCTTCCGGCGCAGCAGTCAACAGCATTTTTTCCAGAACCTGAGCCACCGTATCCACCGGGATCACCTCAATGCCCGCCCGGTCAAACCGCTCCATGTAATTGCTCCTTGGAATGAACACCCGCTGCAGCCCAGCCCTTCTGGCCGCCTCCACCTTCTGGGGCACGCCTCCCACCGGCAGCACATTGCCCTGCACGCTCACTTCCCCGGTGACCGCCGCACTGCCGTCCACCGGCACCCCGCGGATGGCGCTGACAGCCGCTGCCAGCATGGCCACCCCGGCAGAAGGCCCGTCCACCGGCACGCCGCCGGGAAAATTGATATGGATATCTCTGTCTGCCTTCCACAGGCCCATGTCCTTCAGCAGTGTCATCACATTCCGGGCGGAGGCATGGGCGGTGGATTTGCGGCGCAGCACATGGCCCGCCGTACCCATGTCCTCTTCCTCCACAATACCGGTGACATACACCTGGCCGCTGCCTCTTTCCACGGCGGCTTCTATCTCCATCACCATGCCCTGATGGGCGCCCTGCACCGCCAGGCCATGCACACAGCCAATGCGGTTTTCCGCTGCAGCAGCGGTATCCGGCCGGGGGCTGTAATGGCCGGATTCGATCACCCATTCCATATCCGTTTTTCGGATATCATTCCGCATTTCCATCTGGGCCAGGCCGCCGGCCATCTGCACCATGTTGATGGCGTCCCGGCCGCAATGGGCAAAACTGCCAAGCAGCCTGGCAGTTTCCTTTTCCATCCCAAAGCCTGCCCGCCCGGCCGCTTCCAGGCCGATGCGCCCCACTTCTTCCTTTTCCAGGGGCCGGAAAAACACCTCCATGCAGCGGGAGCGCAGGGCCGGAGAAATATCCTCCGGGTTCTTGGTGGTAGCGCCGATCAGCCTGAAATCCGCCGGCATGCCCTTCTGGAATATTTCATGGATGTGCCGGGGAATGTTCCTGTCCTCCCGGTTATAGTAAGCGGATTCAAAATGCACCTTCCTGTCCTCCAGTACTTTCAGCAGCTTGTTCAGCTGGATGGGATGCATTTCGCCGATTTCATCCAGAAACAATACCCCGCCGTGAGCCCGGCTCACCGCGCCCATCTTGGGCTGGGGCACGCCCTGCAGGCCCATCTGCCCTGCCCCCTGATAAATGGGGTCGTGAACGCTGCCGATCAGGGGATCGGCAATGGAGCGCTCGTCAAAGCGCACGCAGGTGGCGTCCACTTCAATAAACGGCGCATTTTTTCGAAAGGGCGTGCCTTCGCTTTCCTTGGCCGCCTCCAGTACCAGCCGGGCGGCACAGGTTTTGCCCACCCCGGGCGGGCCGTATATGATTACATGCTGGGGATTTTTCCCGCACAGAATAGCCATCAGGGAGCGGATGCCCTCCTCCTGGCCCACAATATCTTCAAACGTCTTTGGCCTCACGTGCTCGCTGAGGGGCTCCGTCAGCCGCACGGCCTGCATGCTGCGCAGCTTTTCCATCTCCCGGCTGTCCTCCCGCTGGCGGGGCGCCTGGGTCTTTTGCTGGGTGCGCAGCTGCGTATAGAAAAAGACACCTGTCACAATGGTTACCGTCAGTTGGATCAGCAATAGAATCCATCCCATCTTTTCCACCTCTTTTCTTTCCTCATTAGGATGCGGAAAAGACAAAATTTCATAATGGGAAAGAATGGCGAAAAGCGGCATATTTTCTGTCTTTCCTTCGTTCCCGGCCTGTTCGTCTGTTGACAAAAAGAATGGAAACATTCTATAATGAAAATAACAATTTCCATTCCCCAAATAAACCGGATGCGCCTTGCCTCAGATAAGCTTTTCCAAGGAGGAACACAAATGAAAAAGAAGCTTATTCTCATTCCCCTTGCGGTGCTGCTTTTGTGCGTCGCCGCCGTACCCGCCCTGGCCTCCGGCCTCAGCGGCAATGCCGCAGGCTCTGCCGATTTGCGCTACAATAATATGCAGTTTGCTCCGGTCAGCGGCTCCTCCTTCACGGAAGGGAATATCCCCTGGTACTGCAGCGCACAGCTTTCCCCCGGCGGCGATAAGGAATGGTCCTCCTACTATTCCACGGATATCGGCCGGTTTGACAAGGTGCGGGTGGTATTGTACCGGCTCAATTCCTCTTCCTACTGGGGCGTGTGGCAAAGCTATTACAAAACCTTGTCCACCGAAAGCTATGCCAAGCTGCGCTCTGTCTATTTTTCTGACGGCGGGGTGGTGAACCTTCCTGCAGGCTCCTACCGGATCAGCCTGGAAGCCTTGTGGGACGGTGCCACCGGCGAAAACTACACTGTTGTGCGCACCAATGATTTTGTGGTGAACCCCAGGCCTGCGGCCACCGCCACCCCCAAGCCTACCCCCCGGCCCACCGCTACCCCCACCCCCAGGCCCCAGCTTGCCACGGTGACGCTGGTGCACAGGCTTTCCTCAACCGGGCAGGTGCTGTACCAGATTGACGTGCAGGCCCCCTCCGGCTACCAGACCTTCTACCCCTACTGGGGCAGCAACGAATATGACCTGATCACCAGCCCCAACGTCATCCTCTATCTCTACCCCAACGGCCATTACTACGTCTATTTCGAATATGCCCCGAAGTATGTAGCCCCCACCGCCGTACCCACCCCGGTGCCTACCCCCAGGCCCACACCCAAGCCCACCGCTGTGCCCACGCCCCGGCCGGCCATTCCTACCCCCGGCTACACCTATGACCCCCAGAACCCCTTCCTCTACGGCATCCAGGAATATGATTACTGCCTGGCGCCGGAATACTGCGTGGATCCCGATGCAGACCCCATGAACTACTGCTATCTGTACTCCAAGGCCAGCGATATCAACGGCCGGAATATGGGCCGCTACGAAAAGGGCGAAACGGTGAAGGTGATCAATTATTACGGCGGCAACCACGGCAAATGGAACTACTGCTACGTCATCACCAAGGACAACAAGCTGGGCTATATGCACGATTATGCCCTTAAGCCCATTGAAGAAAGTCCCTACTATCAGCAGATGATTCTCAACCAGAATAATGGCTGGTAAAACAAACACATCCACCGGAACAACCGGTGGATGTTTCTTTTTTATTCGCTTTTCTCCGCCTTGCGCAGGAAGGCGTCCATGGCGTCGATGATCTGACATCTCTCTTCGGTAATGGTGCACACATGGGGGGATTTTTCCAGCCATAGCATGGCTTTTTCTTTGCTGCTGATGCCGTTCAATATCATTTCCGGGCTTTCCGGACGCACGGTTTTGTCTCCTCTGGACTGCACGCACAAAACCGGTGCCCTAATCAGGGAAAGATCCTTTTCCGCCTTGTCCATCAGTACGCTCAGATCGTGCACCGATTTGGTGGGATACCGGTTGTAACCAATGTGGTAGGTATCCGGATCAAATGCCGCATCTTTCTCCGGCCCCCAGCCGATCATGGGCACAAAGGGCGACATGATGAGCGCCAGCCGACGGAAGGGATTGAAAATGCGGATGGGCGCCGCAATGGGCACACAGGCTGTCACGTCCATCTCCTGGGCCATGATCAGCGACAATACGCCGCCCATAGACAGGCCCGCCACGCTGAAATGCAGGTATTTTTCTTTCATCTCTTTTGCCGCCAGCCGGGCCGCCAGCAGCCAATCCTGCCAGGATACGGTTTTCATATCCTCTGGCTTTGTGCCGTGGCCGGGCAGACGAATGCCCCGCACCGCAAAGCCTCTTTCCGCCAGCGCTTCACCAATCAGCCGCATGTGGGACGGGCTGCCCGTGAACCCGTGAATCAGCAGCACCCCATGCTCCCCTTCCCCCATCTCAAAGGGCTGGGCCTGGGGCAGGGAAAAATAATCACCCATAAAACGCCCTCCTTTCATGCAATCCGTTCTCTTTATTCTATTATACCACACTTTTCTTTATCCCTCAACCAGGGCCGTGCTGCGGAAGTAGTTGGCCGTGCGAAAAAATAGTTTCCCGCTGAGGCTTGGAAATACCATGCGGGGTTTCACCCCTGCACCCCACCAGGGTCATTGACCCTGGACCCAATTGCGGCCAGGGTAGTACCCTGGACCCAACTGCGGAAGTAGTTGGTTTATAGAACAGGCAATTTCCCGCTGGAGAGTGAGAAATACCGGCAACACGCAGAACCACGTTTGCAAATGCCGATTGTGCCATTGCGAGTTGGGTGTGGCCCCGCCACCCCACGGGC
>JAFQHP010000028.1 GCA_017397895.1 Clostridia bacterium
ATATGCATAAACCCGTCAGGGAAAGACGATTGTAATATTGCGGATTGGAAGCAGCACGGCTGCCCCACGGGCTGGGCGGCGGAACGCGGCCATCCGGATGCAAAGCATCCGGGGAAAACGAAAAAATAAGCGGAGGGAAAATTTATTTTCCCATCCGCTATTTTTATCGTTTTCATTGCGCCCGTGGGTTCATATTTTTGTCCCTCAAGTTTCGTGCGGAAACAAGTTTGCTTTATTGCGTTGCTTTGTCGCAGAATGGGTGCAGGGCGGATCGCCCTGCCGAGGGGGTACGGGGGGCGAGGAGCCCCCTGCTCTGGTCAGGCCGCACAGGCCCCTTTCCGTTCCTCAAGTTTCACGCGGAAATAGTTTGTCTATTTACACAACCACTTCGCGGATTGGGTCCAGGGTCAATGGCACTGGCGTGGGGGTACAGGAGGCGAGGAGCCCCCTGCTCCTTCGTGATCAATTTTCAAACAGCGCTGTGGACAGGTACCTGTCACCGGTATCGGGCAGCAGCACCACAATGCGCTTGCCCTTGTTTTCTGTTCGCCGGGCGGCGGTCATAGCGGCATGGAGCGCAGCGCCGGCGGAAATGCCGCACAGCAGCCCTTCCTTTTTACCCAGCAGCCGGGCGGCGGCATAGGCCTCCGCTTCCGTAACGGGCAGCACTTCATCGTACACGGCTCTGTCCAGGATAACCGGCACAAAATTGGCGCCGATGCCCTGCAGCCCGTGGGGGCCGGCATGGCCTTGGGACAAAAGCGGCGAGGACGCCGGTTCCACGGCGATCACCCGGAGTGCCGGGTTTTGCTGCTTCAGGTAGCGGCCGGTGCCCGTCAGCGTGCCGCCGGTGCCCACCCCGGCTACAAATATGTCCACCCGGCCGTCTGTGTCCTGCCAGATTTCCGGGCCGGTGGTGGCATAATGGGCGGCGGGATTGGCGGGGTTTTCAAACTGGCCGGCAATGATGCTGCCGGGGGTTTCCTTTTGCAGCTTTTCTGCCAGGGCAATACATCCGGCCATGCCCTCCTTGCCGGGGGAGAGGATCACGTCCGCCCCCAGCGCAGCCATCACCTGCCGCCGCTCCGGGCTCATGGAATCGGGCATGATAATCACCAGCTGATACCCCCGCACCGCACACACCAGTGCAAGGCCGATGCCGGTATTGCCGGAGGTGGGCTCAATGATGGTGCCGCCGGGCCGGAGCAGCCCCCGCTTTTCCATATCCTCCACCATGGAAAGCCCCACCCGATCCTTCACCGAGCCGCCGGGGTTCTTGCTTTCCAGCTTGGCCACCAGCTCGCATTCCAGGCCGTATTCTTTTTCCAGGCGCATCAGCCGCACCAGCGGCGTATGGCCGATCAATTGTTCAGCAGAAGAAAAAATGGGCATTCAAATGCACCTCCTTTTCGGATAACAAAAGCATAGCACAAATTGGCCTGAACGGCTGTTTCTTTTTTGCACAGAAAGTGGCCAGGGCCGTGCCCTGGACCCAATCCGCAAAGTGGTTGTGTGAGTAAACAAGAAATTTCCGCGTGAAGTTTGGGGAACGAGAAGGGGCCTGCGCGGCCCCTTTACCCCGCGGCAGGGATATCATCCCTGCACCCATCCTGCGATGGGGGAGTATTGGAAAACAAACTTGTTTCCGCATGAAACTTGCGGGATGGAAAGCTGTACCCACGGGCGCAATGAAAACGATAAAAATAGCGGATGGGAAAATAAATTTTCCCTCCGCTTATTTTTTCGTTTTCCCCGGATGCTTTGCATCCGGATGGCGGCGTTCCGCCGCCCAGCCCGTGGGGCGGGTGGCGGGGCCACACCCGATTTGCAATGTTTTAATCCTCTTCCCCTAAGGGGTCTCTGCGTGTTACAAGCCGCAGCGGTAGATTGTATGTTCTATGCTTCAACCACTTCCGCCACCGGGTCCAGGGGCGATGCCCCTGG
>JAFQHP010000029.1 GCA_017397895.1 Clostridia bacterium
CCAGGGGCATCGCCCCTGGACCCGGTGGCGGAAGTGGTTGAAGCATAGAACATACAATCTACCGCTGCGGCTTGTAACACGCAGAGACCCCTTAGGGGAAGAGGATTAAAACATTGCAAATCGGGTGTGGCCCCGCCACCCACGGGCAGGCGGTGTTCCACCGCCAACCGGATGTCCTGGCATCCGGGGAAAACGAAAAAATAAGCGGCGAGAGAATGCATTCTCTCGGCCGCTATTTTTATCGTTTTCATTACGCCCGTGGCTGACATTCCTTTGTTTCCTCAAGCATCATGCGGAAACAACAAACTCAAACAAGATTCGCCATATCGCATACCGGGTGCAGGGGCGCTGCCCCTGCCGCGGGGTACGGGGGTGCGCAGCCCCCGAAACGTCTCCTCAAGCCGCACCTGTGAATAAGGGACTCAGCCAATAAAAAAAAGCTTCCCCTTTCGGAGAAGCCTTTTGATTGATCAGTAGGTTTCCTGAAGTTCGATGTTCTTGTAGCGCTTCAGGCCGGTACCGGCAGGAATCAGCTTGCCGATGATCACGTTTTCCTTCAGGCCCATCAGCGGGTCAATCTTACCCTTGATGGCAGCTTCGGTGAGCACGCGGGTGGTTTCCTGGAAGGAAGCGGCGGAGAGGAAGCTGTCGGTAGCCAGAGAGGCCTTGGTGATACCAAGCAGGATGCGCTTGGCCACGGCGGTGCGGCCGCCTTCCATGATGGCCTTCTTGTTGGCCTGGTCAAACTGGATGATATCCACCAGGCCGCCGGGCAGCAGGTTGGTATCGCCGGCGTCTTCCACGCGAACCTTCCGCAGCATCTGACGCACGATCACTTCGATGTGCTTGTCGGAAATGCGCACGCCCTGGCTGTAGTAAACGGACAGAACTTCCTTCAGCAGGTATTCCTGCACCGCCTTCACGCCCAGGATGCGCAGCAGGTCGTGGGGATTGACGGCGCCTTCGATCAGTTCGTCACCGGCTTCCACCAGCTGGCCTTCCTGCACCTTCAGGCGGGCGCCGTAGCGGATCTGGTAGCTCTTCTTTTCGGTTTCGTCGTCCTGGTTGGTCACCACGATTTCCCGCTTCTTCTTGCTTTCCACGATGGACACCTTACCGGCAATTTCAGCCAGCACGGCGTCATGCTTGGGCTTGCGGGCTTCGAAGAGTTCTTCCACGCGGGGAAGACCCTGGGTGATGTCCTCAGCGGATGCGATACCGCCGGTATGGAAGGTACGCATGGTCAGCTGGGTACCGGGTTCGCCGATGGCCTGGGCAGCGATGATACCGATGGCTTCACCGATATCCACCACGTCGCCGTGGGCCATGTTCATGCCGTAGCAGCGGGCGCAAACGCCGTTTTCGCTGCAGCAGGTGAGCACGGAGCGCACGTTCATCTTCTGCACGCCGGCAGCCTTGATGCGGGCGGCCTTATCGTGATCGATGAGCTCGTTCACATGCACCAGCAACTCGCCGGTGATGGGATGATACACATCTTCAGCTGCGAAGCGGCCGCGGATGCGGTCGTCGATCTGTTCGATTTCGCCGATGGGCTGCACGGTGATGCCGCGCACCATTTCGCCGTGGGATTCGAAGCAGTCGGTTTCCCGGACGATGACTTCCTGGGCCACGTCCACCAGACGGCGGGTAAGGTAACCGGAGTCAGCGGTACGCAGAGCGGTGTCAGCCAGGGATTTACGGGAACCGTGAGAAGACATGAAGAATTCCAGCACGTTCAGGCCTTCACGGAAGTTTGCACGGATAGGCACTTCGATGGCCTTACCGGAAGGAGAAGCCATCATGCCGCGCATGCCGGCCAGCTGAGCAACCTGGCTGGCGCTACCACGGGCGCCGGAGCCGGTCATCATGCTGATGGGGTTGAAGGGGGGCAGCACTTCCATCACGCGTCCGCGCAGGCGGGCGGTGGTTTCGTTCCAGGCGGTGGTAACACGACGGTAGCGTTCGTCTTCCGTCAGTTCGCCGCGACGGTACTTCTTGTTGATCAGGGCCACCAGTTCGTCGGTTTCCTTCAGCCACTGCTTCTTTTCGGAAGGCACAATGATGTCGCTGACGGAAACGGTAACGGCACCGCGGGTGGAGTAGCGGTAGCCCAGGTTCTTGATGGCGTCCAGCACCTGAGCGGTTTCACTTTCGCCATGGATGCGGAAGCAGCGTTCCACGATGGCGCCCAGGTCCTTCTTGACCACCTTATGGTCGATTTCCAGGGCGAACATATCGTCCAGGCAGGTACGGGGCTTGAAGCCCAGATCCTGGGGGATTTCGTCGTTGAAAATCAGCAGACCCAGGGTGGTATCGATGATCTTCTGGGCGGTTTCGCCGTTGAAGGAGCGTTCAATGCGCACCTTGATGGGAGCCTGCAGGGCAATCTGCTTGCACTGGTAAGCCATCAGGGCTTCGTCCTGGCTGCAGAACACACGGCCGGCGCCCTTGGCGTCTTCGCGGCTGATAGTCAGGTAGTGGCAGCCGATAACCATGTCCTGAGAGGGAGAGATAACGGGCATGCCGTCCTGGGGCTTCATGATATTATTGGCGCACAGCATCAGGAAGCGGGCTTCGGCCTGGGCTTCCATGGACAGCGGTACGTGCACAGCCATCTGGTCACCGTCAAAGTCGGCGTTGAAGGCGGTACAGGCCAGGGGGTGCAGCTTGATGGCCTTGCCTTCCACCAGCACGGGCTCAAAGGCCTGGATACCCAGACGGTGCAGGGTGGGAGCGCGGTTGAGGAGCACGGGATGTTCCTTGATGACGCCTTCCAGGATGTCCCACACTTCGGGGCGCACCTTTTCCACCATGCGCTTGGCGTTCTTCACGTTATGGGCCAGTTTCTGGGAAACCAGCTTTTCCATCACGAAGGGCTTGAACAGTTCCAGCGCCATATCCTTGGGCAGGCCGCACTGATACAGTTTCAGTTCGGGGCCAACCACGATAACGGAGCGGCCGGAATAGTCCACGCGCTTGCCCAGCAGGTTCTGGCGGAAGCGGCCCTGCTTACCGCGAAGCAGGTCGGAAAGGCTCTTGAGGGGACGGTTGCCGGGGCCCGTTACGGGGCGGCCGCGGCGGCCGTTATCGATCAGCGCGTCCACAGCTTCCTGCAGCATGCGCTTTTCATTGCGCACGATGATATCGGGGGTGCCCAGTTCCAGCATGCGCTTGAGGCGGTTGTTGCGGTTGATCACACGACGGTAGAGGTCGTTGAGGTCGGAAGTGGCGAAACGGCCGCCGTCCAGCTGCACCATGGGGCGCAGATCCGGAGGAATGACGGGCACCACGTCCATGATCATCCATTCGGGCTTGTTGTTGGACAGGCGGAAAGCTTCCACCACTTCCAGCCGCTTGATGGCATGGGTGCGCTTCTGGCCTTCCACGTCGCGGTCCCGTTCTTTTTCAACGAGATCGGCAATTTCCTTCTTCAGGCTCTGGCTGAGGCCTTCCAGGTCCAGCTCCTGCAGCATGATCTTCACGGCTTCGGCACCGATACCGGCCTTGAATTCGCCGCGCTCTTCCTCAGGCATAGCCATGATGGCGCGGTACTTGCTGTCGGTGATCAGTTCATTCTTGGCAACCTTGGTGTTGGCTTCGATACCGGGGTTGAGCACGATATAGGAAGCGAAATAGAGCACCTTTTCCAGGGCACGGGGGCTGACGTCCAGCAGCATGCCCATGCGGGAAGGCAGGCCCTTGAAATACCAGATGTGGCTCACAGGAGCCGCCAGCTGGATGTGGCCCATCCGCTCACGGCGGACCTTGGCCTTGGTAATCTGCACGCCGCACTTGTCGCAAACCTTGTCCTTGCCCTTGAACTTGATGCGCTTATATTTGCCGCAGGCGCATTCCCAGTCCTTCTGCGGCCCAAAGATACGCTCGCAGTAAAGACCGTCACGCTCAGGCTTGAGGGTACGGTAGTTGATGGTCTCCGGCTTGCTGACCTCGCCGTAGCTCCAGGCGAGGATCTGCTCGGAAGAGGCCATGCCGATCTGGATGGAATCTAAATTGGTCAGTTCAAACATGTATTCTAACTCCCTCCGCTTTGGCCGATCCGGGGATGAAAAACCATTGGCTTTTTCCCGGCTTACATATCATCTTCGTCATCCAGGCCGATGTCGTCCAGCATGTCATCCATGCCGAAATCGCCGAAATCATCGTCCAGGCTGATGTCGGTATCCACATCAAAGTCGCCCACGTCTGCGCCTTCGCCTTCTTCGCCGTCTTCGGCAGCAAAGGTTTCTTCGTAGTCCGCTTCCTTGGCATTGGTGGCCACGGTATCGTCATCATCATCATCGTCGTCCAGCTCGCGGATTTCGATTTCCTGATGATCTTCACCCAGCACGCGCACATCCAGCGCCAGGGCCTGCAGTTCCTTGATGAGCACCTTGAAGGACTCGGGAATGCCGGGGGTGGGGATATTTTCGCCCTTGACGATGGCTTCGTAGGTCTTCACGCGGCCCACGATATCGTCGGACTTGACGGTGAGGATTTCCTGCAGGGTATGCGCTGCGCCGTAGGCTTCCAGCGCCCACACTTCCATTTCACCAAAACGCTGGCCGCCGAACTGGGCTTTACCGCCCAGGGGCTGCTGGGTGACCAGGGAGTAGGGGCCGGTGGAGCGTGCATGCATCTTATCGTCCACCAGGTGGTGGAGCTTGAGGAAGTACATGTAACCCACCGTCACGGGGTTTTCAAAGGGTTCGCCGGTGCGGCCGTCGTAGAGGATGGTCTTGCCGTCGGCGGGCAGGCCGGCCATGGTGAGGCAGTTGTCGATATCTTCCTTGGAGGCACCGTCAAACACGGGGGTGGCCACATGCCAGCCCAGGGCCTTGGCGGCACGGCCAAGGTGCACTTCCAGCACCTGACCGATGTTCATACGGCTGGGCACGCCCAGGGGGTTCAGCACGATATCCAGGGGCGTACCATCGGGCAGGAAGGGCATATCCTCTTCGCGCAGGATGCGGGACACAACGCCCTTGTTGCCGTGACGGCCGGACATCTTGTCGCCCACGGAGATCTTACGCTTCTGGGCGATGTACACACGCACCATTTCGTTCACGCCGGGGGAAAGTTCGTCCTTGTTTTCGCGGTTGAAGGTTTTCACGTCCACCACGATGCCGCCTTCGCCGTGGGGCACCTTGAGGGAAGTGTCGCGCACTTCACGGGCCTTTTCGCCGAAGATGGCCCGCAGCAGGCGTTCTTCCGCCGTCAGTTCGGTTTCACCCTTGGGGGTCACCTTACCCACCAGGATGTCACCGCTGCGCACTTCGGCGCCGATGCGGATGATGCCGTTTTCGTCCAGATCGCGGATGGCGTCTTCACCCACGTTGGGAATATCCCGGGTGATTTCTTCCGGGCCCAGCTTGGTTTCCCGGGCTTCGGATTCGTATTCTTCGATGTGGATGGAGGTGTATTTGTCTTCCTTCACCAGCCGTTCGCTGATGAGGACAGCGTCTTCGTAGTTATAGCCTTCCCAGGTCATGAAACCGATGAGCATATTGCGGCCCAGCGCGATTTCGCCGTTTTCCGTGGAAGGACCATCGGCCAACAGGTCGCCCACTTCCACCTTTTCGCCCAGGGAAACGCGGGGACGCTGGTTGATGCAGGTGCCCTGGTTGGAGCGGGTGAACTTGGTGAGGCGGTAGGCATGCTTTTCGCCGATTTCATCCTTAATAATGATTTCGTCGGCGGACACGGCGTCCACGATACCGGCATGCTTGGAAAGCAGCACAACGCCGGAGTCATGAGCGGCCTTGAATTCCATACCGGTACCTACGAAGGGAGCTTCGGGCACCAGCAGCGGCACGGCCTGACGCTGCATGTTGCAGCCCATCAGGGCACGGGCGGCGTCGTCGTTTTCCAGGAAGGGGATCATGGCCGTGGAAACGGACACAACCTGCTTGGGAGAAACGTCGATGTAGTCCACCTGAGAGGCAGGCACTTCGATGGTATCTTCACGCCAGCGGACGATGATGCGGCTGTTGACGAAGGAACCGTCTTCGTTCAGGGGTTCCTTGGCCTGGCCCACCTTGTATTTGTCTTCTTCGTCGGCGGTCATGTAGACGATCTTGTCCGTCACCTTGCCGGTTTCCTTGTCCACATAGCGATAGGGAGCTTCGATGAAGCCATATTCGTTGATGCGGGCATAGGTGGCCAAACTACCGATCAGACCGATGTTGGGGCCTTCAGGGGTTTCAATGGGGCAGATGCGGGCATAGTGAGAATAGTGAACGTCGCGCACTTCCATGCTGGCGCGGTCACGGTTCAGACCGCCGGGGCCCAGGGCGGAAAGACGACGCTTGTGGGTCAATTCAGCCAGGGGGTTGGGCTGGTCCATGAACTGGGACAGCTGGGAGGAGCCGAAGAACTCCTTGATGGCAGCGGAAACGGGACGGATGTTGATCAGGTCATTGGGCTTTACGTCGTTGGAATCCTGGATGGCCATGCGTTCGCGGACCACGCGTTCCAGACGGGAAAGACCGATGCGCACCTGGTTCTGCAGCAGTTCGCCCACAGAGCGCAGGCGGCGGTTGCCCAGATGGTCAATATCGTCGGTAACGCCAACGCCGTAGGGCAGGCCCAGGAGGTAACTGACAGAAGCCACGATATCGTCGATGATGATGTGCTTGGGAACCAGGTCATGCACGTTTTCGGAGATGACCCGCTTGAGTTCTTCCTCAGCCACGCCTTCCATCACCTTCATCAGGGTGGGCATATGCACCATTTCCAGGATGCCGGCTTCCTTGGGATCAAAAGGCAGGAAATAGGAAGCATCCACGAAATTGTTGCCCAGCACCTTGTGCACCACATCGCCGCACTGGAGCATGACAACGTTCACGCCGGCGTTTTGGATATCCTTGGCCAGCTGTTCGGAGATGATTTCGCCCTTCTTCACCAGCACTTCGCCGCTGATGGGGCTCACCACGTCTTCGGCAGCTTCCTGGTTCGTGATGCGGGCGGCAACGCCCAGCTTCTTATTGAACTTATAGCGGCCCACGCGCATGAGGTCATAGCGCTTGGGATCGAAGAACAGGCTGCGCAGCAGCGCCCGGGCGCCGTCTTCAGTGGGGGGTTCACCGGGCTTCTGGCGCTTGTACACTTCCAGAAGGCCCTGGGTCTGGGTCTTGGTGGTGTCGGAGCGGGCGATGGTGGTCAAAAGCCGCTCGTCGTCGCCCAGCAGGTCGGTAATTTCCTGGTCCGTGCCATAGCCCAGGGCGCGCAGGAGCACCGTGATGGGCAGCTTGCGGGCACGGTCAATACGGACCCACAAAACGTCGTTGGAGTCCGTTTCATATTCCAGCCAGGCGCCCCGGTTGGGGATGATCTGGGAGGAGAAAAGGCGTTTGCCGGCCTTGTCGATCTGCATGTCAAAATAGGCACCGGGGGAACGCACCAGCTGGCTGACGATAACACGTTCAGCGCCGTTGATGATGAAGGTGCCGTGTTCGGTCATCAGGGGGAAATCGCCCATGAAGACTTCGGATTCTTTGATTTCGCCGGTTTCCCTGTTCTTGAGGCGTACAAACACCCGCAGGGGAGCCGCGTAGGTAAGATCTCTTTCCTTGCAACGCTCAACTGTATTCTTGGGCGTGCTGTCCAGCGAGTAGTCGACGAATTCCAGCACCAGATTTTCGCTATAATCGGTGATGGGGGAAACATCTGCCAGAACCTCTTTCAGATCGTCGGTCAGAAAACGCTTGTAGCTGTTTTTCTGCACCTCGATCAGGTTGGGCATATCCAGAACCTCGTCGATGCGCGAGAAGCTCATACGTTTGCGCAGCTTCCCGATTTGGACCTCGTGCACCATAAAAGCTATCACCCCTTTATTGCTCCCAATACCGCTAAAAAAGCGCAGATTGCCCCTACCCCGCCGGGCCCTTGCAGCCCGATTTTGCAACGGCACAAAACACGCATCTTAACGATACTGATGCAATCATAGAGTATAGCACAACGATTTTGCAATGTCAACGGGTAAAACGGAGATATTTGCCAAATTATTTACAAAATTTTCGTTTCTGCCCTGTATGCCCGAAAATGCAGCCTTCCCGGTGCACGCCGTCTATATATTAAATGAAACATTCCATTTTCCGGTCCGACGGCCGCGCCGCCTCCTGCAGAGGATCTTTTTGTCCCTCCCGCATGCTGAATTTTGTCACATCCCGCCGCAATATTGCCCATTTTGCCCCGTTTAGACAAGTATAAACAGCATTTTACGATGCTTTTTGTCACTTTGCAAAGTTAAACGGTTTGTTAATCTTGGTTGAATTTGGCACATTTTTCCCCGTTTTTAGTTAAATTATTTTTTTCTCATTCATGTTGCACAAAATATTATCCCATTTTTAGGTGATTTTATATTGACATTTTTTCAATTGTTGCTATAATATAGTCAACAATAATTTAACAAGGAGGAAGCATTTCTATGAAAAAGCTTACCGCAATCCTGCTCAGCCTGATGCTGCTGGTTGGTTCCTGCTCTTTCGCATTTGCCGATGAGCTGACCGTTCCTTCCTTCGTGGACATCAAGCTCGGCGAAGACTATGTGGACCTGCAGGCCGAAATCAAGTGGCTCACCCACCGTACCGACCTGGCCGGCAACGGTGCCCTGGACAACTACATTGCTGAATTCAACAAAGTGTATCCCGGCATCAAGGTGACCTACGAAGGCATCACCGACTATGCTCAGGACGCTCTGCTGCGCATCGGCGGCAGCGACGACTGGGGCGATATGCTGGGCATTCCTCAGCTGGATGCTGACGAATATGCCAAGTACTTCGTTCCCATGGGCACCGTGGAAGAAATGAGCGGCACCTACAACTTCATCGACGCCAAGGCCTATGACGGCGTGGTGTACGGCATCCCCTCCACCGGCAACGCCAACGGCATCGTGTACAACAAGGCCGTGTTCGAAAAGGCCGGTATCAAGGAACTGCCCAAGACCCCCGATGAATTCATCGCTGCCCTCAAGCTCATCAAGGAAAACACCGACGCCATCCCGCTGTACACCAACTATGCTGCCGGCTGGACCATGGGCGCCTGGGACGCTTACATCGGCGGCTCCGCCACCGGTAATGCCGACTTCATGAACATCGACATGATCGCCATGAAGGATCCCTTCGCCGATCGCGGCGACGGCACCGGCCCCTATGCCGTGTACAAGATCCTCTATGACGCCGTTGCCAACGGCCTCATCGAAGAAGACTACACCACCACCGACTGGGAAGGCTGCAAGGGCATGATCAACCGCGGCGAAATCGGCTGCATGGTGCTGGGCTCCTGGGCTCACATCCAGATGGTTGAAGCCGGCCCCAACGGCGACGACATCGGCTACATGAACTTCCCCATCACCATCGAAGGCAAGCAGTATGCCTCCGCCGGCGCTGACTATTGCTACGCCATCAACAACAAGGTTTCCGTGGAACGGCAGATTGCCACCATGGTGTTCATCAAGTGGATGACCCATGAATCCGGCTTCTCCTTCAACGAAGGCGGCATCCCGATCAACAAGGATGGCCAGTATCCCGCCCTGTACGCTGCTTTCGAAGGCATCGAATTTGTGGCTGATACCGCTGCTCCCGCCGACAAGGCTACCCTGCCCGACGAAATCAACGCTGAAAGCGCCCTGTCCGTCAACCGCGGCGGCGACAGCAAGATCCAGAAGATCATCGAACACGCCTTCTATCAGGATAAGGCTTTCGACGATATCATGGCTGAATGGAACGAAGCCTGGACCGACGCACAGGACACCCTGGGCATCGAAGTGGCTGAATAATTCCGCCCCTTTTCGAGGGAGGCCGGGCGTCAAACCCCGGTCTCCCTCCTTTCATCATCCCCAAGGAGGCGACCTTCATGAGCGTCATCAATTCCGCTGTGCCCACGCCCCAGGGCAAGCGCACGTTCCGGGAATGGCTGCTGCAGCCCAAGGTGCAAAAATGGCTGCTGATCATCACCTTCTCCATCCTGCCGCTGACACTGCTGGTTATGTTCACCTTCTATCCCTTTGGAAAGATGGTGGAATTCTCCTTCTATAACATGAGCTACACCAAGGTAAGGGGCTTTGTAGGCTTCAAAAACTACCTGGATGTGTTCAAAAAGGACGAGCTTTTTGCCACGTTCTCCGTCAGCTTCTATTACATGGTGGGTGCTGTGCTGCAGATTGCCATCGCACTGTACTTTGCCACCATCCTCAGCTTCAAAACCAAGGGCACGGCCTTCTACAAAGGGGCCATGTTCTTCCCCTTCCTGATCAACGGCATCGCCATCGGCTTCATTTTCAAGTTCTTCTACACCAGAGGCTATGTGCTGGACACCGTTTTGCAGGCAGTGGGCTTCGAATTGGAAAATCTGCCGTACTGGCTGCGAGATAAATCCATCAACAACTGGTCGCTGGTATTCACGTCGCTGTGGAAATACATGGGCCAGAACATGGTGCTCTTTTCCGGCGCCATCATGAGCGTTGATCCCACCCTCTACGAGGCCGCCGCCATTGACGGCGCCAATAAGTGGCATCAGTTCCGCTACATTATTCTGCCCAGCATTTCCACCGTGCTCACCCTGAACGTGATCATGTCCATCACCGGCTCCCTCAGCGCCTTTGAACCGCCCTATGTCATCACCTCCATGGGCGGCAACGGCACCGCCACCTACTTCATCCAGATGCACCAGACAGCCCATGTGCAGCACAAGGTGGGCCTGGCCTGCGCCATGGCGGTCATTCTGACGCTGATCATCGTCATTGCCACCGGCATTCAGAAGCTGGCGTTCAAATACACCTTCCGCAATGCCACAACGGAATCCAAAGGTTAAGGGGGTGCAGATATGGGCGTTGAAAGAACATTCAAGGATTATGTGATCAAATTTTTCAAGCACATCACCCTCATTTTTGCCTCTGCTGTGTGCCTGCTTCCTTTGGTCAGCTGCGTATTCGCCGCCTTCAAGACGGCCGAAGAATTTTCTGTCACCAGCAAAATCACCCCGCCTCAGGACTGGACACACTTCGACAACTTCATCTCCTTCTGGAATGACAGCGGCATCCTGCAGGGGTTCCTCACCTCCGTGAGCGTGATGATCATCACCATCTGCATTTCCGTCATGATGGGCAGTATGCTGGCCTACGTGCTGGACAGGTTCACCTTCCCCGGCAACGGCCTCATCCGCGGCGCGTTCCTGCTGGCCAGCCTGGTTCCCGGCCTTGCCATGCAGGTAACCATCTATAAAATGATGGTGAACATGAACCTGGTGGACACCATGCACGGCTACATCATCCTCATGGCCGGCACGGACGTCATCTCCATCTACATCCTCCTGCAATACTTTGAAAACCTGCCCCGGGCGCTGGACGAATCGGCCATCATTGAAGGGTGCACCTACTACGGCGTGTTCTTCAAGATCCTCATGCCGCTGCTTCGCCCCGCCATGGTCACCTGTATGATCCTCAAGGGCGTGGGCATCTACAACGAATACTACAACGCCAACCTCTATCTCCAGAGCAAGGCCAAGTTCAAAACCGTATCCACAGCCCTGTACACCTATATGGGCCCCACCAAATCCCAGTACGAGATCATCAGCGCAGGCGTGCTCATCTGCATCCTGCCCATCCTGATTATCTTCCTGCTTTTCCAGAAGCAAATCTACAACGGCATGACCAACGGTGCCGTCAAGGGTTGACGCTCACCCTCGCACCCGCTCCCTTCCGGGGCGGGTTTTTTGTTGAAAGAAACCGCTGCATTTGCTATAATAACAAAAAAGGAAGGTGACCCTCTGTGTATATTCGCCCTTTGACGAAAAACGATATCCCTGCCTGCGCCCGCATCCTGATGGACGTGTACAATAACGAATTATGGCGGTGCCGCTGGCAGCAGGAAACGGCAGAAAATTATCTAACGGATTATCTCACCGCCGGGAAATTCCTGGGCTTTGCGGCAGAGGAAAACGGCGCGCTTTGCGGCGCATTGTTTGCCCACGAAAAGGTGTGGTGGAACAACAGCGAAATTTTCATCGACGAAATGTTCGTCACGCCGCCCCGGCAGGGACAGGGCATCGGAAGACTATTGATGGACAAGGTGGAAGAAACGGTGAAGGAAAGAAGCCTGGCCGGCATCACCCTCTCCACCAACCGCTTCGCCCCGGCACCCAGGTTCTATGAAAAGCTGGGCTTTGCCGATTGCCCCCATGTGCAGTTCATGGCCAAGGAAATATAACGGAGGGAAAAGCCATGCGCAAATATCTCCTGCCCCCGGACGGGCAATTTTTTAAGGCCAATCTCCACTGCCACTCCACCCTTTCCGACGGCCAGATGACGCCGGAGGAATTGAAGGTACGCTACAAAAGCCTGGGCTATCAGGTATTGGCCATTACCGACCACGATATCATGATCCCCCATCCGGAGCTGAACGACGATGCTTTCCTCACCCTCACCGGCTATGAAATGGAAGTGAACGAGGAAAGCAGCCTGCCCTGGCCCCGCACACGCAGCTGCCATATGTGTTTCATTGCCCTGGAAGAGGAGAACAAAAGGCAAGTCTGCTGGCACCCGGAAAAATACCTTTTCGCCAATTCCGGAAAAAATGCGGACAAAATCCTGATCGACGAAGAAACCTCACCCTATATCCGCAGCTACAGTGCAAAGGGTGTCAGCGAGATGATGAAAATCGGCCGGGACAAGGGCTTTTTCGTCACCTACAACCACCCCACCTGGAGCCTGGAAAGCTATCCCCAGTACAGCGGCTATCAGCACATGCACGCCATGGAAATATGCAACTGGGGCTGCGTGGTGGAGGGGTATCAGGAATACAACCCCCGGGTGTATGACGACCTCTTGCGCCAGGGCAAGCGCATCTATTGCATTGGTGCCGATGACAACCATGCCTTAGGCGATACCGGCGGCGCCTGGGTAATGATCAAGGCAGAAAAACTGCACTACCGCACCATTACCCGCGCCCTGGCAGCGGGGCATTTCTACGCCTCCCAGGGCCCCGAAATCCATGACCTGTACGTAGAGGACGGGCATATCCACATCGCCTGCTCCCCCGCCCGGGAAATTGTGTTCACCTTCGGCAACCGCCGCGCCCTGCGCCTGAAGGCACCGGAGGGCGAAAGCCTCTCAACCGCCTGCTGCCCCCTGGAACAGGACGGCCTGTACGTGCGTGTCACCGTTATCGATCATCAGGGCCGCCCCGCCGATACCAACGCCTGCTTCCTGGATACCCTGATTTAGGGAGGCGATGCGGGGCTTCACCCCTGCACCAGGGCCGTGCCCTGGACCCGGTTGCGGAAGTAGTTGGCGTGGCGAGCAAACAATTTCCCGCTGTAATGTGAGGAACCCTGCAGGGTTTCACCCCTGCACCCCACAAGGGGCATTGCCCCTTGACCCATTCTGCGGAAGTAGTCGGCCGGACGAACAAACAATTTCCCGCTGCAGCTGGCAGCACGCAAAAACCCGTTTGCAAAAACCGATTGTTATATTGCGAGTTGGAGGAGACACTGCCACCCGCACCCACGGGCTGGGCAGCTTTCAGCCGCCGGCCGGATGCCAACGGCATCCGGGGAAAACGATAAAAAGAAGCGGTGAGAGAATTCATTCTCTCAACCGCTCTTTTTTCGTTTCATAGCGCCCGTGGGTTCTTTTTCGTTCCTCAGGTTTCATGCGGAAACACGTTTGTTTTATAGGCTTGTGTGTCGCAGGATGGGTGCAGGGGGAATCCCCCTGCCGCGGGGTGAAGGGGCCGCGCAGGCCCCTTCCCTACATTCTCATGAACATACTACATTTCTGTATTTCTTATTTTCCTTCTTTCCCCGGAAAGAAGGGGCATCGCTGCCCAATGCACTGATTGTTGCGGGAGAAATGGGTGCAGCAGGCGGCACGGCTTTCCATCTCCACGCCCAGATGCTCTTTCACAAACGGCACGGCAGCCTGAACGGCCAGAAAACTGTCCCTTTTGCAGCAGCGGGGGCCGCCCACCGTACCAATAGCCTGCAGGGCGGCGGCGGTCATGCGGTTGGCAAGGCCCCAGGGCGCTTGCGTCAGGGGCGTGGCAGCGGTGATAATGGACACAAACATCCCAGTGCTCACCCCGGCGCCGCAGGCGCCCCAATAGCCGCAGGCCCCGCCGGGCACCTGCCGTCCCCGGGCCATCATTTCCTTCAGGGCTGCGGCAAGATCCACCTGCCCGCCGGCGTTATGATAAGCCGTAAGCAGCGCTGCGCCCACCATCACATGATGCTCCGGCCCGTGCATGTGACAAAAAGGCCGGGCCATCAATTTTTCCAGAATTTCCTGCGGGCAGGGGCTGCTTTCCGCCAGGCACAGGCCAATGATTTCATCCATGCCGGCGGTGTGGCACCGGGAGCACACAAAATGCCCACGCATGCAGGCGGCACGGCTCATTTCCTTTTTGCCGCACAGGGCGCAGGTCATTTCCTTTTCTTTTTGCAGGTACAAAAGCGGCGCTTTGCAGATCAAGCATTCCTCCGCCATGGCGACGTCCTCCTTTTTTCTGTTCCGGGATGCACATTTTCGCCGTCAGCCCGTGCCTTTCCTTCCTTTCCCGGATTGAATATGGACAAAAAGTTTGGTATAATGAAAACGCTGATTTTTGCATGAAAAGGACGGTTCCATGGCCAGACAATTTTCCGATCGTTATGACAGCCGCAAATGGAGGGGGCTGCGCCTTGTGAAGGTGCTGGCCATCCTGGCGGCAGCGCTGTTTATTCTGTTCCAGTTTGTGCTGGGCTTTTCCAGGGTGGACGGCCCTTCCATGCTTGCCACCCTGCAGGACGGGGATTATGTGCTCTACACCCGCATTTTCTCCCAGGTTAACCGGGGCGATATCATCTCCCTTTCCCTGCCCTCCGGGGAATACTATGTGAAGCGGGTGGCCGCCGTGGCCGGAGACACCGTGGATATAAGGGACGGCAAGGTGTACATAAACGGCCAGCCGGAAGACGCCCCCTATGCGCTGGGGAATACGCTTTTAGAGAGCGAAACCCTGTCATATCCCTATCAGGTGCAGCCGGGGCACGTGTTCGTGCTGGGGGATAACCGGCCCGAATCGGTGGACAGCCGGTATTTCGGCGAGGTGAGCGAAAAGCACATCACTGGCGTGATGCTGCTGCGGCTGGGCTTTTTCTATGCGAATGGGCTTTAACAAAAGAAAGAAGGCTTTTTTGTGAGCGATTTATTGTTTGCCGCCAATACGGTATTGCCCCTGCTTCTTTTGATGAGCGCAGGTTTTTTGAGCCGCAGAATCGGCCTGCTGAACGATTCGCTGGTAAAGGGCATCAATCAGCTGATTTTCAAATTGTTCCTGCCCATCAACCTGTTCATGAGCGTGCTGGGCACCCCGGCCGATACAAAAATCGAAGGGAAGGAATTTCTGTTCGTTTTCTTCGGGCTGATTGTATTGTTTCTGCTGTTTATGCTGCTGGTGCCCCGGATTGAAAAGGACCGGGCCAAGGTTGGCGTGATGATCCAGGGCATGGGCCGGGCCAATTATGCCTTCTTTGGCATTCCGCTGGTGAAGATGCTCTTCCCCGGGCAGGACACCTCCCTGGCGGCGCTGCTGGTGACGGTGACGGTGCCGGTGTACAACGTGATGAGCGTCATCGCCCTTTCCGCGTTCAACGGTAACAAAGTGAACATCAAAAAAATCTTGCTGAATATCCTGAAAAACCCGCTGATCATTGCCTCCCTGCTGGGCTACGCCTGCTGGCTGATGAAGCTGCAGCTGCCCTCCTTCCTGAACACCACCTTCAGCGATATGGCCAAGGTGGCCACGCCCCTGGCCCTGTTCACCCTGGGCGGCGCCATCACCCTGCAAAGCGCATTCCGGCATAAAAAACAGCTGCTCATCAGCGTGCTGGGCAAGCTGATCCTCTCCCCCATCCTGTTTTTGTCCCTGGCCGTTGCCCTGGGCATCCGGGGCGTGGGCCTGGCCTGCGTGCTGATCTCCTTCGGCGCACCCACCGCCGTCAGCAGCTATCCCATGGCCCAGCAAATGGGCGGCGACGGCGAACTGGCCGCAGAAATTGTGGCCATGACCAGCACCTGCTCCATCGTGACCACCTTCCTGTTTGTGTTCCTGCTCAAAACCCTGGCGCTCATTTGACCAGGGTCATTGACCCTGGACCCAGTTGCGGAAGTGGTTGGCGTGGCGAACAAGCAACTTCCCGCTGAGGCATGAGGAACCATGCGGGGTTTCACCCCTGCGCCCCACCAGGGTCATTGACCCTGGACCCAGTTGCGGAAGTGGTTGACTGGTCGAACAAACAATATCCCGCTGAAGCGTGAGGAACCATGCGGGGCTTCGCCCCTGCACCCCACCAGGGTCATTGACCCTGGACCCAGTTGCGGAAGTGGTTGGCCGGGCGAACAAACAGTTTCCCGCTGAAGCGTGAAGGATCGCTTGCAGCTCGCACAAACCCGTTTGCAAATGCCGATTGTAATATTGCGAATTGGGTGTGGCCCCGCCACCCCACGGGCTAAGCGGCGTTCACGCCGCCGGCCGGATGCCAAAGGCATCCGGGGAAAACGATAAAAAGAAGCGGTGAGAGAATTCATTCTCTCAACCGCTCTTTTTTCGTTTTCATAGCGCCCGTGGGCACATATTTCATTCCTCAAGTTTCGTGCGGAAACACGTTTGTTTTACAAGCCTGTACATCGCAGGATGGGTGCAGGGTCGATGACCCTGCCGCGGGGGTACAGGGGGCGAGGAGCCCCCTGCTTCGGTCAGGCCGCGCAGGCCACTTATCGTTCCCCAAGTTTCACGCGAAAACTGCTTTTTTACACACAGCCACTTCGCGGATTGGGTCCGGGGATGATATCCCCGGCCTGCTTCGCAGGAATCTGCACAAAAAAAAGCGCCGCCCGGGCGGGCGGCAAGAAAGGAGAAACAGAGAAGATCAATTCTGGCAGATCATCACAGCCCGGTAGGGGCGGGATGCATTGGAGGTATTGATGGAAAAATTGTAGCTGGGGCCGGTGGCGCCGGGGATATTCTCCCATCCGTCGCCGTTATCCGTCTGCCACTGGATGGTGTAGCTGCCGTTGCCTTCCACGCCGGAAACAGAGGCCCACAGCATGGCAATATCGCCATAGTACAGGTCGCCGTCGTTGGTCAGTTCAATGCTGATGCGGGCATTCTGGAAAGGATCGGCCGGGGCGGGGGCTTCTGCCGGCGTTTCTTCCGGCACCACCACTTCCACCGGGGCCAGGGTTTCTTCCGCCTGCTCCTGCTGCTGAGCGGCGGTGACAGTGCCCTCCTCATCGGAGGCCTGCAGGCTGCTGTCCCAGGTGAAATACACAGCGCCCACAATCAGGGCCACAGCTGCCAGGGCCGTGAACAAACGCTTGATGCGAAGCTTCATGAAATAATCTTCCTTTCATCTGGCAGCACACCGGCCGCCGGGCAAAACCAAAACACAAAAGTGATGCACAATCTTTTTGAAGGTTACATCCATAGTTACTTCCACGGAAATATTATATACTCATTTTCCCCATTTGTAAATGCCAATTGATGGATTTTTTCTTTCATTTTTATGAATTTCTTTGAGAATAGGGCTTTTCTTTCCGGCTTTTTCCCTCTATAATAATGGATACAGAAAGCAGATAATGTGCCCTGGGCATACAGGGCCGATGTAATTCTTCCCCGGGAGGAACACGCGTTGAAAAAGAGAATTGAAATGATCAAAACCGTCCAGCTGGTTTTGTTTATCCTCATTACGGCTTTCGGGCTGTACCTGGTGTTCAGCAATGCGGAGCTGTACCAGCTGATTGGCAACAACAGTGCCGTCAAGGCCCTCAGCGGGCTTTTGTGGCTGATTGCCATATTGTCCTTTGCGTTTATTTTGTGGGATTTCGCCTCCTTTTCCGCCCTGAAAAAGGATTACAGCGAGCTGGACTTTGCCGTCCACAACGACCCTGTTGCCGGCATTGCCAACCGCTTCAGCTGCGACGCCATGATCGAAAAATACCTGGATAAGCCCCTACCCGATACGTTGGGCTGCATCATGGCGGACCTGACCAACATCCGCCGGATCAACGACCGGCACGGCTACCTGTCCGGCAACGAAGCCATCCAGGCCTTTTCCAATATCCTGCAGAACGCTTCTCTTGGGCTGTGCTTTGTGGGCCGCAACGGGGGCAACAAGTTTATGGCGCTGTTTGAAGAATGTACCGCAGAAAAAATGGACACCTTTTTGCGGCGGGTGCAGGAAATGGTGGACGCCTACAATACCGCGCATCCGGACCGGATGCTGCAATACCTTTCCGGAACTGCCTTCCGGGAAGGGGAAAGCGTGCGCACCATCAACCAGCTCATCGCCCTGTCGGACAGACGATTACAGGAAAAAGCCCGGCAATCCCAGCAGTAAAGGAGCCATTTTATGCCCAGCCTTGACCTACAATATGTGACCGAGCTGGTCCATCATGCCAAAGAGGGCGACGCCAATGCCTTTGCGGAGCTGTTTGCCGCCACCTATCCCCAGCAATACCAGTTTTGCTGCAGCTTCCTCAGGGACGAATACCTGGCCCAGCAGGCACTGCAGGAAACCTACATCCAGGCGCTGAACACCCTGCCCAGGCTGAATGACAATGCGTTGTTTATCAACTGGCTCACCCGGCTGAACTTCCGCGTGTGCCTGCAGCTGAAGCAAAAGCAGGATCCTGCCATGCCCCAGGCCCCGGAAAACATCCGTGTTACGCTTTCGGGCCGGCAGTGCACCGTGCATCAACTGATGAACCTGCCCTTTACCGAAGGGCTGGTGCTGCTTTTGAAGGGCTATTGCGGTATGCGCAGCAGGCAGATTGCCGCCCTGATGGAAATGAGCACCCGCCAGGTGCGGGAATACATGGCCAGCGGCATCCGCCGTCTGCCCCGGACGGGTATGGAAGGGGGCACCACGCCATGAGCAAAATACCTGTGCTGCCCCCGGCTACTGCCCAGCAGATGCTGGAAAACATCTTCCGCGCCTGCAACCGCCCATCCAACACCGTGCCGCTGAAAACCCTGGCCGCCTACAGTAATTACCGCAAGGAACGCTTCGCCATGCAGCGCACCGCCATTGTGGTAATGCTGGTGCTGTTTATGCTGCTGCCCTTTTTGTTCATCACCGCCGAAATGGACGTGACAAAAGCGGCCCGATCGCCGGGGGAAAACCCGGTGTACCATATCCGGTTCACATCCGCCGTGCCGGTGCGCCATGTAACCGCACGCATGGGGGGTATCACCCAGCCTATCTATGAGGACGAAAATGGCGTGTACACCCTGCAGCCTGCCGGCAACGGCGAAATGGTGGTGGAGGCTACCTTCTTCAACCTGCAAAAAACCACCGCTTCCCTGCCGGTAACCGATGCGGACTGGGAAATGCCCGCCCTGCTGGACACCCGCCGCAGCGGCGATAACGTGCTGATGTATTTTTCCGATAACCTTTCCGGCATCCGGGCAGACGCCATCTCCGTCACCAATGCCGCCGGCCAGGAATTGCCCTTCAGCTATGATACCGCTTCCCAATGTCTCACCCTGGCCCGCCCGGAAACCACCTGCTATCTCTCTGTGCCCGATGAACGGGGCAATGTGCTGCAGCTGGTGCTGTCGCCGTAAGAGACAACGGAGCAAGGGCTTCTCGCCCCATGGACTCAATCTGCGAAGCGATAGTGTGAATAAACAAGCTGTTTTCGCGTGATGGTTGGAGAAGGAAAGGGGCCTGCGCGGCTTTGACGGAGCAGGGGGCTCCTCGCCCCCTGTACCCCCACGGCAGGGCCATCGGCCCTGCACCTATCCTGCGACGTACAAGCTTGTAAAACAAACGTGTTTCCGCACGAAACTTGAGGAACGAAATATGTGCCCACGGGCGCTATGAAAACGAAAAAAGAGCGGTTGAGAGAATGAATTCTCTCACCGCTTCTTTTTATCGTTTTCCCCGGATGCCTTTGGCATCCGGCCG
>JAFQHP010000030.1 GCA_017397895.1 Clostridia bacterium
CAGGCCCCTTGCATTTCTCAAGTTTCATGCGGAAACAATCTTGTGTTTCTCTGATTGCCCGTCGCAGGATGGGTGCAGGGGTGATACCCCTGCCGCGGGGTAAAGGGGCCGCGCAGGCCCCTTTCGTTCCTCAAGCTTCATGCGGAAACAATCTTGTTTTTCTCTGATTGCCCGTCGCAGGATGGGTGCAGGGGTGATACCCCTGCCGTGGGGTAAAGGGGCCGCGCAGGCCCCTTTCGTTCCTAAAGTTTCATGCGGAAACAGCTTGTCCATTCACATTTACCATGTCGCAGATTGGGTCCAGGGCCAATGGCCCTGGCGTGGGGGTACAGGGGGCGAGAAGACACCTTGCTCCGTCATTCCAAACTGTCAGGCGTCCACATACTCCTTCAGATGCAGCGCCGCAGCCTTCACGGCGTTTTTCTTTTCGCCGTTTGCGACCAGGGCGTCGATGGCGTCACGCAGCTCCATGCCCTGCAGCAGCAGGTCAAACAGCTGGGCTTCCAGGGAAACGGCGGCCACCGGCTTTTCTTCCGGCAGCTGCACATTGCGCAAATCTGCCACCAGGCAGTATTCACCTTTTTCGCTCTTTTCGTTGGCGTTCAGGGCAGCAAGAATTTCTTCCGGCGTGCCCCGGAGGGTAAGCTCGTGCAGCTTGGTCAAATCGCAGCTGACGGAAAGCCGGGCGCCGGGCAGGGTATCGGCAATGGCCTGCACCAGCCCTTTCACCCGGTGAGGGGATTCGTGGAACACAGCGCCCTCGCCGCATCTTCCGATCTGCAGCAGCTTTTCTTTCAGGGGCTTGCTTTCCCGGGGCAGGAAGCCGTGGAACGTGAAGGCGGAAAAATCGAACCCGCTGACGGACACGGCGGCGATGCAGGCACTGGGCCCGGCCACCGCCACCACCGGGATGCCCTTCTGGGCAGCCAGCCGGACAATTTCGGTGCCGGGGTCTGAAATGGCGGGTGTGCCGGCGTCCGTCACCACGGCCACATCCAGATTTTCCGCCAGCATCCGGCCGGTGATTTCATCGCCCCGGCTTTTCTCATTGTGTTGATGGCAGGAAATGAGGGGTGTATCGATGCCGAAATGGTTGGTGAGCTTCTTGGTCACCCGGGTGTCTTCAGCGCAGATGAGGTCTACATTTTTCAGGGTTACCACGGCCCGGGGGCTCATATCGGACAGGTTACCGATGGGGGTAGCCACCACATACAAGGTGCTCATTTATTTTTCCCCCTTTACAAATACACGCAGCGTGGCGCTGTGGGAGCGGGAATTATCGGAAAGCTCATCCTTGCCGGCCTTGATAGCGCCGCCCACGGCACGGCCCAGGGGCTTTTTGCCGCAGATACAGATAGGGGCCTTGGGCGGGCAGGTGCAGGGGTTTTGCAGGGAGCGGAAGGTGCTTTTCACAATGCGGTCTTCCACGGAATGGAAGGTGATCACGCACAGCGTTCCGCCGGGCTTGAGCATATCCACCCAATCCCGGATGGCCTGCTCCAGGGGCGCCAGTTCGTCATTGACGGCAATGCGTACGGCCTGAAAGGTGCGCCGGGCGGGATGGCCTTCATCCTTGCGGCGAACGGCCTTGGGGATGGCGGCGTCCACCACCTTCACCAGGTCAAAGGTGGTTTCCAGCGGCTTTTCGGCCCGCTTTTCCAGGAGCATCTGGGCAATGCGCACCGCCCATTTTTCGTCGCCGTATTCCCGCAGGATGCGCACAAATTCCCCTTCGGAAACGGTGTTCAGATATTCGGCTGCGGCGATGCCCTTGGTGCGGTCCATGCGCATATCAAGGGGCGCGTTATCGTGGTAGGAAAAGCCCCGTTCCTTGGTGTCCAGCTGGTGGGAGGAGACGCCCAGGTCCAGCAGGCCGCCGTCCAGCCGCACGTCGCCAAGCAGCATTTTCACATCATGGAAATTGCCGTGCACGGCATGGAAGCCGGCATGGCAGGCAAGGCGCTCAGATGCGGCGGTGATGGCCGCCATATCCCGGTCGATGTCGTACAGGGTGCCTTCGCCCATAGCCTTGAGGATTTCACCGCTGTGGCCGCCGCCGCCCAATGTGCCGTCGGCAAACACCTGGCCCGGCTGAGGATCCAGGTAATGCAGCACTTCCTTCAGCAAAACCGGAACATGATGGAATTCCATGGTGTGTTCTCCTTTGGTGTGTGGATTGTGTGGGAATTATGCGGGGGCTTGTTCAGCCCCCCATGCCCCCGAACCAGGAGCATGGCCCCTGGACCCTTCCTGCGAAAGATGGGGGAGGGGAAAGGAAAAAAGTTGTGTGTCGCTGTTGGGTGGGATAAAGGTATGCTGTGCCTCTTAAAAGAATCAAAAAGCTCAAAGACGAAAGCAAGCTTTCTCTTTTGATCTTTTCGCTTCTTTCCCCGTCTGCTTCGCATCCGGCAGCGGCTGCGCCGCCCGGCACAGGGGGATTTATGTAGTCTTGCCAGAAGGCAAGGGAAAGGCGAGGTTAAAGGGAGTTGAGATGGGCCAGCACGTCCCGAGGCGCATGCGCGGCGGGGAAGGGCATTTCGGCAATTTCGGCGTGGTATTTTTCCGGGAACCACAGGGCACGCAGGGGGTGCATGCCGACGTCCCCTGCACCAAACAATTCCCTGCTGCCGCCGTCGCCCACAAACAGGCATTCTTCCGGCAATACGGAAAGCGTTTCGGTACAATGGAGATAAATTTGCCTGTCAGGTTTCGCTAAACCCACCTGATAGGACAAAATGACGGCATCAAAGAGAGGGTGAAGGGAAGAAGAGAGAAGGCCTTCCACTTCGTCGGCGGAGCAGTTGCTGCAAAGGCAAAGCTTCAGCCCCTGCTGCTTCAGGGCAGAGAGCATTTGCAAAACATTTTCATCGATGACAGCAAAACAATCGTTTTTGCCGGTGATTCGCTTTTCTTCACAGGCAGCCATCAGAGCATCATCCGGCGTTTTTCCGGCGGCGATCAGGATTTCCGTCAGCACCTGACGATAGGAAAGGCGGCCGGTATCCATGGCGTGGTGACAGCTGTTCCACAGTTCCCTAAACAGGGAAGGATCGATGCCCAGATCCCGGGCACATTGGGAGGACAGATATTTGCGGCTCACCCATTCGGTGATCAAGGTTTCATACAGATCAAACACGACAGCTTTGATCATCTGCATACCTCCAAAATGTAACGAAGCACGGAAACGCAGGTTTTCAGATAATATTTTTTGTTTCCGGATATGCTTTCTTGGAGGGGGTCTGGGGGAACCGTTCTTTGGCTTCAAAGAACGGTTCCCCCAGATATCTTACTCCTTATCCCAGCTCGGCAATACGAGCATCCAGGGAAATGAGCATTTGCTTATTCTTTTCCAGCTTTTCCTTTTCGGCGGCCACCAGGTTGGCGGGGGCCTTGCTGAGGAAGCCGGGGTTGTTCAGTTTGCCTTCGGCACGGGCGATCTCATTGGCCACGTTGTTGCGTTCCTTGGTGAGGCGGGCCTTTTCCTTGGCAAAGTCCACCAGCTCGCCCAGGGGAATGAAGAATTCGCCGGTCTGGCACACAGCGCTGACGGTCTTTTCTTCGATCTTCTGATCGGCGGAGAGCATTTCCAGGGCGGAAACGCCGGCCATACGGGCGAAGTACACTTCGGCGCCCTGAATAGCATCCTGCCAGCCTTCGTTGGCCTTCACCATCAGGCGGGCACGCATGGAGGGCTGCACGTTCATGTTGGCGCGGATGTTGCGGATGGCACGGATCATTTCCATAATGCCTTCCATCTGGGCGCTTTCGGCAGCGAAGGTGTAGGCATCATCCACCAGGGGCCAATCGGCCAGCATGCAGGAAGCGTCCTGCTTGCCGGGCAGGTTCTTGTACACTTCTTCGGTGAGGAAGGGCATGAAGGGATGGAGGAGGCGCAACAGGCCGCTGAGCACATGCTGGAGCACCGCGCGGACGGCAGCCTTCCGCTCCATATCTTCGCCAAGCAGGCCGCCCTTGGCCAGCTCGATGTACCAGTCGCAGAATTCGCTCCAGATGAAATCGTAAATCTTCTGGGCGGCCAGGCCGTAATCCGCATCCTCGAAGTAAGCGGAAATCTGGGCCACGGCTTCGTTATACTTGGTGAGGATCCACTGATCGGGGAGCAGCAGCTGCTTTCCGTCCAGGGTTTCTTCGCCGTCCAGGTTCATCAAAACGAAGCGGCTGGCGTTCCAGACTTTGTTGGCAAAGTTCCGGGCCATTTCCACCTTTTCGGTGGAGAAGCGGGTGTCGTTGCCGGGGCTGATGCCCATCACCAGGGAGAAGCGCAGGGCGTCGGCGCCGTACTGGTCAATGATTTCCAGAGGATCCACGCCGTTGCCAAGGGACTTTGACATCTTCCGGCCCAAAGCGTCGCGGACCAGGCCGTGGATGACCACGGTGTCAAAGGGCACCTGGCCCATGTTCTCCAGAGAAGAGAAGATCATGCGGGAAACCCAGAAACCGATGATATCATAACCGGTGACCAGGGTATTGGTGGGGAAGAAGTAGGAAAGGTCTTCCGTTTGCTGGGGCCAGCCCAGCGTGGAGAAGGGCCACAGGGCGGAAGAGAACCAGGTGTCCAGCACGTCCTCATCCTGATGCAGGTGAGCGCTTCCGCACTTATCGCAGTGGGTGGGGTCGTCCATGGAGACGATCACCCGGCCGCAGTCTTCGCAATACCAGGCAGGAATGCGATGGCCCCACCAC
>JAFQHP010000003.1 GCA_017397895.1 Clostridia bacterium
CACGGGCGCAATGAAAACGATAAAAATAGCGGATGGGAAAATAAATTTTCCCTCCGCTTATTTTTTCGTTTTCCCCGGATGCTTTGCATCCGGATGGCGGCGTTCCGCCGCCCAGCCCGTGGGGCAGCCGTGCTGCTTCCAATCCGCAATATTACAATCGTCTTTCCCTGACGGGTTTATGCATATTGCGGGCAATCCCTCCGTCACGGCTTCGCCGTGCCACCTCCCTTTCAGCGGGAACGATGGAAAGGAAGGAGTTATCCTTCACTTTGCACCAAAGAAATACCGAAACAGCAAGCCCGCCAAGGCTTGCTGTTTCTTGTTCTGCGTGATAGAATGAAAGCGACAAACTTGAATTTGTGGGAGAGTTACCATGAAAATAGAAAAATTAGCAATACATGATTTACATATTTTGACCGAATTATTTGAGTATAATAATGTTGAACAAATGATATCTGAATGTACGCATGATATTCAAAATGGGGTTATTGATATTTTTGTTTTGTATGATAAAGGTGTTTTAGTAGGTGAACTTCACGTAATGTATGAAAACGACGATGAGAATTATGCCATACGAGGCAGACGAGCATATCTGTTTGCATTTAGAGTTCGCGAAGATTTTCAGAATAAAGGATACGGAACATATCTCTTAAAAACAGTTTTGACTGAATTAAAAGAGAATGGATATTGCGAATTTACTGTCGGGGTGGAAGATGACAATTTTAGAGCGATTCATATGTATCAGGCTTTGGGGTTTAATGATATTTTGCTTAGAAAACAAGAAGAGTATCAGGGCGATGCGTATGAGTATAACTTATATTTGAAGAGATAAACAAATTCCAATTTGTTGAGCAAACCAAAGCAGATTTTTTCCCTCTTAGGAGGGCGCAATTATACGCACCGTTCCGGTGCATTGTGTTTACATAAGCACATAAGCAAGCGAGCATCCGAATGTTGGATGCTCGCTTGTTTGCTATTGGATAAACTGTTCCTTAAGAACCCTCCCACCACAAGGGAGGCTTTTCGTATTTCCCACGTTTCAGCGGGGCATTGCCTGTTCGCCCGGCCAACCACTTCCGCAGAATGGGTCCAGGGTACCACCCTGGCCCTGGCCCTGGCGGATCAGAATCTCCCGCCACGTCCGCCAAAGCTGCGCCCGGAGGAGGAACGGAAGGTGCTGCTGCCGCCACGGCCGCCATGGCTGCTGCCGCCGGTATTGGTTTCAATCTTACGGCGGGTGGTGCGGGTGTAGAGGTAAATATCCTGGGAGCGGGACAGATAGAAGCTGCCCTTTTGCACATAGGAAGCAGCGTTTTGCTTTTTGCGCACGGTTTTCAGCTGGCTCTTGAGGCTGAAAGCAACAATGAGCCCGATCCCCAGCGCCACAATGAACACAATGGGCGCCATTTCTACTATCCGCTCCATGGGGGCTTTCAGCGAAACAGCGTTGTACACATCATAGGCCTTGCCGGTCTGTTCGTAATTTTCCAGATAGCTTTCCACCTTGTCCAGGTAGCGGCTGAAGGCAGTGTAGTAATCGCCGCTGGACAGATAATGCACCATGCTGTTGTGCAGCTGGTCCAGCCCGTAATCGGTGAAAACGGTGATGGCCTTGCCGTGGGTGGCGGTGAAATAATTCCGCTGGTCCATATCGATCAGGAAGATCAGGCCGTCCTGCCGATCTCCCACGCCATAACCGGCGTTTTCAAAATAATCTGCGGTGTACACGTCGATGGCGCGGTAGCCAATATCGTTTTTGGTCACAATGGCCACGTCCATATCGTACCGGGCCACAATTTCATCAATTTTTTCCTGCAGCACGTTTTCCTCAAAATAGGAAAGCAGGTTTACTTCGTCCACCACCCGGCGGGTATCGGCCAGGGCGGGCAGGGCCATGATGCACAGAATGAGGGAGAGGATCAACAGTTTTTTCATGTCACACCACCCCCATTGTCATCAGGATGTAGAGAAGCACACAGCCGCCGATGCCAAGGCCAAACGTCAGCCCCAGCAGCCACTTCCAGAACTTGCCCTTGTCCGTGGGCAGATCACCGATGAACTGGCCCGTCTGGCCGTTCATGGCGAAGGTGTACATCTTATCTTTCCATTTGGTGTTCAAAAGCCACACCGGCATCAGGATCTGCCGGACGCTGCTGTTTTGAATTTCCACCTGGGTTTTGGTGGGCGTGACGGTATGGTAGCCAACCACCGTATCCCGGATGAGAGAGCGTACAGTTTGCCGGATACGTTCATTGGCCCGGGGCGCACAATCCTGGGCGGAAACGTCGTGGCGCTGGGCCTGATAGCCGGACAGGTAAGCAATCTGGAAATCTTCAACCTTTTTGGCGTCGAAAGGCTCAATGGATTCCATCATGGTATCGTCCATTTTCTTCGAGCCGTCCACCGGCACCTGGTCAAAATTCACATGCCCGCCCCGATGAATCAGGTAATGGCTGGTGCGGGTCACCATGTACTGGCCTTCCCGGGTCACGCTGGTGCGGGTGGCGTTGAAGGTCATGTCCGATTCGGTTTCGCACTTGAACAGCCAGAAGGGCACATACACGCCGGTGATTTTCTCCAGCCGGGAATCGTCATAAAAGCCGGAGGGTAGAAGCTTCTTGCCCTTGCAGTGGTTTTTATAAGCCTCCTGGGCCTGCTCCTTGGTCTTCTGGAAGGGGATCAGGCCGTCGGGCTTGTAGGCACCCTCCAGCACCCCGGGCAGAATGGTGGGGCTGCCGCAATAGACACATTCGGTGGCAGCGGTTTCCGGGTCCGCCAGGATTTCGGCACCGCAGGTTTCGCAGCGGAAGGCCTGCAGATTGCCCTGGGCGTCCGGACCCATTTCCTGGCCTGCAGGCATATCCCAGTGCATATCTGCGTCAGTGGAATCGTGGATGTTTTCAATCTGGGCAGCCTGCTGAATACTTTCCAATGGGAAGGTATTGTCACAGGAGCTGCAGTGCATTTCCTGGCTGTAAGCGCCAAAGACAAGCGATGCGCCGCAGCAGGGGCAGCGAAAAGACGTAGCTTCCATCGTTTGCTCCTTTCAGGCAGTATTAGTTCTTGGCCAGCAGCTGCTGCACCAGGGTGTCGTGATCGGGGGTCTGGGCCATTTCCTTCAAAAGGGCCAGGGTTTCCCGTTCTTCCTTCCCTTCCAGCATAGCCTTTGCCTTGCGGGAAGCCGCCATCTCATCCTCCGTCAGCACCAGTTCCGGCCGACGGGAAAAGCAGGTAGCGGGGTTGGGGAAGCAAAGGGTGTCCTGATCCCCAGGCAGCAGCGCAGCCCGCAGGTTGGCCGTGTTATCCATTTCGGCGGCGATCACATCGTCAAGCGGGTTCCTGGTGTTCACATCCTGCAGGGCGATGATGGTGAGGGTGCCGGCCTCCCGGGTGTTCCGGGCAGCGGCAAAGAAGCGCCGGGCACGGGTGAGCCCGCCGGAAACCAGCCCGCTGGGCAGCAGCCGAGCCGTCTGGGGCGCAGCGGTATTGCAGGCACGGGACAGCCTGGTGAGGCTGTTCACAAGCAGGATTACGTCCTTTTTCTGTTCCACCTGCCGCTGGGCCATCTCCAGCACCATTTCGGCGGTTTTCACCATCATTTCGGCGGAAAGGTCAAAGGTGGCGGCGTAGGTTTCGCCCTTGATGCGTTCGGAAATCTCCGTCACTTCTTCCGGGCTTTCGTCAAGCAGCAGCGTCATCACCCGGGCCTTGGGGCTGGCGGCGGATACCGCATGGCTCAGCCGGCACAAAAGTTCGCTTCTGTTCACCTGGGGGCCCACGGAAAGCAGCGCACGCTGGCCCAGGGCAATGGGGGCCAACAGGTCCATGCTGCGCAGGAAGGTATCTTCCTTGTAGCGGGCGGAAAGGTTCAGCTTTTTCTTGGGGTAAATAGCGGTCAGTTCGTCAAAGACAGGCCGGGCGGATTTTTCCTCCGGCTCATTGCCGTTCACTTCGGTGATATACAAAAGGGCGTTATTGCGGTCCATTTCCCGCTGGGGATGGGTTTTGCCGGCCACATAATCGCCGGTGCGCAGGCCGTAGCGCTTCACCTGCACATTGCCCACATACACATCGCTCTTGCCGGCCAGCAGCCCGTTCATGCGGATGAAGCCGAAGCCGTCGGGCAGCACCTCCAGGATGCCGGCACAATCGCCGCATTCCCCTGTCATGAGAATTTCGTTGGGGGTCATTTCCCGCTGCTGGGGCTGCTGAGGCACAGCATAATCGGCGCGGTAGGTGCCAAAGTCACTGCGGGGCTGCTGGGGCTGGGCATACTCCTGCCGGGGCTGGGTATATTCCTGGCGGGTATAGGCAGGCTGCTCATTTTCCGGGCCAAAGCGCTGATAGCTGGGCCGGGCCTGCTGCTGCATGGCAGGGCGCTGGGCCGCCGGAGAAGCGGCAGGCCGCTGGGCGGCGGGGGTATAGCCGGCCTGGGGACGGGTGTCCTGCGCCGGGGTGCGGGGCTGATTCCAGCCGGTATTGCCGGCAGCAGGACGCTGGTAATTATTGTTGTAAGCCCGGGGGTTGTGCCAGGCGCGGCTGCCCTCCATGGTGAAGGCAGGGGCCTTGGCGGAAATGGTGGACAGGGAGGAGGCGCCGCCGGCGGTGCCGGTACGGGGCAGCGTGGGGCGGGTGGGACGGGCGGTGTAGGAAGCGGGGGCGGTATCCCCTTCGTCAAATTCATCGTCGGTGATGATGGAGGCATGGCGGACGGGCACAGCCGCTTCCGGCGCTGCTTCTTCCTGCTTGTTCAGGGCGGCCACTGCGTTCAGCTTATCCACAATGCCCTGCTTGCTGATGCCTGCGCCCAGCTTCACATTCATGTCCTTGGCTACTTTTCTCAGTTCCAGAACCGTCATTTTTTCGAAATCCATACATTCTCCTCCAAGATTGTGTGAAAATGAATAAAATAAAAAACAAGCGGTGAACGCTCATCCTCCATTGCTGGGGCGTGTTTCCCCGGTTATGCATCTCAAATGGGATGGGCCTGTCAGATAGGCGTTGATGAGAATGGGCAGAAGAAACAGATGCGTTCCCTGCCTGTATTATAACAGATGAAAGGGGCCAAATCAACGTTTTTTGGTAAAAAATATGGCACAGGAAAAGGCGTTATCCATTGGTTGTTTGGATTGGTTGAACGCTGTCGTGATTTGTATACGAATCCGGTGAAATTGTACGCAAATGCTTGACAAATACAGCAGAAACGGGGATAATAACAAAGATAACTGAAGGAAAGCGAGAGTGGATTTGAAATGGCTCCTTTGACCATGGATAAACTGAAGGCCCTGTGCCAGAACCGCGGCTTTATCTTCGCCGGCAGCGAAATTTACGGCGGCCTGGCCAATACCTGGGATTTTGGTCCCCTGGGCGTGGAATTCAAAAACAACATCAAAAAAGCCTGGTGGCAGAAGTTCGTCCAGGAAAGCAAATATAACATCGGCCTGGATTGCGGTATCCTGATGAACCGCGAAGTGTGGGTGGCCAGCGGCCATGTGGGCGGCTTTAATGACCCCCTGATGGACTGCAAGGCCTGCAAGGCCCGCTTCCGTGCCGACAAGCTCATCGAAGATTATACCAAGGGCGCCGAAACCGGCGACGGCTGGAAGAACGAAGAGCTGGAAGCCTATATCAACGAGCATGATATCGTCTGCCCCGTGTGCGGCAAGAAGGATTTCACCGGCATTCGCCAGTTTAACCTGATGTTTAAAACCCACCTGGGCGTCAACGAAGCCTCCGCTTCCGAAGTGCTGCTGCGCCCCGAAACGGCCCAGGGTATCTTTGTCAACTTCCTCAACGCCATGCGCACCACCCGCAAGAAGCTGCCCGCCGGTATCTGCCAGATCGGTAAGTCCTTCCGCAACGAAATCACCCCCGGCAACTTCATCTTCCGTGTGCTGGAATTCGAACAGATGGAGCTGGAATTCTTCTGCAAGCCCGGCGAGGACCTGGAATGGTTCAACTACTGGCGCTCCTTCTGCAAGAACTGGCTGCTGAACCTGGGCATCAAGGAAGAATGCCTGCGCCTGCGTGACCATGAGCCCGAAAAGCTGGCCTTCTATTCCAAGGCCACCACGGACTTCGAATACCTCTTCCCCTTCGGCTGGGGCGAACTGTGGGGCATTGCCGACCGTACCGATTACGACCTGAAGCAGCACATGAACCACTCCGGCAAATCCATGGAATACATGGATCCGGTGACCAATGAAAAGTTCGTTCCCTATTGCGTGGAGCCCTCCGTGGGCGTGGAACGCCTTGTGCTGGCCTTCCTGTGCAATGCCTATGACGAAGAAGTGCTGGATGCCGAAAAGAACGACGTGCGCACCGTGCTGCACCTGCATCCCGCCCTGGCGCCCTTCAAGGCTGCTGTGCTGCCCCTGCAGAAGAACAAGCTGGGCGGCCTGGCCAGCGAAATCCATGCGGAACTGGCTAAATATTTCCCCGTGGATTACGACGAAACCGGCTCCATCGGCAAGCGCTACCGCCGTCAGGACGAAGTGGGCACCCCCGTGTGCATCACCGTGGACTTCGAAACCGAAGAAACCGGCACCGTCACCGTCCGTGACCGCGATACCATGGAACAAAAGCGCATCGCCATCACCGAGCTGCGCTCCTACCTGGAAGAAATGCAGCGCTTCTGATTTTACACAACGAAAGGGCATCCTCATCAGGATGCTCTTTTTTATCGGAGCATTAACCAGAGCAGGGGACTCCTCGCCCCCTGTACCCCCCCGCAGGCCAGGGATATCATCCCTGGACCCAATCCGCGAAGTAGTAGTGTGAATGAACAAGCTATTTCCGCATGAAACTTGAGGGACGGAAATATGAGCCCACGGGCGCAATGAAAATACGAAAAAGGCAGGAGGAGAAAGCTTGCTTTCTCTCCCGGCTTTTTCCGTATTTTCCCCGGATGCAAAGCATCCGGCCGGCGGCTGAAAGCCGCCCAGCCCGTGGGTGGCGGGGCCACCTCCAATTCGCAATATGACAATCGTCCTTTGCGATGGTGTATCTGCGTGTTGCTGGTATCCCCCATGCTTCAGCGGGAAATTGCGTGTTCTATAAACCAACTACTTCCGCAACTGGGTCCAGGGTCAATGACCCTGGTGGGGCGCAGGGGCGAAGCCCCGCAGGTCTCCCCAGGTCCCAGCGGGAAATTGTTTGTTTTTTGAGCCATCCACTTCCGCAGTTGGGTCCAGGGGCAATGCCCCTGGTGGGGCGCAGGGGCGAAGCCCCGCATGGTACCCCTTATGCCAGGTCAGCCTTCATTTTCCGTCTGAACGCCCAGCAGGCCAGCGCCACCAGCACCGCAGCGCTCAGGCACACCACCAACAGCGGCAACAGGCACGCATCCCAGGAAAGGTGCAGCTGCATGGCTGCCCTGGCCGCCTTGGTGCAGTAATGGAAGGGCAGGCACCGACTGATATTCAGCAGCACGCCGCCGGCGGCCTCCGCATCGAACCAGATGGAGCCCAGGAACGAGCCCAGGGAAATGACAATGGAGCACAGCCCCGGCGCCGCCTTTTCGTTGAACACCGTACCAAAGAGCAGCCCAAACCCAATGAACAAAACCGCACTTGGCAGCAGCACCGGCAGGGACAACAGCACCCCGGCGACGGACAGACTGCCTCCCGTGATCACGCTGACCAGCAAAGAGCATCCGCCAATCAGCGCCGCCTGCACCAGGGCGATGCAAAGCATGGGCAGCATATAGCCCAGGGCAAAATCCATGCTTTTCATGGGCGTGGCATACATACGCACCAGGAACGCGCCGCTACGGTCCTTGGCCACGGTGATGGCGGTAAAAAGCATGATGAACGTCTGGCCGAACACGGCAATGCCCCCGGCCAGGTTCTCAATGCGGAAGACGGTCATGCCCGCTTCCTTGGGGATGCTTTTGTCCACCAGCGTCATGATGATGAGCATCACCAAAGGGAAGCCCAGACAGAAAATATAGCTGAGGGCATCCCGCAGGATTTCTTTTGCGTTTCTCTCCGCAAAGGCTGTAATCTTATGCATTTTCGCTCATGCTCCTTTCCGCAATGGCCACAAAGGCTTCCTCCAGCCCCCGCCTGCCCGTTTCTGCCTCCAGTTGGGCAAGGGTGCCGCAGGCGGCAATTTTGCCAGCAATCATCACGGCGATCCGGTCCGACAGGCTTTCCGCCTCCTCCATGTAATGGGTGGTCAGCAGGATAGTCATCTTCCCTTTCAGGTTTTCAATGGCCCGCCACATCTCCCGCCGGGCCAGCACGTCCAGCCCCAGGGTGGGTTCATCCAGGAACAGCACCTTGGGCGAAGCGATCAGCGCCATGGCGATGGACAGCTTTCTTTTCCAGCCGCCGGAGAGGGTTTTGGCCCGCTGGTTTTCCACTTCCTCCATGCGGAACAAGCGGATCATCTCCCCTGCCTTTTCTTCCGTTTTCTGCTTGTCATAGCCATACACCCGTGCCATGAACAGCAGGTTTTCCTTCACGGTCAGGTTTTCCGCCACAGCGGTATCCTGGGGCGAAATACCGATGATGCCTTTCACCTTTTCCGCTTCCGTCCGGCAGGAATGGCCGCAGATGGCGCCCTCCCCTTCCGTGGGGGTGCTGAGGCAGGAAAGCATGCGGATGGCAGTGGTTTTGCCGGCGCCGTTCACCCCAAGCAGGGCAAACAATTCCCCTTCCTTGACGGTAAGATCGATATGATCCACCGCCGCCTTGCTGCCGAATTTTTTTGTCAGTTTTTTTGCTTCAATGGCATTCATTTTTGCGTATCTCCCTGTTCATTTTTCTGCACGGGGAACATCGTATCCCCTGCCACGCTGCCCATGTTCATCAGGGCAATGCCCCGCTCCGTATCCGCCAATACCAGGATCATATCCCCCGGCTTCATGCCGAAGGCCTCCCGCACGGAGGCAGGCAGGGTGATCTGCCCCTTGTCGTTCATTTTCACACAGCCAAACATCTGCTGGCTCTCCCGGGCTTTTCCTTCCTGGAATTCCCGCACCAGCACATCCACCGGCACCTCAAACAAATCCGCCAGCTTCACGCAGCTGTCTATATCCGGCAGCGTTTCCCCTTTTTCCCATTTGGCCACAGCCTGCCGGGAAACGCCCACCTTCTCCGCCACATCCTCCTGGGTCATCCCCCGGCGGCTGCGGTACAGTTTCAATTGGGTCATCATTGCCATTTCTTTCACCTCACCCTGCCATTATGCCACGGATAAAATGTTCGGTCAACCAACCAAAGTATACACCCATGTTATTTTTCGTTGCATTTTCCGAAAATGTTGCCACAAAAAAGCCGCCTCCCGAAGGAAGCGACGCTGCTTGAATACAAGGGATTTCATTTTTCATCCGTCTCTACTTATTGATCCAAGACAGGAGTTTCACCGGTTGCAAAACAAGCTCCGCAGGACATACATTCCACATGATTTGTACCATTCTTTGTGCTGGTAGCCTGCTTGTCTGTCACCAGGATCAATTCGTCGTGCTCGCATCCACACCACGGACGTGGATTATGAAGGTCCTCCGAATCGGGCTGGAACCACACCTTTTTCGGCACCAGGTAGTTTTCGCCACATTTATGACAGTCATGATACTCCAAGTACACCGCGTTGTTAATCAACACCGCTGCGCCGGAGTACCCAGGGACATGCTGGCATTTGGTTTCCGCATCACTGTCGTCCAGTTTTTCGCCGCACACCCTGCAAATTGTGGCACCGCCCTTGCAATCGATGGGGGTATGGCCATCCTTGCAGATGGACCGCTGACCGCTTTCTCCTGTTATGCCGCACACGCTGCAAACAGCAACGCCATCCTGCCATTCACCCCAGGTGTGGCCGGTGGAATAAATCGGTTCTTCAAAGGTGTGGGTGCACTGATAAACGTTCTTTTGTGGGGAACTGGATGATGTACTGCTTGCATTGATCGAAATTATCTGATTGCAGTCATGCAGCTGAACACCATCTTCGGTACAAGTGGGATTTAGAAGCACCTTATGAGTAGTAGAAGGGTTATCTTGATGATAGCATTCTCCGCAAACGGAGCAATAGCCCTCCTGCCGGGCTGAATTGAACATGTCCAGATGCCTTCCGGCAGCAGGAATTGTCACATTCCATTTCTTGCCGCACGCACATCCTACGGAGACATTCTGCTGCTTAAAGCAAGTATTGTAATAGGTGCGATTAGTGAGATACAGGTCGGAATTGTTAGGGTCAAGATTCCAATCAGCCAGGATACTATCCGTTTCTTCATCATAATACAACGGATACCTCAGCCAGCCGTCAACTGCAATATGCTTTCCGCGTGCGGGAACGAACTCCACATACTCTTCACCGCACGCTGCGCATTTCAGCTTCACCTCGGCGCTTTCAAAGCACAGGCCATACCAAACCTGAATATGCATAATGTAATTTTGATAGGGCAAACCAAGATAATAGGAATGAGAATCCCGGGCCGGGATTTTTTCCATGAATGTTTCACCGCATGTAATACATTCTGTTGCATATTCGCCATCTTCCATGCACAGCCCCAGCTTCTCCTGAATCTCAAGAAGTTTCTCCTCTGTCAGGTCGGATTTATGGGGTGCCAACGGCAGTTCTTCACCAACAGACAAAATTTTCCCGCACATTTTGCACTGCGTGCCAGGGGCATGGCCGGGCTGCGTGCAGGTAGACGGCACTTCTTCCGTGGCCACTGCCTCATGCTTGAGTTTCATTTTGCTGAAAGTGGCCTCTTTACCGCACACAGTGCACTTCTTGGTTTCAGAACCAAAGGCGGTACAAGTGGCAGGCACTTCACTCACCACCACATAATCATGAGCGCCGTACAGATTCAGCCTTTCTTCCGTTTTACCGCACACCTTGCAAATATAGCCCTCGATAATGCCCTGGTAGACGCAATCCCGCAGAATCTGATAGGTCGGGTTCCAGTCATGGCCGGGCCCGGACACCGTAATGGAATACAGCTTTGCATCACAAATGCTGCAGCGGGTATGCACATACCCCTCCCCCTCGCAGCCGGGGGCGTCGGTCGTGGCATCGCCATAGGTACCGGTATGCATAACCTTGTTTCTTTCCGTCTGGCAGTTCACACAGCGTTCCGCACTGTAGCCGCGGATGGAGGTAATGCAGCGCACCTCCACAGCTTCAAACTGACATCCCTTGGGTTCGATAATTGTCTCTTCCACATAGCCGCACACGGTGCAGTTTCTGGTATTCAGGCCGCAAGCGGTGCAGGTAGCTTCCGTCACCACTGTTTCCGGGCCAAAGTTGTGCCCGGGATGAGGCAGCACCTTGGCACTGGCATGCCACATACCGCAATATTTGCATGCATCGCCGGTCATGCCGTCCTCGGTGCAGGTGGGCTGCACGGTCTTTTCTGCCCAGCCATGGTACGGGCCATCAGGATCACAAGGCCATACTTCCGCCTTCAGTTCAGGGCAATCCTTACATACATAAACCATCACCCCATCCGCTATACAGGTGGGGAATTTGGACTTGGACGCATCGTAAACTGTACTGAAGCTGTGCTTGCCGGTGGCAGGGATGGTATCACCCTTGCCCAGCTCCTTCCGGCACCACTGACAGTAATCCACATAATAGCCTTCTTCGCCGCAGGTGGCTTCCTTCCCCACCCGGGTGGCCGTCTTGTGGGAAGACAAGGCAGAGCCATAGCGCACATCCTGAGAGGTGCCGCAGCCGTAAACACAGCTTTGCCTCACCAGCGCAGGCTGCTGGCAGGTGGCTTCTTCCAGGGTAACCTGGCCGTTGGGGGTATAGACATGCTCCACCCTGGGCACATTGGTGATGGAAGGATAACCACACGTTGTACAAGTATACCGGGCAGAGCCCGTCGTCTGACAGGTGGGCTCCACGTCGTTTCCCTGAAACTGCATATTGTGGTCTGCAGCCACAAGCCGCTGCTCCAATTCCTCATTCTGATTGGCATCATAATGATACAGATACCGGATGCACTTGTCCTCCACCGTAGATGCAGACCAGTCACTCTCTATTCTGTGGCTGGTTTCGGTGCAGGTAAATTTCTTCCCGCCATCCGTCCATGCATAGCCGCAGGCAGCCAAAGCGCTGGAAGACACCAGCGTCATCAGCAGCGCCAGCAGCGCAACGATCCATATTCTCTTTTTCACCCGATGTACACCCTTTCATCAGTTGTTCGGACAAAAATATCTATCACTGTATATTATCTTTCCATTTGAGCGGAAAGTCAATAGGTTCAAGCCCTTTGAACCAAATTTATTTGATATTTTTTGATAAGCGCATCGCAATAAATGACATCTATATTTTGCGGTGTAACCGTATTTGTAATTGCCATGTAAAAA
>JAFQHP010000031.1 GCA_017397895.1 Clostridia bacterium
AAGGTGAAACGCCTGCCAGAGAAGCGATATCTTTGACGGTAATTGCCATGAGAAACTCCTTTTTCGTCATCAAATAATAGTTTTGCAAACTGTTTCTGCAATTAATTCTAGCAAATTATGCAACGTGTGTCAAGCTGTTTCGGATGGAAAGGGAGAAAAACAAAGCTTCTATTCGAAGAAACAAAGATATATCCAAAAAAAGCAGGGATATATGTCGAAATAGAGGTTAAATATAGGAAAAATGTGCAAAAATGTATTGAAACGTTTCTGAAATAGTGATATACTGCGTATGCAACGTTGCGCAATGCAGTGCAACGAAAACAGAAAGAGAAGGGGACGGAAATGAGCAACAACGCAAACAACCCGGCCAAGCAGATGCTGCTGGCCCCGCTGAACGGCAAGGTTATTCCGCTGGATCAGGTACAGGATGACGTATTTTCCCAGAAGGTTCTGGGCGACGGCGTAGCAATCCAGCCTGAAAACGGAAAACTGTACAGCCCTGTTGACGGCGAGATTTCCTCTATTGCAGAAACGTTGCATGCATACGGTTTCAGTACGGAGGATGGCCTGGAGATTCTGGTCCATGTAGGCCTGGATACTGTAACTCTCAAGGGCGAAGGCTTCAAGCCCTGCGTTCAGGAAGGCGACAAGGTGAAGGCCGGCGATCTGATCGCAGAAATCGACCTGGACTTCATTGCTTCCAAGGGCATCAGCACTGTCACTCCCGTGGTGATCTGCGAAGGCGCTGAGGATAAGATTATGAAAACCGCTTCCGGCCGCGTTCAGGCAGGCAAGGACGCCGTGATCACCCTGTGCGAAGAAGTGCAGGCTCCCGCACCCGCAGCTGAGCCTGCTCCCGCAAAGCCGGAAAAGAAGAAGGGCAAGCTGAACTTCGATTTCCTGCAGAAGCTGGGCAAGGTGCTCATGACCGTTATCGCCGTAATGCCCGCCGCAGGCCTGATGCTGAGCCTGGGCAAGCTGGTGCAGATGGCAGGGGCAGACGTCTCCATCCTGATGAGCATCGGCAGCACCATGGAAAACATCGGCTGGGCGTTCATCAATAACCTGCACATCCTGTTCGCAGTGGCCATCGGCGGCAGCTGGGCCAAGGAACGCGCAGGCGGCGCATTTGCAGCTGTGATCGCATTCGTGCTGATTAACTGCATCACCGGCGCGGTGTTCGGCGTGAACAGCGCCATGCTGGCAACCGAAGGCGCAGTGGTGCATTCCCTGTTCGGCCAGGAAATGCTGGTTGAAAACTATTTCACCTCCGTGCTGGGCGCACCTGCCCTGAATATGGGCGTGTTCATCGGTATCATTGCCGGCTTTGTGGGCGGTATGGTGTACAACAAGTTCTACAACTTCCGCAAGCTGCCCGACGCCCTGGCATTCTTCAACGGCAAGCGCTTCGTACCCCTGGCGGTCATCTTCTATTCTGTGATCGTGTCCCTGGTGTTGGCGGTTGTATGGCCCCTGGTGCAGAGCGGCATCAACGCCTTTGGCGTATGGATTGCCAATTCCGCTGATACCTCTCCGGTGCTGGCACCCTTCATCTATGGTACCCTCGAGCGTCTGCTGCTGCCCTTCGGCCTGCACCACATGCTCACCATTCCCATGAACTACACCTCCTTCGGCGGCGAATACCTGATTCAGACCGGCATCAACATGGGCTCCTACGTATACGGCCAGGATCCCCTGTGGCTGGCATGGGTTACCGACCTGATCAACTTCAAGGACGCCGGCGATATGGCTTCCTACGCAAACCTGATGGCCACCGTCACTCCCGCCCGCTTCAAGGTGGGCCAGATGATCGGCGCAACGGGCCTGCTGATGGGCGTTGCCCTGGCAATGTACCGCCGCGTGGATAAGGATAAGCGCAAGAGCTATCGCTCCATGTTCATCTCCACTGCACTGGCTGTTATCCTGACCGGCGTAACCGAACCCGTGGAATTCATGTTCATGTTCGCAGCGCTGCCGCTGTACATCGTGTATGCCGTGCTGCAGGGCGTGGCATTTGCCATGGCTGGCGTAATCGATCTGCGTCTGCATTCCTTCGGCAACCTGGAATTCCTGACCCGCGTTCCCATGAGCCTGAAGGCCGGTCTGGGCGCAGATATCATCAACTTCCTGATCTGCTGCGCAGCATTCCTGCTGGTTGGCTATCTGGTCGCCTATGTGATGATTGGCAAGCTGAAGCTGGCTACCCCCGGCCGTCTGGGCAATTACACCGATGAGAACGAAGAAGAAACCGCCGCGCCCGCCGCAAAGAATGCCGGCAGCGGCAGCCAGGCTGAGCGCATCATCGCTCTGCTGGGCGGACGCGAAAATATCGTTCTGGTAGACGCCTGCATGACCCGACTGCGCGTGACCGTAAAGGACGCCGCAAAGGTTGCGGATCTGGCCGCATGGAAGGCAGAAGGCGCACTGAGCCTGCTGGTGAAGGGCGACGGCATCCAGGCAGTCTATGGCCCCAAGGCGGACGTGCTGAAATCCGATATCAACGATATCCTGTAAATTACTGAAATATTCCGATCCCCAATTCCCTCCTTGTGCCGGGGGCTGCCCCCGGCTTTTTAGGGGGAAGGAAAGGTGAAAATATGAAGATTCTTACA
>JAFQHP010000032.1 GCA_017397895.1 Clostridia bacterium
CAAACGATCTGATCGACCGCTATATCCACTTCTACAACCATGAGCGCATCCAGTTCAAAACTGGCGTGCCTCCGCTCTCGCTTCGGCACGCCAGTTGATCTCTATTTCCTACATCCGGGCTTTTTTGTGCAGTCCGTACATCCTGGGGCGGTTCATTCATGCATCCGGCTTTTTAGTTACTGATTTTCTTCCAGGAATTTGAACAGCTTGCGCTTCACCCGCTGCAGGGCGTTGTCGATGGATTTCACATGGCGGCCCAGCATTTCGGCAATTTCCTGATAGCTTTTGCCGTCCATGAAGGCTTCCAGCACCTGGCGCTCCAGATCGGAAAGCAGCTGATCCATCTGGGACTGGATGTTTTTCAGGTCTTCCTTGCTGATGTACAGATCTTCGGGATTGGTCACCCGGCCTTCGATCACATCCAGCAGCGTCCGGTCGCTTTCTTCGTCATAAAGGGGCTTATTGAGGGAAACGTAGCTGTTGAGGGGCACGTGCTTCTGGCGAGTGGCCGCCTTGATAGCGGTGATGATCTGCCGCTTGACGCACAGTTCCGCAAAAGAGCGGAAGGAGGCCAGGCGGGCTGGCTGGAAATCCCGGATGGATTTATACAGGCCAATCATGCCCTCCTGCACAATGTCTTCATGGTCAGCACCGATGAGGAAATAGCTGCGTGCCTTGGAGCGGACGAAGTTCTTGTATTTGTTCAGCAAATACACCAGCGCATCGCCGTCGCCGCTTTGGGCAAGGGCCACCACGTCTTCATCCGTCATATCCACATAACGGGCAAACTCGCTTTGGATCATTTCATTTTGCTGATCGGTCATAACAACCTCCGGCAGAAAGAATGGGGAATGGGAGCTTCATTACCGGCTGGCAAACGCGGCATAAAGCAGCACGCCGGCGGCAACGGAAGCATTCAGGCTGCCCACGCCGCCCTTCATGGGCAGGGATACCTTATGGTCGCAGGTTTCCAGCACCAGGCGGCTGATGCCTTCACCTTCAGCGCCGATGATGATAGCGCAGGGGCCTTCGAAGTTTACGGTGCGGTAATCCTCGCCCACCATGTCGGCGGCGTAGAGCCACACGCCCTTGTTTTTCAGCATTTCCAGGGTGCGGGTCAGGTTGGTTACCCGGGCCACCTTCACCGTTTCAATGGCGCCGGCGGAGGCCTTTACGGCAGAAGGGGTGAGGCCTACAGCCCGGCGTTCGGGCACGATCACACCATGAGCGCCCACGCAGGCGGCGGTGCGGATGATGGCACCCAGGTTCTGGGGGTCGGTAACGCCGTCCAGGATCACCAGGAAAGGCGCTTCGCCCTTTTCTTCGGCTTCGGCCAGCATATCGTCCACATCATAATAACGATAGGCAGAGGCAAAGGCCAGCATGCCCTGGTGGTTCTTGGTGATTTCGTCCAGGCGGGAGCGTTCCACCGTCTGGATGGGGATGTGCTTTTCACGGGCCATGGCGATGATTTCCTTGGCGGTGGCGGAAAGGTCGCCCCGGCCTACCATCAGCTTTTCGATATCCCGGTTGTTCTTGATGGCTTCCCGGATGGGGTTACGGCCGGAAAGCAGGTTTTCCGGGGGCAGGAAGGCATCGTCCCTTTCTTCAAAGACAGGGCGCTGAGGTTTTGCAGGGGCGGGCCGCTGGGGCTTGGCGGGAGCAGCGGGCTTTTGATGGAAATCGTTCTTCTTATCAAAGCCCTTCTTGTCGCCAAAGGGCTTGCCCTTGGGGGCAAAGCGGTCGTTTTTCTTATCGTCCATGGGGTGGTTGGCGCGCTTGTAGCGGGTGCCTTCTTCTTCCCAAGTGCTATCCTGGCGCAGGTGATCCTTCCGGGTCATCTTCTTCTTGCTGAAATCCTGATAAAATGCCATGGCAGGCTCCTTTCTATGTAAAAACAATTAGAGAGATTTGAACAGTTCACGGTTGGAAAGCAGCTTTCCGCAGCTTTTTGCACCTTCGGGGCAGGGGCCCTTGATGCAGGAAGGACCGGCGTTTTCAAAAATGACGGGCGCCGCCTTCTTGCACAGCTTCAGCATTTCCATGGCCATGGCACGGATTTCCCACTGGGCCCGGTCACAGCAGCGCAGAGAAAAGAAGTGAAGCAGTTCTCTGGCGTTCATGGTCATGGTGATGTGGGTTTCGCAGGCATTGGGCAGCACAAAACGGGCGTCTTCGTTGCTGCCTTCGCCGCTGCCCAGGCGATCCTGCCAGCCGATGTACCACTCATGCATCGTTTGCATCTGGGCTTCAAATTCCTGCACGGCTTCATCGCCAAGCGCCTGAATTTTCGGCGGAATGATATAGGCAAACCCCTTTTCCAGGGACACATACCGCTGGCTTTGCACAGAGAAGCTGGCAATGCGGTGGCGGGTTACCTGGGCAAGCAGGGCCCGGCTGACACCTTCAATGGAGAAGGTGAAGGAAGCATGCTCCAGTACGGAAAGATGGCCGCTGCCCACCACCCGGCGGAGAAAATCCGCCTGGTCCTTTTCATCCACACGGCTTTTGAGGGTGTCCATATCCAGGCCGGAATAACAGGTGCGGGCAGCCAGGGCACAGGTTTTTTCGGGATCCGGCGTATGGGCAATGAGGGATACTTTCAAAGGTTTAGACGGCATAGGATCAATCCTCCGGTACAAGATAGGGCAGAAGCTGCTGAAGCTTTCTCAGATCCTGGATGAGGTAGAGATATCCAAGCAATGCTTCCAGTGCGGTGGCCCCGGCATATTCGGACACTGTGGCGCTTTTGGGCCCGCCGTGATGGGCGTGAGCGTTGCGGCCCCGCTTTACGATGGCCAATTCCTCTTCGTCAAGCAAAGGGATAATTTGCTCCAGGGCCTTATTCTGCTGCACTGCGCATACAGCCTGCACGCTTTTGAGGTGCATCTTCTTCACATTCATGTTTTTGCAAAGCAGATGCTGCCGCACCAGCATGGCATGCACGGCGTCGCCGATATAGGCAAGCTGCAGGGGAGACATCATGCGGGCCTGTTCAACGGTATAGAGCGTGGTGATCATTTGAGGGCCGTCTTACTGTAGGCGGAAGGACTCATGCCCACGATGTTCTTGAAGGTTTTGGAGAAATGGTAGGGGTCTGCCATGCCCACTTCCACACCGGCCTGGCGTACGGTGTAGCCTTCCTTCAGAAGCTGCTTGGCCCGCTCCATCTTCATGGACAATTGATAGCTCTGAGGCGGCATGCCCACTTCGGAAACGAACCGCTTGCGGAAGGTTTCCACCGGCATACGGGAAAGGGCGGCCATTTCGCTGAGGGAAAAGCTGTCCCGGTACTGGTTTTTGCGCATGGCGTCCACCACTTTGGCAATTTCGTGGGAAAGGACAGCATCCATGGCCACGGGCTGGCCGGAATGGGAAGCCAGCATGGCCCACAGAAGCTGCTGCAGCTGGGCGGAGGATGCGTCTTCCGCTGCGGCAACGCGTACCGTGGCCTGCACGATATACTTGGCCAGGTTCAGCTGGGAGGGCAGGGTGCCCTGCTTCATAATACGATGGGGCAATGCGCCCATGCGCTGCAAAAATGCGCCGGACAGGGTGCCGCCCACCATCATCCACATAACCCTGGCTTCCTGGGGCACGGACAGGGTAACGCCCCGGGACGCAGGCGGAAGCATGCAGCAATCGCCGGTGCAAAGGGTGACAGAGGTATCCTGGTTATTCAGGCTCATGGCGCCGTTTTCCACGGCCAGCCACAGCCAGGTATCGCAGGGACGCAGCTGTTGTTCGCCATTTTGAAGCATGGCGGAACCGGCAGCAGCAATATATACACCGCTGGCGCTGGCAAGAGCGTCAGGCGTGTGGGAACCTTCCACAAGCAGGGCGGGCATCTGGGTACCTTCGCCTTTTTGCTGGAACAACAAAGAGTCAGCCATGAGTTTCCCTCCATTTCATATCAAACAGATACATTTTACTTCCCAAATAATACATTGTCAATAGTGAAACCAGAAATAACAAATGATTGAATTATAACATTTTTGTGACGAACACAAAATTACATGGAAAAACCCAGGGGATGATGTATAATAAAGATGCTGTTCAATGGAAAAATGATGAAAGGCAAGGCAGGAATGAAACTGATTATCAGCGAAGACCATGAAGGTGCAACGGTTCGGCACATGGCGCTGAAGGTGGCCCGGATTTCTGAAAGCAGCTTCCGCAGCATGAAGTTTTCCGGCGGGATACTGCTGGACGGCAATGTGGCCAGGGCCAATGAGCGAGTGAAATGCGGCCAGGTGCTTTCCTTCCGCTTCCATGATGCGCCGGTATTGCCGGTTCAAAAAAATCATGGGGACAATGTGGTATTCGTTTATGAGGATGAAGATCTGGAAGTGATCGCAAAGCCTGCGCCGCTGCCCACCATGGCATCGGCAAAACAAGCGGGCGATACCCTGGAAAGCCGTTATGTGGCGCAGACGGGGCGCATGTTTCGCCCTGTAAACCGGCTGGACAAGGGGACAAGCGGGCTGATGGCAGCGGCAAAAAGCAGCCATGCCCAGCAGCTGATGCAAAAGAAGCTGCATACGGATGAATTTGTGCGGGAATACGTTGCCATATGCGATGGGAGCCCGGCGGAAACAGAAGGCGTGATCGACCTGCCCATTGGCAAAGAAAGCGGCGTAAAGCGGTGTATTGCTGCGGACGGTAAGAATGCCAGAACCCATTATCAAGTGCTGAAAAAAGGAAGGAGCCGCACTCTTTTGCATCTGCGGCTGGAAACCGGGCGCACCCACCAGATCAGGGTACATCTGGCGGCAATGGGCTGTCCTGTAACCGGGGATTATCTTTACGGAAGGGAACATGATTTGCTTCCGGGGCGCTTTGCCCTCCATTCCTGTGCTATACGTTTTACACAGCCTGTTACAGGGCAAAAAATCGATCTGAAGCTGGATATGCCAAAAGAGTGGGGAATGCTGCTTAATGAATAATGAAGGAGCCTGTCTATGAAAAAACTGATTGGTATTTTACTGATTATGATGGCTTTTGCTGTGCCAGCGCTGGCGGAAGACAGCGTGACCATTTCCTTTGTAGGGGATTGCAGCATCGGTGATTCTGCCCAGTACATGGATTACGAATCCAGCTACCACACCTGCCTGAATAAGAACGGGATGGAATGGCCCTTCAGCCTGGTGAAGCATTATTTGGAAGCGGATGACCTGACGGTAGCCAACCTGGAGGTGGTGTTCACAAATCGTCGCCAGCACGCCGATAAGGTGTATTACCTGAAAGGGAATCCGGAAAATGTACAGTGCCTGACACTGGGCAGCATTGAAATGGTGAACACCATCAATAATCACAGCTTTGACTTTTTTGAAAAAGGCTATGACGATACCCTGCAGGTATTGGAGGACGCCGGCATCAGCCATTTCGGTTCCTACCGTCCCGGAAAGGAAGGCGGCTATGACAACCTGGCCACGGTGGAAATCAAGGGCATCAGGTTTGGCTTCCTTGGCTTTTCCTACCCCCAGGATTCGGACCAGAAGCGCATTGCCCAGCGCATTGAAACCCTGAAAAACGAGCAGAGCTGCGATGTGGTGGTGGTGAGCCTGCACTGGGGACGGGAAACCCACATGACCCCGGAAAGCTGGCAATATAAATATGCCAAGCAGGTAATGGACGCCGGGGCGGATATGATCTGGGGCCATCATCCCCATGTGATCCAGCCCATTCATTTTTACAATGGCAAGCCTATTTTGTACTCCACCGGCAATTTCACCTTCGGCACCATGAGCCATGTGGACCCCTCCACCGGCATCTTCCAGGTGACCTTTCAGCGGGATGGGGAAGGGAATGTGGATGTGACAAAGCTGCAGGTGATCCCCTGTGAAACCCAGCGCAGCCCCGATTACCGGCCTTTTGAGCTGGAAGACGAAGCGGAGCGAAAGGCCGTGTTCAAGGAACTGCGCTTCAAAAAGGACGTGTACAAGTTTTTTGACAATGTGCCGGAAAGTTTCCTGGAAACAGGGGTTGTGGAACTGAAGGACGGCGTATTTGTAACCGAATAAAAGAAAAAAGCCTTCTGCATATCACAGAGGGCTTCTCTTTTGCTTATTCAGCGGCCGGCCAGATATTCCATGGCCATTTTGTAGCCGTCAAAGCCAAAACCGGCGAAGGTTTTTTCGCAGGCAAGGCGCACATAAGAAATCTTGCGGAATTCTTCCCGTGCGTTTACGTCCGTCAGGTGTACTTCGCAGGCGGGGATGGAAACGGCCTTCAGGGCATCCAGCAGGGCAACGCTTGTGTGGGTATAGGCACCGGGGTTGATGACGATGCCGTCGATGCGCTGGTAAGCACCCTGGATGCAGTCCACCAGATCCCCTTCATGGTTGGACTGGTACAGCTCCACCTCCACGTTCATCTCCTTTGCCGTATCCCGGATGAACTGGCACAGGGCATCAAAATCCCGGGCACCGTATAGATTCTTTTCCCGGATGCCCAGCATGTTCAGGTTGGGGCCGTTAATGACAAGCAGCTTCATAAAATCCCTCCATTGCGCACAGCAGGGCGCTTTCCAAAGCGGTATTGTTGTTCAGGGTATAGTGGGCGCAGGCGGCGTACAGATCTTTGCGCTGCAGCCAGAGTTTTTCGATGGCATTGTCGCCCTGAGACAAGGGACGGCCGTCCCGTGCCAGCATATCAAGCGGGCGCAGGATGTGGCACACACGGCTGTTCTGGCGAAGGGCTGAGCGGTTTTCTTCCTTCAGCACAGCGCCGCCGCCGGTGGTGATGATGCAGCCCTGGGCTTTGGAAACCTCTTGGATCACCTGGGTTTCCAGGGCACGGAAGCAGGCTTCGCCGTCCTGTGCAAAAATGTCAGGAATGCTTTTACCGGCCAGCTTTACGATTTCTTCATCGGTATCGATGAGGGGACGGTTCATTTTAGCTGCCAGCGCTTTGCCGATAGTGGTTTTGCCGCAGCCGGGCATACCCACCAGCACCAGGTTCAGCATCTGTTGTTTAATGGAGAAAGTGACCTTTGAGTCGAGTTCAGGGCTGATGCTGCTGCCGGTAAACTTTTCGGCTGCAAGCCTTGCCTGGGAAACCAGCATATACAGCCCGGAAACGGTTTTCAGCCCACGTTTTTCGGCATCCAGGATCAGGGCGGTTTTTTCGGGATTGTAAATCACGTCGATCACGCTGTCCAGATAAGGCAGCTTTGAAAGATCGGCGGGGGACAGGCCGTTGTTGGGATACATGCCCACAGGGGTGGTGTTGACAAGCACCCTGGCATCCGTATGATGATCGTAAAGGGACTGATAATTGTTTTCACCGCTGCGGGAAATGACAACGATTTCCGCTGCACTCATGCGCCTGAGGGCAATGGAGGCGGTAAGACATGTGCCGCCGCTGCCAAGAATGACTGCCTTTTTGCCTTCCACCGAAATGCCGGCATGGCGTACCATGGCCATAAACCCGCCGATATCGGTGTTGTGGCCGTAGAGCGTGCCGTCCGGGCGCTTTACGATGGTATTGACGCAGCCGATTTCCCTGGCGTCATCGGAAAGTGCGCTGCAGTAGGGCAGCACATCTTTTTTGTAGGGGATGGTGACGTTAATGCCCTTGAAATCGGCTTTTGTCATAAAATCGTGCAGCTGCTCCCGGGGCATGGGGGACAGGACATAGCTGTAGGGGGCCAGCTGCGCATGAATCTGGGGGGAATAGCTGTGGCCCAGCTTTTCGCCGATCAAGCCGTATTCCATACAAGCCTCCATTTACTCGCTGTAAGCGCCCAGGAACACAAAATGCTCCGTGCGCTTTTCCAGCTCGGAAATCAAGTCCACAATGGCAGGGTCATGCAGATCGGCTTCAAAGTCAAAGAAGAAACGGAATTCAAATTCACGGCCGGGGATGGGCCGGCTTTCCAGCTTGGTCAGGTTCACACCGGCCAGGGCCAAGCGGGAGATGATGTTGTTCAGCGCACCGGGTGCGTGGGGCAGATTGAACATGATGGACACCTTCCGGGCGTTGGGATACACCTTCAGTTCCCTGGAAATGCAGATGAATCGGGTGAAATTGTTCTGCACATTGCTGATGTTTTCTTCCGCAATCTCCAGCCCGTAAATATCGGCGCAGACGGCGGAGGCAATGACGGCCACATCATTTGCTTCACAGTTTGCCACATATTCGGCGGCCACGGCGGTATTTTTCATGGCTTCTGCCTGATACAGGGGATGGGCTTCCAGATAATCACTGCACTGGCGCAGGGCCTGTTCATGGGATACCACACGAGTGATGGGGCCCTTGGCGCCCTTTTTGCGAAGGAGGCAATGGTCAATGCGCAGGCGGCAGGCGCCCACGATGTGGAAGGCGTGCTGCTCCATCAGGTCATATACCTGGGTGACGGAGCCGGCCGTGCTGTTTTCCAGCGGCAGGATGCCGTACTGGCACATGCCTTTTTCCACGGCATTGAACACGTCGTTGAAGCTGGAAAAATACAAAATGGTTGGGTATTCGAACAGCTTTTCGCAGGCCTGCTGGGCATACGCGCCCTCTGTGCCCTGGCAGGCCACTACGGCGCGGTTGGGCAGGGTGCGGGCGGAAGGGGCGGAAAGCTGCTCCCGGATGCGGGCACTCAGGGCGGATTCATACCCCATCTTCTGGGACTGATAATTGCAGCTGAGGTTAAACAGCGTCTGATACAGGCTTTTGATATAGGGGGCAAATTCATCGCCGGACTGCAGGGTGATCCGGTTGATGATGCTGCGTTCCCTGGCATGATCCCGGATGGCCTTGCCGGTTTGTTTCTTTGCATCGGCAACCTGCGCCACGGTGTTCATTCTTTCCACCAGAAGATCGGTGATTTTTGTATCAATAGCATCCAGTTTTTCGCGGATATTGGAAAGGTCCATGGGGTGCGCCTCCTTATTTTGCGATAAGATCATATAAAACGCAGGCTACTACGGCTTCCATCACCGGAACAGCCCTGGGAACGATGCAGGGGTCATGCCGTCCTTTGATAGAAAGGGAAGCGTTTTCACAAAGGGGCAGGTTTACGGTATCCTGTTCCAGGGCAATGGAGGGGGTGGGCTTGATGGCCATGCGTACAATCAGGGGCATGCCGGTGGTGATGCCGCCCAGCACGCCGCCGTGATGGTTGGTCTTTGTTTTTACGGTGCCGTCCTCCATACAGAAGGCATCGTTATGTGTGCTGCCGGTCATGGCGGCTGCGGCAAAGCCGGTGCCGAATTCCACGCCCCGAACCGCAGGGATGCCAAACAATGCCCGGGCCAGCAGATTTTCCACGCCGTCAAACATGGGATCGCCAAGCCCGGCAGGAAGGCCGGTGGCGAAGCATTCGATTATGCCGCCCACGGAGTCGCCCTTGGCCTTTGCTGCAAGCACTGCTTCCTCCATCCGCTTTCCTGCATCTTCATCCACAACGGCGAGACTGCCGGAGGAAATGGCGGAAAGATCGGGAGACACTGCATCCAATAGGCCGTCCTCAACACCGGCAATGGAGCGGATGCGGGCCCGGATGTGAATGCCCTTTTTTTCCAACAACTGCAGGGCAAGGGCGCCGGCAAAGCACAAAGGCGCCGTCAGCCTTCCGGAAAACTGGCCGCCGCCCCGGATATCGTTAGCCCCGGCATATTTCAAAAAAGCGGTATAATCCGCATGGCCGGGACGGGGCAGGGCTTTCAATTGATCGTAATCCACGGAATGATGATCCCCATTTTTGATTTCCATGGCAAGAGGGGCACCGCAGGTTTGCCCTTTTTCATTGAGCCCGGCAAGGATGACGGGTTTGTCCGCTTCTTTCCTGGCCGTAGACATGGCGTTGCTGCCCGGCGCACGGCGGGCCATGAACGCATCCACCTTCTCCCAATCGGGGGTGAAGCCGGCCGGCAGCCCCTCAATCACTGCACCGATGGACGGGGCGTGGGACTGGCCGAAAACATGGACGGAGAAATGCTTGCCCAGCAGGTTAGCCATGGATTTTTCCTCCCAATAAAGCAAAATCTTCAAAGAAACGGGGATAGCTTTTGTTGATGGCTTCAGCGCCTGAGATGGTAACAGGCTCCCTGGCCAGGGTTGCGGCCAGGGCGGCAGCCATGACGATGCGGTGATCGTTGCAGCCGTCTACTTTGCCGCCTTTGAAGGGCAAGCCCCCATGGATGATGAGCCCGTCCTGCATTTCCTCAACGTTCTGGCCCAGTGCACAGAGCATATTGGAAATGGCGCTCAGCCGGTCGCTTTCCTTGATGCGAAGGCGGGCTGCGCCGGTGAAAAAGGTGGTGCCGGGATGGGCACAGGCGGCAACTGCCAGGGCTGGCAGGCTGTCCGGCGTCTGGGAAACGTCAATTCTGCCGCCCAGATGATCCAATTGCCAGGTGACCAGCCGATCCCCCTGGCAGGAATCATCATTCAACCCTTGCAGGGAAACAAAATGGCCCATGCGGTTGGCGGCATGCCAGAAAACAGCGGAGGACCAGTCGCCCTCCGTTTTTACCCTGCCGGGGGAATGGTATTTCTGGCCACCGGGGATCAGATACCCATTTTCCGTTTTGGTGACGGAAATGCCGAACTGCTGCAGCACATCGCAGGTGATATCCAGGTATGCGGCGGATTCCAGTTCGGTAGTGAAGCGGATAACGCTTTCTTTTTCACACAGGGGCAATGCCAGCAAAAGCCCGGTGATATACTGGCTGCTTACATTGCCTGCAATTTCATACAGCCCGCCCCGGAGGCATCCGGTAAGGGTCAGGGGCAGAAGATCTCCTGTAGCCAAAGCGCCGTGGGGGGCCATGGCGTCGATGAGCAGCTTGTTGGGCCGCTGGGGAAGCCGGCCGGCACCGGTGAAGGTGGCCTGAATGCCAAGAGCTGCGGCCACCGGCAAAAGAAAGCGCAGCGTGGAGCCGCTTTCGTTGCAAAAAAGCGTAGCTTCAGCCGGAAACGCAGCGGCGGGGGTGATGAAAAAACCGCTTTCATCCGAAAGTTTTTCCACTCGTGCGCCCAGCGCTTCAATGCAGGTGGCGGTGGCCTCGATATCGGCAGAGGTGGCGCTGACGATGAGTGTTGTGGGCTTGTCCGCAAGTGCGGCGGCGATCAATTGCCGGTGGGCAAAGGATTTGGAAGCCGGCACCTGCACCGTGCCCTGCAAAGAGGATTTGGACAGGGTAATATCCATATCAGATAAGCTCCTTGACGGTGTTCAGCCCTTTTTCAAACAGGGTGACAAGCTGCTCCACCGGGGTTTTTACAATATTGCACCGGCCGATTTCTTCCGGCAGGATCAGATCCACCGTGGCGCCGGAGCGCTTTTTGTCGGTAAGGGCGGCATTGGCAAGAATATCCGGTGAGAAAGCCGTGGAGGAGGGCAGGCCGCAGTTTATGTTTGCGCGGATAATTTCTTTGCAGACGTCCATTTTTCCTGCTGCGCCGGCGGCAATGGCCATGCCGATGGCCACGCCAAAGCCGTGGGAAAGGGAAAAATCGGCACATTTTTCTATGGCATGGCCGAAGGTGTGCCCCAGGTTCAGCATTTTGCGAAGGCCGGTATCGAATTCGTCCTCCATAACCATCATGCGCTTGATTTCCACACTGCGCAGGATGATTTCCGGCAGCTTTTCCTTCCATGCATCGCTGCACATCCAGGAAAACAGTTCCTTGTCCTGCAAAACGCCGTACTTGATGACTTCTGCAGCGCCTTCGGACAAAAGCTGATCCGAAAGGGCGGCAATGACGTCAGTATCCGTCAGCACAAGAGAAGGCTGATGAAAAGCACCGGCCAGGTTTTTGCCGGCCTTCAGGTCCACCGCTGTTTTGCCGCCCACGGAAGAATCCACAGCGGCAAGCAGGGTGGTGGGAATTTGTACAAAGGGGATGCCCCTTGCGTATACAGCGGCGGCAAAGCCGGCCATATCACCGGTCACCCCGCCGCCAAGCGCCACCACAATATCGGAACGGGTCAATTGGCTTTCTGCCATGAATTCCAGAATATCGGACAGGGTGGACAAATTCTTGCTCTGTTCGCCGGCGGGGAAAGCGTAAGTATCGTACGCAAACCCGTTTTCTTCCAAAGACCGGCAAACACAATCCGCATACAGCGGATACACGTTGGAATCGGTGATGACAGCGGCTTTGCAGGGATTGAAAATGCGGCTGATATGGGAACCTGCTTCTTTTACAAGGCCGGGGCCGATGAGGATATCGTAGGCCTTGGAGGCCTGAAGATGGACGGTATACATAGGGCACCTCGCAAATTATTTGGTGAGCGCTTCCTTTATGATGCGGCCTTCCTTGAGAAGCGCACGCAGCTGCTCTTCATTTTTGTCCGCAAGAGCTTCCCGATACTGGTACAGACGGAAGATAAAATCGTCAATGGAGGGAACAAGCAGGTCGGCATTATCCAGCATCAATTCCGTCCACATATTTTCGTTCAGCTTGGCCACGCGGGTCATATCCTGAAAAGAGCCGGCGGAAAAACCCTTGTGTTTATCGGACAGGGGGTTTTTCACATAGGCGCTGGAAACGATGTGGGCCAGCTGGGAAGTGTAGGCGATCATGCTGTCATGCTCATCCGGGGTGGTGAAGCGGACGGTGGCAAAGCCCATTTCAAGAAAGAAGGCTTTCAGGAAGGCGCGGGTTTTTACGTCAATTTCGCCGTCCGGGGTGAGGATCATGGAAGCGCGCTCGAAAAGATTGCTCTGGGAATGATTGAAGCCGGAAAATTCACGGCCGGCCATAGGATGGCCGCCGATATACTGCCAGTCATAGTGGCCGGCAATTTCGCAGATGGGGGATTGTACGGTGCGCTTGACGCCGGCGCAGTCCACAATCAAAGCATGGGAGGCAAATTCCGCTGCATGTTCCCGCACATAATCCACGCAAAGGGAAGGATACAGGGCAATCAGCATCATATCGCACTGGGGGATACGGGAGGGAATGAGCGGATCGTCAATGGCCTCACACAGCATGGCGCGGGTGATGACGGTGGGGTCGATATCATAGCCCCAGACGGTATGGTCCGTATTTTCTTTGATGTATTTGGCCAGGGAACCGCCGATGAGGCCCAGGCCTACAATGCCAATATTCATTACCACTTCGCCTCCCGGATGCAATGGGGCAGGATGGCCCGCATGGCCTGGCACAGATCCTCAAACTGTTCAGGGGTCAGGGACTGCTTGCCGTCGCACAGGGCATGCACGGGATCGTTGTGCACTTCCACAATCAGGCCGTCGGCGCCGGCAGCGGCAGCAGCCAGGGCCATGGGCTTTACCAGGTCCCTCACACCGGTGCCATGGCTGGGGTCCACCACCACGGGCAGATGGGTCAGTTTATGCAGGACGGGCACGGCGGAAAGGTCCATGGTGTTGCGGGTGGCGGTTTCGAAGGTGCGGATGCCACGCTCGCAAAGGATGATGTTTTCATTGCCGCCGGCCATGATGTATTCGGCGCTCATGAGCAATTCTTCAATGGTATTGGCAAGGCCCCGCTTGAGCAGGATGGGCTTTCTGGTCTGGCCCAGTTCCTTGAGAAGCTCGAAGTTCTGCATATTCCGGGCACCCACCTGAATCACGTCCACTTCTTCGAAGAGGGGAAGATGATTGATGTCCATAATTTCGGTGATGATGGGAAGGCCGGTCTGCTTTCTGGCTTCCAGAAGCAGTTCAATGCCCTTGCCGTGGAGGCCCTGGAAGGCGTAAGGGGAGGTGCGGGGCTTGAAGGCTCCGCCCCGGAGCACATTAGCGCCGGAAGACTTGACAGCCTTGGCAACGCAGGTGATTTGCTCTTCCGTTTCCACGGAACAGGGGCCGGCGATCATCATGAAATTGCCGCCGCCGATCTTGGCGTCGCCCACGGTGATGACGGTATCATCCTCATGGAACTTGCGGTTCACGCTCTTATAAGGTTCCTGAATACGGCGGACGGCTTCCACCACTTCCAGGGAACTGATCAGGTCAATATCCAGCCGGGAAGTATCGCCGATAAGGCCGATGATGGAATGATGGGAGCCCTGGGATTCGTGCAGGGAAAAACCGGTTTCCTGCAGCCAGTTCTTCAGGTTGTCCACTTGTTTCTGGTTGGCGTCCTGTTTGAGCAAGATGATCATAATGATTTACCCTCCGTTTTTGTTCGTGATCAGAAAAACAAAAGCCTCGCAGCTGTTTTACTGCGAAGCTCTTGTTTGAAAGAAACACAATCTTCTGAATTTCAGATGCAGCAAAACAACTTTATTTATCCTCGTAAATAAAGTAAAAATAAAAAAAGTTGTAAGCTGCGGCGAAGGAATGCATTTCAAATACTCCAATCATTTTTGTCCATGTCATTATATGCCCGGGCTATACGGAATGTCAACCGCACGGAGGTAAAAAACATGAAAAAAACATAAATGCCCGTTCCTCTTGATTTTGCTGCTTTTGTGTATTATATTTTAAGTAGTAATAACAGAAGGGAAAGGCCTTTTTATGAACATATTCGATATTGTGGGCCCGGTGATGATCGGCCCCAGCTCCAGCCACACCGCAGGCGCAGCACGCATTGGCTATGTGGCAAGAAAAATCCTGGCCAAGGAGCCTGTCCGGGCGGAAATTGACCTGGCCGGCAGCTTTGCCGAAACCTATCGGGGCCACGGCACCGACAGGGCGTTGATTGCCGGTATTCTTGGCATGAAGCCGGATAACGAAGATTTGCCCCGCAGCCTGGAAATTGCAAAGGAAAAGGGCTTTGGCTATACCATCCGCACCGTGTGCCTTCCCAAATGCCATCCCAACACAGCGGTGATCCGCCTGTGGGCAGAGGATGGGGATATGACGGAGGTGGAGGGCGCTTCCGTTGGCGGCGGCAATATTCTCATCACCCGGCTCAACGGCCTGGAAAGCGCCTTTACCGGGCAATACAATACCCTGATCATTCCCCACAAGGACACCTACGGCGTGATTGCCGGGGTGGCCCAGGCGCTGGCTGCCTTCCGCATCAATATCGGCAATTTCCGCCTGACCCGGCAGGAAAAGGGACGCCAGGCCATCATGACCCTGGAAGTGGACGGAGACGTGAGCCGGGAACTGTTAATGCTGCTGCGTGCGCTGCCCAATGTAATGCACGTTGTGTACCTGCACACCAATGAATAAGGAGGCACGGACAGATGCTGGATTATATGAGCCTTGAACAGCTGGCGCAGACAGCGGAAGAAGAATGCCTGTCCCTTGGGATGTTGGTACTCCAGGATCAGGCAGAACAGATGGAAACGGATCAGAACGCTATCCTCCATACCATGGATGAGCAGCTGAAGGTGATGGAGCAGGCGGCAGAGAAGGGCCATGCCAGGGACATCCGCTCCGCCAGCGGACTGACCGGCGGCGACGCCTTCAAAATGCACCTGCATACGGAAAACAATGCGGCTCTTTGCGGCAGTTTCTGTGCCCAGGCCATTACCACGGCCATGGCTGTGGCGGAATACAATGCTGCCATGGGCAGGATTGTTGCATGCCCTACAGCCGGCAGCTGCGGCATATTGCCCGGCGCTGTGCTGACCATGATGAAATTGAAAAATGTCAGCAGGTCAAAGGCCTGGCTGGGCCTGATGTGCGCAGGTGGAATCGGCATGGTGATTGCCAATAAAGCAAGCCTCAGCGGTGCTGCCGGAGGCTGCCAGGCGGAATGCGGCAGCGCATCGGCCATGGCGGCGGCGGCCATTGTGGAAATGTCCGGCGGTTCGCCTAGGATGGCCCTGGAGGCAGCGGCCATGGCCCTGAAAAACCAGATGGGCCTGGTGTGCGACCCGGTGGCGGGGCTGGTGGAAGTGCCCTGCATCAAGCGCAATGCGGGGGGCGTGATGATTGCCATCACGGCTGCCGAAATGGCGCTGGCAGGAATTCGCAGCGCGATCCCGGTAGATGAAGTGATTGAAGCCATGCGGGAGGTAGGGGACAGCCTGCCTGCCTCTCTTCGTGAAACGGCTCAGGGCGGCATTGCCGCCACACCCACCGGAAGAAAACTGGCCCGGGAAATTTTTGATAAAGGGGAAAACAAATGAAGCTGGTATCCTGGAATGTGAACGGCCTGAGGGCTGTGATGGGAAAAGGGTTCATGGATATATTCCGTGCCTTCGATGCCGATATTTTCTGCCTGCAGGAAACAAAACTGCAAAAGGGGCAGATTGAAATGGATTTGCCCGGCTATTATCAGTATTGGAATTATGCAAAAAAGAAGGGCTATTCCGGCACGGCGGTGTTCAGCAAAAAGGAAGCCTTGTCCGTTCAGTACGGGATTGGCGTGGAAGAGCATGACCAGGAGGGCAGGGTAATCAACCTGGAGTTTGACGACTTTTATTTTGTCACGGTCTATACGCCCAATGCCCAGCGGGAGCTGACCCGGCTTTCCTATCGCATGGAATGGGAGGATGCGTTCCTGCAATACCTGAAGAAGCTGGAAACACATAAGCCTGTGGTGTTTGCGGGGGACCTGAATGTGGCCCACCGGCCGATCGACCTGAAGAACCCTGTTTCCAATAAGAACAATGCCGGCTTTACGCAAGAAGAAAGAGGGAAGATGGATGTCCTCCTTTCCAGCGGCTTTACCGATACCTTCCGCTATTTCTATCCGGACCTGGAGGGGGCCTATTCCTGGTGGAGCTATATGTTCCATGCAAGAGAGAAAAATGCAGGATGGCGAATTGATTATTTCATTGTTTCCAATTCCTTGCAGCCAAGGCTCCGGGACGCAGCCATCCACAGCGACGTGTTTGGATCCGATCATTGCCCGGTTTCGCTGATTATGGCGGAAAATTGATAAAAGTTAATACAAAAGAAACACAAAAAGCCAAGGATGTCCCCTGGTTTGATATTGACAGAATTCCTGCATTTTGGTATAATTCAAAACGAAAACTGAACAGGCACTTTGCGACTGACGGAAGTAATGTGGAATGACCACAGGGGAGCAAAGGGCCGGGGACAGAATCACTACAAAAAAGCCGACCGTCTGGGCGCACTTAACAATAACTTGGGTTAAGTGCGCCTTTTGCTTTTTAAAGGAGGAAAAAAGACGATGCGCAAAGTAGGTATTGTGATGGGCAGTGACAGCGACCTTCCCATCATCCGCAAGGCCACTGACATGCTCAGCAAACTGGAAATTCCCTTTGAAGTGCATGTGTATTCCGCACACCGCACCCCGGAGGAGGCCCGCTGTTTCGCTGTAAATGCACGGCAAAACGGCTTTGGTGTAATCATTGCAGCTGCCGGCATGGCGGCCCATCTGGCCGGTGCCATTGCTGCAAACACCACCCTTCCTGTGATCGGCATTCCCTGCAAAAGCAATACGCTCGATGGCATTGACGCTCTGCTCTCTACCGTGCAGATGCCTTCCGGTATTCCGGTGGCTACTGTTGCGATAGACGGAGGCGCCAATGCCGCTTTGCTGTCTGCACAAATTCTGGCAGTGGAAGATAAGGAACTTGCAAAAAAACTGGACGACAAGCGCAAGACCGATGCTGCCGTTGTGCTGGAAAAGGACCAGAAGGTAGCAGCGGAATTCAATCACTGATAAGCAACAATAAACGGAGGAAAAATACTTTATGGGTGGTTTCTTCGGAGCAGTATCCAGGCACGACACCATTTCCGATGTATTCTTCGGAACGGACTATCACTCTCACCTTGGCACCAAATCCGGCGGCATTGCGGCCTATGACGAAAAGATTGGCCTGCAGCGCAATATTCATAACATCGCATCCACGCCCTTCCGCACCAAGTTTGAACACATCTTCGGCGAAATGAAGGGCACGGCGGCCATCGGCTGCATCAACGATTCCAGCCCCCAGCCCCTTCTGATTCGCTCCAAGCTTGGGGTGTTCGCCCTTTGCACCATCGGCGTGATCAACAATTATGAAGAACTGGTCAAACAGTGCATGGACTTTGGCGGCGTGCATTTCGATGCCATGACCAGCGGTAAAGTGAACACCACGGAGCTGGTTGCCGCACTGATTGGCATGAAGAGCAATTTTACCGAAGGGTTGGTATTTGCCCAGGAAAAGATTGAAGGCACCGCCTCCATCCTGATCCTGACGGATCACGGCTCTATCATTGCCGCCAGAGATAAAATGGGCCGTTTGCCCATTCTGGTGGGCAAGAACGAAGACGGCCACTGCGTATCCTTTGAATCCTTCGCCTATCAGAAGATGGGCTATGCGGATGAAAAGGAACTGGGCCCCGGTGAAATTGTGGAAATCACCAAGGATGAAATTACCGTGCTGCGGCCTGCCCAGAAGGAAATGCGCATCTGCTCCTTCCTGTGGAGCTATTACGGCTATCCCACCTCCAATTATGAAGGGGTAAACGTGGAAGTGATGCGCTACAGAAACGGCGAAATCATGGCCCGCAATGATAAAGAAAACGGCACGCTGCCGGAACTGGATTATGTGGGCGGCGTTCCCGATTCCGGTACGCCCCATGCCATTGGCTATGCCAACGGCAGCCACGTGCCCTTTGCCCGGCCCTTTATCAAGTATACCCCCACCTGGCTTCGCAGCTTCCTGCCGGACAACGCCCTGGACCGGAATAAGGTGGCCAAGATGAAGCAGATTCCGGTAAACGAACTGATTAAGGACAAAAACCTTCTGTTCGTGGATGACTCCATTGTGCGGGGCACGCAGCTGCGGGAAACGGTGGAATTCTTGTACGAGAACGGCGCCAAGAGCGTGCACATGCGTTCTGCCTGCCCGCCCATCATGTACGGCTGCAAATACCTGAATTTCTCCCGGGCTACCAATGATATGGAGCTGATCACCCGAACTATCATCAATGAGCTGGAAGGGGAGGAAGGCTTCAATCATCTGGAGGAATACTCCGACGCCAATACCGAGCGGGGTAAGAAAATGCGCCAGGCAATCTGTGAAAAACTGCACTTTGCTTCGCTGGAATTCCAGTCCCTGGAGGGGCTGATTGAGTCCGTCGGTATAGAACCCTGTAAACTGTGCACCTATTGCTGGAACGGCAAAGAATAAACAGGAGGAAAAAACCAATGCATGAAAATTCCCGTTCTGAAAGCTACGCAGCAGCCGGTGTGGACATTACCGCTGGTTACAAGGCTGTAGAACTGATGAAAAAGCATATCGCCCGCACCCGTAACGATGGCTGCCTGGACGATGTGGGCGGCTTTGGCGGCTGCTTTGGTTTGCCTGTTCAGGGCATGGAAGAGCCCGTGCTGGTTTCCGGCACCGACGGCTGCGGCACGAAAGTGAAGCTGGCCATCCTGATGGATAAACACGATACCATCGGCATTGACGCTGTGGCCATGTGCGTCAACGATATCATCTGCTGCGGCGCCAAGCCCCTGTTCTTCCTGGATTACATCGCCTGCGGCAAGAACGTGCCTGAAAAGATTGCCGAAATCGTAAGCGGCGTGGCGGAAGGCTGTGTGCAGTCCGGCGCGGCCCTCATCGGCGGCGAAACGGCAGAGCATCCCGGCCTCATGCCTGTGGAAGATTATGACCTGGCCGGCTTTGCAGTGGGCATTGTGGACAAGAAAAAGATCATCGACAACAAGCGCATGGAAGAAGGCGATATGGTGATCGCCATGGCCTCCACCGGCATTCATTCCAACGGTTTCAGCCTGTGCCGCAAGGTGTTCGATATCGACAACAATCCCGCTTCTTTGTACGAAGCCCGGGAAGAACTGGGCGGCAAGAGCGTGGCCGAAGCGCTGCTGGTGCCCACCCGCATTTATGTAAAGAGCATTCTGGCCCTTCTCAAGGAAGTGGACGTGAAGGGTATTTCCCACATCACCGGCGGCGGCTTCTATGAAAACATCCCGCGCTCCATTCCCGACGGCCTGTGCGCCCGCATTGAACGGGCTGCCGTGAAGGTGCTGCCCATCTTTGACGTCATTGCCAAGGACGGCAACATCCCCGAACGGGATATGTTCAACACCTACAACATGGGCGTCGGCATGAGCGTGGTGGTGCCTGCCGCGGAAGCTGAAAAGGCCATGGAAGTGCTGAAAAACAACGGGGAAGACGCTTATGTGATCGGCCGGATTGTGAAGGCTGATCAGAAGATTGAAATTGTGTAACGGAGGGGAAGAATGAGCCAGATGCAAAAACGGGTGGCCGTGCTGGTATCCGGCGGCGGCACCAACCTGCAGGCCCTGATTGACGCCCAGCACATGGGCATCATCCACTCCGGCAGTATTGAGATTGTCATTTCCAACAAGGCAGATGCTTACGCCCTGGAGCGGGCACAGCGGGCAGATATTGAAACCGCTGTGATTGAAAAAAAGCCCGGCGGCCAGGCGGAATTTGAAGAGAAGCTGATGGCCCTTTTGCAGGAAAAGCAGATTGACCTGATCGTGCTGGCGGGCTTCATGAGCATCCTGAGCGAAAACTTTGTAAAGCACTATGAAGAAAGGATCATCAACGTGCATCCCTCTTTGATTCCTTCCTTCTGTGGCAAGGGCTATTACGGCCTGAAGGTTCACGAAGAAGCGCTGAAAAAAGGCGTGAAGGTGACCGGCGCAACGGTGCATTTTGTCAACGAAATTCCCGACGGCGGAAAGATCATTTTCCAGAAGGCAGTGCAGGTATTGGACAAAGATACCCCAGAAACGCTGCAAAAGCGTGTGATGAAGCAGGCAGAATGGAAGATTCTGCCCCGTGCGGTAGAAAAAGTTTGCAAGGACATGATGATGGCAGGAGGTAAAGTGTAATGGACATTTACAAGCAGGAAAACATCGGCGCTCTGATCGAAGGCAATTCTTATGTGGGCCGCGGTATTGTGATTGGCAAAACAGCGGACGGTAAAAAGGCAGTTTCTGCTTACTTTATCATGGGCCGCAGTGCCAACAGCCGTAACCGTGTATTCGTCAAGCGTGACGGCGTGCTCTATACTGAGCCCTACGATGCTTCCAAGGTGGAGGACCCCAGCCTCATCATTTACGCTGCACTGCGTAATTATGAAAACAAGCTGATCGTCACCAACGGCGATCAGACCGATACGATCTGGGAAGGCCTGAAGAAAGGAGAATCCTTCTCTCAGGCGCTCACCACCCGTGAATTTGAGCCCGACGGCCCCAACTTCACCCCCCGTATCAGCGGTATGATTACCTTTAACGATCAGGACTTCACCTATGAAATGAGCATCCTCAAGAGTGCCGATCGTGAAGGTACCGCCTGCAACCGTTACACCTTCTCTTATCCTGCGCTGAAGGGCCTGGGCCACTTTATTCATACTTATGTATGTGACGGCAATCCCATTCCCACCTTCCAGGGTGAACCTGAAAGGGTGAATATCGTAAACGATATCGATGCTTTCACCACGGAACTTTGGAATGCGCTGGATAAGGACAATAAGATTTCCCTGTATGTACGCTATACTGATCTTGAAACCGGTGCTGAAGAAGAACGGATGATCAATAAAAACGTGTAAAAGAGGTTTTTTACATGGCAGTGAATAAGGAAACATACACTTCGCCCCTTTCCACACGCTATGCCAGCCGTGAAATGCAGTATCTTTTCTCTGAGGATTTTAAGTTCCGCACATGGAGGAGACTGTGGGTATCCCTGGCGAGGGCGGAAAGAATGCTGGGCCTGGATATTTCCAAGGAACAGATTGCCGAAATGGAAGCACATGTGGATGACGTGAATTACGAAGTGGCAGAAGCCCGGGAGCGGGTGGTGCGTCATGACGTGATGAGCCATGTATATGCATACGGCATCCAGTGCCCCAAGGCCGCACCTATCATCCATCTTGGCGCTTCAGTCAGTTTTGTTGGGGATAATACCGATGTGGTGATCCTGCGTGAAGCCAGCAAGGTGTTGCTGAAAAAAGCTGCGGAGGTCATCAAAAATCTGGCTTCATTTGCCGATAAATACAAAAGGACCCCTTGCCTTGGCTATACCCATTTGCAGCCTACCAAACTGACCACCATCGGAAAACGTGCCACGCTGTGGATGTATGAGCTGTGCATGGATATGGAAAACCTTGAATTCCAGTTGAGCAAGCTGAAATTGCTGGGCAGCAAAGGAGATATTGGGACCCAATCCACATTCATGCGCCTGTTTGAAGGCGATGAAGATAAGGTAAGACGGCTGGAGCAGGAAATTGCGCTGGATATGGGCTTTTTGTCCTGCGTGCCGGTTTCCGGTCAGACGTACTCCAGAAAAACCGATGCCTATATCCTGTCGGCATTGTCAGGCTTTGCCCAGAGCGCATCCAAGTTTGCCAACGACCTGCGCCTTTTGCAGGCTTTCGGTGAAATGGAAGAGCCTTATGAGGAAGAGCAGATTGCCGCATCATCCATACCTTACATGCATACGCCCATCCGTGCAGAACGCATTTGCGCGCTTTCCAGGTATGTGATGGTGGAAGCAATGAGCCCTTCGTTCACCGCTTCCAGTCAGTGGCTGGAACGCACACTGGATGACAGCGCAAACCGTCGTCTGACCATACCGGAAACGTTCCTTGCCGTGGATGCCATCCTGAATGTGTACATCAATATTACACAGGGGCTGATTGTCAATGAAGATGTGGTCAACAGCCGTGTGATGCAGAAACTGCCGCTGATGGCAGCGGAAAGACTGGTAGGGGATACGGAAAACAATGATATGTTCCGTGAATACCGCCACGTAAGCCAGAACATACAATCCGGCGAAGCGTTGATTGAACGTCTGGCGGCGGATGAAAACATTCCCTGCGATAAAGAGGCGCTGCTGGCCAATATGGTGCCAGAAATGTACATCGGCCGCAGCGTATCTCAGGTGGAGGACTTCCTTCTGAATGTTTCCCTGCCTATGATCAATAAATATTCATCTAACGATGTCAAAGCTGAACTGAACATATAAGAAGAGTAGAGGAGAAGAAACCATGAAAGAATTTGAACTGAAGTACGGCTGCAACCCCAACCAGAAGCCCGCGAAAATCTTCATGCATGACGGCAGCGACCTGCCCATCGAAATTCTCTCCGGCCGTCCCGGCTTTATCAATTTCCTGGATGCCTTCAACAGCTGGCAGCTGGTGAAGGAGTTGAAGGAAGCCCTGGGCCTGCCCGCCGTGACGTCCTTCAAGCACGTCAGCCCCACTTCTGCCGCTGTGGGCATCAAGCTGTCTGAGAAGCTTAAGAAAGCCTGCTTTGTGGATGACGTGGAAGGCCTGGATGATTCTCCTCTGGCCTGCGCTTATGCCCGTGCCCGCGGAACCGACCGGATGTGCTCCTTCGGTGACTGGGTGGCCCTTTCTGACGTGTGCGACGTGACCACCGCCAGGATGATCCAGCGGGAAGTGTCCGACGGTGTGATCGCCCCCGGCTATGAACCCGAAGCCCTGGAAATTCTCAAAACCAAGCGTAAGGGAAATTACAACATCGTCAAGATTGATCCCAATTATGTGCCCACCGAAGTGGAACACAAGCAGGTGTTCGGCATCACCTTCGAACAGGGGCGCAACAATTTTGAAATCAACAGGGAATTGCTGCAGAATATTGTGACCGTCAATAAGGACATGCCCGAAACTGCCGTGCGCGATCTGATCGTGGCCCTGATCACCCTCAAGTATACCCAGTCCAATTCTGTGTGCTATGCCGTGGATGGCCAGGCTATCGGTGTGGGTGCCGGTCAGCAGAGCCGCATCCATTGCACCCGTCTTGCCGGTACCAAAGCCGACACCTGGCTGCTGCGCCAGCATGACAAAGTGCTGAACCTGCCTTTCCTGCCCACGCTGGGCCGCCCCGAACGTGATAACGTGATCGACGGCTATATCAACAAGAATGAAGAAGATGTGTGCGCAGAAGGCAACTGGCAGAAGTATTTCACCGTCCGTCCCGAACCCTTCACCGTGGAAGAAATGAAGGCTTATATTGCCACCGTCCGCGGCGTGGCTCTGGGCTCCGACGCATTCTTCCCCTTCGATGATAACATTGAGCGTGCCTGGCGCTCCGGTGTGGATTACATCGCCGAACCCGGCGGATCCATCCGTGACGGTATTGTGATCGAAGCTGCCGACAAGCATAACATGGTGATGGCCTTCACCGGTATGCGTCTGTTCCATCATTAATTAAACGGGGGAGAATGAAATGAACTTTTTTGAAGAACTGAAAAATTATGATACTCAGGTTGCCGATGCCTGCCAGCTGGAGCTGGAACGTCAGCAGCACAATATCGAGCTGATCGCATCTGAAAACATTGTCTCCAAGGCTGTTCTTCTGGCTGCCGGCGGCGTGCTGACCAACAAATATGCCGAAGGTTATCCGGGAAAGCGTTATTATGGCGGCTGCCAGTGTGTGGACATCGTGGAAGAGATTGGCCGCGAACGCGCCAAGCAGCTCTTTGGTGCCGAATATGCAAACCTGCAGCCCCACAGCGGTGCCAATGCCAATCTGGCTGTGTTTTTTGCACTGCTCAATCCCGGCGACACCGTGATGGGCATGAACCTGCAGCAGGGCGGTCATCTCAGCCACGGTTCTCCCGTGAATATTTCCGGTAAGTATTTCAACATCGTGCCTTACGGCGTGAATGATGAAACTGAAATGATCGATTACGACGAAATGCGCAGGCTGGCCCTGGAATGCAAGCCCAAAATGATCGTGGTTGGCGCCAGCGCCTATTCCCGTACCATCGATTTTGCCGCCTGCCGTAAGATTGCTGACGAAGTGGGCGCCTATCTGATGGTAGACATGGCGCACATTGCCGGTCTCGTCGCTGCCGGTGTGCATCCTTCTCCCGTGCCTTATGCCGATGTGGTGACCACCACCACCCATAAGACCCTTCGCGGCCCTCGCGGCGGCATGATTCTGTGCAAGGAACAGTATGGCAAGCAGATTGACAAGGCCGTGTTCCCCGGCACCCAGGGCGGCCCCCTGATGCACATCATTGCTGCCAAGGCCGTGGCCCTTGGCGAAGCCATGACCGATGAATACAAGGCTTATCAGCAGCAGATCGTCAAGAACGCCAAGGTGCTTTGCGATGAGCTGAAGAAGCTGGGTGTGAAGATCGTTTCCGACGGTACCGATAACCACCTGATGCTGCTGAACCTGACCAATTTCGGCATCACCGGCAAGGAACTGGAGCATCGCCTGGACGAAGTGCACATTACTGCCAACAAAAATACCATTCCCAATGATCCCCAGAGCCCCTTCGTTACCAGCGGCCTGCGTATCGGTACGCCCGCTGTGACCAGCCGCGGCTTCAAGGAAGAAGAAATGGTGAAGATTGCCGGCTGGATCAAGGATGCCATCGTGGACTTTGAAAACAGCAAGGAACGCATTACCCGCGAAGTGCAGGAACTGTGTGAAAAGTATCCCATCTATCAGTAACGGATGATAAAAGGAGAGTCAGAATGAACATTCTGGTTGTGGGCGGCGGCGGCAGAGAGCATGCCATCATCTGCAAGCTGCGTGAAAACAAGGAAGTGGAAACGGTATACGCTCTGCCCGGCAACGGCGGCATGGCGGATGTGGCTATCTGCGAAAACATCGCCGCTGACGATGTGGAAAATATCGTTCGCTTTGCCAAGGAAAAGCAGGTGGATTATGTGGTGGTAGCGCCGGATGATCCCCTGGTGAAGGGCTGCGTGGATGCGCTGGAAGCGGAAGGCTTTGAATGCTTTGGCCCCCGTGCCAACGCCGCCATCATTGAAGGCAGCAAGATTTTTTCCAAAAACCTGATGAAAAAATATGGTATACCCACCGCTGCTTACGAAGTGTTTACCGATGCCCGGGAAGCTCTTTCTTACCTGGAAAAGAGCAGCTATCCCACCGTCATCAAGGCCGACGGCCTGGCGCTGGGCAAGGGTGCTGTGATTGTAAACAGCCTGGAAGAAGCGAAGGATACCGTGAAATCCATGATGCTGGACAAGCAGTTTGGCGAAAGCGGCAGCCGCATTGTGGTGGAAGAATTCATGGAAGGCCCGGAGGTTTCCGTGCTGGCCTTTACCGATGGCAAAACCATCAAGCCCATGGTGTCCTCCATGGACCATAAGCGGGCCCATGACAACGACGAAGGGTTGAACACCGGAGGCATGGGCACCGTGGCCCCCAATCCTTACTACACGGAAGAGGTGGCCCGGGAATGCATGGAAAAGATTTTCCTGCCCACCATCCGTGCTATGGAAACGGAAGGCCGCCTGTTCCAGGGCTGTCTGTTCTTTGGCCTGATGATCACCAAGGACGGCCCCAAGGTGATTGAATACAACTGCCGCTTCGGCGACCCGGAAACGCAGGTGGTACTGCCGCTGCTCAAGAGCGATCTGCTCACCATTATGCAGTCTACCAAGAAGGGCACGCTGGACAAGGTGGCCGTGGAATTCGAAGACAAGAATGCCTGCTGTGTCATTGTGGCCTCCGACGGCTACCCCCTGCAGTATGAAAAGGGGTACGAAATCACCATTCCCGAAGACGTGAAGCCCCATGTGTATGTGGCCGGTGCCAAGCTTGCAAATGGCAAGCTGGTAAACAGCGGCGGCCGTGTGCTGGGCGTGGTAGGGAAGGGCGACACTCTGAAGGATGCCATCGACACCGCCTATGACATGACGAAAAAAGTACACTTCCGGAATGCTTATTACCGCAAGGACATCGGCAAGCGTGCCCTGCAGGCAGGAGGAGAGAAATAAGTATGGTTTACCGCATTTATGTGGAAAAGAAAAAGGAACTGGCCCTGGAGGCTGCGGCGCTGCTTTCCGATATCCGTTCGCTTCTGAATATCGGCAGCGTGGAAAACGTACGCATTATCAACCGCTATGATGCGGAAGATATTGAAAAAGAGCTGTTTGACTATGCCTGCAGCACCGTGTTTTCCGAACCCCAGCTGGACGATATTTATACCGAACTGAACGCAGAAAACGCCATCGTGTTTGCAGTGGAATACCTGCCCGGCCAGTTTGACCAGCGGGCAGACTCTGCTGCCCAGTGCATTCAGCTGATCAGCCAGGGCAACCGCCCTGTGATCCGCACGGCCAAGGTGTATGTGATTGGCGGCAATGTTTCCGAAGAAGAACTGGCAGAAATCAAAAAGTACGTCATCAACCCGGTGGAAGCCCGTGAAGCTGCCCTGGAAATGCCGGAAACCCTGAAAATCCAGTATGAAATTCCTGAAACCGTGGAAACCCTCACCGGCTTTACCAAGCTTGACCGGGCCGGCCTGGAAGCGTTTGTGAAAAACTATGGCCTGGCCATGGATGCAGACGATATCGTCTTCTGCCAGGATTATTTCAAGACGGAAGACCGCGACCCCACCATCACCGAAATCCGCATGATCGACACCTACTGGAGCGATCATTGCCGGCATACCACCTTCCTCACCGAAATTGACAGCGTTACCTTCCAAGATGCGCTGCTTCAGAAGGCTTACGATGAATACATCGCCGTGCGCAAGGAACTGAACAGAACCAAGCCCATCTGTCTGATGGATCTGGCCACGGTGGCCGTGAAGTATCTGAAAAAGCACGGCAAGCTGGAAAAGCTGGACGAAAGCGAAGAAATCAACGCCTGCACGGTGAAGATTGAAATTGAAAAGGACGGCCAGAAGGAACCCTGGCTGCTGCTGTTCAAGAACGAAACCCATAACCACCCCACCGAAATTGAACCCTTCGGCGGTGCGGCCACCTGCATCGGCGGCGCCATCCGCGACCCGCTTTCCGGCCGCAGCTATGTGTACGGCGCCATGCGTGTGACCGGCGCTGCTGATCCCTTGAAGCCGGTTAATGAAACCATGAAGGGCAAACTGCCCCAGCGCAAGATTGTTACCACCGCCGCCGCCGGTTATTCCTCCTACGGCAATCAGATCGGCCTTGCCACCGGCATTGTAGATGAAATTTACCATCCGGGCTATGCGGCCAAGCGTATGGAAATCGGTGCTGTGATCGCTGCGGCTCCCGAAAAGAACGTGCGCCGTGAGCGTCCTGCCCCTGGCGATATCGTCATTTTGCTGGGCGGCAGCACCGGCCGTGACGGCTGCGGCGGCGCCACCGGCTCCTCCAAATCCCACACGCTGGAATCCCTGGAAACCTGCGGTGCCGAAGTGCAGAAGGGCAACGCCCCCGAAGAACGCAAATTGCAGCGTCTTTTCCGCAATGCCGAAGCCAGCCGCATGATCAAACGCTGCAATGACTTTGGTGCAGGCGGTGTATCCGTTGCCATTGGTGAACTGGCCGACGGCCTGGAGATTGACCTGAACGCCGTACCCAAGAAGTATGACGGCCTGGACGGCACGGAACTAGCCATCTCCGAAAGCCAGGAACGTATGGCTGTGGTGATTGCACCGGAAGATAAGGAACGCTTCCTTGCCCTGGCCGAAACGGAGAACCTGCAGGCCTGCCAGGTGGCTGTGGTGCAGGAAAATCCCCGGCTGCAGATGCACTGGAACGGCAAGATGATCGTGGATCTGAGCCGTGAATTCCTCAACTCCAACGGCGCTTCCAAGCACATTGACATTACCCCGGAAAACTGCCGGGATTACACCAGGAAGGTGGAAGGCAGCTTTACCGACAATTACATGGAAATGGCCCAGGACCTGAATACCTGCTCCAAGCGGGGCCTTTCCGAACGCTTCGACTCCACCATCGGCGCCGGCACCGTGCTGATGCCTTTTGGCGGCAAGAACCAGCAGACTCCCATCCAGGCCATGGTGCAGAAGATTTCCGTAGAGCAGGGCCATACAGACGATTGCAGCCTGATGAGCTTTGGCTACAATCCCTTCATCACTGAAAAGAGCCCCTACCACGGCGCATATCTGGCTGTGTTGGAATCTGTGTGCAAATTGATTGCAACCGGCGCCAAGTTTGAAGATGTGTACCTGACCTTCCAGGAATACTTCGAGCGGCCCGGCAAGGATGGCAAGCGCTGGGGCAAGCCCCTTTCTGCGCTGCTGGGTGCCTTCATGGCCCAGAAGGAACTGGGCATCGGCTCCATCGGCGGCAAGGACTCCATGAGCGGCTCCTTCGAGGATCTGGACGTGCCGCCCACCCTGGTTTCCTTTGCTGTCACCTGTGCCAAGACCCAGGATATCGTGTCTCCCGAATTCAAGAAGGCCGGCAATAAGCTGGTTTTGGTCCGGCCTGAAATGGACGAAAACGGCCTGCCTGTGACGGAAAGCCTGGTCAAGGTATTCGATAAGGTGCACGGCCTGCTCAATTCCGGTAAAGCGGTTTCTTGCTACACCCCCGGCATGGGCGGTATTGCAGAAGCGGTTTTGAAGATGGCCATCGGCAACGGCCTGGGCTTCCGGTACGAAGACGGCCTTTCCATGAACGATATCTTCGGCTACAATTACGCTTCCTTCCTGCTGGAAATGGCAGATGCAGAAGGGGAGACGGTGGTGGGTCTGATTACGGAAGATACCGCCATCGAATATGCCGGTGAAAAGATTTGCCTGTGCAAGCTGCAGAAGGCTTATGAAAACAAGCTGGAAAGCGTGTACAGCTGCAATATCCCTACCGACGGCAAGAAGATTGAAAACTATGCCTATACCGTTGGGGAATGGGCCAAGCCCGCCATCCGCGTGGCCAAGCCCCGGGTGCTGATCCCTGTGTTCCCCGGCACCAACTGCGAATATGACAGCGCCAAGGCTGCCATGGACGCCGGCTGCGATGCCAAAATCGTGGTGCTGAACAACCTGACCAGCGACGGCATTTCCCGGTCCATCGACACTTTCGCTGCTGCCATGAAGGAAAGCCAGATCGTGTTCCTGCCCGGCGGCTTTTCCGGCGGCGACGAACCCGACGGCAGCGCCAAGTTCATTACCGCTTTCTTCCGCAATGCGGCCATCAAGGAACAGGTGGAAGCACTGCTTGAAAAGCGGGACGGCCTGATGCTGGGTATCTGCAACGGCTTCCAGGCACTGATCAAGCTGGGCCTGGTGCCCTTTGGCAAGATTGTGGATACCGATGAAACCTGCCCCACCCTGACCTTCAACACCATCGGCCGTCACCAGAGCCGCATTGTGCACACAAGGGTTGCTTCCAACAAGAGCCCCTGGCTGCAACTGGCCAATGTGGGCGATGTGTACACCGTGCCCATTTCCCACGGCGAAGGCCGGTTCCTGGCAAGCGATGAAATGGTGAAGAAGCTGGCTGAAAACGGCCAGATTGCTACCCAGTATGTGGACCTTGCCGGTAACGCTACCGATGACATCCACTTCAACCCCAATAACTCCCTTTGCGCCATCGAAGGCATCACTTCTCCCGATGGCCGCGTGCTGGGCAAGATGGGCCATAGCGAACGTGTGGGCGCCGGCCTGTACAAGAATGTTCCCGGCGAATATGATATCAAGCTGTTTGCCTCTGCGGTGAAATATTTCAAGTAAGAAAAGGAATAGGAGCGTAGAAACAAATGAAAGAGTACAAGTCCGATATTCAGATCGCCCAGGAATGTGAAATGGAACACATCCGTGTTATCGCCGAACGTGCCCATGTGGATGAAAAGTATGTGGAACAGTACGGCAACTATAAGGCCAAGATTGACCTTTCCCTCCTGAACGAAACCGACAAGCAGGACGGCAAGCTGATCCTGGTGACCGCTATTACCCCCACCTCTGCCGGCGAAGGCAAAACCACCACCACCATCGGCCTGGCTGACGGCCTGCGCCGCATTGGCAAGGACGTAACCGTGGCCTTGCGTGAGCCCTCCCTGGGCCCTGTGTTCGGCATCAAGGGCGGCGCTGCCGGCGGCGGCTACGCCCAGGTTGTGCCCATGGAAGATATCAACCTGCACTTCACCGGCGACTTCCACGCCATCGGCGCTGCCAACAACCTGCTGGCTGCCATGCTGGACAACCACATCCAGCAGGGCAATGCGCTGAATATTGACGTGAAGAAGATCACCTGGAAGCGCTGCGTGGACATGAACGACCGTCAGCTGCGCTACATCGTAAACGGCCTGGGCGGCCGCATCAACGGCGTGCCCCGTGAAGACGGCTTCGACATCACGGTTGCCAGCGAAATTATGGCTGTTTTGTGCCTGTCCACCTCCATCAGCGACCTGAAGGCCCGTCTTTCCCGCATTATTGTGGGCTACACCTATGACGACAAGCCCGTCACCTGCGGCCAGCTGAACGCTTCCGGCGCCATGACCGCCCTGCTGAAGGACGCTCTCAAGCCCAACCTGGTGCAGACCCTGGAAGGCACCCCCGCCTTTGTGCATGGCGGCCCCTTCGCCAATATTGCCCACGGCTGCAACTCCGTCATGGCGACCAAGATGGCCCTGAAGATGGGCGACTACACCGTCACCGAAGCGGGCTTCGGTGCTGACCTGGGCGCTGAAAAGTTCCTGGATATCAAGTGCCGCATGGCCGGCCTGACTCCGGATGCCGTGGTGGTAGTGGCTACGGTGCGTGCCCTCAAGATGCACGGCGGCGTGCCCAAGGCTGACCTGGCCACCGAAAACATTGAAGCCCTGGAAAAGGGCGTGCCCAACCTCCTGCGTCACGTGGGCAACATCAAGAACGTTTATCAGCTGCCCTGCGTGGTGGCCGTGAACCGTTTTCCCACGGATACCGATGCGGAAATCGATTTCATTATTGCCAAGTGCCGTGAACTGGGCGTGAACACCGTGCTGTCCACCGTGTGGGCGGACGGCGGCAAGGGCGGCGAAGAACTGGCACGGGAAGTAGTGCGCCTGTGCGAAGAAGAACAGGGCAACTTCACCTTCTCCTACACCGATGATATGAGCATCGAAGAAAAGATCGAAGCGGTGGTGAAGAAGGTGTACGGCGGCGACGGGATTAACGTGCTGCCCGCTGCCAAGAAGCAGATCGAAACCCTGACGGCCCTTGGTTTTGACAAGTGCCCCATCTGCATTGCCAAGACCCAGTATTCCTTCTCCGATGATCCCGCTAAGCTGGGTGCGCCCACCGGTTTCACCGTGACCATCCGCAATGTGAAAATCTCTGCCGGCGCCGGCTTCATCGTGGTGCTGACCGGTGATATCATGACCATGCCCGGCCTGCCCAAGGTGCCCGCTGCAGAGCGCATTGACGTGGACGCTGACGGCAAGATTACAGGCCTGTTCTGATAAAAAGGAAAGAGCTCCTTGAAAGGAGCTCTTTTTTTGTTGCGATAAAGGAATCAGAAATGGCCTTCCTCCAGCAGCTTCCGCACATCACCGGGAAGCAGGGAACCGTTTTCGCCGTGAATGTGCACCGGCAGATCAATAGGCAGGCTCAACTGCCAGGGGGGCAGAATTTCGGCGGAGGGCGTCTTGATTTCCATGGGCTTCTTTTCCAGGATAACGGAAACGTAATCCTGGATGGAGGTTAAGGGCTTGTCCAGCACAATGCCGCCCAGCTTGTCATATTCCATGGTGGTGGCGTCATGATTATCGGAGCCGCTGGAGAAGGGGAGGTGAAGCTGCTTTGCATACTGCAGGGCCAGGGTGTTCCACACCGGCACATTGCCGTAGTTCACCGCTTCAATACCGTCCACAAAATCCGGCATCAGGTGGATGGCGTCGTTGTAAAAGCGGGAGCGGAAGGGATGGGCCTGTACCATGCAGCCGCCGGCTGCGCGAACTTCGCTGTACATCCGAACACGGTCCCATTCCTTGATATCGGGGTTCAAAAGCAGCCATTCTTTCGTGACACCGTAAATGAGATACTCGTCACCGTTAAAGTTCTCCTCCAGGCCGAAAAACACGGGAAAACCCAGCTTTTCTCCCTCATTCCTGGCATCTTCATAGCCGCTGTAAAATTGATTGACCCATTCGGGCCAGGGAAGGGAGCGGTCCGGACGGGTATTGCCTTTATAAAAATGATCGGTGATGATAATGCCGGCATAGCCCATGTCCATGTAGGGCTTGATATAATCAGCCCCCCGGCTGCGGGCACAGGCCGAGCCCTGGGAGGTGTGCATATGGGTTTCGTAAAGATACTTCTGCATTTGAAAGACGCCTGCTTTCCACTGTTTTTTATTATTTTACCATTGTAATTGTCACAAAGCAAGAGTCTTTCGGCAATGACAGGCAGTGAAATCTCTGCTATAATGTTCGAAGTATCCAGGAAGGAGCATCTGTGCATGTTTGAAATATATGTCAATCAGGCGGGTTATTTGCCGGAAGACCGAAAAGTTGCCGTGATTTGCCAGGAATCCGCAGGCTTTACCGTGCAGGATATGCAGGGGAATGTTTGCTACGAAGGTAAATGGAATTATTTCGGCCCGGATGCATTATCCGGGGATACGGTGTGGCAGGGGGATTTTTCTGCCATAAAAAAGCCTGGGCGGTATGTGCTGCGCTGCGAAAAGGGCGAAAGCGCCACTTTTCTGATTGGCGAAAATGCCTATGGGAAACTGCTGTATGACGTGCTTCGGGCGTTTTATTATCTGCGCTGCGGCTGCGCCCTGGAAAAGGAGCATGCAGGGGTATATACCCATGCAGCCTGCCACACGGGCATTGCAGTGGAATGGGATAATCCTTTGGTAAAAAAGCATATTCTTGGCGGATGGCACGACGCCGGGGACTATGGCAGGTATGTGACGCCCGGGGCAGTGGCGCTGTCCCACTTAATGTATGCCCACATGCTGTATCCGGCGGTATTCGAAAAGCTGAAGATGAATATCCCGGAAAGCGGAAATAACCTGCCGGATATTCTGAACGAATGCAAATGGGAAATGGATTGGATCGTGCAGATGCAGCGTGAAGATGGCGCTGTGTATCACAAGCATACCACGGCCCATCACGCGCCCTTTGTGATGCCGGAGGAAGATACAGCGCAATTGTTCCTGCTTCCTGTTTCCAGCATGGCAACGGCGGATTTTTGCGCCATTTGCGCACAGGGCTACCGGGTTTTCAAAGAATATGACAAAGAATATGCCGCTAAACTGCTGGCCGCAGCAAAGAAGGCCTATCAATGGCTGAAAGAAAACCCGGAATTCCTGGGGTTCAAAAATCCAGACGGCTGCGGCACCGGCGGCTATGGCCAGCGGGATGATTTGTCCAATCGTTGGTGGGCAGCGGCAGAGATGTATACCGCCACCGGCGAAGCAGAATATCTCAAAGACGCAATGGCGCAATTTGAAACGCTGCATTTCCACCTGTCCCTGGGTTGGGGAGATGTGGCCGGCCTTGGCGTGATGGCGCTGATGACCTGCCAATATCCGGTGAGTGAGGCATGGATGACAGCGCTGAAAAAGGAAGTGGTTGAAGCGGCAGAAAAGTTCGTTTCCATTGCGGATGGCTGCGGCTACAATTGCGCCATGGTGGAGCAAAATTACGGCTGGGGCAGCAATATGCCGCTGATGCAGCATGGCATGATCCTGGCATTGGCAGATCTTGTGGAAGGAAAGGGCCGTTTCAGGAACTGCATGCTGGACCAATTGCACGTGCTGATGGGCGTGAATGCCATGGGCATCAGCTATGTTACCGGCAATGGGGATTATGCCTACAATTATCCGCACCTTAGGCCCGCTGATGCGGATGGTATCGACGTATGCATTCCCGGCATGGTAAGCGGCGGGCCTAACCGCAGGCCCACGGACGGGTATGCAAAGGAATTGGGGCTTTTCCCGGAAGGGACGCCGCCCATGAAGTGCTATTACGATGATGTACGCTGCTATTCACTCAACGAAATCACCATCTACTGGAATTCTCCTGTGGTGTTTGTGCTGGCAGCAGCCTTGAACAAATAAGAAAAACAGCTGTTCAGATACGCAATGTATCCGGGCGGCTGTTTTGGCATGTTTATATTTACTTTTCCTTGATCAGCTTCACCAGGGCTTTGCTGATTTTCTGGTGGGCCTTGATGCCGGGATGGGCGCGGCTGCCCATCTGGCAGCCGGTCATGCCCTCCAGCGTCAGGGGCACGGAGAAACGGATGTCAATGCCTTCAGACCGGGCCGTGTTCACAGCGGCCAAAATGGCATCGTGGACGGGGCCTTTGTCATAAAAGACAATCCAGTAGAGCTGCGCACCGGGGTTCTTTTCAAGCAGCAGATGGATGAAGGACAAACATCCGTCCGTCAGCTTCTGCATATCCTCCTGGCTGTCGGTCAGCTTATAGGTGGTGCCGGTGGCTGGGTCGGTATAGGCGGGGGAGCCGATTGCGCCGGCATCGTTGGTGCCAAGGGCAATGACGATTTTATCAGGGGCGAAGGAGAAATCATAATCTCCCTGGGCATTCTGGGCAGTAACCGGGCCGCAGATTTTCGTGTACACCTTGGGAATGCTGCCGGAGGGATTATTATCCCAGGCACCCAGCACGCCCCAGCCTGACTGGCTGATCACCTGGTACCGGGCGTTCAGGGCATCGGCGGTCATTTTGGCATAGGTATCGGAGGAGGAAAACACCATGGGCACCCATTCCATGAAAGCCCGGGGGCCCTTGCAGCCTTCGCCGCTGGTGATGGAATCGCCAATGAATTCGATCTTCATTTTAGGCTTATCCAGGGGCAGCAAGCAGCCGTTGGTACGGATGGCAATGAGGGACACGAAGGCTTCGCTGTCGCCGCCAAAGGGCTGGGTTTCCTTGGCAATGCGGACGATGTGGGGGCCCTTACTCAAATTCAGGAAAATGGGATACCAGTGCCTGCCCTTTTGCGGCACAAGGTTCTGGCAGCGCACGCCGTCCACGGTGAAAGACAGGTAAGGCGCCATGGAAGTATAGCTGCATTCCACCTGCACTTCCAGATGGCTTCCTTCCACCTTCATTTCGGCAGAGGCACTGCTCCACATCAGGGGGAAGTGGGGTTGTTCATGGTCAAAACGGCCGTTGAGGCGGATGAGATCACAATCGCGAATGGAAATGGTTTTCATCGGAAATGCTCCTTTGATATGAAAATCTGATTGATTCATATATAGCATTATATGATGAAAATGTCAAGGATATCAGTGCATTTGTCAGCCGGTGCGGGGTTGCGTGAAAATGGAAAGAATGGTATGATAAATGAAAAGAAATTCGGAGGGAAAATATGAAAACATATTTACCGTCAGATATGAATGTAAAACCCCTTGGGCGTACCCTGTTTCGGGAGAATATGCGCTGGATGTGCTATTCTGCCACGGGTGTGGAGTTCCTTTTTGAAGGGAAGACGCTGTGCATTGTGCTTCAGGGGGATGACCGCTGCGAAACGGAGGGCATGGGAGGCAATCTGGCTAGGGTAAGGGTATTGGCAGACGGCGTCTGCATTGCAGATGCCATGATCCAAAAAGCAGATACCCGACTGGAATATACCCTTTCGGAAAACAACCTGCCCGTCCGGAAGGTAATCCGGGTGCTGAAGGTGTCGGAAACAGCTATGTCTACTGTGGCCATCCGGGAGATTACCGTTGATGATGACGCCGTGATTTGCCCCACTAAAAAGAAGCAGCATTTGATTGAATTTGCGGGGGACAGCATCACCTGCGGCTACGGCGTGGATGACGAAGTGGCGGAGCATACCTTCAAAACCGATACCGAAGACGCCACCAAAGCCTATGCCTATCTGACCTGTCAGGCGCTGGATTGCGATCACAGCCTGGTGTCCATCAGCGGCTACGGCATCATTTCAGGCTATTCAGGGGATGGGGAAAGAAGGGCGGACCAGCTGCTGCCCACCTATTACGAAAAGATGGGCTTTTCCTACGGCAGCATGAATGGCGTATATCCCCAGGATGTTCCGTGGAATTTTGAAAAAATGCAGCCGGATCTGGTGGTGATTAACCTTGGCACCAATGACCAAAGCTTCACCCTGAAAAAGGAGGCACTGTGCCGGGAATACTGCGAAGAATATCAGAGATTTCTAAAAACCATCCGCAGGAACAATCCCAATGCCAAGATCCTTTCCATACTGGGCATTATGGGTATGGATCTGTGCGCCATGGCAGAAAAGGCTGTAGCTGAATACAAAGAAGAAACCGGGGACGAAAATGTGAGGTTTGTTCCCTTTGAAGAGCAGCTGGAAGAGGACGGCCGGGCGGCTGACTGGCACCCCTCCCAACTGACCCACAAAAAAGTAGCAGCCAGATTGGCTGAAATTGTGAGAAATTACATGAACTGGTAAGAAAGGGGAAGAAAGATGGATAAGTTTGCAGCAAGAAAAGCCACAGCGCCCATCCGTGTGGTGGGGAAAGACGGAGAAGCGCTGAAGAACACCGAAATCAGGATGGAAATGAAAAACCATCAGTTTCTATTTGGCTGCGGCGCCTTTGAAACGCTGGCGCTGATGCAGGCCAAGGATGAGCAGGAGAAAGCCTTTTATGCCGACCGGATAGAAAAATGGCTGGGCCTTTTCAACTTCGGCACGCTGCCCTTTTACTGGGGACGGTATGAGCGTGAACAGGGAAAAACCATGGAGCCAGAAACGCTTAAGGCGGCCAGATGGCTGAAGGATAGAGGCGTTACCGTGAAGGGCCATCCGCTTTGCTGGCATACGGCCTGCGCAAACTGGCTGATGCAGTACGACAACAAAGAGATCATGCGGCTGCAATTGGAGCGCATCCACCGGGATGTGGGGGCATTCAGGGGCCTGATTGATATGTGGGACGTGATCAACGAAGTGGTGATCATGCCGGTGTTTGATAAGTACGATAACGCAATCACCCGCCTTTGCAAGGAAAAGGGCCGTATTCAGCTGGTGAAGGAAGTATTCGAGGCCGCCAAGGAAACCAACCCCGGCGCCACGTTGCTGATCAATGATTTCAACACTTCTCAGTCTTACGAAATTCTGATTGAAGGCCTGTTGCATGCCGGTGTGCCCATCAGCGTGATCGGTATCCAAAGCCATCAGCACCAGGGCTATTGGGGCCTGGAAAAGCTGCATACTGTATTGGAGCGCTTCTCCCACTTTGGCCTGCCCATTCATTTCACCGAAAACACCCTGATTTCCGGCGACCTGATGCCGGCGCATATTGAGGATCTGAACGACTGGCAGGTGCCTGAATGGCCCACCACCCCGGAAGGGGAAGAACGTCAGGCCAGGGAAGCGGCGGAAATGTACACCGAACTGTTTGCCCATCCCCTGGTGGAAGGCATTACCACCTGGGATCCGGCGGACGGCGCATGGCTGGGTGCTCCCAGCGGCCTGATGCGTAAAGATTCCAGCCTGAAGCCTGTCTATCACAAGCTGCATTCTCTCATCCACGGCGAATGGAAAACGGATGTGACGCTGAAAACGGATGACAACGGCTTTGTGACAATGGAGGGGTATAAGGGACAGTACGAAGCGGTGGCCGATGCCGGAAAAGCAATGTTCGATCTGAAGGATAATCAGCAGCTGATAATTATTCTGAAATAAACTTCAAGCGGGCAGATATTTCTGCCTGCTTTTTTCAGCAAAAACGGAAATGTTTTCATGCATCCGGTGTGATAAGATACCATTGCGGCCGAAAGAAAAGGAAAGGAGGGGAAATGCATGGATAAAAAACAAATGCAGATGGTGATCGACTATATTGAAGATTATTTGAAAACGGACATTCAGGCGGAGGAATTGGCGTGTATGGCTGGTTATTCGGTTTTTCATTTCTATCGCTTGTTTATGATGGCGACGGGTATGCCGGTGATGCAATATGTGCAGCGCAGGCGTATGCTGCATGCCGTATGGGAAATACGGTCAGGCAAAAGACGGATTGACGTGATTCTGGAATACGGGTTTGATACCTATGCAGGGTTTTATCGTGCATTTCGCAGTGCATTCAGCTGCACGCCCTCCCAGTATCTGAAAATGAACAGGGCTAAGCGGCCCTATCGGCTGGATTTGAGCAAGGAGGAAGTTATGCATTTATCACACAAAATGGCAAAAGAACTACTGAAACACTGGCAAATGGAAAAGGAACCGGTGCAGGATATTTTCTACGAAAATACCGGGAACCGCAATGAAAACGCCTATTATGTAGGCGACAATTATGTGCTGAAGTTTTCCGGAAACCTGGGAAAGGTACGCAGCAATATTGATCTGGCTGCTGCCATGAAGGAAGCCGGGCTGAACGCTGCGGTTGCCATCCGGACAAGGGACGGCGAAGAATATATCCAGCACGCCGGTCTGTATGTTTACCTTACCAGGCGCCTGAAGGGCAGGCAAATGAATGCCCTTGCCGCATATCAGCCGGAGACGGCAGCCTTTATTGGCGAAATTATTGGCGTTTTGCACAAGTCTATGAAGGAAAAGGATGCGCTGCTTGAAGAAAAAGACTTCTATGGTACTGTATGCGGCTGGGCCATGGAAAGCCAGGCGGTGAAAGATGTGTTTGGTGAAGAATTTCTTGCCGGAATGAAAAAAGACTTTGGTATGCTTTATCAGACTTTGCCCCGCCAGTGTATCCACCGGGATCCGAACCCGGGCAATATCATTGTGCAGGATGCAGAAAACTGGGGATTTATCGATTTTGAGCTTTCGGAAAAGAATATCCGTCTGTACGATCCATGCTATGCAGCCACGGCTGTGCTTTCAGAAACGTTTGAAACGATACAGCGGGAGAATTGGTTCGGTGTGTATCAGAATATCCTGGCGGGCTATGACAGGGTGGCCCATCTGACAAAGGAAGAGAAAAAAGCAGCGCCCTATGTGGTGCTGGGAAACCAGATGATTTGCCTGGCTTTCTTTTCCGGCAATGAGAAATTTGCTCAGGTTTATGAAACAAACCGCCTTATGACAAAATGGCTGAAAGAAAATATGGCGCAACTTCAAATCAAATGATCTATGGGGCAGAATGAAGAAATTCATTTTGCCTTTTTTATTTTCAAAAACACTCGACTATTCCTTTTGTTTCAGGTATAATATTGCTTGTGCGAAATGTAAACAGGAGGATAAAACATGAATTTGATTTTTAAAATGATTCAGGGCGCACTGATTGGCGCAGGCGCATTGCTTCCCGGTGTTTCCGGCGGTGTGCTTGCGGTATTGTTTGGCGTTTATAAGCCTTTGATGCGGCTGCTGGCCCATCCTGTGAAGGAACTGAAGAATACCATCCGGGAGCTTTGGCCCATTTTGGTCGGCTTTGTGCTTGGCTATCTGGCCACTTCGCTTCTGCTGGAAGAGCTGCTGAACAGCTATAAGACCCAGTCCCTGTCTGTTTTCATCGGGATGACCATCGGTATTATGCCGTCTCTTTTCCGTGAAGCCGGAGAAAAAGGAAGGAGCAAAAGCAGCTTCATTTCCCTCTGTATTGCTTTTGCGGTTGCGTTTGCCATTTTGTATGTTTGCAATTCCATGAACCTGCGCATCACGGATAACTTCTTCTGGTACATGTTTGGCGGTGCCAGCCTGGCCATTTCCATTATCGTGCCCGGCATGAGCTCTTCCATCCTGATGCTGCCCTTCACAATGGCTGACGGCACGAATTTTTATGCCAATGTGACCGGCGCCATCGGCGGGATTCTCAAGGGCGAAGCAAACTTTGTCAACCTGATTGCCATCGTTGTTGGTGCGGTTGCTGCGGTTGTACTGCTGACAAAAGCGGTGGATTACATGATGAACAAGCATTATTCCGTGATGTTCCACGGCATTGTTGGTGTTGTGATTGCATCTACCCTGGCAGTGCTTGTGCTGGGCAATCCTGAAATGCCGGCGCTGATCACTTCCTTTACGTCCAGCGTATCTTCCTTTGCCATCCACATTGCTTTTGTGGTGGTGGGCTGCGTTGCCACGCTGCTGCTGGATAAATTGAATTCCAAAGTGGAAAAACCCGAGATTTAAGAGAGAGGAAGGAAATATATGTACCGCGAGAATGCTTGGAAAAACTACGATGAAAAAGAACTTGTAAAGCTGGAAAGCTCAGCCCGGCACTATCGCAGCTTCCTGGATAACGGCAAGACCGAACGGGAATGTGCCGCCTACACCATTGAAAAAGCCCTGGAACAGGGCTATATGGATCTGAACGACGTAATGGCCCAAAGCAAGCGTTTGCAGCCCGGTGCCAAGGTGTATGTCAACTGCATGGATAAGGCTGTGATGCTTTTCCATATGGGCAAAAACGGCCTGGAAAAGGGCATGAACATCGTGGGCTCTCACATCGACAGCCCCCGCATTGACCTCAAGCAGAACCCCTTCTATGAGGACAGCGGCTTTGCCTATGCCGATACCCATTATTACGGCGGCATCAAGAAGTACCAGTGGGTGGCCCGTGCCCTGGCGCTGCATGGTGTGGTGGCCAAAAAGGACGGCACCAAGATACAGATCTCAATCGGTGAAAAGGATGACGATCCCGTCGTGGGCATTTCTGACCTGCTGATCCACCTTTCCCGGGACCAGATGGGCAAAAAGGCTGCCGAAGTGATCGGCGGCGAGGATCTGGACATTATGATGTGCGGCAAGCCCCTGGCCGGCGAAGAAAAGGAGCCGGTGAAGGCTGCGCTGCTGAAGATTCTGAAGGATCAGTACGGCATTGAAGAAGAAGACATGGTTTCCGCTGAAATTGAAGCGGTACCTGCCGGCCCTGCCCGGGAATACGGCCTGGACCGCAGCATGATCCTGGGCTATGGCCATGACGACCGTGTGTGCGCCTATGCTTCTTTGGAAGCTATTTTCTCCATTTCTGAAACCCCGGAATACACCTGCTGCTGTCTGATGGCAGATAAGGAAGAAATCGGCAGCGTGGGTGCTACCGGTATGCGGGCCATGTATTTTGAAAATGCCGTGGCGGAGCTGATCAACCTGACCGATGACTGCTATTCCGATCTGAAACTGCGCCGTGCGCTCAGCAACAGCCGCATGCTTTCCTGCGATGTCAGCGCCGGTTTTGATCCTTTGTATGCAGGGGCTTTTGAACGGAAAAACGCTGCCATTCTGGGCAACGGCGTGTGCTTCAACAAGTTCACCGGCTCCGGCGGCAAGAGCGGCTCCAATGATGCCAATGCCGAATACATCGGCAAATTGCGCAAGATCATGGATGATAACGCCATCGCCTGGCAAACGGCGGAACTGGGCCGCGTGGACGTGGGCGGCGGCGGCACCATCGCCTATGTGTGCGCCCTGTACGGCATGGAAGTAATCGACAGCGGCGTGGCGGTGCTTTCCATGCATGCACCCCTGGAAGTGATCAATAAGGCAGACCTGTATGAAGCCGTGAAGGCCTATGCTGCTTTTATGAAAGATGCCAAATGAAAAATGCAGAAGGATGCGTGAAAAGCGCATCCTTTTTTTGTTTGAAAATCCTGAAAATATGGTATAATAGGAATGCGCAGATGCGCAGACAGGAGTGAAAGAAATGAAGATTGCTTTCTTTGATGCAAAGCCCTACGATATTCCCGGCTTTGAAAAATGCGGAAAGGAGCAGGGGATAGAGTTTAAGTTTTTCGAATCGATGCTGAATGAAGACACCGTTGCATTGGCAAACGGTGCGGACGGCGTTTGTGTGTTTGTCAATGATACCGTGAATGCGGCTGTCATTGACAAGCTGTACGACATGGGGGTCAAAATTGTGGCGCTGCGGTGTGCCGGTTATAATAACGTGGACCTGGAGCATGCCTTTGGGAAAATCCATGTGGTGCATGTGCCGGTGTATTCCGCATATGCAGTTGCGGAGCATGCCATGGCCATGCTGCTCACTTCCATCCGGCGCATCCATAAAGCCTACATCCGCACCCGGGACTTCAATTTCAGCCTGAATGGACTCACTGGCTTTGACCTGCACGGAAAAACCATCGGCATTGTGGGCGCGGGCAAAATTGGCCGGGTGATGATTGACATTTGCCGCGGGTTTGGCATGAAGGTGCTGGCCTATGATAAATTTCCCTCCGGGAATGATATTCAGTTTGTGGAGCTGGATGAGCTGTTCGCAAAGAGTGACATCATTTCCCTGCACTGCCCGCTGACCCAGGACACCCATCATCTGATCAATGAAAAAACCATTGCGCAGATGAAAAAAGGCGTTGTAATTCTCAACACCTCCCGTGGTGCACTGATTGATGCGGAAGCGCTGCTTGAAGGCATCAAGGCCAGGCACATCGGCGCTGCCTGCCTGGATGTGTACGAAGAAGAAAGCGATGTGTTCTTCAACGACTTTTCCGGCCATATTCTGAACGACGATACCTTAGCAAGGCTTATTTCCATGCCCAATGTGATCGTCACCTCTCACCAGGCGTTTTTGACCAATGAAGCCCTGGAAAACATTGCTGAGATCACAGCGGATAATCTGCTGGAATTCTTTGATAGCGGCAAATGCAAAAATGAACTTTGCTACCATTGCGGCAATGTGGAAAAATGCAAAAAAAGCAGAAGCGGCAAGTGCTTCTGAGCAATAAAAGAAAGGCTCCTTTACAGGAGCCTTTTTTGTTGCAAACCGCTGAATTACAGCTTCACGACGATGGTGTTTTCCTTTACGGTGAGTACAACGCCCTTTTCGTTTTCTTCCGCTTCAGCGCCGTTTACAGCCTTCACGGCATTCACGCCCATCAGCTGCAGCTTCAGGCCCTTGGCTTCGCCTTCCACGGTGAAGGTGACGGTATCGCCTTCGCACTTGGAGCAAACGGTGAACACCTTTTCGCCCTGGCGGTTATACACGCTGCGCTGCGCTTCGCCCTTGAGAGCATAAGCCTGCATCAGCACGTTTTCTTCGTAGGCATAATCTGCAGTAGTGTTGCACTGGCCAATAGGCAGCAGGGTGTTTTCACGCACGTACAGGGGCAGAGAGAAGAAATCGTAGGTATTTTCGTTATGCCAGCCGTATTCGGTGGTGACAGCGCCGGTGAAGTATTCCGTCCAGGCGCCGCGGGGCAGGTAGTATTCGCCCACATTGTCTTCACGGAGGATGGGAGCCACCATCAGCGCATCGCCCAGCATGTACTGCCGGTCGCAGTCTTCGGCGCCCAGATCGCCGGGGAATTCCATCACCATGGCACGCATGGCGGGCACGCCCTGAGTATTGGCTTCCACGGCCAGGCCGTAGAGGTAGGGCATCAGGGACAATTTCAGGTTGGTGAAGGCGCGGCACACATCCACAGCTTCATCGCCAAACAGCCACGGCACACGGTAGGAGTTGCTGCCGTGGAGGCGGGAATGGGTGGAAAGCAGGCCAAAGGCCAGCCAGCGCTTGTACACATGGTCAGGGGCCGTGCCTTCGAAGCCGCCCATATCGTGGCTCCAGAAGCCGAAGCCGGACAGGCACAGGCTCAGGCCGCCGCGGATGGATTCGGCCATGGAGGGGTAGGTGCTGTTGCAGTCGCCGCCCCAGTGCACAGGGAACTGCTGGCCGCCTACGGTGGCGCTGCGGGCAAAGAGGCAGGCTTCCTTTTCGCCGCGTTCTTCCTGGATGGCTTCGAACACCACCTTGTTGTACAGGTAGGTGTAATAGTTGTGCATCCGGACAGGATCGCTGCCGTCGAAATACTTGACGTCGGTGGGGATTCTTTCGCCAAAGTCGGTCTTGAAATAGTCAACGCCCTGGCGCATGAGGCGCTTGAGCTTGCCTTTGTACCATTCCACGGCGGCGGGGTTGGTGAAGTCGATCACGCCCAGGCCGTACTGCCACATATCCCACTGCCATACATCGCCGTCAGGGGTATTGATAAAGTAGCCGCCTTCCTTGGCTTCATCGAAGATCTTGCTCTTCTGGCCCAGGTAGGGGTTGATCCAAACGCAAACCTTCAGGCCCTTATCGTGCAGGCGCTGCATCAGGCCTTCCACATCGGGGAACAGATCTTCGTCCCATTCGAAGGAGCACCATTCGTTTTCCTTCATCCAGAAGCAGTCGAAATGGAATACGGAAAGGGGAATATTCCGTTCGATCATGCCGTCCACAAAGGACATGACGGTTTTTTCGTCGTAGGAGGTGGTGAAGGAAGAGGACAGCCACAGGCCGAAAGTGCTGGGGGGAGGCAGGGCAGGACGGCCGGACAGCAGGGTGTAATTGGACAGGACGTTCTTCATATCGCCGCCGCCAATTACCATGAAATCCAGCTTCTGGCCGGGCACGCTGAACTGCACCTTGGTGACAGCTTCCGTGCACACTTCAAAGGATACCGGGCCGGGATCGTTCACCAGCACGCCGTAGCCCCGGTTGGTGAGATAGAAGGGGATATTCTTGTAGGCAATTTCGGAAGAGGTGCCGCCGTCTTCGTTCCAGATGTCCACCGTCTGGCCGTTTTTCACAAAGGCGGTGAAGCGTTCGCCCATGCCGTACACCTTTTCGCCAACGCCCACTTCCAATTGGCCGCGCATGAAGGGGCCGTCATTGGTGGACAGATAGCTGATCATGGGGGAGCCGAAGCGATCGCCGACGGAGGTGATCAGTTTGCCCTGCCAGTAGTAGCGGAAGGAGCAGGGGCGCTTGCCCATTTTCAGGGTAAGATCGCCGGAGGAAATAGTGATGTCCGTTTCGGTTTCCACCACGTCCAGCTCGCAATGAGCATCGTTCAGCTCGAAAGCGGGCATCTTTTTACGGCTGCCGCGGAAATGGGTTACCTGAGTGCGCAGAATGCCCTTCTGGGGGGAGGTGATGTCCACTTCCAGGGAGGGGCCGTCCAGGCCGCGTTCGTCATGGCGGTAGCATACGCCGTAGAGATGCAGCAGGGTTTTGTCTTCGCTCAGCTTTACCTGGCGGATCTGTTCACAGTTGTGATTGGACACACCGGGCTTCAATACCCATTCGCCTACATTGAATTTCATGTTGCCAATTCTCCTTCAAAATATGATATTGCATGGAGAGAGGGAAACTCTCTCCATTTACATTTCAAGAATTTCCCTCTCACGTTTTGACTGAACTGAAAATTACTTCAGACCCATGGCTTCCTGGCACAGCGCCCACTTGACATTCGCTTCGTTCTGGCTCCATTCCACGCACTGGTCATAACCGTACTGGTCGCAGATCTTGCGCATTTCGTTCACATGGAAATTGTATTCCGCATCGCTCTTGGCGTAGATGGCGCGCCAGGAATAGGTAACGATGGCCTTGGTCACCTGGCCCCACACAACCTTCAGGGTATCATCCTTGGAGGCTTCCTTGTGGTTGACATCGGGCATGATGAGGTAGGGATGGTTTTCCATATACTGTTCGGACAGGGTGTAGCCGGTGTAGTCGCGCCAATCCTGCTGGATGGGGTAGACGGTGTCGGCCAGCTGAGAAGCCCAGGTGTCGCTGTTGAATGCTTCGCCAAGCTTGCCTTCGGGGTTGATCATGTCCTTGGACAGGGTGGTGTTGTTGATCTGGAGGCAGCCGTCGTTGAAGTTGTTGGAGAGCACATAGGTGTTGCCGGTGTCGGGAGAGGTCCATTCCACGCCGGTCAGGTCATACTTGCTGTCCTTATTGCAGGTGGCGCCCAGTTCGGTGAAGTACATACCGCCCTGCTCGTTGTAATCCCACATGAGACCCTTGGGGCCGTACCACATGGTCATGGAGCCTTCGGGAGTGGCCAGCCAGTCAAGAACCGCCAGGCACAGTTCGGGATATTCGGTATCTGCGCCGATGGACCAGATACGGTTGCCGCCCTGGTTGCCCAGGCCGTACACGATGGGGGTGGCTTCTTCAGGCACGCAGGCGTACATATACTTGCCGGCTTCCAGATGTTCGGGGGTATTGAAGGCCATGGAACCGGCATAGTTGAAGATGGACCAGAAGGTGCCGCCGGCCTTCAGCTTTTCGCTCATCTTTTCGAAGGTCTGGGTCATGGAGTTGGGATCCAGCAGGTCGTTCTGATAGAGCTTGTTGAAGAACTTCAGGCATTCCATGTAGGGGCTGCCTTCGGCAAGACAATCATAGAATTCGCCGTTGGTGGGGTTGAAGTGGCCGATGCCCAGCTCGTCATAGCCGTAGTAGGCGGTGGCCAGGGCCTTGACGTACATGACCATGTTGCCGTCCCAGTCGGGCCAGACGGAAACGGCGTAGGTTTCGTTGCCGTTTTCGTCGGTGGGGTTGATTTCCTTCATCTGCTTGAACACTTCCAGCAGGCCGTCCAGGTTCTTGATGGCGGGATAGCCCAGTTCCTTATACAGATCCCAGCGCAGGTCCCAGGTGTAGAAGAAGGACTGGTGAGCGCCTTCGGTGGTGGCCACATTGAAGCCGAAGCCGTGGATCTTGTCGTTGCCGTTGTTCTTGCGGTTAGCTTCCAGGGCAGCGGTGTAGTTGGCGGTGAGGTAGGGGGCCCAGGTCTGCATCAGGTCATCTTCTTCCCAATCCAGCAGCATGCCCTTATCCACGGCGTTCTGATAGTCTTCGCCGTTGGCGCCCCAGACAACGATGTCGCCCAGGTTGCCGCTTTCCATGCGGGTTTCATAGGTGCCGTCAGAGTCGGGGATGATGTTGATCTTCACATTGAATTTATCTTCCAGCAGCGTGGCGCTCCAGCCGCCCTGCATACCGGAATAGTTGGCCAGCTGGCTGTACACAGTCAGGGTGATGGGGCCGTCTTCACGGGGGAAGATGTCGAAAATGCTTTCTGCAAAAGCGGGAGAGGCGCTGACCAGCATGATGACCGTCATCACAAAGGCCAGAAAACGGGTGGTCTTTTTCATGGGAAATCTCCTTTCAAAATGATGATGGAACGATATTGATATGCCGGATCAGCCCTTGACGGCGCCCAGCATAATGCCCTTGACGAAGTAGCGCTGCATGACAGGATACACAACCAGGATGGGAATGATGGTCACCATGGAGATGGTGTACTTAACCACCTTGGTGTTGAGCATATTCTGGATGGCGGTATTGGATACGCCGCCGGAGGAGCTCATGGCAGCGCCAAGGTTGGAATAGGTATTGAGGTAAATATACAGCCGGTGCTGCAGGGTATACAGCTGGGGCTTGTTGCTCATCAGAAGCAGGGAATCCTGGAAGGAGTTCCAGTTGCCCACGGCGCCGAAAATGGCGATGGTGGCCAGGATAGGGATGGAAAGAGGCCAGATGATGGAGCGGAACACACGGGGCGTGCTGGCGCCGTCAATCACGGCGGATTCTTCCAGGGAGGCGGGGATGGATTCGATATAGGTCTTCACCAGAATGATGTTGTAGGGGGCTACCATGCCGGGGATGATGTAGGCCAGGAAATTATCCGTCAGGCCCAGCATCAGCATGTTCATGTACCACGGAACCAGACCGGCGTTGAAGTACATGGTGATCACCAGCGCACGGTACCAGAAGGAGCGCTTCCACATCTTCTGCTTGGTAACCATGTAGCCTGCCCAGGCGGAAACCACCACCATCAGGCCGGTACCCAGGATGGTGCGGGCCACCGTTACCAGGATGGAGGAGCCCAGGTCAGTCACGTTCTGCAGGGCCACGTAGTTGGAAAAGTGAATGCCCTGGGGAATGAAGTTGATCAGGCCCCGGGATACCAGGTCGTTATCGGAGATGGTATTGATGAAGAGGTAGTAGAAGGGGAAGATGCAGATCAGTGTGAAGAGGGAGAAGAAAACGATGATGACAGTGTCGATCACGATGTCAATGGGACGACGCTTGATTATATTTGCTTTGTTCTTTTTCATTGCCTCTTCACCTCCTTAAATAATGCTCTCGCCGCGCACAGCCTTGGAAACACGGTTGGCGCAGAATAGCAGCGTTATGCCGATGAGGGACTTGGAAATACCAACAACGGTGGAGATGGGGATCAGGCCGTCCTTGATACCGATGTTGTACACATACAGATCCAGCACTTCGATGACATCCTTGTTCAGGGCGTTTTCGAACACCAGGTACTGTTCCATACCGTTGGAGAGAATGCCGGCAATACTCATCAGCAGCATCACGCAGTAGGTGGGCATAAGGCCGGGAATGGTAACATGCCAGATGCACTGCCAGCGGCCGGCACCGTCCACACGGGCAGCTTCATAGAGCTGCTGGTCGATACCGGCAATACCGGCGATATAGATGATAGCGCTCCAGCCAACGCCTTTCCAGGTGCCCCAAAGGAGCATTTTCAGCCAAATATTATCGGCAGAAGCCAGGTAATCGGTATCGGATACGATGCCGAAGACATTGGTGAGGAAGTTGTTGATGAAGCCGTCGGAAGCGAAAATCGCCAGAGCGAAAGAATACACCAGCACCCAGGAGATGAAGTTGGGGATGGTGGTGAAGGTTTGCACGAAGCGCTGGAACTTGGAAGAACGTACTTCGGCAAGCAATACGGCAAAGGCGATGGGCAGCCAGCTGGTAGCAATGCCAAGGCCGCTCATGATCAATGTGTTACGCAGCACACGGACAAGGTCCATCCGGGTGGCGGGATTTTCAAACAGATAGGCGAACCATTTCAGGCCCACAAAATTGTCCATACTCAGCGTATCGCCTACTTTGTAATCAAAGAAGGCAAAACGCCAACCGTAGATGGGCAGGTAAGAGAAGAGGAAGGTGAGGAAAAGAACCGGCATGAACATCAGGAACAGACGGTACTTTTCTTCCATTTCCATTTTGGCTTCACTGGTGCGGCGCATCACAATGAACATCTGTACCAGGGAAGACAGAAGAATCAGAACAGCCACAACGGCAAAAACATAGATGCCATTGGGGAAGTTGGGCTGAACATTGTTCAGCTTGCCGGCTTCGGTGACAGTGGCCAGCACGGAAGTGTAGCTGTAATAGATGACGCCAAGGCCGCCCAGCATGGAAAGGGAGCCGGCCAGGGGGAAGAAAGAAGCCCGCTTCTTCATGCGGTTATTGCCCAGGCTCATGCAAGCACCCACAGCGCAAACAATGATGCCAAGAAGCAGGATGGCAGCGCCTGCCATCAGGGTGTAGAACTGCTCCGGCGTGACCCACTTCATACGAAGGGGACGGGCCAGGCTGGCAGTGATGGTATCGTAGGAGATAGCGGTGGTGAAAAGAGATGTGTTCTGGTTGATTTTCAGCGAAATCCGCCCGGGATTTACCTGCGGGAAAAACACAAGAAAGCCTGCGATGAGGATCAGCAGACGATTGATAATTTCCACAAAGGTGGAGCGCTTCTTGACGCCTGTCACCTGATTGGGAAGAGCAGCATTCAGTTCCATTTCAAATCCTCGATTCCGTTGAAAATTCTGTCCATCCAAGGTGCGGCGTACTCCCCCGGAGAGGAGCACGCCGCATAAACATTGGAATTAACGAACCAGACCGGTCACAGTGAAGGTGACAGTGATGGTGGTGTTGGGGCCGGGCACAGTGCAGCCGATGTCTTCGGTGGAACCGTAGGCATTGACGAACAGCAGACGGGCATAATCGCCTTCAAAGTCCACTTCGGTGTAGTCGATGGTCTTGCCGTCGCCGATCTTCACCTTGGCGTCGGAGATGGTCACATGGCCTTCTTCAACCAGGGCAGAGGGGAAGTCGGTGGAAACGAAGAGCAGGTTGTAAGCTTCGTCGGAGCCAAAGCCCATTTCGCCGGTGGTGAGGGACACGGTGTAGGTGCCGTCGCCGGTGATGGCAGCATCAACGAAGGTTCCGCCGTAGTCAACAGCATTGCCGTCGGCATCCCAGCCGGTGAGACGATCGAAGAAGCCGGGGTTAGCTTCGCTGTTGAGGCCGTAGGAGGCATCGCTCCATTCGTTGCGGAAGATGTAGGAAGCAGTCTGCACGCCGATGTAGGCATTGTAATCCTTGGCCAGCAGTTCGTCCACTTCGGCCTGGCTCATGCCTTCGGTTTCTTCGGCAGCGGCAACAGGCTCAGCGCCCTTGACGAACTTGAAGGTAACTTCCACATTCTGCACGGAAGCGAAAGCAGCCTTGTCAACCATGATGGCGGAAACGCCGGTCAGGTCGGCATCGGAGGTACGGGCAGCAGCGGGCAGTTCGGACACCCATTCGTTGTAGAAGTTGATGCGGGTGGTCACTTCGTCATCGGAGGTGGTGAAGCCTTCGGTGAAGGCCACTTCTTCGCCGTTGACCTTGATGGAGGTGATTTCCATGCAATAGCCGGGATACTGCAGTTCGCCGTTGGCAATGCCCACAGCGGCAAAGGCCAGGTCGGTGGCAGCGCCGCCGTCCACGCCGGTGAAGTCCAGAGCGACGGTGTATTCACCTTCGCCGGTGACATTGACGTTGGTGGCCTTCACGGCAGAATCGTCCACGCCCCAGTACTGGTTGGCCCAGGCGGCGTCGGCATACATGATGTAAGCCATGGCGTCATAAAGAGTGAAGTCGATTTCGTAGGTCTTCACTTCGGTATCGAAGAGGGTCTTATCTACGATCACGGCAGAGATGCCGTCCTTGTTGGAGTTGTAGGTGCGGGCATCTTCGGGCACTTCGCTCACCCATTCGTTCATCACGTTCATGCGGGTGGTGAGGCCTTCGTCAGTGGAGGTGTAGCCCTTGGTGAAGGCAACACTTTCGCCGTTGATGCGGATGTCGTTGATCTTGATGGCATAGCCGGGGAAGGTGATTTCGCCGCGATGGATCATCAGGCCGGTGAAAGCAACGCCGGTGGCATAGCCGGTATCGGTTTCGGTGAAATCAAGGCCCACGGTGTAGTCGCCGGCGCCAGTGATCTTGGCTTCGGTAGCCTTCACCTTGGTTTCGGCGCCATCGTGCCACCACTGCTGAGCCCAGGAAGCATCAGCGAAAGCGATGTAGGCCACGTCTTCGCACTTCTTGGTGAAGGTGAAGTCCACTTCCACGGTTTCCACGGAAGCGAAAGCGGTCTTATCCACGATGATGGGGGAGGCGTTGGAGGTGTCACCGTCGAAGGAACGGGCATCTTCGGGCAGTTCGGCAACCCATTCGTTCATGATGTTCATGCGGGTTTCAATGCCGTTGTCGGAAGAGGTGTAGCCCTTGCCAACTTCGATAGCTTCTCCGTTGACGCGGATTTCGTTGATCTTGATGTACCAGCCGGGGAAGGTCTTTTCGCCGTTGACGATGCCAAGGGCGGAGAAGGCCAGGTCGGTGGCAACACCGGAAGCGGTGCCCTTGAAGTTCAGGCCAACAGTATAGTCGCCTTCGCCGGTGATGAGGGCCTTGGTGGCCTGCACGCCGGAGCCGTCATCGGTGCCCCAGTACTGGTTGGCCCAGGCAGCGTCAGCATACATCAGGTAAGCCACGTCCACCACTTCGCTGGACTGGATGCCGGCATAGAGCGCTTCCAGCTGGGCCTTGGCGGCCTTCACTTCTTCTTCCAGAGCGGCGATTTTTTCAGCAGTAGCGGCAGCAGCGGTTTCGTCATCAGCAGCAGCGGCAGCAGCGGCGCTGTTGAGGGCTTCAATGGAAGCATCCTTTTCAGCAGCGGCAGCGGTGAGGGCTTCGATGGAAGCATCCTTTTCAGCAGCAGCGGCGGTGAGTGCTTCGATGGAAGCGTCCTTTTCGGCAGCGGCAGTGTTCAGGGCTTCGATGGAAGCGTCCTTTTCGGCAGCGGCAGTGTTCAGGGCTTCGATGGAAGCGTCCTTTTCGGCAGCGGCAGTGTTCAGAGCTTCAATGGAAGCATCCTTTTCAGCAGCAGCAGCAGTGAGGGTTTCGATTTCAGCGGTCTTGGCAGCAATGGTTTCTTCCAGGCTGGTGATCTGCTCAACCTTGGCAGCCACTTCTTCATTCAGAGAAGTGATTTCGCCGGCCTTCTTGCTGGCGTCGTTCCACTTTACGCCTGCGAGAACCGCAACCGCAACCAGAACGATGGCAAGAATAATGGAAAGTGCCTTCTTCATACGGGTTTCTCCTCCTTAAATATGGTTATACCATTCATTTGTCCATGGACAAATAAGGCTCATGTGGGAAGGGGACGAAGCGTTCCGCCGGGCACCAGCTGGCCGGAAACGACAACACATTCATCCTTCGGACGGACGCCTGGGGCTTCAATCTGACTGATGAGCAATACCACTGCCATTTCACCCTTTTTCTGCACGTCCTGCTTGTAGGTTGTAAGGCGGGGGCGGATAACCGTGGAAAGCATGATACCGTCATAGCCGATAATGCCAATATCATCCGGTATGGAAAGGCCCGCCTTTTCCAGCTGGGTAAAGGCACCCAGGCAGGAGTAATCATCCGGGTAGAGGATACAGGATGGGGGATCGGGCAAAGCAAGCAGACGTTTTGTGGCTTCCGCATTGCTTTGCGGCTCGTGATAAAAGGCAGCCTGCACATAGCCCTCCGGCACATTCAGCCCCAGGGAGCAGCATGTCTTGTAAAAGCCGTTCACCCGCTGATCGGTGATATAGCCGGGCTGTCCGTGGACAAAGGCAATCTTGCGGTAACCGCGCTCATAAGCGTGGCGCACCAGCTGATCAATACTGCTGTGGTGATCGGAAATGACACAGGGGCAGCAGGTGTATTGGTAATCGATGGCCACGCAGGGCAGATCGCTTCCGGCCAGCTGCATTACTTCCGGCGATTCAAACGTTGCCTGCAGAATAATTACGCCGTCAAGCCCCCGGTACTTGGCATGCTCGTAATAGGCGGTTTGCTTGGACTTGGAAAGGAAAGTGATATCGTATCCCTTTTGCTCCGCAGTGGTGCGGATTCTGTCAATGAGCAGGGAAAAATATTCGTGATGGATTTCGTCTTCGTAGAGGATGCCGATATTATAGGAACGGTTGGTTTTCAGGGCACGGGCGGCGGCATTGGGATAATACCCCATTTCCTGTGCCAGACGGCGGATGCGCTTGGCGGTGTTGCTGTTTACATCACTCTGGCCGTTCAGGGCACGGGACACCGTGGCAACAGAAACATTGCAAAGATTGGCAATGTCCTTGAGCGTGACCATGCATCCACCCCCTGTCTGAAAACAATATCAAAAGAACTGTAAACGTTTGCAAGTCCATGATAGTACAGTTTTATGAGCATTGTCAAGATATTTTTTGAATAATATGAGATAATTGGCACAAAATATGCGCATTTTACGCAGATGTAAAGAAACGTTAACAAAAATGAAATATCAATCGTTGAAAACGTTCACGGAACATAATTGTCTGATTCGGAAACTGCCAATGACCCATGATGGGAGAAAATAAATTTTCCTTGACAGGAGGCCTGCCAGGATGTATAATAATTTCCGTTCACGCCGGTGTGTTGGAATTGGCAGACGAGGCGGACTCAAAATCCGTTGTCAGCGATGACGTGTGGGTTCGAGTCCCACCACCGGCACCAATGGGACTGAAATCTGTATGGTTTCAGTCTTTTTCATTTGTAAAAAACCGCCCTCAGAATGACTTGAGGGCAGTGATACGTGAATTTATTCAGTTGGTTTGCTGCTGAGCCGCTGCCCATTCGCTTTCCCAGTCTTCCTTCAGCTTCGTAACAATACTATTGCGGTTTGGATGTGTGCCTTTGCGCTCTTTGATACTGAGATGCATCGTCTTGGGCGTATAGAGACGCCAGAGATTGATGGGAACAATTTTCACCTTGTAGGGAGCATTCACCTTGTCCACCATCACATATCCCAGCAGGGCAGAGCCCATCGTATCAATGCCGTATTTAGGGAAGGGGAGGTACGCACACCCCACAAGCTTGTTGGAAGCATCGTATACTTTACCGCGCAACGCACCGTCAATGCACATATTCTTTTGCCGATTGAAACCATTGGGGAATGTCACTTTTACCATCAGGATGCCTGCGTTATTGTTATCCACAGAAACAGAAGCGTTCATTTCCTGAAGCTGGCCGTACAGCGTAAGGGGGCTGTCGCAAAGGTCTGCCTTATATTGAGAAGCAAGCTTTTCCATCGTGGTGGACTTGGGACGGTTCCTTTCCGCATCCCGCGCCTGTTTCAAAAGCTGATCTTTTGTATCGGCTGCCCATTTTTTGTTGGCTTCATTCCGGGCACGGATATTTTCGTTTTCCTGTATGGCATCCAGTGCGGTAGCAACGCCTGCGGCAACACCACCGATGCCCTGTGCAATGCCGCCCTCCACTGCCCAGTTGCGTTCTTTTTCGATATAAGCAGAAGAGCCGATCGCATTGCCCAGGGTTTTCATGGCAGCAATCCCCTGGGAGTGATTATAGGCTTGCTGTTGTTCAAAAAGAAGGATTTTGTCCAGTCCCTCAGCTTCAGATTGCTTCCTGGCCCACTCAATTTCAATGGCTTTGTCTTTCCTTAGTATAGTACGCGTGCGCTCAAGTTCCTTCTTTTCACGGTCTGCCTTGGTTTTCAAATATATAAGAGAACCAAAGAAAAGGGCAAAACCCAGAAGCATGACGGGAATCAGGGATTCATCGCCGGGATTTGCCAGGCCCACAACCGAGAATAAAAGACCACAAATTAATAGGACGGCGGCATACATGGTGTTTTCCTCCGATGTAAATTGATTATTTGGATCATTTTATTTTACAATGCGCAAAGGCTGAAGTCAATGAGATCATAAAGAGGAAGTTATCCGATCACTTTATTCTTGACGGAAGAGAGCAAAATACATAAAATAAATGCAGATACAATTTCATGAAAGCGAGCATGCCATGATATGAAAGAAAAGAAATGGTTGATTTATGTTGAAGTGATCGCAATAGCCATTCTTCTTGCGTTAAACTATCATCTGTTCGTGGTGGAAAACGGCTTTGCACCGGCAGGGCTGAACGGCATTGCCACCATGGTGCAGTACAAAACGGGGTTCAGCATCGGTTATATGTCCCTGCTGATCAATACGCCGCTGTGTATATTGGCCTATTTTCTGGTGGACAGGCAATTTGCCTGCCGCTCCTTCTGCTTTTGCATCACGTATTCTCTGGCGTTTTTGCTGCTGCAAAGGCTGGGGCTGGAGAAGTTCCAGTACATCACCGGCGGGCATGACACTGTGTATCCCGTAATCCTCAGCGGCGTAATCAGCGGAGTGGTGTACGGCGCCTGCTTCAAGCAAAGCGCATCCACCGGCGGCACGGACATCATTTCCAAGTATATCAGTAAGAAAAAGCCGGAGCTGAATTTCTTCTGGATCACCTTTGCTCTCAACGCCGTTGTGGCTGCGGCTTCCTTTTTCGTTTATGCAGAAACTGACGCTAATGGAAACATGATTTTCGATTACAAGCCTGTTTGCCTTTGCGTGCTGTATTGCTTCATTTCCAGCTATGTGGGCAGTCATATCATCCGGGGTACCAAGCAGGCCTGCGAATTTACCATCATTACTTCCCATGCGGAAGAATTGAAGGAAGAAATCTACCGGGTGCTCAAGCACGGCTGCACCAAGCTTGATGCAGTGGGGGGCTTTTCCAGCGGGGAAAAATGCGTGCTATTGTGCGTGGTGAACAACCATCAGATTGTGGATTTCCAGAACATCCTGAAAAAATACGACGATACCTTTGCCTTCTCCAACACCATCAATGAAACCTACGGCAATTTCAAAAAAATCAAATAAATGATGCCATTGAAAAAGCCCCGGCTGAACTGCCGGGGCCATATTGTTTTGCAATTACATTACAACGGTGATTTCGTTCACATCCAGCAGTTCTTCGGCTTTGATCAGGCCGGCAGGACGTTCCACGCCATTGAAGATGTACTTTTCGGGGTTGCCTTCCTTATGGGCGCTGTTATCCACGGTGATGTTCAGCTTCTTTCCGCGGAAAGTTTTCTGCATGGTGAAGCCGTCCCATTCAGCGGGGAAGGCGGGTGCGATCACGATGCCTTCGGGGGTGGGACGCAGGCCCAGGATGCCTTCCACGCAGCCAACCATCACAGTGCTTGCGGTACCGGTGAGCCAATGCACATGGCTGCGGCCGTGGTAGGGGCTGTCCTTACCTTCGATGAACTGGCCGTGAACATAGGGCTCGATCACACGCAGGTCAGCATTATCGTTGAAGGAAGCGGGGCTGGATTCGGCAAAGTACTGGAACGCACGTCCGCCGTGGCCGCGCAGCGCCTCGGCCAGGATGGCCCAGCCCTGGATCTGGCAGAAAATACCGGCGTTTTCCTTGGTGGTGGGGTTGAACAGCAGCATCAGAGCGCCGTCAAACGCTTCATAGCGATAGGGGGGATACATCACCTGCACACCGTAGGGGGTATTGAGTAGCTTGTTGGCGGTATCCAGGATGGTGTCAGCCTGCTGGGCGGTAGCAGCGCCGCTGATGACGGCCCAGGACTGGGGGTTCAGCCACATGGAGGCTTCCTTATCCTTCTTGCTGCCGATGATGGCACCCTTTTCGGTGAAGCCGCGGATGAAGCGGTCGTCTTCGAAGCAGTCTTCATTGAGGGTTTTGAGCAGCTTGCCGGCGATGTCCTTCAGGTAAGCCACATATTCCGGTTCATCCTTGCAGAATTCCTGCATGATCTGCAGTGCATAGTAGAACTGGAAAGCCACGAAGGTACTTTCACCGGTGGCGCCAAGGCGAAGGCAGTCGTTCCAGTCGGCATGGAGGCCGGCGGGCATACCGTGGGGGCCCAGGTGGTTCATGGTGAAATCGATGGCGCGCTTGAGATGCTCACGGACAGTGCCTTCGTCCTTGTCGGCGAAGGGGATCACGGTATCGAGATAGGCCATGTTGCCGGTTTCGGCGATGTACTTATACACAGTGGGGAAGAGCCACATGGCGTCATCGGCACGGTAATGGGGATGGCCGGTTTCGCGGACGTAGGATTCGTCTTCGGGCGTGTTTTCATGGCCGGCGTTGTGGTTGAACTTCACCAGGGGCAGGCCGCCGCCGTGGTGCACCTGGGCGGAGAGCATGAAGTCCAGCTGCTTGCGGGCCATTTCGGGATCCAGATGGATGATGCCCTGGATATCCTGCACGGTATCGCGGTAGCCGTAGCCGTTACGTTCGCCGCAGTAAATGAGGGAAGCGGCACGGCTCCACACGAAGGTGGTGAAGCACTGGAAAGCGTTCCAGGTGTTGATCATGGAATTGAAACGGGCGTCGGGGGTGTTGATGATGAGGTTTTCCAGTTCGCCGTGCCAGTAGCCAATGAGGGCCTTCAGTTCGGCATCCACGGTTTCTTCCACATTCTTGTAGGAATCCAGAATTTCACGGGCCTGGAACTGGTTCTTCTGACCCAGCATGAAAGCAAAGCTCTTCTTTTCGCCGGGCTTGAGGGTCACCTTCACCTGCAGAGCACCGCAGGGATTGCCGTTATAGTTCATGGCACCGTTGCACTTGCCGTCTTCCACAGCCTGGGGATTGGTGAAGCGGTTGCGGCCCAGGAAGTTTTCGCGGCTGCCGGTGCAGCTGACAACAGGAGCGCCGGCCACGCCGAAGAAGCGTTCGGTGCCGTTGGTGCCGTCAGGATTGACATGGCAGAATTCGTTGATGTGCTGCAGGATGAAATCATTGCAGAATTCGGTACGGGTGATGAACTGGGTGTACTGCAGGTTTACCTGGTCCTGGGTGTAGAAGGATTCGGTGGTGAATTCGCAATAGCCGAAAGCGCTGATTTCACGTTCTTCGTCGGACTTGTTTTCCAGGGTGACCCGCCACACTTCGTGGGTGGCATCCATGGGAACATAGTAAAGCGCCTTGCTTTCGATGCCGGCATATTCGCTGACGAATTCGGTGTAGGAAGTGCCGTGATGGCATTCGGTTTTATACTGATCCAGGGGCTTGGCCACAGGCCGCCAGGAAGCGGACCAGAAATCGCCGGTCTTCTCATCCCGCAGGTAGATATAGCGGCCGGGTTCGTCAAACTGATTGAACACGTAACGCAGGATACGGCCGGCAGCGCCGGACTTGACGAAGCTGTAACCGCCGGCGTTCACCGTAACGATGGCGCCGTAGGCAGGAGAACCCAGATAGTTCGCCCAGGGGGCAGGAGTATTGGGGTTAGTGATGACGTATTCCCGTTTTGCATCATCAAAATATCCGTATTGCATAGAGAATGCCTCCTCAAAATTGTGGAAAAGATGCGCAAATTGCGCTCTGTTTCCAGTTTGCACCCATCATAACACATCTTTTTGCTACTTTCAAGGGAGGTAACAGCTTTGTCATGGAATTGTAGTTTTCTGTCAAACAAAAAAGCGGCTCTGTATCTGAGCCGCAGTGATAGGTAAACAGTGTTATTTCCAAAGCTGACGGGGGTATTTGCCTTCCTGCTTCATTCTTTCAATGGCGGACTGAACGTCAGGCAGGTCGGCGGCATAGGTGATGCCGTACCATTTTTCACCCGTTTTGAGAAGGCGTACTTTGGCTTTTCCTTCCCGGATCATCTGATCCGGAATCAAGGGCAGGAAATATTCGCACTTGAGGGGATTGACCGGGAGATTTTCCGAAAGGAAATCGGGGAAGCGGTTCACAAATTCATCCATGATGCACCTGGGAAAGCCCCAGCAGTTCATGGAAACGGCGGTATCGCCGGGGAGGAAGGTGTAGGTTTTGCCGCCGTCTTCGGTATAGGCTGCGCCGTCCCCCTGCATGATGATGGTGGTGCGCTCCCGGATGGCGGTCATGTACAGGCCGTCTTCGCTGGTTTCGCATACACCCCGGGAAACGGAGCCGTTTTCCGTCAGGGTGTTTCGGATAAGATAGCCCACCATGGCAAGGGCGGAATTATCCTCATTTTCAACCAGGAAGCGATGCATCTGCTCAAAGGCCTCTGCACCGTAAAAGTCGTCCGCATTGATGACGCAGAAAGGGGCATCCACTGCATCGTTGGCACAGAGCACGGCATGGGCAGTGCCCCAGGGCTTCACCCGGCCTTCCGGAATGAAATAGCCTTCCGGCAGGATATCCGGCCGCTGATGGACAAAGGTGATTTTCGCATTATCACCGATTCGATTCGCAATTGTTTCACGGAAAAGCTGTTCGTTTTCAGGCTTCACAATGACGATGATTTCGTCAAAGCCTGCCCTTACGGCGTCAAAAATGGAATAGTCAATGATAATATGGCCTTCCTGATCCACAGGCGCCATTTGCTTCAGCCCGCCAAAACGGCTGCCAAGACCGGCGGCCATGATGATCAATTGAGTTTTCTTCATCAGGAGTCCCTCCTTTATATGCTGGCATTATTATAACGCAAAAATCTTTTTTCGTAAACAGCATTATAGCCGGATCACCCGCGCACCTGTTTTTTCGATGAAGGCCGCATCGTGCTCCACCAGCACCATGGTGGGATGGAATTGCTGCAGCAGCTTTTCAATCTGGATGCGGGAAAGCACGTCGATGTAATTGAGGGGTTCATCCCAAAGATACAAGTGAGCGGACTGGCAAAGGCTCATGGCCAGCATGATTTTCTTCTGTTGGCCAATGCTCAAGTTTTCCAGGGGATAATCAAAATGCTCCCTTGAAAAATTCAATTTGCGAAGGATGGTTTTGAACAGGGTTTCGTCAATGCCGTGATGCTGGACAAAGGAACGCATATCCCCTGAAGGCCGGGCGTTCTGGGGTACATAGGAGATGACGCACCCGCTTTGCAGCTTCACAAGCCCGCTGTCAGGAGAAAGCAGGCCCAGAAGCAAGCGGATCACGGTGGATTTTCCGCTGCCGTTTCGTCCCTCCAGCGCAACAATTTCACCGGGGCGGACAGCCATGGAGAAATCCTCCAGCACCTTTCTTTCGCCAAAGGAAACTGTCACATCTTCCAGAGCGGCCACATCGCCTTTATTCTGAAACAGGGGACGAAGCTTCAAATCCTCGCTGTATTCCACATCCTTGAGCAGCCCTTCCTTTTCAGAAATGGCTTTTTCCATACGGAATTCCATGCTCTTTCGCTGCTGCTGCATGCGGCGTGATTTTTCGCCAATGTAGGAACGGGCATTCTTGGTGCGTTCATGGCTGTCTTCATGGAGACCGATTTTCTGGCTTTCCGCCTGATCTGCCCAGGTGCGCGCATTTTGTGCCGCACTTTTCAGATGGCCGATTTCCTTCTTCAGCCGATCATTTTGTTCCTGTTCAAAATGATCCCTGCGTTCTTTATTCTCCGCCCAGGAGGAATAATTGCCTTTTTGCACTTCCAGCCCGCTTCTGTTGATGGACAGCACATGGTCAATGCATTGATCCAGAAAATTACGGTCATGGGAAACCAGCATGAAGCCCTTCTTTTTGTTCAGATATTCCGCCACCAGCTTTCTGCTTTCCTTGTCCAGATGGTCGGTAGGTTCATCGATGAGAAGAAAATGATGATCGTTGGAGAACAGAAGTGCCAGCAGGACCTTTACCTGCTCGCCGCCGGAAAGCAATTGAAAGGGCGTGGAAAGGACGCTGTCGTTCAATTGCAAAAGGGAGGCCTCCCGGAAAAACTGCCAGGTTTCTCCGTCTTGTTGAAAATCAGCTGCCATTTCCATAGGCGGCTGCTCCGGATGGGGAACAGGCAAGGGAAAATAATCAAAGGAAAGCGGTGCATGAATGGCGCCGTTTGCGTCCAGATCACCATGGAGCAGGCGCAGCAAGGTGGTTTTGCCTCTGCCGTTTCGGCCAATCAGGCCCAGCTTCCAGTTGCTGTCCAGATTGACAGAGGCATTGTGAAATACCGTTTCCGGGGAACCGTCGTATGCAAATGTAAGATTTTGAATTGTGATCTGAGCCATATGTACCTCCGTGAATATCAGTGGGCAGGCAAACAACAGGCTGTTTTTTTTACAACAAAAAAAGACGCCGACAGGTTTCCTGCACACAAAAACAATCCGGTGTCAGAACACCGTTGTTTATTGTAAAAATGGTGCAGGTTACTTGCGCATCTTTCCACCCCTTTGAAAATGATGCGATAATTATACCAAATACCGCATGAAAAGTCAATGTTTACAAATGGCAATTGTATTTCAGATTGCTCTGTGGTAAAATGAATGACGAAATATGCTTTCCTGAAAGGGGAAAGGCAATGAAGAAAATTTGTTTGCTGCTGGCAGTTATGATGCTGTTTGTAAATCTTATTTGCCTTGCAGAGGATGACGAATGGATTGTGGAAGAGGTGCAGGAAAACCGTGCGCCGGATCCTGTCAATCAGGCAAGAATTCTGATGCGCTGGATGACCGATGAAGAAAAAATCGGCCAGATGCTGATGGTGGCCCCGGAAGATCTGACCGGCGAAAAGCTTTCCCAGCGAATAACCGATGCCGATGTCTTTACAGCCATTCCTGCAGGCGGTGTGATTCTATACGGACAGAATATCGCCTCCCATGAGCAGCTGGCGGCATTGACCGGGGATATTTATAAAGGAGCACAGAATGCCGGCCTGTATACGCCCTTTGTTGCCGTGGATGAAGAGGGGGGCTATGTGGCCCGTATTGCCAATAAACTGGGGCTGGAGGGCGCAGAAACGGCCGAAGAAATCGGCCTGAGCGGCAATCCGGAAGATGCGTATCAGGCCGGCCTTCGCATCGGCGGATATTTGAAGGAGTATGGCGTGAACCTTGACCTGGCGCCGGTTGCGGACGTATTGATATCAGATGCACCGGAATTGGACGGCAGAAGTTATGGCAAGGACGCACAGCTGGTGTCCCTGATGTCCGGGAGAATGGCGGATGGGCTGCGGGAGCAGGGAATTATTCCGTGCTTCAAGCATTTTCCGGGCCACGGCACAGTGACAAGAAACGCCCACAATGTGCCTGTGCAGCATGGACGCACATATGAACAAATGGTCAATAACGAGCTGATCCCTTTCCAGGATGCCATCGATAATGGCGCTGAGATGATCATGCTGAGCCATCTGAAGGCAACAGCACTGGATCAAGAATATCCCGCTTCCCTGTCTCATCTGATTATAGAAGGCCTGCTTCGTGAAGAAATGGGCTATAACGGCGTTGTGATCACCGATGCTTTGCGGATGGATGCCATCCGGGAAGAATATTCCGTCCGGGAGGCAGTGGTATTGGCGGTGAATGCCGGTGCCGATATCCTGCTGGTGCCGGGAGACGGAAAAGCAGCGTTTCAGGCGCTGAAAGATGCTGTTGAAAAAGGCGAAATTTCCATGGAACGCATTGAAGACAGCGTGGCCAGGATAATTGCTCTGAAAATCAAGAGCGGCCTCATTAAATGAAGCCGCTTTTTTATTTTTATTCCACAGGGTTTACAAATTCTTTCATCACATAGCCTTCCACATTGTCCAGCCTTACTTTCAGCCAGTCGCCCAGATCTTCCGTCACATAAAGCTTCTGGCCGTAGAACAGCTGCTGCAATACGCCGGAGGTGGTGCTGTTTTTTGAACGCAGGTTCAGATAGGAATTGACGCCGATATTGGTAACCTCTACCACGCTTTCCCGGGGCGAGGGGGTGGATTGAAGGGCCATGGCGGTAGGCCTGGGTGTGGGGGTTGCAGGCGGGCCGGGAGTAGCCAGGAACTGGGTTGAGAGGGCATCAGGCAGGGTGTGGGTGTAGGTATAGGTTGTAAGGGCCATGCCGGGATAGTAAAAAGACAGAATATCCCGGAAGGTTTTTCCATATTGGCCGGCCATCCACTGGGCGCCCCGCTGGCTCATCCCTACGCCGTGGCCGTAGCGCCGGCTTTCGAAAACGAAGCCGTCATCCGTTTCTCGCACTGAAATCAGTTCATTATCGGTGGCGTTGATTGAAAGGGACAGGGCATTTTCCAGCACATCGAAAGCGGGAACGGAAATGGTGACGGATGCGGTGGCGGGAACGGAGGAAACGGCGCTGTCCGCAGAAGGTGCAGGGGTGGACGTATCCGTCAGGGAGAAGATGGAAAGTTCTTCCTCCGCTTCTTCAAAGCGCTGCCCCTTCACCTGGAAAGTAAACCGTGCTTCCGTCATCATTTTTGAAGGAGAATCGGTGAACATGGGCGTGGTCATTTCAATATGCTCGATGCCGGTTACACGAAAGGGCTGTTCCATGTCAAAGCCCTTTGCTGCAAGGGGTTCATGGATGCTATCGTAAATATAGGTTTTCAGGCTGCCCAGCTGGTTATCGCCGGAAATAGATTTGGGAAGCGATGCCTGCATGACGACGCTTTCCGGATTTTCCAGGTCGTACGGGTCATCGGTCATCCGGAAATAGCCGTAATCACCGCCCTTCCACACATGGTGCACCAGCTCCGTCTGGCCGCCGTTGCTGGCGGAATAGAAGCATTCTGCCAGCTTGCCCTGATAGACGCCGCAGATCCCCTTGGTTTCCTGAACGGCCCTGGCAGCGTTCACATTTTCAGCCTTCAGGCCCATATAGGCCTGGTCGTTGGTATTGTCCACCAGGTCATAATCGGAGGAGGAGCCGGCCTTGCGAAGGGCGTATGTACGGGCAGTGACTGCCTGGGCCTTCAAAGCCTCCAGGGGAAAGGAGTCGCTCATTTCATAGGGCACCACGCCCAGCAGATATTCTTCCACCGGTGTATGCAAAACGGCCCTGAGGGAACCATTGTAAATGGACAGCACCAAATCGCCGGGATGCAGCTCGTAAAGCCCGGAAAAACGAAGGCCGTTTTCTTTTCCATCTTCTGCCGCATGGCGCTGGAGGGTGAGGCTTTTCCCGGCATCCAGGGCCATGCCTTCATAGTACACCATCAGCGTACCTGTTTTGCAGGAGATGGTCAGATCACTGCCGCGCTGGAAGGAGATGCCGTTTAAGGTATAGCTGCCATCCAGGGAAAGCGATACGGTATCGGTCAGGTTCAGCTTGGTCAAAAGCACACGGACAATGCCGTCTGTTTCCTGCGCCAGTGCGGCAAAATGATAAAGGGGCAGGAAGGACAAAACCAGCAGGATACAAAAAAATCGAATCAGCTTTTTCAAAAGAAAACTCCTTTACTGAAGAGATTTTTGTAGGTTCACAGGTACAGGATGCCCGGAAGAATCATGTTTATACATTTCCGGCAGTACGTCATGATTATAGCAGAATGTATGCAAAAATCCAATGAGAATGATCGGCAGGTGTGTAAATTCTTGCACAAAGACGGCGTTTTATTTCATCCTTTTGTAATTTACATTCTCAGACTGCCATGATAAAATAGCAGCAACAGGTATTTATAGCATGAAAGGAAGCCGGATATTATGGCGGCGAAAGTGATTGAACGTTTTTTTCATCCGCAATATCTTGTAAAGCCAGAAAATCGCCTGGGTGATTTACCCAGAGGGCCTGAGGCTTACAAGAATGTACTGCATATTGCCCTGCCTTCCGTACTGGAAATGGTGCTGGTGAGCCTAATCAGTTCGGTAGACATGATGATGGTGGGGAATGTGCTGGGGGCAGAAGCCTTGTCTTCCGTCGGCTTGCCCACTCAGCCCAGGATGCTGATGCTGTGTATGTTTTTTGCACTGAACGTGGGCGTTACCTCCATTGTGGCCAGGCGCAAAGGCGAGCAGCGCCAGGAGGCTGCCAACAGTACCCTTCGAAATGCCATGATGATTGCGGTAATCATGAGTGCGGTGCTGGTTGCCATTGCGCTGCCGCTGGCAAGACCCTTGATGATGCTTGCCGGCGGTGATGCGGCGGAAAGTGAAAAGGTGTTTCAGGATGCGGTGGATTATTTCAGGATTATGACCTATTCACTGCCCATTGACGCCCTTTCCATGTGCATCTGCGCTGCCCAGCGAGGCGTTGGGAACACCAAGATCACCATGCGGGTGCGGGTACTTAGCAACCTGACCAATTTGTTTTTCAATTATTGCCTGATCGGCGGTAATCTGGGCTTTCCCAGGATGGAGGTCCGGGGTGCTGCCTGGGCTTCCGTCATCGGGCTGACGCTGGGGCTTTTCATGGCCCTTGGTACTGTGCTGGCCGGCGGCAAGAAAAAGGGCTATCTGCATATTTCCCGGCACGATAAATGGCGCTTTGAGAAAGATACCATGAAGGCCATTGCCAAGGTAAGCGGCAATGCGGCGGTGGAGCAATTGGGCGTGCGCTTTGGCTTTTTTGTGTATGCCAGGATTCTCTTTTCGCTTGGAACAACAATGTACGCTGCTAACCAGATCTGCATGCAGCTGCTGAACCTAACCTTCACCTTCGGTGACGGCCTGGGGGTAGCCGGCACAGCGCTGGTTGGGCAGAACCTGGGGGCAAAACGGTGGGATCTTTCCATGCTGTACGGCAAGATATGCCAGCGGTATGCAGTGATTGTGTCCATCATTCTTGGCTGCATTATTGTTATTTTCCGGTATCAGCTGGCAGGGCTGTATATCGGCGCCAATACCCCCAATGCGGACCAGGTGATCATATACGCCGCCCAGACCATGCTGGTGCTGGCAGCGGTGCAGCCTTTCCAGATCAGCTCCGTGGTGCTTTCAGGCTCCCTGCGCGGAGCAGGTGATAACCTGTATGTGGCAGCGGTGGCCACGGTATGTGTCAGCATCGTGCGGCCTATTATGGCCTATATTGCCGTTCATGTGCTGCATCTGGCCCTGGCCGGCACCTGGATTTTCGGCTTGTCCGAAATTGTGCTCAGGTTCATCTGCTTCTATCCGCGTTTTGCCAGCGGAAAATGGAAGGACAAGAAAGTTTAATCAAAGGAGCAAAATATGCATCTTTTTCATGGGGATATTACCATCCGAAACGCTGTGCCTTCCGATGCGGCGCTGCTTTGCAGCTGGTGGAACGATGGGGAAGTGATGGCTCATGCCGGCTTTCCCAATGGCCTTGGCATCACGGAAGAAAAGGTTATCCGCCAGATTGAAGCAGAAACGGATGATACCACAAGGCGGCACATCATCCTGTATAAAGACGTACCCATCGGCGAAATGAATTACAGGCAAAAGGATGAAGCCACCTGTGAAATGGGCATCAAGATCTGCGTGAAGGATATGCAGGAAAAGGGCCTTGGCCGGGTGATCCTGAGCATGTTCATTACCGGGCTTTTCAAAGAGCGCGGGTACAAAAAGATCGTGCTGGACACAAACCTTACAAACAAGCGTGCCCAGCACGTATATGAAAAACTGGGATTTTCAAAGCTGCGGGTCAATTACGATTCCTGGACGGATCAGCTGGGCAGAAAGCAATCTTCCGTGGATTATGAACTGACGGAAGGGGAGCTCATTCCGTATATTTAACGGGTGTTGGTATGCCAAACAGATCAAACAGGCATTCGTTTGACGGGGCTCCTTCGTTGGGATCAAACAGGTTTCTGGCATACCTGTAATCCCGCTCATCGATCCGGTAAACGCAGCAGCTGTCCGTGGCAAGGTCCATGGTTATGGTTGCGCCGTCCGAAAGCGTGAGGGAAAGCTGCGCCATGAAGGGACAGCCGGCAACTTTTCCGCCGGTGTCCTCAGTATTGGTAAGCAGCGTTTGAAGGGTCGTCAGTTTTGCCTGATCAAAAATGGTAATAGCATTGTCCGGCACGGAGAGGGTTGCGATTTGGATATTCCCGATCATGTCCGGAGAAAACCAGGTGTTCACAGCAGTATCGCGCGGCGTTTTGCGAATCCATCCGGTGGCATTGCGCAGACTGACCAGTACCCATTCCGCTTCTTCCAGGATGATGGGCAGCTTTTTGCCTTCCTCCAGCAGTGCGATTTTCGGAGCTATTGCATCAGGATAGGCATACACAAAGGTGTCATCGTTTGTCAGATACCAGGCAGGGTCCATGAGCAGATAATCGCTGCGCACCCAGCCAACATAGTTTCCATCGCTGTAATACACTTTTGCCCAGCCGTCCCAGGCTTCTATTACCGGCAGGGTATGTTGGCCGCCGGCACCAAGGAGGGTGCTGACCTTCTGCCCGTTTCGCTGGTCGCAGACAGAAAGGCTTTCGCAAAGGATAACGCCGGGGGTGGTCTCAATGCCTGTCCAGGCATAAAAATCCTGATAGACTCCTTCCGGCGGAATGATATCCGCAGAAGCGAAGCTGCAGAAAAGAAGCATCGGCAGAAGCAGAATAAACAATCGTTTCATAACAAACTCCTTTGGTGAAATTCCTTTGATAACTATATTACGATAGTTTTCCCATTTTTCTTCCATGATTTCGGCAAAAAATGTAGAAAGAAACAAAGCATGAAAACCTTGACAGGCGATGATGGATGTGGTATACTACATGGGCTGTCTGAAAGATAGTATGGACCCGTAGCTCAGTTGGATAGAGTGTCAGACTCCGACTCTGAAGGTCGCGCGTTCGAGTCGCGCCGGGTTCGCCAAAGAAAAACACCTGCTGATACGGCAGGTGTTTTTATGTTAATAGTCTTTCGGCTTGGGCTTGAAGCACATGGCTGTGATCAACCCGAAGAACACGGCCGCCGCAATACCACCGGCTGTTGCGGACAGGCCGCCTGTGAAGATGCCAATCCAGCCTTTTTCCTCCACAGCCTGCATGGTTCCCTGGGCCAGGGCATGGCCAAAGCCGGTGAGGGGAACGGTTGCGCCTGCTGCCGCAAAGGAAACCAGAGGCTTATACAACCCTGCGAAGCTCAGGATAACGCCCGCCACGATGTATAAAACCAGAATGCGGGCTGGGCTTAATTTGGTTTTCAGAATCAGCGCTTCGCCGATGGCGCAAAGCAATCCGCCCACCAGGAATACCTTCAGATACAAAAGAAGTGAATCCATTATGCATGATCCTCCTTACGGATATGTTCCAGCAAAATGGCATGGGCAATGCCTGGAATGGATTCACCCTGCTGGCTGGAGGTGGTGCTCATCAGTGCGCCTGTGGCCATGAAAAGAACACGTTTCCATTCGCCAGAATGTAATCTGGGCAAGATATGTGCACTGAGCACCGAAGCAGAGCAGCCGCAGCCGCTGGCACCTGCATGAATATCATCCTTTTCGTCAAAAATCAGCATTCCGCAGTCCTGATATGTATCATCAGGCAGATCAAAGCCTTTTTGCTTCATCAATTCCTTCAGCAAACTGCTGCCGATCATACCAAGGTCTCCTGTAAAGATGTGATCAAAATCCTGTGCGGTTTTGCCGGTGTCGCAAAAGAACTCACTGAGCGTATCCGCTGCAGCAGGAGCCATGGCGGCCCCCATATTGTTTGCATCCGTAATGCCAAGGTCAATCACCCGGCCCATGGTGCCATGAGTAATGCATGCAAGCCCATTGTGCTTGTTGCCAAGCAGACAGGCCCCTGCGCCCGTTACTGTCCATTGTGCCGCCGGGGTGCGTTGATTGCCATACTCCAGGGGATAGCGAAACTGCCTTTCAGCGGTGCAGTAATGGCTGCCAGCTGTACAAAGAACCGGCTGGGCATAACCGCCGTCACATAAAATACTGCCGATCAAAAGTGATTCAGCCATGGTGGAGCAGGCGCCGTAGAGGCCCAGGAATGGAATTTTCATTTCTCTTGCAGAAAGAGAGGTGGAAATGATCTGGTTCAAAAGATCGCCGCCCAGGAATGCCTGCACTGTTTCCGGTTGTACATCAGCCTTTTCCAGGCATTTGTGACAAGCTTCCAGGATCATTTTATGTTCTGCCAGCTCATAACTGTTCTGTCCGTTCTCTGCGTTTTCCATAATGCGGTCAAAGCCCTTTGCCAGCGGCCCTCTGCCTTCCTTGGGGCCCACAATGGCTGCGGAAGAGAGAATAACAGGCTTTTCCAGGAAACGGATGGTCTGCTTACCGATACGAACGCTTTTCATTATATTTACCACCTGAAAAAATAATAGAGAATGCCAAGGAATACGGATGTGCTGATGCCGTATGCCAATACCGGCCCGGCAATGGTAAAGAGCTTGGCACCGGTACCCAACACCCAGCCTTCCGAGCGGAATTCCATGGCAGGGGATACCATGGCGTTTGCAAAGCCTGTGATGGGCACCACGGTGCCTGCGCCGGCATAACGGGCAATACGGTCAAAAACGCCGATGCCGGTAAGAAGCGCTGTGACAAATACAAGAAAAACAGATCCGAATGTTTGTGCTTCCGATGAATTCAAATCCAGGAAAAGATGGGAAAGATCCGTCACCGACTGGCCGATCAGGCAAATACAGCCGCCCACCCAGAAAGCACGCAGGCAGCCTTGTGCCAGACGGGATCTGGGTGTGAAGCGATGCACCAGTTCCTGATATGCCTGTTTTACAGAATACGGTTTGTTTTTATCCATGGTCATTGCTCCTTTATATTGCGGCAAGCGGGATGAACAGGAATGGGAATACTGCGTGTTTCCCGGCAGCCGGGACGCGGCTGAATGATCAGCGGATGTATATAGACTATGGTCTTTTTTATTTCGGTAACATCCACTTGCTTCACCATCCTTCAGCCGTAGTATGTACCAATTTGCAGAAAAATAAACAGCGTCTGCATGGCAAACGCTGAATAAAATAGAGTGGTATTCATTTGGCTAATTATTTATTGAAACGATGAAGGAAAATGCTGCTTCAGTACCGGCAGAGAGGCTATGAGACCTGCGGCCGTCTTCACTTCAATCACAACGCGCTGTGGCTCAGCCAGTTTCATACATGTCATCCAGTCCATATCGCCTTCGCCCAAGGGCAGATGACAGTCTTTGCCACGGCTGTCATGCAGATGCATGTGATAAATTCTGTCCTTTCTGTCCATCAGAAACTGCCTGTCGGCGCAGCCGGCGGAATAATCATGCCCCACATCCCAGGTGAGGGCAAAAGAAGGAGAACCGAGCAAAAGGTCCACGCCGTTTTGCACAAAAAGTTCGCTGATTCCCGTGTTTTCAATACACAGCTTCAATTCTCCTGCCGCTTCCTTATCGCACAGGTTTCTGAAATGAAGCAGTCTCTTGGTATAAATTTGCTGATATTCTTCAAACAGATATTTCTTGCTCTCCGGTAATGTGAAATAAACACCGCGGCTCATGTGAAAATTGATCAGGCTGATATTGTTTTCTTTTGCAAAACCAATGGCATCCAGCATATTTTCCAGATGTGCTTGGGCTACACGGTGGCTGAAATCACAGAAAAACAGGTTTTCATCAGCATGCAGCGTAAACGAAACACCATATTGCCGTTCCATACGTTTCAGATCCGTATTATGCAAAGCCTCAATGGTACAATAGGGAAGGTTCATATTCAGTTCCACGAAAGAAAGCCCGGCTTTGGAAGCCAGCTTTACCGCATCTTCAATAGATTTAAATTCAATCAGGGTGGGCATGCCGAATTTCATGATTGTGCTCCTTTATGTTTTGTGAACAGATTATAACGCATTTTATTCCGGATTTCAATGAAGGAAGCATAGCATTTCTTCTTGCAAATTGGCGTATGCTGCGCTATAATGACTAAATGACAGGAAAAATTTATTCCTCATGAAAGGATGGATAAAAAATGAGCAAGGTACATGTGTTTGATCATCCGCTGATTCAGCATAAGCTGAGCATTATGCGCGACAAGGATACCGGCTGCAAGGAATTCCGTGAACTGCTGGACGAAATTTCCATGCTGATGGTATATGAAGTCACCCGGGATCTGCCCACGGAAGAAGTGACCATCGAAACCCCCATCATGAGCGCCAAGTTCAATATGCTGGCCGGCAAGCCCATCGGTATCATTCCCATCCTGCGCGCCGGTCTTGGCATGGTGGACGGCATTTTGCAGCTGATTCCCAACGCCAAGGTGGGCCATGTGGGCCTGTACCGCGACCCCGAAACCCTGGAGCCTGTGGAATACTACTGCAAGCTACCCGAAGACGCCGAGCATCGTGAACTGTTTGTGCTGGATCCCATGCTGGCCACCGGCGGCAGTGCTGCCGCAGCCATCGGCTTTTTGAAAAAGCGTGGCTGCAACAATATCCGCCTGATCAACCTGATCGCTGCGCCCGAAGGCATTGAACGGGTGCAGAAGGAACATCCCGATGTGGATATTTATGTGGCAGCGCTGGACGAAAAGCTGAACGACCACGGCTACATCATTCCCGGCCTTGGCGACGCAGGCGACCGTCTGTTCGGCACCAAGTAAATAAACTGATCACTTTCCCCGGAGAGGACATCTGTTTTCTCCGGGGTTTCTTTTCGTCATGAGCATTTTTTGACAATGAATTTCACTAAGATCATCAAAGATTGATTATTTTTCGTATTTTTTGTCACTATTTGTTTCTTTTTTTGATTGTTCATGATATACTTATATTGGTATGGTGTGTTTTACATCGGAGGTGATCGTTTGAAGAAAAAAACAACGGATATCAATCGTTATGAGCTGGAAAGAGATGATATGCAGACAACTGTGTGTTTCAGAACAACAGACGGCGGCTTTCCTGCGCATTTTCATTCCAGCGTAGAAATGGTGTATGTGCGTTCCGGCTCCATCACGGCCATTGTGGACGGCCAGGTATATCATGTTCAGGCAGGGCAGATGGTGGTCACTTCCGGCTATTCCGTCCATGTTTACATTACGGAAGAAGGGGAGCATAACGAAACCATCACCATGATCATCCCCATGGCCAGCATTCCTTCCTTGCAGAAAGTGCTGAACAAAAAGTCTTTCAAAGAAGTTATTTATGATGTAAGCCGCGATGAAGAGCTTTCCGTAATGCTGGAGCTGCTTGCAAATCATTGGGAAGAATACAGTGCGGAAACCAAAAAGGGTGCATCCTACATGGTGCTGGGAATCTTGATCACCAGAATGGGCCTGTGTGAGCATCCGGGGAATCAGCGCAATAACCTGATGCGGGATGTGCTGATTTATTTACAGAACAACTATCAGCAGCCCATCCGTATGGAACACCTGGCCCGGCACTTTGGATACAGCAAAAGCCGTTTTTCCCGTTTGTTCCACGATCATCTCGGATGTTCCATGATCGAATATCTGTCCACCATCCGCTGCAGACAGGCCGCCCTGCTTCTGATCGAAAGCGATATGACCATGCTGGACATTGCCTTGGCCGTTGGTTTTGAATGCCTGAGAACCTTCTACCGTGCATTCAAAAACTGCTATCAGATGACCCCGACACAATATATCAAGCATCACACCCAGGACGCCTGAACAATTGCACAAGATATGGTTTCAAACGGCTTGACAAAATGTCCTTTTCAGGTACAATATCAGATGGTATAGAAAGAAGGCGAAAACGTGACGGTTGATCCGGTTGTAAAAAAAGAAACCAGGAACATTTTCCTGGGTGTTGCTATGCTCAGCCTGGTGATGCTGGCAGTGTTCGCTTTTCTCAAAAAGCTGGATCTGCCGGTGGTGATCGGCACGCTGCTTGGCAGTGCTGCCGCCGTTGCCAATTTTTTTCTGATGGCGCTTTCGGTACAGAAATCGGCAGAAAAAATGAACGGCGTCCGGATTGAAGACGAACCGGAAGACGAGCAGAATGGGGAAGAGGAAGCAAAAGAAAAACCCTTGTCTCCCGAAGCAAAAGAAGCAAAGAAATTCATGCAGGCATCCTATACAGGCCGAATGCTTCTGATCGTCATTGTCGCCATTCTTGCGGTGACACTTCCGTTCATCAACGCCGTTCCCTGCCTGATTGCGCTTCTGTTCCCACGGCTTGTTATTTACGGCATGCAATTCATCCGCAAAAAGAAGGAGGCGAAGGCCTGATGTCCAAAGCAAAGAAGGATAAAATGATCGATATCCTGCTTTTGTGCATGATCATTTTGCCTTTCGTTTTCTGCATGGTGCTCAAAGTGCTTACAACCCCCGGCAGTGAAGGCATTTCCATTACCGGTGCGCTGGTGTATTTTGAAATTCCCATGCCCCTGATGCCTCTTCAGATTACCGAAGTACAGGTTACTTCCCTGGCCGTGATCATTTCCATTTTCAGCCTGTGCCTGTACATGACCCACGGCATTGCCGTCGTCCCCAATTCCAAACGCCAGCTGGTTGCGGAATATGTGGTGGAAAAGGTGAACCACCTGATTCATGACAACATGGGCAGTAAGTATGCATCTTTTGCTCCTTTTGTTGCAGCTATTATGGGCATTTCCGCTTTTTCCAGTTTTTCGTCACTGCTTGGTCTTTTCCCGCCCACGTCCGATATGAACATTGTGGCCGGCTGGGCCATCCTGGTCTTTGTGATCATTACGCACTACAAGCTCAAGGGCGGTATTTTCCCGTATGTGAAGGGTTTCTTTGAGCCCGTGCCCATCTTTGCCCCTTTTAACATCATCGGTGAAATTGCCACCCCCGTTTCCATGTCCTTCCGCCATTACGGCAACGTGCTTTCCGGTGTGGTCATTGCAACGCTGATCAATTCCGCGCTGGGCGGTTTGTCCGAAATGATCCTGGGCTGGCTGCCCGGTTTCCTGGGTGATATTCCTTTCCTGCGGGTCGGTATCCCCGCAGTGCTCTCCGTGTATTTTGACATCTTCAGCGGCGCCATGCAGGCCTTCATTTTCGCCATGCTGACCATGCTGTACGTTGCCACCGGCTTCCCGGAGGAAGAATACGAAAAGCGTCAGGCAAAGAAAAAGAAAAAAGCTTTGTCTGCTGCACAATAAATGTGAATCAAATAATCAATTGAGGAGGTCCCCACAATGCTCGAACTCGCTATTGGTATCATTCTTGCCGGCTGCGCCATCGGCGCCGGTCTCGCTCTCATCGCCGGTATCGGCCCCGGTATCGGTGAAGGTAACGCCGTTGCCAAGGCCTGCGAAGCCATCGGCCGTCAGCCCGAAAGCAAGGGCGCTGTCACTTCCACCATGATCATGGGTTGCGCCATCGCCGAAACCACCGGTCTTTACGGCCTGGTTGTGGGCATTCTGCTCATCTTCGTGGCCCCCGGCATCTTCACCGGCGTTCTCAAGAGCACCCTGGAAGCCATGAATTATTTGCCCAAATAATTTTCATACCAATCATTTCAAAGGGGACAGAATAAATGATACAGTCTCTGGATATCATTTCTGTTAACATTTGGAGCATTCTCATTTCTCTTGTCAATTTGCTCCTTCTGTTTCTGATCCTGAAAAAGTTCCTCTTCAAGCCCGTCACCAAAGTGATGAACGAAAGGCAAAACCAGGTGACCGCCATCTATGCCGATGCCGAAAAGGACAGGCAGGCTGCTGCCGATATGAAGCAGGAATATGAAACGCGTATGGCTGCTGCCCGCGAAGAGGCAGACGGTCTTGTTCGCGATGCCGTGCAGACAGCCCAGCGCAAGAGCGATTCCATCATTGCCGATGCCAATTCCCAGGCTGCCCATCTCAAACAGAAAGCGGAGATGGAAATTGAGCTGGAGAAAAAGCAGATGCTGTCCGACGTGAAAACGGAAATTTCCGATCTGGCCGTCAGCATTGCCGCCCGCATCATGGAACGCGAAGTGAGCCAGCAGGATCATGCAGATTTTGTGGAGCAGTTCATTGAGAACGTAGGTGAAAACAAATGACCGATCTTGCACGGGAATACGGCGAAGGCCTGTATGAGCTTTGCCTGGAAGAGAAACTGGACGAACAGGTGCTGGAACAGATGCAGATGCTGAAAAGCTGCTTCCATGATGCACCGGATTTTCTGCGTCTTCTCTCCAATATGGCATTGCCCAAGGAAGAACGCTGCGGAATTATCGAAAGAACGCTGCGCGGTCAAGTACACTCCTACGTGATCAACTTCCTGAAAATTTTGTGCGAACGCAATTTGCTTCACCAGTTCAACGGCTGTGAGGAAGCATACCGCATGCGTTTCAATCAGGATCACGCTGTGATGGAAGCTGTGGTAACAAGCGCTTTGGCTCTCAGCAGCGAACAAAGAGAAAAAATGATTGCCCGGCTGGAACAGATGACGGGCAAGGCGATCAACCTGAAAGAAAAAGTAGACGCAAGCCTGATTGGCGGCGTTGTGTTGGAAATGGATGGCAAGCGGTACGACAATACCCTGCGCCACCGGCTGGAAGGCCTGCAGAACATTTTGAGCGGCAACGCTTAAGGAAAAAGAGGCTTCGGCCGCATCAGATGAAAGCGGTGATATGATGCAGATCAAACCTGAAGAAGTATCCAAGCTCATTAAGGAGCAAATCAAAAATTACGAAAACCGGATCAGCCAGAACGATACCGGCACCATTATTACAGTTGGCGACGGCATCGCCCGTGTGTCCGGCCTGGAAAAATGCATGGCCAATGAACTGGTGCGCTTTTCCAACGGCGAATACGGTATGGCGCTGAACCTGGAAGAAAACTCCGTGGCCCTGGTTATGCTGGGTACGGACGAAGGCGTGCGGGAAGGCGACACGGTGGAACGCACGGGCAAAGTGGTTTCTGTGCCGGTTGGCGACGGGCTGATTGGCCGTGTGGTCAACGCTCTGGGCCAGCCCATTGACGGCAAGGGCGCCATCGAAAGCCGGGAATTCAGGGCGATTGAGCGCAATGCCCCCGGTATCATCCAGCGCAAGAGCGTTTCCGTTCCGCTGCAGACGGGTATCAAGGCCATCGACAGCATGATTCCCATCGGCCGCGGCCAGCGTGAATTGATCATCGGTGACCGCCAGACCGGTAAAACAGTCATTGCCCTGGATACCATCATCAATCAGAAGGGCAAGGATGTTATCTGCATTTATGTGGCGATCGGCCAGAAGCGGTCCACGGTGGCCCAGCTGGTGGATACGCTGACTGCTGCCGGGGCCATGGATTATACCGTCATCGTCAGCGCCACTGCGTCGGAGCTTGCGCCCCTGCAGTACATCGCGCCTTATTCCGGCTGTGCCATGGCAGAATATTTCATGGATCAGGGCAAAGACGTGCTGATTGTTTATGACGATCTTTCCAAGCATGCCGTGGCTTACCGTGCCCTGTCTTTGCTTATTCGCCGGCCTCCGGGCCGTGAAGCGTATCCCGGCGACGTGTTCTATCTCCACAGCCGTCTGCTGGAACGTGCTGCACGCGTAGCCCCCGAATACGGCGGCGGTTCCATTACCGCCCTGCCCATCATCGAAACCCAGGCAGGTGACGTATCCGCCTACATTCCCACCAACGTGATTTCCATCACCGACGGCCAGATCTTCCTGGAAACGGAACTGTTCCACGCCGGCATCATGCCCGCTGTGAACCCCGGCATTTCCGTATCCCGTGTGGGCGGCAACGCCCAGATCAAGGCCATGAAGAAAGTGGCCGGCAGTTTGAAGCTGCTCTACAGCCAGTACCGCGAACTGCAGGGCTTTGCCCAGTTCGGCTCTGACCTGGACGCCGATACCAAGGCCCGTCTGGCCCAGGGCGAACGCATTGTGGAAGTGCTCAAGCAGAACCGCAATCATCCCGTGCCGGTGGAAAACCAGGTGTGCATCTTCTATGCCGTCACCAATGATTATCTGAAGGAAGTACCCGTTAAATATGTGGCGGAATATGAAGATGCATTGTACGAGCGCATGAGCGCCCAGTATGCGGATGTGCTGGATGAAATCCGCACCACCGGGCTGCTGACAAACGAAACTGAAGGAAAGCTGAAGGCTGCGCTGGAAGCTTTCACAAAGGATTTTCTCAAAACCAAGTAAGGAGGGTGTGCCATGGCTGGAACGTCCATGAAGGATATCAAGCTGCGGATCAAAAGCGTTGAAAGCACGATGCAGATCACCAAGGCCATGCAGCTTGTTGCCACCTCCAAGCTTCGCCGTGCCAAGGAACGTATGGAAATGAGCCGCCCCTATGCGGATATCGCCCGGCAGGCCATCATTTCCGCTTCTATCAGCTGCGATGATCCCACGGTGCCCTATCTGATCAAGCAGACGGATAAAAAATCATGTTATATTATCATTGCCGGTGAGCGTGGGCTGGCGGGCGGATACAACAATAACCTGTTCAAGGCGCAACTGGCGCACGCTGAGGGGAAGGAATACTGCGCACTTCCCATCGGCAGAAAGGCCATTGAAAAGTATACCCGGCTTGGGGTGCAGCTGTTATCGGATGCATATCACGGTGTAGAAGATTTGAATGTCAGCCGATGCCGGAAAATTGCGGGAATGTTACTGGATGAATTCCGCAAGGGCACCTATGGTGATCTGTACCTGGTGTATACGTCCTTCAAAACCATGATGAGCCAGGAGCCGGAAATCATTCAGCTTCTGCCCGTTCTGCCCGAAGACGGCATGAAGAAAGAAAAGAATGTATCCACCGTGTATGATCCTGATATAAAAGAGATGCTGGAAGCGGTGATGCAGGATTATCTGGCCGGTACCTTGTACAGCGCCCTTTGCAATTCTTTCCTCAGCGAAGTGGCTTCCAGGCGCAGCGCCATGGACAGCGCCACCAAGAACGCAGGGGATATGATCAGCGAATTGAAGCTCAGGTTCAACCGTGCCCGTCAGGGCGCCATTACCCAGGAAATCACCGAAATTGTAGCCGGTGCTGAGCAATGACCATCGGAAAGGAGCGATTACTTTGAGTGAAAAAAACATCGGTAAAGTAGTACAGGTTATTGGGCCTGTGCTGGATATCCGTTTTGACGATGGTCATCTGCCGGAATTGCTGACGGCTATCGAAATCATGAACGGCGATAAGAAAATTGTGGCCGAAGTGGCCCAGCATGTGGGGGACAATGTGGCCCGCTGCATTTCCATGAACGCCACCGACGGTATGGTGCGCGGGCTGGAGGCAGTGGATACCGGCAGCCCCATCACTGTGCCGGTTGGCGATGAGTGCCTGGGCCGCATTTTTAACCTGCTGGGCCAGGCCATCGACGACCAGCCCGATCCCCAGGCAGAGGAACGCTGGCCCATTCACCGCGCTGCCCCTTCCTATGAAGAACAGGAAACCTCCACCGAAATCCTGGAAACCGGCATTAAGGTGGTGGACCTGATTGCACCCTACGCCAAAGGCGGCAAAATCGGCCTTTTCGGCGGTGCCGGCGTTGGCAAAACCGTGCTGATTATGGAACTTATCAACAACGTGGCCAAGCAGCACGGCGGTCTTTCCGTGTTTGCCGGCGTTGGTGAACGCACCCGCGAAGGGAACGATCTTTACAATGAAATGAAGGAAAGCGGCGTTATCAATAAGACCGCTCTGGTGTACGGCCAGATGAACGAACCGCCGGGAGCCCGTATGCGCGTGGCACTGTCAGGGCTTACTATGGCCGAATACTTCCGTGACCGGGAAAACCAGGACGTGCTTTTGTTCATCGATAACATTTTCCGCTTTACCCAGGCCGGTTCCGAAGTATCCGCATTGCTGGGCCGCATGCCTTCTGCCGTGGGTTATCAGCCCACGCTGGCCACTGAAATGGGCGCCCTGCAGGAGCGCATCACTTCCACCAAGAAGGGTTCCATCACTTCCGTGCAGGCCGTTTATGTACCTGCTGACGACTTGACCGACCCTGCCCCCGCCACCACCTTTGCTCATCTGGACGCTACCACCGTGCTCAGCCGCAGCATTGCATCTCTGGGCATTTATCCGGCTGTGGACCCCTTGGATTCCACCAGCCGTATCCTGTCTCCCGAAGTGGTGGGGCAGGAGCATTACGAAGTGGCCCGTCAGGTGCAGGGCATTCTGCAGCGCTACAAAGAACTGCAGGATATCATTGCCATCATGGGTATGGACGAACTGAGCGACGAAGACAAGATTATCGTGGCCCGTGCCCGCAAAGTGCAGCGCTTCCTGAGCCAGCCCTTCTCTGTTGCAGAACAGTTCACCGGCATGGAAGGTAAGTATGTGCCCCTGAAGGAAACCATCCGCGGCTTCCGTGAAATCATTGAAGGCAAGCACGACGACCTGCCCGAAAGCGCATTCCTGTTTGTTGGTACCATTGAAGAAGCAGTGGCCAAGGCCAGGAAGGGTGAATAAGTATGGCCAATACCTTTCATCTGCAAATCGTAACGCCGGACAGGCCCATTTATGACGGCCAGGCGGAAAAGGTTATTCTGCGTACATTGACCGGCGATGTGTGCATCCTGGACAAGCATATTGATTATGCTGCGCCCCTTGGCATCGGTGAAGCACGTGTTACTGACGCAAACGGAAAAACCCGTGCTGCAGCATGCAACGGCGGCCTGGTAAGCGTAGAAAGCGGCAAAGTGAGAGTGCTGGCCACCACCTTTGAATGGGCCGATGAAATTGATGTGGAGCGTGCAAACCGCACCATGGAAGCTACCCAGGAAAAACTGAAACACACAAGGCATGATGATGTGGAATATGCAGTCTTGGAAGCCAAGCTGAAAAGGGCGCTGCTGCGCATTCATGTAGTGGAATAATTGAATTGAAAAAGACGCCTGATCAATGTGTCATGCGTCTTTTCTTTCTTTACTGGGAGCAATTTTTGCCGGTGCAAAGCCGCAGCAGGCCCCGAAGCACTTTCGGCGCTTTAACACATACAACACGCATGGAAGCCATACACATTCTCCTTTCTTACGAACGCAAAATCAACAGCACACCTGCTACAATTAGCACAATGCCAATCAGGCTGAGCCATGCCCATCCGGGAATACAGAAGATCAGAATCAGTACACCAGCACCAATGAGAACGGCGCCAATGATGCGAAGCAGCAGCTGGCCGCCGCCCGGATACGTTTTTTCATATACAGATTCCTCTGTGCGACAGTGCAAATTGCTCACCTCCCAATGATGGATATGAAAAAGAAAAGTACAGTATGCCCGCAAAAAGCTGATGAAAATATGCCGGATGCGCCTTGTCATGCTTGATTTTTCAGGCTGAAGAATGTACAATAGACAGGTATGAACGTCTTGAAAGAACAGCTGGCTTTTTTGATGGAAAGCTGGCAGAGAAACGGCAGCCCGGGAAGGATCCTGATTGCGCTATCCGGAGGTGCAGACTCGGTGGCGCTATTTTGTATGCTGAAAGCGTTGTCAAAATCCCAGCAATTATCCTTAGCAGCTGTTCACGTGAACCACGGCCTGCGGGATACGGCAAATAGGGATGCCGATTTCTGTCTGGCATTATGCGAAAAGCATCATGTTCCTTTCTTTTTGAAGGAAGTCCATTTGAAAACCGGGGGAGAGAATGAAGCGCGCCAGGCCAGGTATGCTGCAATTGGAGAAATTGCTGCAAAATGGCATGCGGATGCAGTTGCAACCGCCCACCACAGCTGGGACCAGGCGGAAACGGTGCTTTTGCACCTTCTGCGGGGCAGCGGGGCTGCCGGGCTGAGCGGAATGGCTGAAATGACCCTGCTTCAGCTGCAGGAAGGAAGCCTTCGTCTGTGGCGTCCGCTTTTGAAACAAAGCCCTTCCGTGCTGAAAAGCATTGCTCTGGAACAGGCTGGTAGCTATCGTCACGACGAAACCAATGAAAGCAATCTGTATCTGCGGAATTTTCTGCGCAATCAGGTACTGCCGCTGATTGAAGAAAGAATTCCAAATGCCAGGGAAGCGTTGTGCAGGGCAAGCGAAATCATCCGAGTGGACCATACGTATCTGGATGGCATGGCGAAGGAATTTTTGTCCGGGTTTGCCTGCAGTAAGCCGCCAGTGCCCTGGATGCGATACGAACCCTTTTCCCATCTTGATGAAAGCCTGAAAAGCCGGGTGATGAAATTATTCCTTCCACAGGATGCGAATTATGATCAGATCAAAGCCGCGGCCGAAATAAAGGATGGCGCTGCGGTGAATCTTCCCGGCCGCAGGACGCTGAAAAAACACGGGGATTACCTTTGCATTGCTGAAGAAATCCCTCAGCCGCTGCCGCTTGCACCGCTCCTTGCGGAAAATGCATCCGCAGGATACGGCGACGGTATTCACAGGCAGGCCGTTCCATTGGAAGTGCTTAAGCAATGCAGCCTCAGATACCGCAAGCCGGGCGATATGATCACACCCATTGGCATGCAAGGCAAGCGCAAGCTGAAGGATTATCTTTCTGACCGTAATGTCCCTCAGCCTATGCGGGACCATTTACCGGTTCTGTGCATTGGCAACAGAATTGTGTGGGTGATTGGCATCGGCCCAGGGGAAGACGCCAAATGCAGCGGAAAAGCAGATGAAATACTGCTGACATACACCGGAAGATTGCCGTTTGAGATGTGATAAACGAAAGGAGAACGCTCATGGATACCAACGCAAGGATTTACCAGGACCTGGAACGGGTGCTGATCACCCGGGAGGAAATTCGTGAAGCCGTACAGAAGCTGGGCCATCAGATTACCAGGGATTACGAAGGCAAGGAACCCATCATGGTATGTATCCTCAAGGGCGCAGTGATGTTCTATAACGATTTGATCAGAGAAATTGACCTGCCCGTCACCATGGAATTCATGGCCATCTCCAGCTATGGAAACAGCACCAAAACATCCGGTGTTGTCAACATCCGCAAGGACATGGATATCGATATCACCGGCAAGGATATCATCATCGTGGAAGACATCGTGGACAGCGGCATGACCCTTTCCTTCCTCAAAAAAGTGCTGGAAAACCGCAATGCCGCTTCCGTTTCCATTGCCACGCTGCTCAATAAGCCTGCACGGCGTCGGATTGACCTGGACGTGGAATACTATTGCTTCAACATTCCGGATGCCTTTGTGGTTGGCTACGGCCTGGACTATGCGGAAAAATACCGCAATCTGCCTGACATCGGCGTATTGCATCCCAGAATTTACACAAATGAAGAATGAAAAGATTGTCAAACACAAGCTTTTTTGATATAATATTATTGATTTGTATTCCCAGGACAGGAATGCAGATCTTATTGTAGTATATGGAGGATTTCAGCGTTGAGAAAAGCATCCAAGGGCTTTATGAGCTATATCGTTATGATTGCGCTGTTTATTTTCATGGTGGTTCTGCTCTCTAACGGGCTCAACCCCATCAGCAAGCGCATCGAATACCCCAAGCTGCTGGAATTGATCGAAAAGAACGAAGTGGATATCGTTTCCATCCGCGGTAACAGCCTGGTGGGTCGGTTGAAGGACAGCCGTATCTCTCTGGCCGATTATCCTGACCGCGCATTTGATTTCGAAACCACCATCGGCAATGATTTTTATGACACTGTGCTGAAAATGCAGGCCCAGAAAGCGGGCAAAAGCGTGGAAGAAATCAGCGTAAACGATCTGGACTTTGAAATCCAGTATCTGGCCCCCCTGACCACGCCCTGGTATCTGGAAATTCTGCCTTATCTGCTGCCTATGGTGCTGCTGATGGTGATGTGGTATTTCATCATGCGCCAGCAGGGTGGCGGCGGCGGCAAGGTGATGAACTTTGGCAAGAGCCGTGCCAATATGGTGGACCCTTCCAAGAACAAGATAACCTTCAGCGATGTAGCCGGTGCTGACGAAGAGAAGGAAGAACTGCGTGAAATCGTTGATTTCCTGAAAAACCCCAAGGCATATGTGGACCTTGGTGCCCGTATTCCCAAGGGCGTATTGCTGATGGGCCCTCCCGGCACCGGTAAAACACTGCTGGCCAAGGCTGTGGCAGGGGAGGCCAATGTGCCCTTCTTCTCCATCAGCGGTTCTGACTTTGTGGAAATGTTTGTGGGTGTTGGCGCCAGCCGTGTTCGCGACCTGTTTGAGCAGGCCAAGCGAAATGCTCCCAGCATTGTGTTCATTGACGAAATTGACGCTGTGGGCCGCCATCGCGGTGCCGGCCTTGGCGGCGGTCACGATGAACGTGAACAGACGCTGAACCAGCTGCTGGTGGAGATGGACGGCTTCTCCGCCAATGAGGGCGTCATCGTCATGGCTGCCACCAACCGTAAGGATATTCTGGACCCCGCCCTTTTGCGTCCCGGCCGGTTTGACCGGCAGGTAACGGTCAATTACCCTGACGTGGACGGCCGCGTAGCCATCCTGAAGGTACATGCCCGCAATAAGCCCCTGGCCCAGGATGTGGACCTGGAAAACATCGCCAAGCGTACGCCCTACGCCACCGGTGCCGACCTGGAAAACATCATGAACGAAGGCGCCATTCAGGCTGCTCGTGAAAAGCGCAAGGATATCACCCAGGAGAACCTGATTGAGGCTGTGGAACGCATCCAGATGGGGCCTGAGAAGAAGAGCCACAAGGTGCTGGAGCGGGACCGCAGGATCACCGCTTATCACGAAGCCGGCCATGCCATCGTGGGCCACTTCCTGCCCCTTTGCGATGATGTGCACATGATCACCGTTGTTCCCCGCGGCCAGGCAGGCGGCATGACACTGCTGCTGCCCGAAAAGGAATATGATCACACCACCAAGAACCAGCTGCTGCAGAAGATTTCCATGGCCCTTGGCGGCCGTGCCGCTGAACAGCTGACCCAGGACGATATCACCACCGGCGCCATTTCCGACCTTCAGCGGGCCACTGAAATTGCACGCAGCATGGTTACAAAGCTTGGCATGAGTGATAAGCTGGGTACAGTGTATCTGGGCAGCGATCAGGAAATTTTCGTGGGTATGGAATTTGGCCAGAGCCGTGAATACAGCGAATCCACCGCCGCGATGATCGACGAAGAAGTTCGCACCATCCTCAACGGTGCCTATCAGAAAGCCCTGGACGTTCTGAAAGAAAACCGTGAAAAGCTGGACGGCCTGGCTCAAATGCTGATTGAAAAGGAAACCATCAATCATCAGCAGTTCATCGCTTTCATGAACGGTGAAGAAGCGAACGAAGAGGCTGCAAAAAACGCTCCTTCTTCCGACGCAGACGAACAGAATGAATAACCAAAGGAGCGCCCTGGAGCAAGATGAATAATCCCGGTTATCAACAACCATATATGCAGCAACAACCGCCCACCGGCGGCAAGAAGAAACTGAAGCTGGCACCCATCCTGCTTCTGCTTGCCGTTGCCATCGGTGCGGTGGTGTTGGTGTCCAACAACAATAACCGGATTAAGGCAGAACAGGAAGCCTATCAGGCGCTGGTGGACGAAGTGAATGCCGTGCAGGGCGTATTCCTGCCCAACATTTATGTGGACGGCATCTGTGTCAGCGGCATGGCACCCCAGGAAGCCATTGATGCTGTTGTTGCCGCTGTGAATGAGCGTCAAAACAGCTGGAGCGTCAGCATTACCTATCAGGGTCATACCTTTACCACCCTTGACTACGCTTCCTTTGGTATCACCACCGATATAGCTGAGGTATATTCGCTGCTGCAGGATGCTTATCAGTACGGCCACACCGGCACCATTGAGCAGATGAAGCAGGAGCTGGATTATTTCCGCCAGCTTTCTACGCCATATCATGTCTACACCAGCCAGACCAGTGCCAACACATCGCAGCTTGACGATGTGCTTGCCCAGCTGAAAACCTATTTCACGAGAGAACCTGTTGATGCGTATCTGGTTTACTTCTATCCGCAATCCTGGGACGATCCTTTCGGCGTTCAGCCTGAGGTGTACGGCTCCACGCTGGATACTGTACCTGTTCGCGAACAGATCCTGAGTATGCTGAACAACGGCATTTCCGGCAATGTGGAATTGCAGCCTCAGGCCATGGCCCCCAAGGTGACGGAGGCTGATGTGCGCAAGAACATTGCTCTCATCGGCGAAGCAAAAACCCCTGTATCCGAAGATTCCACCACTGCACGCACGGATAATATCCGGGTGGCGCTGAGCCGCTATCATGGCCTGGAAATCAATCCTGGGGAGACCGTCAGCTTCAATAAGCTGGTTGGCCCCCGCACCATGGAAAACGGTTTCCAGATGGCCATCGAATATGCAAACGGCCTCAACTCCTGGGGCTGGGGCGGCGGTGTGTGCCAGGCTAGTACCACGGTGTATCTGGCTGCGCTCCATGCCAATTTGAAAATTGTCAACCGCACCTCCCATTCCGACGCTGTATCCTATACGGAGTTTGGCCAGGATGCAACGGTTTACTATTCCAATGGCCGTAAGATCGATTTTTCCTTCAAGAACAATACGACCGGAAAGATCTACATCATGGCCAGGGTGGAGGAAGTGAAACGCAACCGGTATCAGTGTGTGGTAAAAATCTATGGGCCAGCACTACCAGATGGCGTAACGTATACCCTGCGCACCGAAACGGTGGAAACCCTGATGGCGCCCCTGACGGCCGAGTATCAGGAGGATACCCAGCATCAATACGTTACTTATAAGGATCAGGAACCTTACCTTCTGCGCAAGGCAAGGGACGGTTATGTAAACGAAACGTACCTGCAAAAATGGGAAAACGGTGTGCTGGTATCGGAAGAACTGATTAGCCGGGATACCTGCAAGGCACGTGCTGCCCTGTACCTTACCGGCACAAAAAGCAGATAAACAAAAAGCAGAGCGCCTTTTCGACGTTCTGCTTTTTTCATCAGTAAATACAATATTCACATTCCAGGCGGCCGTTGTAGAGCCGTCTTTTTTGCCTTGCACGCTGGCCGAAGCAACGTTCAAACCCATTGTGAGCAGTGATGACACACATGCGGCTGCCGGGATGTCGCTCTTTCAGGTGGTGCAGATGGCGGTACAGCTTTTCGCATTGCTTCCTGTCGCTGAGCCGCTCACCGTAAGGAGGGTTGAGCACGAAACAAGGGGAGGGAACATCGCAGGTTAAATCCCTGAAATCCTTTTCCATCACCTTTACCCGCCCGCCAAGGCCTGCTTGCTTGAGATGCTTCTTGCAAAGCTCCAGCGCCTGCGGATCCACATCGCTGCCATAAATATCACGGATCATTTCAGGTTGAAACGCTGCTTGTGCCTCTTCACGGAGGGCATCCATTTCCGTCTTGGGAAAGCTTTTCCACTGCTCACAGGCAAAGCTGCGGGTAAGACCGGGAGCACGGTTGCTTTGGATATACGCCGCTTCCACAAGAATTGTACCGGTTCCGCAGCAGGGATCCCATAAAGGGGCATCCCCGCGCCAGGGAGACAGCATTACAAGGGCAGCAGCCAATGTTTCCCTGATAGGAGCTTCGCCGTTCCAGGTGCGGTATCCACGCTTGTTCAGCGCAGCACCGCTGGTATCGATGGTAAGCCGGGCCATATCGCCATGGATGGATACATCAATTTTATACTCGGCACCCTTTTCATCAAACCATTCTGCGCGATATTTCTTTTTCAGCCGCTCCACAACGGCTTTCTTTGTGATGGACTGGCAATCCCGGACGCTCATCAGCTGACTGCGCACGCATTTGCCCGATACCGGAAAACGTGCATCTTTGGGCAGATAGCTTTCCCAGGGCAGGGAAGACACAAATTGAAACAATTCTTCAAAGGAGGTTACCTTTTCTTCTCCGACGATCAAAAGCACCCTGTCCGCAGTGCGTAGCCAGAGATTGGCATGAAAGCAGTCAGCAGCACTGCCGGAAAAGCGAACACCGCCCATTTCGCACTTGCTTTCAATACCCAGGCGTGTCAGCTCCTGCTTTGTGATTCCTTCCAGGCCAAAGGCTGCCGTGGCGAAAAACTCCATAAATAATTCTCCTTATTGCTGATGGTAAATTCGTTTCAATTCTTCGGAATCCGCTCCGTCTGCATTTTTTATAATGAGTGGCGGCATGACAACCACACCTGATGAAACACCCTTCATTGCTTCCACCAGCATCAGTCGGGCCTCTTTATCCGGGGTGGAATGCACCATTCTCAGCCGTTTCACTTCCAGCCGGTAAGGCCGCATGGTGCAAATCACTTCACTCAGCCGATGGGCGGGCAGCATGAAGCAAAACCTGCCATGATCCTTCAGCAACCAGCTTGCTGCCATTGCTATATCGGCAAATGTGCAGGTTTCTTCCTGCCGTGCACCCTGAATGGCTGCCTTGGGGCTGGGAATGGCAGCACCGGCTGCAGAATAGGGCGGATTACAAGTGACCAGCGAGTAAACAGCATGGGGAAGGAGCGTTCGAATCTGCCGAAGATCTCCGTGATGCACAGTAATATGTTCCTGTGCGTTATTGAGCTGAACACTTCTTTGAGCGCGTTCAGCAGCATCTGCCATAATTTCAACTGCGTCGCAGTGAATGGTATTGTTTCTGCCATACAAAAGAAGCGGAACAATGCCTGTGCCGGTACCCAGATCGCACACCCAGATCCTGTTCTGCAAAACGGCAAAATCCGCCAGCAGCACGGAATCCATGCTGAAGCGGAATGAATGCCGGGATTGGATGATGTGCAGATTAACCAGCTGCAAATCATCAATCCTTTCATCGTCATATAGTGGTACGTTATTCATCATTGCACCTGAAATTTCAGATATTTTGTCAGGCAATAGCCAAGCTTGTCCTCATGGATCACTTCGCACCATTCATCGCCCACCTTGGTAATGACAACATAAGTGCTCTGCTGAATTTGCTTCAACACCTGCGCATCCTGAGAACAATAGGCACGAAGATTGAGATAGGAGCCATCGGAATTCACCTGTGCAAGCAATACCATATCCAGCTTTTGCAGCGTGGGGTCCATGGTATAGGAAGGCTGCGGCGCAGGTGTTTGCACAGGAGCGTTTGTAGCTGCAGGTGTCTGCGTGGGAACAGATGGCTGAACAGGAGACTGAGTGGGTACAACCTGATTGGAGAAGGAAAGGAAGCGGCTCATTACATAGCCTGTTTCTCCGTTATAGGTAACCTTGGACCAGGCAGCGCCCTTCTGCAGTACGGCAATTTGTTCATACTGGGGAATGGTGCAAAGTACCTTTGCATCGCTGTACGCTGTTTTTCTGAGATTCAGGCTGCCCTTATCTGTCATAACAATGGCATAGCATTCGATGTATTCCTGCACAGGCGCCTGGGTGGGCCTGGAAACAACAGGGGCCTGCGTAGGAGCGGGAGCGGCTGTGGCAGAGGGCTGTGTCTGATGGAAGGAAAGGAATTTTGTCATCACATATCCTTCCGTGCCCTGATAGCTGATATAACACCAGCTTGCGCCTTTTGTCAGCACAGTGACCGTCGCATACTGGGGAACAGTGCGAAGCACGCGCCCTTCCGGAATGGCCCGGAGGTTCAGGCTGCCCTGGGCGGTATTGACAGTGGCGGTCAGGCTGCTTTGCTGAGGCGTTTGTGTTGCAACAGGGGCCTGGGTGGGAGAAGAAGGCAGCACAGGGGCTGCGGTGGGTGTAACATTCACCTGTATGAAGGTGATGAATTTTGTCATTACATAGCCAACTGTTCCTTCGTACAGCACTTCACACCAGGTATTGCCCTTATCCAGCACCTGCACAACGGCATACTGTGGAATGGTGCGCAGCACCCGGCCGTTTTCCGTTTCACGCAGGTTCAGGCTGCCTTGCAGGGTGGTAACACGGGCATACTGTGCACCGGGAGCAGCGGGAGCCTGGGTGGCCTGAGGAATGGGGGTAACAGGAACGGGCGTGGCAGTTGCAGGCACAAATGTAGGCTGCACAGTGGGCGCAGAAGCCAGGAAGGTAAGGAAGCTGCGCATCACATAGCCGGAAGTGCCTTCATAAGTGACATAGCACCAGCTGCCGTCGTTCTGATGCACTTCAATTACAGCGTATTGGGGAATGGTGCGCAATACACGGGCTGTGGAAGAAGCGTTGACACGCAGGTTCAAAGACCCTTTGGCTGTTGTAACACGGGCGTACTGAACGGTATTGCCGTATGATGGCGCATTGGTTGCACTGGGAGCAGGGGTACCTGTGGCGGAATCTGTGATGAAGGTAAGGAACTTGCTCATCACATAGCCTTCATGACTGCTATACTTCACTCTGCACCAGTCGCCAAGCACTTCGTATACATCAATCACTGCATACTGGGGAATGGTGCAAAGCACCTTCGCGGTGGAGGAAGTACTCTTTCTCAGGTTCAAGCTGCCTTTTTCCGTGGTGACACGGGCACGCTTGAGCGTCTGGGAAGGCACAGGAGAAGCCGTGGCCTGGGGCTGTACAGGAGCAGCGGAAAGCATGCTGATATAGTCCAAAGACACATAGCCCACCCGAAGCCCATACTGCACATAGGCCCAGTTGCCGGTGACAGAAAACACGGGAAGCACCGTTTTGCCGGGGATGGTGGTATACACATTGCTGCCGGTCATGGAAGGAGCGGAACGCAGGTTCAATGCATTGGAATTGACCACCGTGCCGTATCCGTACAGGCGGGTGGGGGATACGCTTTCGCCGGAGACGGTGCCGTCATGGTCCAGGGAAGAAGCGGCCACATAGCCGCACAGGCTGCCATAGGCGACCAGATAATAATCACCGCTGCGGGCAGCAACATTCACCTTTGCTCCCTGGGGCAGGGTGGTCATCACATTGGCAGAGGATGAAGCATCGCTCAAAAGCGCAGTGCCGTTTGCCAAAGCAACAAGCGCAATATGAGCCGCATCCTGTTCAATATCCGCAGGCTGCTCCACGATGGTTTCTTCGCTGCTGTCTTCACCATCGATGACTGCGCTGAGAATGGAACGGGTAAAGGTATATTGTACCCGGCTGCAGCCTTCAAAATAGAAGGCCAGAATCTGATCATAAGTATATCCCAGCTGAGCCATATACATGGCACCGCGCTGGCTCATACCAAGCCCGTGACCATAGCGGCGGGCGTACACAGTGAAGCCGGAAGCGGTTTCTTCCACGGACCACAATTCATTGCTGCCGCTGTTGATGCTCATGCCAAGGGGGGCTTCCAGTTCATTGAAGATATCAAAAGTAATGGTACCGGTATTGCTGATACCGTTTCTGGTATATCGCACGGTAAAATCAGCTTTCGTGTAAAGTTTGCTGGGGGAGGCATATTTGGAGGTATGAAGCTGAATGGCAGATACACCGTTCACCGTTGCGCCAGTGCCGAACTTGGCGGATGCTTTGTTATTCAGCAGGGATTGCAAGGTGGCATTTGGCTGGGTGCCGGCGGCATTGACGGTAAAGGAGTTCTTCCTGGAAGCCGGGTTGGCCAGGTCATAGGGGTCGTCCTTCACTTTCAGGTAAGTATAGGAATTGGAGCCCCAGGCATTTTTGATGGATTCCGTTTGGCCGCCGTTGGAAGCAGAATAATACGTGGCAGTAAAGGCGGAGCCATTCTTGGCCACGATGCCCTTGGTGCCGTCAACGGCCGCCTTGCAATTGGCATTGCCGGAAGGCGTGCCGGAATACACCTGGTCAGAAGGGGTATCCACCACGTCATAAAGGCTGGACGTGGATGCGCTCATGGCGCGCATGGTGTAGGTGCGGGCGGTAACCGCCTGGGCTTTCAGCGCCTCCAGGCCGGAAGAATTGCCCATTTCATAGGGGAGAACGCCGTAGAGATAATCTTCAATGTACACATGAACGATCACATACAGGGTATATCCGGTAGAATTTTTCCTGACTATAAACTCAAAATCGCCGGGGTAGAGGTTATTGGGCACACGCCCCTGGGCAATTTTGATCCCATTGGAGCCGTCCGTAGCGTGGCGGCGCAGCTTGAAGGTGGTGCCCATATTGGTGGTTGTGCCGTTATGGGTCAGGGTGAGCTTACCGGTAGTGGAAGAAAAGCCCACCTGCAATACAGCGCCGGAAGAAATGGCCTTTGAAGTCTTTCCGTTGACGGTATAGCTGCCGTTGACGGTAAGCTTCAGACTGGAAGGATTACCCAGGGAACTGAGCCGCACCCGTACCATGCCGTTTTGCGTAGCACCGCGGGTAAGGGGAGCGGAAGCAAGTGCAGTATCTGCGCCGGCAGAAGGGACTGCACTAAAAAACAGCATCCCTATCAGGCAAAATGCCAATAATTTCTTCCATGTCTGGTGCTTTGTAAGCATTGGTATATCCTCCAAATAAACCGTGGAATTTAACAATTTTGTAATCATTGATAGTGTATCACAAAACCCTATATTTGTCCATGGTTTTTGGTTGTAAATTGATGGCAGCAAAGGGTTTTAAAAGCCATCCATTGTGTGATATAATAGAGGTACATTCTGAAAGGAGATTGCCGGATGATCGTTGTGGTGGCTGAAAAACCCAGCGTTGGACGGGATATTGCCCGGGTGCTGAAATGCCGGGAAAAAGGAGAAGGGTTTATCAAGGGTGACGCCTACACCGTTACATGGGCAGTGGGCCATCTGGTGACCCTTTGTGAGCCGGATGAAATAGATGAAAAGTATAAAAAATGGCGGATGGAGGATTTGCCCATCCTGCCGGAGCATATTCCCACCAAAGTGATCGGCAAAACCAAGTCCCAGTTTTCCGTTGTTAAAAAGCTGATCAATGCACCGGAAACGGAGAAGGTGATTTGTGCAACGGACGCCGGGCGGGAAGGGGAGTTGATCTTCCGCTATATTTACCATCAGGCCAAGTGCAAAAAGCCGGTGGACAGGCTGTGGATCTCCTCCATGACGGACGAAGCCATCAACGAAGGCTTTGCATCCCTGAAGCCCGGCAGGGAATATGATCCTCTCTTTGCCAGCGCTAAGTGCCGGTCTGAAGCGGACTGGCTGGTGGGGATGAATGCCAGCCGTGCCTTTACCCTGCGCTTCAATGTGCTTTTGTCCATCGGCCGGGTGCAGACGCCAACACTGGCCATCCTGGTGAAACGATATAAAGAAATTGCTGATTTCAAGCCGGAAGAGTATTACACCTTAACGGCCGATTTCGGCGCATACAGCGGCGTTTGGTTTGATCCGTCCGTTGATAACGACAAGAAGAACAACCGCCTTCCTGACGCTGAAACTGCCCAAAGAATTGCCAAAGAGGTAAAGGGTATAGAAGGAAAGGTAGAAAGCGTTTTAACAGAAGAAAAGAAGGAAATTGCTCCCCAGCTGTATGACCTGACCTCCCTTCAGCGGGAAGCCAATAAAAAGCTTGGGTTCACCGCCGATAAAACCCTGAAAATCGCCCAGGAATTGTATGAAAAATGGAAGGCCATCACGTATCCCAGGACAGACAGCCGGTACCTGCCCTTGGATATGATCGGCCGGGCCAAACTGACACTGCAAAAACTGCCCGCCAATTACCAACAGTTTGTACAGAATATTCCCTGGAAGGAAGAAGGAAAACTGCCTTTCAGCAAACGGATTTTTGATAATGCCAAAGTGTCGGATCATCATGCCATCATTCCCACGCCTCAAACTGCCCCCTTGGATAAGCTGCCCGCCGATGCCGCAAAGCTGTTCGACATGATTGCAAGGCGTACAGTTGCTGCCTTCTATCCGGCCCATGAGTATGATCAGATCAAAGTGGTTTCCCGGGTGTGCGGGCATGCATTCCGCTCCTTAGGCAAAACTGTTCGCATCAACGGCTGGAAAGATGTCTATCCCCAGGAAGAAAAAGGGGATGATCAGCTGCCGCCCCTGCAGACAAGCGATCCGTGCACCGTGCAGAAAACAACTGTAAAAAAGGAAGCCACCAAGCCCCCGGCACCGCACACGGACGCATCTCTTCTGGCCGCAATGGAACACGCAGGCAAAGAACTGGAAGATGAAGAACTGCGGGAGCAGATGAAGGGCAGCGGCCTTGGCACCCCTGCCACCCGTGCCGCTATTATTGAGCGGCTGATCCAGGTGGGCTATGCTTCAAGAAGAGGACGTGCCATTCATGCAACGGAAAAAGGCGTTTCCCTGATCGACATTGCACCGCCGGAGATTGCATCCCCGGAAACCACCGGCAAATGGGAATTGGCGCTGAACAAAATAGCCAAGGGCGAACAGAATACTTATCGGTTTATGCTGGGCATCAGACGGCTGAGCGAATTCCTTTCTCAATACGCAAAGGAAACCAAAACTGAAACCACATTCCCGGAAGAAATGCGAAAGAAAGGGAAGGGGAGCGGCCGAACAAAGAAAGCCCTGCCTGCTATGGAAGGCGTTGTGTGCCCCTTGTGCGGAAAGCCCATCCAGGAAACAGAAAAAGCCTTTGGCTGCAGCGACTGGAAGGCCGGCTGTCATTTTACGCTGTGGAAAAACTGCCTGACCAGGGGCGGCGGGCCAATGCTCAACGAAAAACTGGTGAAACTGATTCTGAACGAAAAGACAGTGAAGGGTTCCAGCGGCACCATTTTTCTGAACGGACAAACCCTTTCCTTTATCAAGAACAGGGAAGAGACGCCTGCTGTTTCCGTGAATATCAAATACGAACGAAAATAGGGAAAGAAGGGATCGGGCAATGAACACCAACTGGTCGGATCACATTCAGGGGATCAACACCCTGTTCCTCAGCCGGCAATTGCGCTTTGATGACCATTTCAAGGATCAATATCTTCCTTTCTTTTCCTTGGACTCCGAAAAGAAGCTTCGCATTCTGGAAATCGGCTGCGGCCCTGGTGCCTTGGCTACCGCTTTGCATCGCTGGTATCTCAATGCCGAAATCGTGGCCATTGACCGTGATTCTGCTTTTATTGCCTATGCCAGGGAACGTGTGCCCGGCGTTACCTTCCTGGAAGGGGACGCAACATCACTGCCCTTTGATGATGCTTCCTTTGATGTGACCATTTCCAATACTGTCAGCGAGCATATTGAACCCAATGCATTCTATGGTGAGCAGATGCGCGTGCTGAAAAAAGGCGGCGTGTGCCTGGTGCTTTCCGGCCGCAAGGGCATTCATCACCGTGCAGCTTGCCTTGAAGAAAGTGAATATGAAAAAGCATTCTGGAGCAAAATCAGGGATAAGGACCATTCCATGGAAACCTATCAGGTGTGCAAATACCCGCAGAATGAACAGCAGCATCCCGCATTACTTTCATCTATGGGTTTTTCCAATGTCAGCACAGGCTATGCTATTCTGGATCTGACGCCGGATGACCCCAAATATCCGGATGAAATGTCCCTTGGGATGATAGAAGCAGAGCGGGCCAATGATATTGACGCCATATTATCGGTCAGGAGATCTCTTTCCGAATATGTATCGAGAGCGGAAGAGGTGGAAATGCTGCGCATCACGCAAGAAAAATTTGACCGGCGTATCCGGCAGTATTTCACAGGGGAGAAGCAATGGGACACCACGGTATCGGTGACAATGCTTCTTCGGGGTGAAAAGCTGTAAAACAGGGGAGAGGGTCTTCATTTTTGCGCTCATACAAAAAATCAGAATGAAGTGCGATATCGTTATTTTGATTTAATAATGAAAATTTTTGTATTTGAAATATGTTTCGAACCGTAAATAATCGAACGCAATGTGATGCCGATAATCGCTGAGGCCTGATTTTCTGTTACTGAAAATCCCTGTACCGGCGATAGGGGATGAAAATTTACGTCCCTGTCTATCTTTGTATTTATTCGCAAAAGAAATCTTTTGCGAATAAACTTGACATTCCAGAGAGGGGATGCTATACTTTTGATGGTCATATTGCAGATAGCAGACCGTTTTCTGTTTTTTTTGCAATGAATTGCCAATACTTTCAGTTCAATCTGTTTATGAACCGATTATCTGTTTTTTTCTGTTCAAACGGTATTCTTCTTTCTTTTCAAGCATGATATTTACTTTTCGTACGCATCATTCCTTTTATTCGTTTTCATTCTCAGACATTTTCATTTTTCATGAAGGGAAATATACCTGGCTTAAAAATGAAAACGGCTTAGAATGGCGCACACATTCAAGGAGGTATTCCCCATGAGCGAACAATCCTATCGAAAGCAGACGGATATCAAGCGGCTCAACAAACTGCGTCAGCTGGAAAAGGAGCTGCCCATCGTCTGCACAGATTTCTTCCGTTCTATCGCACAAACCACCAGCACCCTGACCAGGCTGGCATACGCCTATGACTTTCGGCTGTTTTTTCAATTCCTGTGCCAGGAGAATCCCTTGTTTGCTGATTGCGAACCCAGATTCATGGACGAGAAAGACTTCGCAAAAGTAAAAATGCGGGATATTGATACCTTCCAGGATTATCTCACTCAATATTACGTATCCGATCAGGAAACCGGTGAAAGCCATGTGGTGCAAAATCACGAGCTGGGCATCATGCGCAAATTATGTTCCTTGCGTTCCCTGTTCGAGTATATGTTTAAAAACGGTTTGATTGAGGCCAATATTGCCACCCTGGTCTCCCTCCCCAAGATTCACGAAAAGCCCATCCTGCGCCTGGAAGCGGATGAAATGCGTAAGATGCTGGATGCTGTGTATTCCGGCGACGGTCTTTCTGAACATCAGAGAAAGGTATCGGCCAACACAAAATCCCGGGATCTGGCAATTATTCTGCTGTTCCTTGGTACCGGCATCCGTGTCAGCGAATGCGTGGGCATCAATCTCAGTGATATTGACCTTGATAACAAAGCATTTGTTGTCACCCGCAAAGGTGGCGATCAGTCCATCCTCTATATGCCCGACACTGTTGCGGAAGCGCTGGAAGATTATCTGCAGGTACGCAGCGAAATTATTCCTGTAGAAGGCCATGAGGAAGCGTTGTTTCTTTCTCTGCAGCGAAAGCGTATCACACAGCGTGCCGTTCAAAACCTGGTAAAAAAGTATGCGCTGATTGCAGCACCTTTGAAAAAGCGTATCAGTCCCCATAAGCTGCGCAGCACCTTCGGCACCAATCTGTATGAAGAAACCGGCGATATTTATCTGGTAGCCGATGTGCTGGGCCATACCGATGTGAATACAACCCGTAAGCATTACGCTGCCATGACAGACCTGCACAAGCGGGAGGCGGCCAGAAGAATTCAATTGCCTGCGAAAAAAGAGGAGTGATGGTTTCCCCCATCATTCCTCTTCTTCTATAATGGCATCAATGTGAATGGTGCGGTAAGCATCGTTCCCATTGATGCACTTCATGCAATTATCGCAAATCTTTTCAGGGTCCAGATCGCACCGGTCACATTCGCCGCAATCAATGCATTCACGATCATACAATACACATTCTTTTGCCATGTCTTTCCGCCTCTTTTCCAAATTTAGAACAAATGTTTGCAAAAAACGCTTGCCAAACACATGTTTGCATGATATAATTTCACTGTATAATGATACCATGTAAAGGATGTGTTTCTATGCCTCGGCGCCCCCACGGCGATACGCAGCAGCGCATACTTGATTATATCGAAAAATATGTGGATGTCAATGGGTACGCACCTTCTGTGCGTGAAATTGGCCAGGCGGTTGACTTGCGTTCCACTTCTACCGTCCACGGCCATCTGAGCCGGTTGGAAAAGAAAGGCTTGCTTCGCCGGGAGGCGATGAAGCCCCGCACCATCGACTTGCACCGGGAAGATAAGCCGGTTGCCAGAAAATTGCCTGTGCTTGGCAAAGTGGCTGCCGGCTCCCCTATTCTTGCCGAAGAAACTGCCGGTGAATTCATGGCACTGCCGGAATCTCTCGTTGGCCGCGGCGACTATTTTGTGCTGGAAATCCGGGGCGACAGCATGATCACCGCAGGCATTATGAACGGCGATTATGTGATCGTCAAAAAGCAGGAAACCGCCAATAACGGCGAAATTGTGATTGCCATGATGGACGGCGATGCCACCTGCAAGCGCTTCTTCAGGGAAGAAAATCATTTCCGCCTGCAGCCGGAAAACCCCACCATGGCCCCCATTATTGTAGATGATGTGACAATCCTGGGCAAAGTGACCGGTGTTTTCCGCTCTTATCAGAAATAACCCTGTCCTTCCTTTCCCCCATCAAACCGCAAATCAATCAAAAAAAGACCCGCATAAGCGGGTCTTTTCTTATGCTTCAAAGCGCAGCCTGTAAGCCGGGTTCTGTCGAGAATGGCCATCTATCCAGGCGCAAAGTCGCCAATGCGCTCAAGCGATACTGTGGGAACAGGACGGGCAGCCCTATATGTCCCCGGAATCTTGCACCGGATGGGGTTTACATGACGGCACAGTCGCCAGGCCGCCGGTGCGCCCTTACCGCACCTTTCCACCCTTACCGTGTAAACACGGCGGTATCTCTCTGTTGCACTTGCCTTGGAGTCGCCTCCACCAGCCGTTAGCTGGCATCCTGCCCTATGGTGCCCGGACTTTCCTCATACCTTACGGCACGCGGCCATCCAGCTGCCTTTGAAGTACAAGATGTATTTTATCACACTTTCATTTCAAAGTCAATCAGCGTCTCCCCTTTGGGGTTTTTCGCATTTCCTTGCGATACTTGGATACCATGATATCCCTGTCCCTGCGTATACGTTTTGCTTCCTTTTGCAGCGTTTTGAATTCATCCAGTTCCTTTTGTGTAAGACTGCCGTTTTCCAACGCTGCCCTGACCGCACAGCCCGGTTCATTCTGATGCTTGCAATCGGAAAAGCGGCACATTTTTTCCAGTTCGCTGACGGAGCGGAAGGTTCGGTTCAGCCCCTCCTGGGCATCCAGAAGTGCCAATTCACGCATACCGGGTACGTCGATCACCATAGCGCCGTTATCCAGGAAGATCATCTGGCGGTGGGTAGTGGTGTGGCGGCCCTTGCTGTCGTCCTCCCGGATGCCGTTTACGTCCATCACTTCCCGTCCGGCCAGGGCATTGACCAGGGTGGATTTTCCGACACCGGAAGACCCCAGGAACACGCTGACTTTACCCGGTTTCATCTTTTCCTTCACCTTATCCAGTTGCCAGCCCGTCTTTGCGCTGATGGCGATAACTTCCACATCCGGCATATCGCTTTTCGCTGCCAGGAGATATGCATCAATATCCTCTGCCGTATCCGCCTTTGTAATCAGGATGGTACAATGGGCATTTTCCTGACGGCAGGCAGCCAGATAGCGGTGCAGCCGCTTCAGGTTAAAGTCATGATTGGCAGAGGTCAGGATGAAAATTTCATCCACATTGGCAGCAATGGCCTGGGCATTGGATGCACTCCATGCGTCAAACCGCTGAATGAAGGACTTTCTTTCCAATGTTTCCAGGATTACGCTGTCCCCCAGTGGATTATGCTGGCAAATAACGTAATCACCCGTTACCGGGTAGGGATACAATTGGGCGTAATGGTAGTTTGAGGATTTCAGTTTGCCGTAGTATTCCCCGTTTGTTTCATCATACAGTGCGTACCGTTCCTTATGTACAGCGATTACCATGGCCTTAATTTCCGTTGAATTCATTTACTTTCTTCTCCTTGCTCGTTTCATTTTGCCACGAAAAAAACAGCCGCATGCAGCCTCAAAAAGGCATGCACACAGCTGTTCATTGCGGCATGTTCACATTTTTTAGGTTGATGGGAATTGGGCATTGCAACAGACCGGCCAGTTCAGCCGTCCTTTGCGCCGGATATGCAGTTGTCAGCCTTCGGCCACCGATTCCATTTTCATTTTCATACCACATATCCCCTTTCAAAATGTGTTTTTATGAACGCCCGGGAGAAGATGCCGATCAGAGAATGATCATCAGCCGTCCGCAGGTTTCACATTCGATCAATTCGCCGGCCTTGATTTTCCGGGTCACGGCGGAAGGCAGGCTCATATTGCAGCCCGTGCACTGGTCGTTGTTCAGTTTGGCCAGCGGCGGGAAGCTGTGACGCTTGATATTTTCATAGCGCTCCATAAAGGCAGGCTCAATGGGCTTTGCAGCTTCAGCAGCCTTCTTCTTCAGCGCTTCCAGCTCCACAGACTTTTCTTTGAATTCGGCATCATAGGCCAGCTTCAGCTTATCAAATTCCGCCTTGGCCTTGGCAGCCCGCACCTTCACGTCGTGCTGCAGCCGTTCCCTGTCGGCAGCGTCCTTGCGGATCCGCTTGATTTCCTGTTCATAAGCCGTCAGGTTATTGAGAAAGCGCTTTGCTTCGTTCATATACTGCTGCACCGTTTCGGCGTCGTTGGCAGGCTCGTTTTCCATTTTCTGCTTCAGCGCACGGTACTGATCTTCCGTCATGGATACGGCATCCTTGAGCACTTCCAGGCGGTCCGCCATGGCGCTCACTTCGCCCTCAATGCGCTTCATCACATTCTGTTGGCTTACCAGATAATCACGGTATTTCACCAGCTTCTGACGGTTGGGAGAACGCTTGATGGAGTTTTCCATCCGGCTTACTTCCACATCGGCCTGCTGATATTCCCACAAAAGACGAATCTGATCCATTTTATTGGCCTCCTTTTCAAACGCGTCCATAAGGATCTGCTTTGGACGCAAAAACCAGCACATCATATTTTACATCATTTATCCATTTTTGTAAATATGTACAAAGCGGTTCAATCAAAGTGGCTTCCGTGCCGAAATGGCCTGCGTCATACATCACCTGCTCAGCCATTACGGACGCAATGGCGTTATGGTGCCGCACTTCACCGGTCAGATAGGCATCGGCGCCAAGGGCAGCTGCCTCTTCCCACCCTTCATCATAAGCACCGCCGCAGATGGCCAGGGTGCGGATTTTTTGACTGCTGTCTCCATACATACGGACATCCTTGTCGATCAGCTGTGCAATCCTTTCCTGCAGTATGGCAGCCGTCAATTCACTTTCAGTCTCCCCCAGGAACAAAAGCCCTTCCTGGCGGATATTTTTCAGGCCCAGTATTTCTGCACAAGCATGGCTGCCACTGAAAATACTCTTGTCCAGATTGGTGTGGGCGCTGATGAGGGAAATGTGACTGCGGATCAATGCGCAGATCACCCTGGCTTCCGGGTCATCCTCCACCAGGTTTTTCCGGGCATGGAACATCAGGGGGTGGTGGGTAATGATCAGCTCCGCGCCGATCCTTTTTGCTTCCTCTGCCACTTCCAGGGTGGCGTCCAGGGCAAGCAGCACTTTCGTCACCTTCGCATCCGCCTTACCAAGCAGCAGGCCAACGTTATCGTATGCCTCCGCATTTTCAAAGGGGGCTATCTCCTGCAGTTTGGCAAGAAAGTCACTCACTTTTGCCTGCACGTTCCATTTCCTCCTCAATCATCTTCAGGTGAAGCCTTCCGGCGTCGGAGTTTTCAAGGCGCAGCACATCCCGCCGCCAGGAAAGATAGGCCATATAGTGTTCGCTGCCTTCTTCCATCAGCCTTGGGCCAATCAGCAGCTGTTCTTCATTTAATTGTTCATTCCCCGGCACGGCACGAATAATGATATAGAATCTGCCGCCGGCATGGGCGATATCTTCCTTTTCGATGCGATAAGAGATATTTTCAATTGCCTTCCGAAGCAGATGCACTTCTGTATGGGCAGAAAGAATCAGCGCTGCGCCCTGCAGCTTTTCTTTTCCTTCGGTGATGATCTGGGCAATGGTTTTTCCGCCCATGCCCAGCACAGCCATGGCGTCCGCTTTTTCCTGCAGCACCATCAGCCCGTTCCCTACCCTGAAATCTGCCCGTTCTGCCATGCCGTGCATGGCAATCAGCCGCTTTGCTTTTTCCAGCGAAGGAGCGCTCAGATCGCTGACGCACATCCGCTCACAGCGGTTTTTTGCCAGCAGAAAACATGATAACCGCCCGTGATCGGCGCCAATATCGGCGCCGTATGCACAGGCGGGAAAAAACTTTGCAGCCTTTTGCAGGCGTTCATCCAACTGGGGCAAACGCATATCAATCCAAATAATCCTTCAGTTTTTTGCTGCGGCTGGGATGGCGCAGCTTACGCAGGGCCTTGGCTTCAATCTGACGGATACGCTCACGGGTCACCTTGAATTCCTTGCCCACTTCTTCCAGGGTGCGCTGGTGCCCGTCATCCAGGCCAAAGCGCAGGCGAAGCACCTTTTCTTCACGGGGGGTCAGGGTTTCCAGCACGTCCCAAAGCTGTTCCTTCATCAAAGCGTGAGAAGCAGCTTCTGCAGGGGCCGGTGCATTATCGTCTTCGATAAAGTCGCCCAGATGGCTGTCTTCTTCTTCACCGATGGGGGTTTCAAGAGAAACGGGCTCCTGTGCAATTTTGATAATTTCGCGCACCTTGCTTTCGCTGATGCCCATGGCTTTGGCAATTTCTTCGGGGGTGGGCTCACGGCCGTATTCCTGCAGCAGCTGACGGGACACACGGATCAGCTTATTGATGGTTTCCACCATATGTACAGGGATGCGGATGGTGCGGGCCTGGTCTGCAATGGCGCGGGTAATGGCCTGGCGAATCCACCAGGTGGCATAAGTGGAGAACTTGTAGCCCTTGCGGTAATCAAATTTTTCCACAGCCTTGATCAGCCCCAGGTTGCCCTCCTGAATCAGATCCAGGAACAGCATACCGCGGCCTACATATCGCTTGGCAATGGAAACAACCAGGCGCAGGTTGGCTTCTGCCAGCTTTTTCTTGGCTTCTTCGTCGCCCTGCTCCATCTTCATGGCAATTTCAATTTCTTCTTCTGCCGTCAGAAGGGGCACCCGGCCGATTTCCTTCAGGTACATGCGAACGGGGTCATCAATGCTGACGCCTTCAGGCACAGAAAGGTCCAGGTCTTCGGGTTCGGGCTCTGCCTGCTGAGGGGGCATTTCGCCGTCACGGGTAACAACAATACCCATACCTTCGAATGTTTCCAAAATAACATCAAACTGCTCGGGGTCAATTTCGTAAGCAGACAGCTTGTTGATCACTTCGTCATAGGTCAACACACCCTTGCTTTTTCCCAGTTCGTACAGTTCGTTCAGTTTTGCCTGCTTTGCATCCACTTGCGCATTCATGGCTCTCAAACTCCTTCCTGCCTTCAGCGTCCCTGTTGCCTTAACTGAGCCAATTCTTTGGAAAGCTGCATGACCTCTTTCAATGCCTTTTCTCGCTCCTGCCCACCGGCAGCCGTACGCATCAGTTCGGTCATATCATTGATCTGCTGCTGCAGCCTTTGGATGTGCAGATTTCTTAAGCAATCCTTGGCAACAGCCGCAGGGTTTTTCTTTTCTTCATCGGATAAGACGGTGAACACCTCACCTGCCGCCTGACGGACTTCATCCGTTTCTGCTTCCGCCATGATCACCGCCGGTTTTTTGCCGCTGAGCATAGCCTCTGCAATGGTACGGAATGCAGGATGGGAAAAATCATCTGCCTTTACCGTACCTGCGGGCAGCTTATCCAGCGCCATCAGCGCAAGCAATGTTTGCTCTGTCTTATAGGTTTCTGGCAAACGTGTGCGCTTTGCTGGATATTCTTTCCGTTTTTCGGTAGGTTTATTCTGCCCCATCAATTCGGGAGAAATGCCAATCTGGGCCATCAGCACTTCTTTTGAAAAGCCGGTCTGCACGCTGAGCGCTTCCAGATGGTTTTCCATCTCCACCGGCTCTTTCACCTTTTTCAGGATCTGGGCGCATTGCTTGGCATATTCCGTTCTGCCGTCCTGGGTTTCCAGATCATACTGCAGGCGCAGCCGCTGCATTTTGTAAGCCACTGCGCCCATGGGCCGGACCGCCAGGAATGCATCCACACCCCGCTGGCGGATCATTTCGTCCGGGTCCAGTTTATCAGGGAAGCTGAGCACCTTCACCGGCATCTCTTCCGCCTCAAAAATGGAAATGGCCCGTTCAATAGCATGCTGACCCGCTTCATCGCCATCATAGGCAATCCATACTTCCGGCGCATAGCGCTTCAGCAGCCGTGCCTGTTCATTGGTGAGGGATGTTCCCAGCGTAGCCACAGCGCCCTGGATACCTGCCTGAGACACCGCCACCACGTCCATGTATCCTTCCACCAGTAAAATCCGTTTCAAATCCCGGATTTTTTTCACCAGATTGATGGCGTATACGCCCTTTCGCTTATTGAAAACCGGCGTATCGGAGGTGTTGAGATATTTGGGTTTTGCATCTCCCATGGCCCGTCCGCCAAAGCCCAGCACATTTCCCTGCTGATCGATGATGGGAAACATGGCGCGGCTGCGGAACATATCGTAGTGGTGATCACCTTTATTGACCGCAAGGCCTGCCAGGGTGATTTCCTGTTTGGTATAGCCTTTGGAGACAAGATATTTGATCAATTCATCCCATTGATCCGGCGCTGCGCCAAGGCCGAAGCGGCGAATGGTGCCGTCATCCAGCCCGCGCTTGTGGAGATAATCCAAGACCGTCTTGCCTTCCGGCTTCCACAGGGTATCGTGGTAAAAATGGGCGGCTTCCCGGTTGGCAGCCAGCAGCCTGTCCCTTTCACTGCGGCGGCGTTCGTAATCCGGGTCGTTCTGTACTTCGGGAACAGCCATGTGCATCTTTTCAGCCAGCAGCTTCACCGCTTCCTGATAGGATACACGTTCCATTTCCATAATGAACTGCACCACATTGCCGCCGGCCTTGCAGCCGAAGCAATAATACAGATTCAGGTCTGCATTGACGGAAAAAGAAGGGGTTTTTTCGTTATGAAACGGGCATAAGCCCCAATACCTTCTGCCGTCCTTTTTCAGTTGGAGGTAGCCGGAAACCACAGATACGATATCCGCCCTGGCGTACAATTCATCCAGCCATGCCGCCGGAAAACGTCCTGCCATTTCCTTCCCTCCCGTGATAATTCATGCCTTTTTCTTGTTCGCTGCAAAAGGAATTTTTCCTGCACAAATGAAGAATTTTTGTCGAATCAGATCACAGGGAATGCAGAAGGCGAAAACAACTGCTGGAAGGTGCGCAGGGCATACCGGTCCGTCATACAGGCCAGATAATCAATCACTGCCCGCTCATTGCCGTCCCGGTAAGCAATCTGCACATATTCAAGGGGCATTTCGCTGGGATGCTCCATGAAATATTCAAACAGCATACGGATCACATAATCGCATTTAGCTTCTTCCTTATGGCGCCAGCTGTCGAAATACACCTTTTCAAACATGAATGTGCGAAGCTCGTCAAATGCGGACTGTACCCTGTCACTCATGACAATATCATTTCTGTCCTTGCTTTCGCAGACAATATCCCGGATCAGGGTGTCTATGCGCTGGCCGTGGGTTTCACCCAGTACCCGCAGGATTTCCCCAGGCAATTCAAATTCCTTCAGTACACCCGCCCGCAATGCATCATCAATATCATGATTGATATACGCAATCCTGTCTGCACGGGCCACGCACTTGCCCTCCAGCGTGGCAGGAGCAACCTTACCGGAATGGTGCAGGATGCCGTCCCGCACTTCTTTTGTCAGGTTCAGCCCCTCCCCGCCTTCCAGTACCTCCACCACCCGAAGGCTCTGCTCATTATGGGCAAAGCCTTCAACGGAAAGCTTGTCCAGCATCCTCTCCCCGCAATGGCCAAAGGGAGTGTGACCCAGGTCATGCCCAAGGGCAATGGCTTCGGTCAGATCCTCATTCAGGTTCAGGCAACGGGCAAGCGTCCTGGCCACCTGAGCCACTTCCAGCGTGTGGGTCAGCCGGGTGCGAAAATGGTCCCCCTCGGGTGAGATGAACACCTGGGTTTTGAACTTCAGGCGGCGGAAACTTTTGCAATGCAGGATACGATCCCTGTCCCGCTGGAATTGGGTGCGCAAATCATCAGGCGCAATGGGATAATCCCGCCCCTGGGTGTCAGCACTGCAAACAGCAAAAGGTGAAAGATAGGTTCTTTCCCTTCTTTCCAGTTCCTCGCGGATGGTCATGGATTGCCGCCTCCTTTTCTACGCTTTATATACTCCGTGAAACGGTGTAATTCCTCTATTTTTCCAAAAAAACAGAATAAAATAAGCCCGTGAAAACATGCTTCGCGGGCATTCCTGTTTCTTTAATTTTGATGGGCAACCGCTGTCAGAGTATCTACAATATCATAAAAGCATCCCGCACAATTGCAAATGGGCACAACGAGGAATATCAGTTCTGCCTGTTGGCAGAAAATGAGCGCCGCATCCACCAATAATGTCAGCCACACGAAAGGCGAAAGGTAGATGATAACCGATTGCCATTTATTGAACGTCCATTGCGCAACGGTCCCAAGCGTCGGCAAGCCTAAAGGGCTTTTCATCACGCAAATCCTCACGCTGCTTTTGCCAAACAGCTTCATGAACACAAAGTGAAACAGCTCATGCAGCGGCAAGGTGATGCAAACCGCCAATAAAAAAACAGCAATTCTCTCCCACGCCTGATAATCCTGCCTGATCTTTGCACCAAACAGTGCGATATGGACTATACAGGTAAGCGCCAGCCAGATTATGTAAGCCCCAGGATTTGTTTTGATTTTTTTCAGTGTGTCCTTATTCATTTAGTTGATTGAACCTGTTTCTTTGTCAGAATGATATAGTTGGAGAAATTGGCAGCTGAAACCGCATCGTGCTCAAGGGATACAAGCCCCGGCTGAAGGATGGTCAACCTGCTGCTTTTGTTGGTTTTGTATTCTTCCCGGCAAAGCGGATCCAATACATAAAGCATTTCATCATCCGCGTGGGCCAGATATACATAATGCCCCACATTGGTAAAGCAGCCGCCTTTGCCAGCCAGGGCAAACACCGATTCATGCTCATTCTCAAGAGCTGCAAGCGCTTCCTGATAATCATAGGTAAAGCGGTATTCCAGCCCATATATCTGGCACACCTTGTCAATATACCCCGTCGAAGTGCCAGCTACCGTCTCTGAGCGGCTGTACACCAGGAAAACATTATTGCCGGTGGCAAAATCACCCAGCACCAGGGGCAGAAAGCGTACATAATCCCGCTGGGAAGTAAGGATATACCGGGCACTGTGCCTGTCGCACTGGCCTTCGTTCAAAGAGCAGATGCACATGGAGTATGGTGTTTTGGCATATTCGCTGATCAGGCTGATTTCATTTTCCGGAACCAGGGCGGAAAGTGCCATGGCCAATGCCGTGGGACCGCAGCCGGAATCCCGGAACGGACGGCGCTTTTTGCTGTCCTTGCGCTCGTACGTAAGGCTCTCCCATAACGCATCGTTTTGAGCATAATAGCGCACAGGTGTTTCCATTCCCGGTATGTTCACCATCCCGGAAACAGATTCTGGGCGGGAAAATGCAGCCTCCACATTCAGATGCTGATCTGCAAAAGCAAAATGCGCACTTCCCCAAAGCAGCACGCACAGGACAGCCCAGCATGTTACCTTTGGAAAAATGCGCATAATCAGCCTCTTTCCGGCATCAAAAAGCCTTGGCTCAGTCTTCTTCTTCCTCTTCGGGCAGCTCAGCGTTGTGATACACTTCGCTCACGTCGTCGTTGTCATCCAGCATATCCAGCAGCTTCTGCACCTTGGCCAGAGTGTCCGGATCGGAGATGGCCACGGTGTTCTGGGGAATCATCTGCTTTTCGGCAGAAAGGAAAGCAAAGCCGGCAGCTTCCAGGTTTTCGCGGACAGCAGAGAAATCGTTGGGAGCGGTGTACACTTCAAATACATCCTCTTCCACCTTCACGTCTTCTGCGCCGGCTTCCAGGGCCTGCATCATCACTTCGTCTTCATCCATGCCGGGTTCCTTTTCGATGACGATAACGCCCTTGTTATCGAACATATAGTTCACGGAACCGGGAGTGCCCAGGGAGCCGCCGTTCTTATCGAAGATGTGGCGCACGTCGCTGGAGGTGCGGTTGCGGTTATCGGTAACGATCTGGCAGATGATGGCCACGCCGCCGGGGGCATAGCCTTCGTACATCATTTCTTCATAGGTGGCGCCGGTGCCTTCGCCGGCAGCCTTCTTGATGCTGCGCTGGATGTTATCGTTGGGCATATTGTTCGCCTTTGCCTTGGCGATGATATCCTTCAGTTTGCTGTTGGTATCGGGATTGGAGCCGCCTTCGCGCACAGCGATAGCAATCTCACGGCCGATCTTGGTAAAGATCTTGCCGCGGGCAGCGTCGGTCTTGCCCTTCTTTGCCTGAATATTATGCCATTTGGAATGCCCGGACATGATAGAACCCCTCCTGTAAGGTTAATTGACTATTAATAACGGCTTATTATACCATGCAAATTCCCTGCAGTCAAATATACTTCCCCACTTTTTTACGCTTTCTTGTAAAAATCGGTATTCATGTGTTTTTTTCGTCTCTCACCTTGCCTGTTCAATAGTACATATTGTATACTTGTGTAGACAAGAAAATCTTTTGTTGCCAACAAAGGAGGGCTGAAATGCAATACGATTGCACCGTCACGGGGAATGTGATCCGCAAGCTGCGCCAGGAAAGATGCCTGTCCCAGGAGGTGCTCAGCGGGCTGGCGGGTATATCCAGAAGTCATCTGGCTATGATCGAAAGCGGAAAAAAGAGTGCCAATGTAAATACGTTATGGTCACTGGCAGATGCGCTTGCGCTGCCGCTGAGTCAGATTTTTCTGATGGTGGAAGAAAAGATGGTACAATGCGGTTCATGATCTGCGACGCAAACTTCATTTGACCATCCGGCCATTCAGTGTTATAATAATTTTGCTCTGCATTTGCGAACTGATGCGTGATGACGGATGCACTTTGCCATCCGCAAGATACAGGAGGAATTCACGATGTCTATGATGAAAAAACTTTTCGTCATCTCTCTGGCTATTGCATTGCTGCTTACCGCTATGCCTGCAAAGGCAGAAGTGGAGCGCTCCCCTTTCCTGGACGCTGCTTTCCGTTGCCTGGAAAAGGACAATATCTTCCAGCGCCGCTATAACGAAATCACCGGTGCTGAGGTAGAATCCATTTTTGATCTTGGTATTCCCTATTATTTCGGCGGCAAGTATATGGAACGCATCACCAGCCGCCTGCCCGAGTTTTCCAAGTACAAGTGCTGGGAGACCACAAAGTTTTATCGCAAGGACAGTTTCTACATCGACGGCTTTGACTGCTCCGGCTACACCCAGTGGATTTATTCCGAAGTGGGCATGCCTGCTCACGACAGCCTGAGCAACATGATCCTCAAATGGGATTATCAGCGCAGCGGCAATCATCTCTACAACCATCGGGAAGGCTTTGAAATGCCCCCCTACGACCAGCTGAAGGACACCCTGCAGGTGGGCGACCTGCTGGTGGCAAAGAACGGCGCCCGGCATATCATGATGTACATCGGTACCCTGCGGGATTACAATTTCACTGCCGAAGAAGTGCCGGAACTGGCGGATTACCTGGATTATCCCCTGGTGATCCACTGCGGCCCCAGCCCTGTGTACGGTGCCCGTTTCCAGGAATACCTGGACAGCAAAGCCGATGACAGCTACTACGCCAATGTGAACACCACCAACGGCGGCGTGGAAGTATCCATCATCGGTATCCCCATGGAAGACGCCCCCATCCAGGAGCATGTGCAGATCACCGATTACAGCTATTTCCTCATCGACGAAGGCAATTATGCCCTCACCATCTGGGATCTGATCAACGCCACTTCCTTCTGCTGGTTCCGTATGAACTGACCAGATTGGACCATCCATTCCGGATGGTCTTTTTTTCAAGGAGAAAGAACATGAACGAGTATATTATCCGCCAGGAAGCTGAAAAGGATTATCCGGATGCATTGGATGGCAGACTTTGGCATTATCGTGATAGCGATATTGGCTCCTGTTGCGCGGATGAGGCTGCCTGCAATGCTTTCGACGCACTTTTTCCGGCGAAAGAAAAGAAGTGGATGCCCAGTCAGGAAGAATTTTTCATTCATTGCAATTCCATTCTTCGTAACAGCTAAACACACGGCAGATTTTTTTCAAAGGCCTTGACGATCCCTCCGGCAATTTGCTATAATTTCTGTTGCTGCGAGTGTGTTGGAATTGGCAGACAACCGAGACTTAAAATCTTGTGCCCTCTGGGCGTGCGGGTTCGATCCCCGCCACTCGCACCACTTAATAAGCCTCTTTGCTGGGGCTTATTTTCCTTTATCGGCATCTCAGAAAGGAAGGGATCGCATGAGCATACGCTTTATCGCCAGCGACCTGGATGGCACGCTGCTGCAAAAGGACGGCACTTTGCCGGACGGAACATTTGATATGATCAGTACGCTGAAAGAAAAAGGAATCTGCTTCTGTGCGGCCAGCGGAAGACAGTACGCCAATCTAAAACGGCTTTTTGCACCCGTAGCCGATGATATCTGTTATATTTGCGAAAACGGTGCTTATGTGGTTGCAGGCAGCCACAGTGCCGCGCGCACCATTCCGCAGGAGATTGCCATGCCCCTCATCCGGGATATTCTGGATGCCGGCATGGAAGTGCTGTTGAGCATACCACAAAGCAGTGTGATGCTTTCTTCAGCCAGCCGCTTCTTTACCGACGATATATTTTACCGTTTACGCAATACGTGCACAATTGTATCAGAATATGGTCTGTATTCAAATGAGTACATCAAAATTTCCGGTTTTCATCCGGATGGCGTTGCCTCCCTTGCCCCGCCTTTGCAAAAGAAATGGAATGACGTCATTCATGCCGATATCGCCGGCGAAAAGTGGCTGGATTTTACCTTGACCAATAAAGGCGACGGCATCCTTTCGCTCTCTGAAATGCTGGATATTCCTACGGAAAACATGGCTGCCTTCGGCGATCAGTTCAATGACCTGGCCATGCTGTGTACAGTGGGACATCCTTACCTGATGGCAAATGCACCCAAGGAAATGCAGGCATATCCCTTCAAAATTTGCGATAACGTACTAAAGTCTGTTTATGAATTGACCAACATCTTTTAATTCTTCAGGGCGTGTAGCATGACAGCTGCACGCCCATTCCTTTTTCGCATAAATTGAAAGTGTGGCAACGCCGCAAAACACTTGGGAGGTGTATCCATCATGCCCACTTTCACCAATCAGGCCATCCTGACCCTCAAGGGGGTCAGCTATGCATCCAATATTATCACCGGTGAAATCATCAATGTGCTGACTGTTGACAAAAACGCCATTGAAAACGAATATGCTTCAGGCGGGCGCATCACCTATGTGGTCAGCTTGCGCAACAGCGGCCCTTCTCCGCTGAATAACCTGACCCTTTCCGACAATCTGGGGGGCTACTCCTTCAGCGGTGATACCCTGGTCCCCCTGGATGCTGACATCAATTCCATTGCTTATTATATCAACGGCCAGCTGCAGCCCACCGGTTCGCTGGACGTATCTGCCGGCCCACCCATGACAATTGGAGGTATTGATGTTCCTGCAGGCGGAAATGCACAGATTATTTATCAGACCACAGCCAACAGCCTGGCGCCGCTGGCATCCGCTACCGGCATCACCAACATCGTAACCGTAACCGGCGAACAGCTTCAAACTCCTGTGACAGATATGGAGACCGTCGTTGCAGGTCAGTCGCCTGTGATCAGCATCACCAAAGCCCTGAGCCCCACCACTGTGCCGGAAAACGGACAGATCACCTACACTTTCCAGATTCTCAATGCCGGCAACACCCCGGTTGTGGCAACTGATGACATGATTCTCACCGACGTGTTCAATCCCCGGCTTTCCAATCTCACTGCCGTCTACAATGGTACATTCTGGACTGAAGGGATTCAATATACCTATAACGAGATGACAGGTGAGTTCGTCACCCTGCCCGGCGCCATTTCTGTACCTGCCGCCACATTCGAGCAAAATCCTGTAACAGGCGAATGGATTGTCACACCCGGTTCCAGCGAGCTGGAAGTATCCGGTACTGTATAAAAAAACGCCGCTTCTGATCATTGTCAGGAGCGGCTCTTTTTTTCATTTAGCAGGTTCTATGTCTTTATATGCATCTGCCAGGTTAGCAAAGTCCTGCAAAGACCTGGTTTCGCCACGAACATTCTTTTCCAGGCCGCACGCTGCCAGCCAGTTTTCGGCCTGTTCCCTGCTGATTCTGAACGATGCAATCAGGTTATTGGCCATGGTTTTGCGGCGCATGGCAAATGCAGCCTTTGCCACCTTGAAAAACATCCCTTCGTCCTGCACCTGCACAGCAGGTTTTTCACGCCGCTGCATGGTGACAAAGGCACTGTCCACCTTGGGCGGCGGGGTAAACATGCAGGAGGGTACATCCAGTACAATTTGCGGCCTGTAGGCATATTGGGTGCGTACCGCCAGCATCCCCCAGCCCTCTTCACCGGGCCGGGCTACCATGCGCTGGGCGGCCTCCGCCTGCACCATCACATTGATGCTGTCAATGGGCAGCCCGCCGGTCAGAAGAAGCTGCATCAGATCTGTGGTGAGGTAGTACGGAATATTGGCCACCACATGGAAATGCCCGAGGGGCTTGGTGATCTCCTGCAGGTTCAGCCGCATCACATCGCCGTGCACAAGTTCCACATTATCACAATGGTGCAACGCAACCTTCAGGATGGGCAGCAGCGTGCTGTCCACTTCAATGGACACCACTTTCCTGCACCGCTTGGCCAGTACCTTCGTCATCCCGCCGGCACCGGCGCCAATCTCCAGCACATGATCTTCCGCGCCAACACCGGAAAGATCCACCAATTGGGCAAACAATGCTTCGTCGGTGATGAAATTCTGCCCCAGGCTGTGCTTGTGATGAAACTGTTGGTTCTTTTTTCCTTGCTTCATTGCCATTCCTTCACCTTCTTCACCACTTCTGCCCGGTCAGCAGCCCGAAAGAACGCCGTCCCCATCACCAGCACATCTGCACCGGCTTGAACAATCCGGCTGGCATTTTCCGTGTTCACGCCGCCGTCCACGCCAATTCTGCCTTTAAATCCTTTTTCTCGCAGCCAAACAATCTTCTCCAATTGGCTTTCCATGAATTTCTGGCCGCCAAAGCCGGGTTCCACCGTCATGATCAGCACCCGGTCCAGCAAATGCAAATATTTTTCAATTTTTCTGATGTCCGTACCAGGTTTTACGGAAATGCCGCATTCCACGCCCATTTCCTTTATTTTTTTCAGCAAGGGCCCGGCATCATCCAGCACTTCTGCATGGACAGTAACGGATGCGGCACCGGCTGCAATAAAGCTGTCCAGCAAACGTTCCGGATTATCCATCATCAGGTGCACATCCAGAAAATAGTCAGGAAACAGTTTGTGCACAGCCTTGCAAAAATCAGGACCGAAGGAGAGATTAGGCACAAAATGCGCATCCATCACATCAAAATGCAATGTGGTGATGCCATGATTTTGCAAATCAGCCAGGTCTTTTCCCAGATTCATCAAATCAGCAGCCAGCATGGACGGTGCGATTTCAATCATAACGTTCCCTCCACGTTTCACGGCAGTCCTTCAGGATTTGCCGGTAACGCTCCATTCTTTCGTGGTCAATAACCCCGTTTTCCTCATCCATTCTTACCATACACCCAGGCTCGGCTGCATGGTAACAAGGAGAAAAACGGCATTTCCCTTTATATTCCCTGAATTCCGGATAATAATCCTGCAGCAGCACCGGATCAAAAACCCCGTCCAATTCCAGCAGGCTGAACCCGGGTGTATCAATAACGGCAATATCACCAAAGCGGAACAATTCTGCATGACGGGTGGTATTCTTCCCCCTGAGAATTTTCTGGCTGATATCCCCTGTTTCCACCTGCAGCCCAAACAATTGATTGAGCAGCGTGGATTTACCCACGCCTGACTGGCCGGAAAAGCAGCACATCTGTCCGGCAAAACGCTCAATGAGCGCCTCCTTGCCTTCTCCCGTTCTGGCGCTGACAGAGAACACCTCCAGCCCGGCCCCTTTGTACATTTTTCTGGCAGCCCGGAGCGTTTCCTCTTCCGTATCCAGATCCGCCTTATTGACGATCAGAACAGGCTTTAAGTTCTGCCGTTCGGCGAAGATCATCAGTTTATCCACCAGCAGCCAGTCAGGCGCTGGCTGGGGGGATACCACCATGCAAAGCAGCGTTACATTAGCCACCGGCGGACGCAGGCACTGGCTGGTTCTTGGCATTATTTCCTCCACCCAGCCATGTTCATCGCTGATATTGCCGGGAGTGAACATAATCCGGTCCCCCACCAACGGTGACAAGCCCATCCGGCGAAACTTTTTCTTTGCCCGCAGTACATATTCCCTGTTCTCCGCATCCAGTGCGGTATACAGCCCGCCCCGGCCGCGGATGATGATCCCTTCTGTCACTGCTCAGTCCTCGCTTGTTCAGTTTGTGTGTCTGTTTCGGTGCCGTTATCCAATACATAGACAGCCAGCGTTACTTCCGTCTGCTGCATCACCATCTGGCCGGGCTGGTATTCCACCGGCTCCTGATTGTCATATACAACAAATTTTTGCGCTGCAACCCTTCCGATCTGTGAAGCATCACTGACAGGAATTTCAATCAGATTGACCAGCTTCAATTGCAGCTGCTGAATGGAAAGCAGTGCGGCATCCTTTTCCATGCCGATATAATCCGGCAGGATAATGCTGCCGCCGCTGAGTGTCACCTGAATAACGCTGCCGCTGGTCAGCATGGTATCAGGCTCAGGATTTTGAGAAAGCACTGTGTCCCAGGGCTTAGCAGAGAGCTGCCTTTCAGGCAACGCCAGCAGGGTGAAGCCTGTCTTTTCCAATTCTGCCATGGCCTCTTCCAAGGTCATATTGACAATATTGGGCGCAGCCTGGGATTCAGGGCCGGTGGATACAGTGAGGAGCACCGTTTCCTCCTTGCGCATGGCTGTACCGTATTCAGGCGATTGCATGATCACCGTTCCCACCGGCTTCACTTCATCGCTGATACGCTTTACTTCCATTCTCAGCCCCGCTTTGTTCAACAGCCTTTCCGCACTTTCCAGCGTTTCGTCCAATACATAGGGCGCCTCTGTTGCCTGGATCACCTGTTCGTAAATGTATATGCTGCCAAATACAATCGCAGCAATGGAAAGGATGGCCAACCCCATCACCAGGAAAGCCTTCCTGGCCAGATTTTTCTTTGTTTTGCTGCCAAGGTTCATCTGAGTGCCGGTCATTGTGGCATCCTTTTTAGGCTCCTGCGAATTGGGGATGTTTTTATCCGGCAGTCTGCCAAGCCATGTTCCGTCCGGCTCTTCCAGGGCACGCTTGATATCCTGGGCCATATCCACAGCGTTCTGGTAGCGCTTGTCCAGCGATTTCTCCATGGCCCTTTTCACCACAGCAGTCAGTGCCGGCGGCACAGCCGGATTTAGATCACTGATTTCCCGGGGCTTTGCGCCAATATGCTGCATGGCAATAGCTACCGGGGTATCGCCGTCAAAGGGCAGCTGTCCGGTAAGCATTTCATAAAATACAATGCCCACGCTGTACAGGTCGCTGCCGTAAGTGACGCTTTCACCCTTGGCCTGCTCAGGAGAAAAATAGTGAACAGAGCCCATCACGTTATCCGTCTTGCTGATGGTGTTGCTGCCGGCCACCCGTGCAATGCCAAAGTCGGACACTTTGATGTGCCCATCCTCATTCACCAGAATGTTCTGGGATTTGATATCCCGGTGAATAATGCCGTTGCCGTGAGCATGGCGCAGGGCAGACAGGATACGAATGGCAATCTGCGCAGCCACATTGAAAGGCAGGGCCCCTTTTTGCAGGATTACTTCCTTCAGGGTGCGTCCGTGCACATATTCCATCACCAGGTAGCGCAGTTCCCCCTCCTGGCCAATATCCAGCAGGTTCACAATATTGTGATGGCTCATTTTGCTGGCCGTCTGCGCTTCTCGGTCAAATCGTTCCAGGAATTCTTCGTCTTCTGCAAATTCGGGACGCAGTATCTTCACAGCCACCTGATGGCCTGTGCGCTGATCCTTGGCGCGATACACCAGCGCCATGCCGCCCTGGCCGATAAATTCCACCAGCTCATAGCGGTTGTCCAACAATTTTCCGATCATGCTGTCACCTCCGCAATCAGGAGGGTCACATTATCCCGGCCGCCTTTTTCCAATGCTGTTTCCAGCATTACATCTGCAGCATGGTCCGCAGGGGAAAACTGCAAAAGCTTCAGCATATCCTCTTCCGTCACATATTCATACAGGCCGTCGGAGCAGATCAGGTATTTGTCGCCCCGTTCTTTATCCAGTATCACCACATCAGGTTCCACCGTTTCAGCTGTGCCCACTGCCTTGGTGATCACATTGCGGTAGGGATGGTTCATGGCCTGTTCCTTGGTGAGGATGCCATCCCGCACCATTTCGCCTACCATGGAATGATCCCGGCTCACCTGCTCAATCTTTCCCTGGCGGATGCGATAGGCCCTGCTGTCCCCCACATGGCCCAGCAGTATCCGGTCATCATCTTCCCAGATGACTGTGAGCGTAGTGCCCATACCGCTGAGCAATTCGTTTTTCAACTGTTCCTGATAAATCAGCTGGTTGATTTCTTCAATGCCGCCAAGGAGCAGCGCTTCGTCAGGCTTTGCCCCTTCCAGCACCCGGCCCAGCATGAGCACTGCCATCTGGCTGGCAATATCGCCGCCGTTATGGCCGCCCATACCGTCGGCTACGCCAACCAGACTGTATTTTCCTTCCTGAACAAGAAAAGAATCCTGATTGGAGGGGCGCACATTGCCGATATGCGTTCTTGCAGTGATCTTCATGCCTTTCCTTCCTCCAATACTTTTTTTCTCAATTGTCCGCAGGCACCTTCGATATCGTCCCCCATTTCCCGGCGCCGGGTGGCAGAAATGTGCCGCTTTTCCAATACATCCAGGAAGGCCTGCACCTGACGGTTGCTGACGCCCTGCAGGTTGCGCTCCTTGACGGTATTGAGAGGGATCAGGTTTACATGGCACTGCATGCCCCGCAAAAGGTCTGCCAGCTCGTGAGCCTGCTTTTCATCTGCGTTCACGCCGTCAATCAACGCATATTCAAACACAATCCGCCGCCCCGTCTTTTCCAGATAATACTTGCAGGCATCAATGGTTTCGTGGATATGATAGCGCCTGGCAATGGGCATAATTTTTTTTCGAATTTCGTCATTGGGTGCATGTAATGAAAGAGACAGGGTAACCGGCAGGTTCTCATCTGCAAACCGGCGAATCTGATCAATCAGGCCGCAGGTGGAGAGGGAAATATGCCGCAGGCTGATATTCAGCCCTTCGGGATGGGACACAAGCTTCAGAAAGCGGATCACATTTTCGTAATTATCAAAGGGTTCGCCGCTGCCCATCAGCACAATATTATGCACCTTTTCACCATCCAGAGTGCTGTTTGCGCACATCACCTGGCCCAGTATTTCCGCAGCGGTCAGATTCCGCACACAGCCGTCCAGGGTGCTGGCGCAAAACAAACAGCCCATCCGGCAGCCCACCTGTGTGGACACGCACAGCGTGCAGCCGTAATGATAGCGCATCAATACGCCTTCAATGCAGTTGCCGTCCTTCAAAGAAAACAAAAACTTCTTGGTGCCATCCAGTTTGGATTCGTGCACACTCTGAATGCTGACAGGCTGATCGTTGCCTTCATTTTTCAGTTTTTCACGCAAAGCAAGGGAAAGGTTGCTCATTTCATCGAATGTACAACCCTTATGCAGCCAGGAGAACACTTGCTTGGCACGAAATGCCTTTTCCCCCATATGCTCCATCACCTGTTTCATTTCTTCCGGAAACAGCCCCAGAAATTCTGTCATCTTACTTCACCCTGCGCATTTTTGCAATAAAGAAACCTTCAATTTCATCCCGGTGCGGCAGCAGCTGCAGGCCGTATTCGCCATACTGCGCCCGGATCTTTTCGGGAACGGATATCGGCAGCGGCGCCAGCCTGAATTCGGGATGTCGGGAAAGGAAGCCCTTCACCTGCTGCTCGTTTTCCTCCGGCAGCATGCTGCAGGTGGAGTACACCATATAGCCGCCCCGCTTTACATACTGGCAGCAGGTATCCATCAGCTTTTCCTGGATGCCTGTCAGTTCCTTTACGGATTCCTCGCTGGCCCGGTATTTGATGTCCGGTTTATTGTCCATCACACCCAGACCGGAACAGGGCGCATCCAGCATCACTGCATCCATGGTGGATACCAGATCATCCTTCAGCTGGGTGGCATCCCGCACCACCGGGCGAACGTTGTCCAGCTTCAATCGCTTTGCCATAGCCCGAAGCAGCGTGACACGGTGTTCATGCAAATCCCAGGCATACACACGGCCGGTGCCGTTCATCATTTCAGCCATGTAGGCCGTCTTGCCGCCGGGAGCAGCGCAGCAATCCAGCACTTGCATGCCAGGCTTCACGTCCATCACCTGGGCGGACAGCATACTGCTTTCCCCCTGAATGGAGAAATTACCGGCAAGGTAATCGGCGTCCCGGGCAATTTCGCTGGCCATACGCACTCGATACGCATGGGCCACCAGGCCCTTTTCCTTTTCCCACACTTTCTTTTCCAGAAGCTTTTCAAATGCCGCATCGTCCATCCGGGAAAGGTTGGGCCGCACAACGGTATAGTGGGCTTCGCTGCGGTAGGAGCAAATTTTCAATGCTTCCTGCTCGCCGTAGGCAGCAACCAGCTTTTCCGCCAGCCACATGGGCACGGAGAACATGATGGACAGGTACCTGGCACCTTCCTCCGGCTTGGGCCATTTCACCCGTTCAGGCTCACGCACCATGGACCGCAGCACCGCGTTGGTCACCCCGGTCAGCCCTTCCAGGCCTAGCATACGGGTTAATTTTACCGCCTCATCCACAATGGCATTGGCAGGAATGCGGTCGTGGAAAAGCAGCTGACAGGCACTGATGCGCAGAATATCCTTCACCTGGTCTTCCAGCTTGTTTTCATCCTTCAGGTAAAAGCTGAGCGCATAGTCAATGCGGATCAGGTTTTCAATGGTACGGTATACAATGCTGGCGCAAAAACGTTTGTCCAGCTGGGTGAGGTTGGAGTTCTTCATCTGATCGTCCAGAGACAGGGCGGCATAAGCATCATTGCGCACCACGTCCCTGAAAATCTGCAGCGCCACCTTCCGGGCATTGGTGGTTGGCATTTCTTCCCTGGGCTTATCATTTACAGGCCGGGCAGCAGGCTTTTTGTCACCAAAGGCAGGCTTTGCAGGGCGGCTTTTATTGAAGCCTTCCTTGCGGAAGCCGTCTTTTTTATCGCCGCCACGCTTGAAGCCGTCTTGCTTTTTAAAGCCATCCCGGCTGCGGTTTTCAAAGGGCTTTTTATAATTCTTATCTTTCTGCCCGAAGGACTTCTTTTCACTCATTGTTCTTTTTCCTCATTCTTATCGCAGGCCTTTGCCGCCATGGGATGGCCACGAAGATAATCAGCTGCCCTCATTCGTTTCCCGCCCTGTGCCTGTAATTCCAGCACCCGAATGGCGTTCTGCCCAGCCTTGATCAGAAGGCCCTTCTTACCGTCCGCCTCCAGGATATCGCCGGGCTGCCCTTCTGCCGCTTCTTCTTCCAGCGCTGTCCACACCTTCAGCATTTCGCCGCCGATAAAGGTGTAGGTGCCCGGCCAGGGAGACAGGCCGCGGATGCGGCAGCAGATCTCTTTTGCGCTCAGTTGCCAGTCAATCAGGCCCATTTCCTTTTTCAGCATGGGATAATAGCTCATCTTTTCATGATCCTGAGGTTTGCGGGGACATTGGCCCTTTTCCAGCAGGCGGATGGTTTCCACAAGGAGCTCCGCCCCAACATCCGCCAGACGAATGGTCAATTCCCCTGCCGTTTCCTGAGGCAGAATTTCCACTTCCCTTTGCAGTAGAATATCCCCGGTATCCATGCCCTTATCGGTCATCATGGTGGTGACTCCGGTGATGTTTTCGCCGCAGATGATGGCCCAGTTGATGGGAGAAGACCCACGGTACTTGGGAAGCAGGGAGGAATGTACGTTCACCGTGCCAATCCGGGGGATATCCAGGATTTCCTGAGAGAGAATTTGCCCGAACGCTGCCGTGACGCACAGATCCGGCGCAAGCGCTTTTAAATCTTCCACGCTTTCCAGGCGGATTTTCACCGGCTGGTATACCGGAATATCATGGGCCATGGCGCATACCTTTACCGGGCAGCATTCCATTTTCTTGCCCCGTCCTTTGGGCCTGTCAGGTTGGGTAAAAACACCCACCACATCATGCCCCTCCCGGATCAGCGCTTCAAGAGAAGGAACGCCGAACTCCGGTGTGCCAAGAAATACGATGCGCAACGCTTACTCCTCCTCTTCCTGATCGGGGAAAATTTCGTGGTCCATAATATCCACATACACACGCCCGGAAAGATGATCAATCTCGTGGCAAAGGGCACGGGCCATCAGCCCTTCCCCGGTGATTTCAAAGGGCTTGCCCTTCCGGTCCAGGGCGCGGACAGTCACCTTATTGGGCCGGCGCACAAAGCCCTGCCTGCCGGGCACACTGAGGCATCCTTCAGGGCCTGCCTGTTCCCCCTCTTCAGCGATGATTTCCGGATTGATCAATTCCACCAGCCCTTCGCCGATATCAATGACCACCACCCGCCGCAAAATGCCCACCTGGGGCGCAGCCAGGCCCACGCCGTCTGCGTCGTACATAGTTTCCGCCATGTCCCGCAGCAGCAGCCACAGCCGCAGGTCAAATTTCTGCATGGGCTTGCTTTCTTTTCTCAAGGTTTCATTGCCAAGGGTGATGATTTTCCTGATCATGTTTCTTTCCTCCAAATATCATGCAAGGGAAGCGGGATTGATTTCCAATACCACATGGGCAGCATATTCTTCCTTTGCCATTTCCTGCATTGCTGCAATCAGTTGATCGGTATCCGGGTGATTGAGAAGCTTCATCAGCACCTGAGAGCGGCACCGGTCCTGAATTTTACTGATAGGTGCTTCATCTGCCCGCAGGTACAAGATCCTGCGCCACAGGGGCGTATTGCCAAAGCGCAGCGTAATCTCGTTTCTTATTTTTTCCGCCGTTTCAATGGCGTCGTCCATATCCCTGGCGTCGCAGAGGAAACGCACCATCATGGTAAACGGCGGGTAAAGGGACTTTTTCCGCCTTTCAAACTCCTGGGCAAAAAAAGCACGGTAATCCTGCCTTACAGCGGCTTCCAGTGCGTAATGATCGGGCTGGTAGGTCTGGATCACCACTTCCCCGGGCTTTTCACCCCTGCCGGCACGCCCTGCCACCTGCACCAATAGCTGGAAGGTTCTTTCCGCTGCCCGGTAGTCCGGAAAGTTCAACGACATATCCGCCATCACAGCACCAACCAGTGTCACCTGAGGAAAATCCAGCCCCTTGGCAATCATCTGAGTGCCCAGCAGAATCTGTGCTTTCCCAGCCCTGAACTGGTTTACCAGTTCAAAATGAGCATTCTTTCCGGTGGTGGTATCCATATCCATGCGAATGATCCCCACACCGGGGTACATTTTCTTCAGTTCTTCCTCCACTTTCTGGGTGCCGGTGCCCATGGGCTTGATATAGGGGCTGGCGCAGGAGGGGCAGGCTTTGGGCAGGGGATGGATTTCACCACAGTAATGGCAGCGCAGGGTTTTATCGATGCTGTGGTAGGTCATGCTCACGTCACAGCGCTGACAGCGGATGGTTTCGCCGCACTTGCGGCAATTGACGGAAGATGCATACCCACGGCGGTTTATGAACAGCATGGCCTGCTGGCCGGTAGCAATGCAGGTATCCAGCTTTTCCTTCAGCGCCTTGGAAAACATACTTTTGTTTCCCAGCCGCAGTTCCTGCCGCATATCCACCATTTGAACAGATGGCAGCGGTCGGTTCAGGATGCGATGGGGCATTTCCAGCAGGGTGTAGTCGCCCCGCCTGGCCATGGCATAGGAATAGATGCTGGGGGTGGCGCTGGCCAATACACACACCGCCCCCTCCCGATGGCAGCGGGATATGGCGATGTCCCGGGCGTCATACTGGGGGAAGCTTTGGGATTGATAGCTTTGCTCATGTTCTTCATCCACAATGATCACGCCCAGGTTTTCCACCGGCGCAAATATTGCGGACCGGGCGCCGATCACAATTCTGGCATTGCCAAAGCGAATGCGCCGCCATTCGTCAAACCTTTCCCCGGCAGAAAGCCGGGAATGCAGCACGGCCATATTCTCCCCGAACCGGGATTTGAACCAGTTGATCATCTGGGGCGTCAGCACAATTTCCGGAACCAATATGATGGCGCCCTTCCCCTTTTTCACTGCTTCCCGCACTAGGCGGATGTACACTTCCGTTTTACCGGAGCCTGTTACACCATGAAGCAAAAAGGGCTTGTGTCCCCTTGAAAGCCAGGGGATCATTTCGGACAGCACTTCTTCCTGTTCCGCAGTCAGCTGCCTGTCCTGATTTTCATCCACTTTTCCCAAGTAAGGCGAGCGCAGCTTTTCCATCACAACAAAGGAAACCATCTCTTTTTCCTTCATTTGCAACAGAATAGGCCGCACATCCTTGACCATGGCGCGCATTTCTTCTAGGGAATGCATCTCGCCGTCGGAAAGCAGCGTCAGGATCAGTTTGCGCTTTTTGGAGCGGGTTTCCTTGGCAATGGCTTCGTCAACCTGATCCAAAGGAATGGCAAGGCGAACATATTCCTCTGTCTTCACCTTCACCCGGTTTCCCCGCATTTCTGCAGGCAGCATCAGGCGGATGGCCTCACACAAAGGGCAGTGATATTTTTCTCTGATTTCATTGGCCAAATCCATCAATTGCGGCAGCAGCACCGGGTAAGTATCCGGTGCTGTCAGAATGGGCTTTATTTTCTGGGGATCATAATCCGCTTCTTTCTTCAGCCGGATAACAAACCCATCCTTTTTCATTCTGCCAAAGGGGACGGTGACCCGCATGCCGGGCACCAGCTCCATTCCGTCTGGAATGGCATAGGTAAATACACGGTCCACCGCTTCAGCTGCAATATCCACGATGATTTCCGCGTACACCCTGTCCCCTCCTTATTTTTTACGATACAGTTTCATGGCACGGTCCAGCAGCATCTGGGCCACGTCAGCCTTGGAAAGCTGGGGCATATCCTCCATACCGTCCGCCGTGATGAAGGTGACGATATTGGTATCCACATTGAAGCCTGCGCCGGGCCGGGTAACGTCATTGGCCACGATCATATCCAGGTTCTTTTTTGCCAGCTTGCCCTTGGCATGCTCCGTCACCTTTTCTGTTTCGGCAGCAAAGCCCACCAGCACCTGGCCCTTTTGCTTGCGCTTCCCTACGGCCTTTGCCACGTCCTGGGTTTCCTTCAGCTGCAGTATCATGCCGCCGCTTTCGTCTTTCTTGATCTTTTCTTCGGCAAAGGCAACCGGCGTGAAATCGGCAGGGGCAGCCGCCTGAATGATGATCTGCTGCTGATCGCAGCGCTCCATCATCCTTTCGTACAAATCCTGGGTGGAAAGCACGTCCACCACTTCCACGCCCGCCGGGGCTTTCAATTGCACCGGGCCGGAAAGCAGTGTCACACGGGCACCACGCTTTTGCGCAGCCTCGGCAATGGCATAGCCCATCTTGCCGCTGGAATGGTTGGTAATGTAACGGACAGGATCCAGCGCTTCCCGGGTGGGGCCGGCAGTTACCAGTACATTCAGCCCTTCCATATCCTGCACCGGACACAAAATGCCGCAGATGGCGTCGAAAATGGCTTCCGGCTCGCTCATGCGTCCGGCACCGCTATCCCCGCAGGCCAGATATCCGCCTTCTGGGCCCACAAAATGCACACCGCGCTTTTTGAGGGTTTGCACATTTTCCTGGGTAGCCGCACTTTCCCACATGCCGGTGTTCATGGCAGGAGCCACCAGCACCGGTGCCTTGGTGGCCAACACCGTGGTGGACAGCATATCGTCCGCAATGCCGCATGCCATTTTGGCCATGATATTGGCCGTAGCCGGCGCAATCACGAAGATGTCCGCCTTCTTGGCCAGAGCCACATGCTCCACTTCCCAGGTTTCAGGCCGGGCGAAGGTATCCGTCACCACAGGATGATTGGTGAGGGTTTCAAAGGAAAGCGGCGCAACAAATTCGCATGCGTTTTTTGTCATGATGACATGAGCCTCCGCCCCCGCTTTGCGCAGACGGGAAGCCAGTTCGCATGCCTTATAAGCCGCAATACCGCCGGTGACGCCAAGCACCACCGTTTTTCCTGTCAGTTTCATTCTTTACGCCTCTTCGTCTTCCAGATTGCGATGATAGGTCAGCAATCCGCGGTCAATTTCTTCCACAGCGATGGACACGGGCTTCTTGTCCTTGGGATCGATCAGGGGTTGAGCGCCGCTGACCAGTTCACGGGCACGCTTGGCAGATTCCACCACCAGGGTATAGCGGCAGTCCACCTTCTTGCACAGATCATCAATAGCAGGCTTGTTTACAGACATGGGGTTCTTCCTCCTTTATCATTCAACCACGGGGAAATACCGGGTTGTACGCTGTTTTTCGGCGGCCACAATAGCAGCCACCTGATTGTAAGCTGTTTCCAGCTCGTCGTTTACCACCGCATACTTGTACAGGTTCACCTGATCAATTTCACCCTTGGCGTTGCCAAGCCGGCGTTCAATTTCCACAGGATCGTCGGTATTGCGGGTATAGAGACGCTTGCGCAGCTCCGAATAGGAAGGGGGCAGAATGAAGACGGAAACGCAGTCAGGCTGCTGCTTCACCACTTCCCTGGCACCCTGGGGGTCAATATCCAGCACAACGCTCTTGCCGCTGTCCATAATCTTCTGCACCTGGGATTTCAGGGTGCCGTAGCGGTTGTTATGGACGGTGGCATGTTCCAGGAAAGCATCCTCTTCCAGCAGCTTGTCATACTCTTCATTGGTGATGAAGAAGTAATCCACGCCATCCACTTCCCCTTCCCGGGGGCCGCGGGTTGTGACGCTGACGGAAAAAGACAGGCTGTCGTCATTTTGCAGCAGTTTCTTGAAGATGGTGCCCTTGCCGGCGCCGGAAGGGCCAGAGATCACCAGCAGCATTCCCTTGCGTGTTTCCTTCATGTTTCCCTCTCCTTTGTGTTTTCTTTATGTCAAAGGTATTTCAGGCATCCATGGGGCTTTTTTGCGCGGCTCCATCCACCAGCTGAAGCAATTCCCTTTCCCCCGCCAGCTCGCTGGGATGGGGATAGGTTTTCGTCATTTTTTCAAAAGCGGCCAGATATTTTTCAGCGCTTTCCTGATTGTTATCCGCCAGCACCGCCTTGGCATACTGGGCACGCAGAACGGAAGGGAAATTCTTCATGGTTTTTATGAACGCGTTCAGTTCCTTTTCTTCCATCTTTTTTGCGTAACCGTCCTTCACGCCAAGGAGCAATTCACAAAAAGCAATTTCCAATGCAAGCAGGCTTCTGTAAATACCGGCCACATCCGGATCGTTCACCAGGGAACGCATTTCCTGTTCAGCCGCCTGTACGTTCAATTGATCCATCAGCCGGTTACAGGCAAGCACCTCCATGGCGGTGACCATCATATTGTTCCGTTCGTTTTCAGGCGCTTTTTTAAACCATTCATCCGGCATATCCTTCAGCCGCTGGCCCATGGCAATGCAGTAATTGCTTTGCATCTGCAGCCAGAAGGCACGCTTTGCAGCCGGGCTTTTGCTGATGGAAACGATGTTGCTGCCATCGTTATTGACGGTTTTGCTGCTAAAGGGAATCAGATTGGTGGCCCCAAGCAGCACCCCGCTGATCAGCACCATCCAAAGGCACAACTGTACATCATCATTCTTTACCACAAACAACAATACGCCGCAGATGGCAGAAAGAATGAAATTGGCCAGCCCGCCGCCGAGATTATACCATACATAGGGGAAATTGCCGTTATTGTATTTGGGCGGCTGCATCAGGCATTGCCCGCCGGTACCGGCCAGAGAAAAATGGGAACGATGGATTTTGCCGTCCTTTTGCTTTTCCCACATCAGGCTTCCAATCCGGAAGCTGAGAAAACGATACCCGGTCATCAGCCCGGCCACCATATGCCCCGCTTCATGCACTACAAGATGTACCAGGAAAGCGGCAATGAAAGCAGCATAAGCAATCAGGAACTTTGAAAAGTCCGGCTCCTGTTCACTTTCCCCCATCGCTATGCCAATGAAAGCACCCAAAGCCAGGCAGCACAGGAAGAAAATGACGGTACCCCAGGGGAATTTCTTTTTCTGCTGGGTTTTCTTTTGCTCGGTCATTGCATTTCTCCTTTATTCCACGTTCTGCACCTGTTCGCGGATTTTTTCAATCTCGCTCTTGGCAGCCACTACCAGCTTTGCAATCTCTGCGTCAGACGCCTTGGAGCCGATGGTATTCACTTCCCGGTTCAGTTCCTGGGTGAGAAAATCAAGCCGCCGACCCACTTCGCCGTCCTGCTCCATGGTGGCACGGAACTGGGCAAAATGGGACACCAGGCGGGAAAGTTCTTCATCGATGGCGCATTTGTCCGCCATCAGGGCCACTTCCTGAGAAAGCCTCACGGGGTCAATTTCCTTCACGCCCATTTCGGAAAGCCGAATCTGCAGCTTTTCCTGATAGGCCCTGGGGACCCCCGGCGCCAGCTTTTCAATTTCATCCCGCAGGGCGGAAAGCTGATCCAGATGGAAGGCAAGATCCTTTTTCAAGTTTTCCCCTTCTGCTTCCCGCATCCGGCACACATCGGAAAGCACATCTGCCAGCGTATCGCGGATCAATTGCTGCACAGCCTCCTGATCCTCTTCGCAAACGGAAATGCTGATCACATCCTGCTGGGTGGCAATGAAGGAAGGGCTGCAGGGCTGCTCATTGCCGATCAGGCGGCCGATTTTCAGATACGCATCGGCATACTTTTTTACCAGCGCTTCGTCCAGAATCAATTCCCTGGCGTCGGCACGGGTGTTGCGGTAGGTCATATTTACATCCGCATGGCCCCGCTTCAGGCTTTCGCCCATCTGCTTTCTGATGCCGTCCTCGGCAAATGCAAAAGCCCGGGGCAAACGAAAAGCAATATCCAGGAAACGGTGGTTCACCGTCTTTACTTCCACTGTCAACTCACGGCCGTCCACCAATACCTGCTTGCGGCCATAACCCGTCATGCTGCGCATAGAAAAGACTCCTCCTTTTAACCTTATTATTATAGCACATTCTGCACTCTTCTGCAAAGCCCGTTTTGACGCTTTTCACAACAAAATTTGTATAAAGAAAAGCACCACCACTTTGTACAAGCAATGATGCCCTTTGAATTGTTTTGATAATAATGATACGGTTTCAAATGGATTCATGTGGTTTCAATCAAAAATGAAACTATTAGGCGGGAAGTGAAACTCTCTTTTAGGACTGAAACTATGCTGATCTGTTTATCAAATTAGAATTTAGAAAACTCCTTTATTGTACTTCCTTTGTACAGCAACAATACAGCCTATGCCAATCACCAAGCCTATGATAAGTATAGCAATGGCAAGTATAAGCAAATTTTCAAATAATCCTATAATGCCACTGAGCAGCATTACAGTTGCGATAACAAGCATTTCTTTTCCGAAGGCTTTTCCGTAGGCTGATTTATCTGTGACTTTTGTTTGGTGGTAATCATGAATCAAATCGGTTTTGCCCTTGTAAATTGAAATACCCAATACCGTAAACAGAGCTGCAACCAGAAACATAATAATGGAATACACTAACATATTGATGCCTCCACAAATTCAACTTTGTCGAATAGATTGTATCAAATTGCTGTGTAAATATCAACCAATACAGAAAAAGCACGATGGTTTCGTATCAAAACCATCGTGCTTATTTGGTGCGGTCGACGGGACTTGAACCCGTACTCGGTTAAGAACACGCCCCTCAAACGTGCGCGTATGCCAATTCCGCCACGACCGCATGCACGCCTTTCAGCGGCAGCAAATAGGATTATAATGTACCTTGCAGCTTTTGTCAAGTCATTTCCAAAGATTTTTGTTGGATTGGCTGTCAGGTATTTTCTGCGGCGCACATTTCACGCTCTGCCTTCACTTCTTCCAGCCAGAGTTTCTCCTTCTTGGTCAGCTCTGCCTTCTCCAGCATTTCGGGACGTCTGTCCAGCGTAGCCAGGATAGCCTGCTCCCTGCGCCATTTGTTGATCTTGGCATGATCGCCGTTCAATAGAACTTCCGGCACTTCCATCCCCTCAAAAACGCGGGGACGGGTGTATTGGGGATATTCCAACAGCCCGGCCACAGAGAAACTTTCATCCTCTGCGCTTTCGCTGCTGCCCAGCACGCCGGGGATCAGCCGGCTGACGCAATCGGCAATCACCATGGCCCCCAGTTCGCCGCCGGTGAGCACATAATCCCCCAGGGAAATTTCCATATCGATGTATTTTTCCAGCACACGCTGGTCCACACCCTCATAATGGCCGCACAAAAGCAGCAAATGCTCTTCCCGGGCCAATTGCTCCGCCACACGCTGAGTGAACGGCACGCCCTTTGGAGACAGATAGATGCGAAGCATCCGTTTCTCATCAGCATTACATACCGCAGTCTGTTTTTCGGAAGTGTTGTCCACACAAGGCATTTCCCGCTTTTTGCACACATCCCGGATGGCATCCGCAATGGGCTGAGGGGTCATCAGCATACCGGCGCCGCCGCCAAAGGGATAATCGTCCGTATTCTTGTGTTTTAAAACAGAATACGGTCTGATATCGGTACATTCAACACTGATCAGGCCCTTTTCACGGGCACGGCCCATGATGGACGTGTTCAGAACGCTTTCAAACATCTCCGGAAATACGGTGAGGATATCGATGGTCATCTGTCTTCTCTCCAATGCTCATTCCCAGTCACAAACGGCCACTTCATGCAGGCGGCTTTCATCAACCGTTACAAAGCCGTTTTCCGTCTGCACGTCAATGACGATATGCAAAAGTGCCGGCAGCAGCATTTCGCCCTGCTTGCACTTCACCACATACACGTCATTGCCGCCGGGCTGCAAAACGTCCTTGATTTTGCCCAGCGCCTGGCCTGCCCTGTCCCGCACTTCACAGCCGATCAGATCGCAGATGAAGGTTTCGTTTTCCGCCAGTTCCACAGCGTTTGCACGGTCAATATAGAGCATGGTGCCCCGCTGTTTTTCGGCCAGATCCCTGTCCTGTACGCCCCCAAGGCACAGGTATACAGCGTCTTCCCGGACGCTCACTTCCTCCACCTTCACTTTTTCATACGCATCGCCTTTTTTGACAAACACATATTTCAGGTCCAGAAAGCGTTCGGGATCGTCCGTATCGGGGCGCACCTTCACAAGCCCCTTGATTCCCTGAGGCTTGAGCACCTGGCCGATCAGCAAATATTCACTCAGCATGGTTTCCATTCCTTTCTCAAAGAAAAAGCGGACAGCACACCGGCCATCCGCTTTTTTCTTTTACTGAATTTCGACAAAAACGGGCTTAGCATTCTTGTCCGTAGCGGCCTTCACCACAGTACGGATGGCTTTTGCAATTCGGCCTTGCTTGCCGATGACCTTGCCCATGTCTTCCTGTGCAACGGACAATTCCAAAATGATGGCTTCGGGGCCTTCCGTTTCCATCACCTGCACAGCGTCGGGCTGATCCACAAGCGTCTTTGCCAGAAACAGGACGAGTTCGCGCATGGAATTCCCTTTCTTCGCTTTAAGCGAGGCTTTTTCAGCCTTCGATGGCGCCGCTCTTCTTGAGCAGGATGCGCACGGTGTCGGTGGGCTGAGCGCCGTTCTTCATCCATTCGGCGGCCTTTTCATTGTTCACCTTGATTTCGGCGGGCTGCTTCATGGGATCATAGTAGCCGATTTCTTCGATGAAACGGCCATCACGGGGGGAGCGGCAGTCGGCCACAACGATGCGGTAGAAGGGATGCTTCTTCATGCCCATTCTCTTGAGACGGATTTTCACAGCCATGGTATTGTTCCTCCTGAAAAATGAAATGTAATCTATGGTAATCATAATTGCTATGATAACCGCAAACTAATTGAGATTCAGCGGATGTTCATATTGCGCATGCTGCGCATCATCGCTTTCTTATTGCCCATCATCTGCTTCATCATTTTCTGCATCTGCTCAAACTGACGCATCAGGGCGTTCACGTCCTGCACCTGCACACCGGCGCCGGCGGCAATACGCTTGCGGCGGGATGCATTGAGGATACCGGGGTTCCTGCGTTCCTTCATGGTCATGGAGCAGATGATGGCTTCGGGCTTTTTCAGGGCGTTTTCGTCCACTTCCACGTCCTTCAGCTTGCCGCCGATGCCGGGCAGCATGCCCAGTACATTCTTCAGCGGGCCCATCTTTTTGATCTGCTTCATCTGATCCAGGAAATCGTTCAGGTCAAAATCGGTGGGGTTCTTTTTGTTCTTCAGCTTTTCTTCCAGCTCGGCATCCGAGGATTCCACAGCCTTTTCGATCAGCGTTAGCACGTCGCCCATGCCCAGGATGCGGCTGGCCATACGTTCGGGATGGAAGGGCTCAATATCCCCCAGCTTTTCGCCGGTACCGGAGAACTTGATGGGCTTGCCCGTCACGGCCCGCACGGAAAGGGCGGCGCCGCCGCGGGTATCGCTGTCCAGCTTGGTGATGATCACGCCGTCAATGGACAGCTTTTCATCGAAGGACTTGGCCACATTCACGGCGTCCTGACCGGTCATCGCGTCCACAACCAGCAGAATTTCCTGGGGCTTGACGGCCTTTTTCACATCTTCCAATTCCTGCATCAGGCCTTCGTCGATGTGGAGGCGGCCGGCGGTGTCGATGATGAGCACGTCCCGGCCATAGTACCGGGCGTATTCGATGGCTTCCAGCGCCGTTTTCACGGGGCTCTGGGTGCCCTTTTCGAAGACAGGCACCTTCACCTGTTCACCCACCACCTGCAGCTGCTTGATGGCAGCAGGACGGTAAATATCGCAGGCAGCCAGCATGGGCTTTTTGCCCTGCTTGGTCAGATACCCGGCCAGCTTGGCCGCCATGGTGGTTTTACCGGCGCCCTGCAAACCACAGAGCATGTAGATCGTGGGAACGGAAGGAGACCAGGTAAGCTTGGCGTTCTGCCCGCCCATCAGGGAAGTCAATTCTTCGTTTACGATCTTGATTACCTGCTGGCCGGCGTTCAGGTTGGCCAGGATCTCGGCGCCGACACAGCGCTCCGTCACCCGCTTTACAAAATCCTTCACCACCAGGTAGTTGACGTCGGCTTCCAGCAATGCCATCCGCACTTCACGCATGGCGTCCTTGATGTTCTGTTCATTCAGCTTGCCCTTACCGGTCAGCTTCTTAAACGCATTTTGAAGTTTTGAAGACAGGCCTTCAAATGCCATTTACATATCCTCCTGTGCCAGCAAAGCGCCGATGATATTCCGTGCGTTTTGCAGGTGCTGTTTGCTTTCATCCGTGGGAGTCACCTTTTCCAGCGCTTCCCCGCATGCCTGCAGGCCCTTTTCCAGCCGCTCAAAGCGGGCAGCCAGGCCTAGCTTTGTTTCAAAATCGGTGAGGGTTTTTTCCACCCGGGATACGGTGTCATGGATGCTTTGGCGGCTGACGGAAAATTGCTGGGCAATCTCGCCCAGGGAATAATCCTCTTCAAAGTACAGCCGGGCAATCTCCCTTTGGTTATCCTTCAGCATCTCGCCATAGAAAGCCAGATACCAGGAAAGCTGTACCTTCTTTTCCATTGCGGCTTGCTTTTCCATGTTCCCTCCTGTCAAGCCCTTTTGCTTGACACAAAGCATATTATACAGCTTTTTCCGTCATTGTCAAGTGTTTTTCCTTTACACACAGTAATTTTTTTCAATTCTTTTTGTGATCTGTAAATCAGGCGCTGTTCTGCGCAAAAATACGCATCATTTTCTTTCCTGTCAGCCATCTATTGACAAAAGGACAAAATAATCCATATAATATGTTCAGATACAATTTTGTTCATCAAGAAAAGGAGTGCACACCATGAAAAAAACACTCATCCTGGCGCTTGTCATTATGGCCGTTGGCCTGTGCGGCGCTTTCGCCGAAGAAACCGTTTTCAATTTCGATGACGGCTCCAACCCCGGCTTCTTCCAGAGCGGCAGCTGCTCCGTTTCCGTCAAGAGCGGCACTGCCCATTCCGGTGAATATGCCCTGGCTGTCACCGGCCGCGCTTCCAATGACTATGACGCTGCGGACTATAAATACCAAAGCCTGAACATTGCTGCCGGCGATACCGTCACCATTTCCTTCTGGGCCTATCATGAAGGCGAAAACGAAGGCGTGATCAGCGTCAGCAATGCGGCAGGCGACTATGCCATCCTGGCTTCCAAGAAGGTTCCCGGCAATACCTGGACGGAGATCTCCGGTACCTTTACCGTGAACGCCGCCCAGAACCTGCGTTTCAAAACCGATAACACCCTGGTGGGCGTCGATTACTACATCGACGACGTTCAAGTAATTGTAGAAAAGCCTGAAGATGCCGTCCCTGCAGAAGATACCTTCCAGCCCTATGCTTCTGATTTTTCCGCCGGTACCGACGGCTGGTATGCCCGCAGCGCAGGCACTGCCGCCGTTGAAGTGAAGGATGGCGCACTGCACATTTCCGGCCGTACCGCCACCTGGAACTCCCCCGGCCGTGACTTTGACCTGATTGCCGGCAACACCTACCGCATCAGCCTGCTTGTCAAGCAGGAAGAAAAGGACACTGCGGAATTCATGCTGTCCGCTGCCCATTCCAAGAACGGCAAGGAATCCTACGAAAATATTGTGAAGGTCAAGGCCAAAAAGGGTGAATGGACGCTGATTGACGGCACCTATGCCCCTGCCCAGTATGACAACTACATCCTCTATGTGGAAACCTCCGGCGGCAATATGGATTTCGCCATCAAGGAAATCTATGTGGAAAACAACGAAATCAAATTCCCGGAAAACCTGGCTTCCCTGAAGGAAGTGTATGCCCCTTACTTTGATTTCGGTTCCGCCGTGTGCCAGGCTGAAGCCATTGATACCAAGCGCATGGATTTCTACGCTTCCCAATTTTCCATCCTTACCCCCGGCAACGAACTGAAGCCCGATTCCGTGCTGGACGTGGTCACCAGCCGCCGCCTGGCCAAGGAAGATGATACCGCCGTTGCCATCAACCTGGATGCTGCCAAGCCCTTGCTGGACTACTGCTGGAAAAACGGCATCAAGGTGCACGGCCATGTGCTGGTGTGGTATCAGCAGACCCCCGACACCTTCTTCCGCCAGGGCTACATCTCCCGCAATGATTATGTGTCCCGGGATGTGATGCTGGCCCGCCTTGAAAACTACATCAAGCTTGTGCTGGAAGAAACCGAACGCCTCTACCCCGGCCTCATCGTCAGCTGGGACGTGGTGAATGAAGCGGTAAACGATGGCAAGAGCACCCTGCGGGAATGCACCTGGACACAGGTGGTGGGCGAAGATTATGTGGAAAAGGCCTTTGAATTTGCCCGCAAGTATGCCCGGGAAGATATGATCCTTTGCTACAACGATTATTCCACCCCCTACGAACCCAAGCTTACCGGCATCTGCAATTTGCTGGACAAGCTGGTGGAAGACGGTACCATCGACTGCTACGGCTTCCAGGCCCACTATCAGGTGCAATCCTCTTCCCCCTCTGAACGGGATATCGAAAAGGCCATGAAGAAAGTGATCGAAAAGGGCCTGAAAATCCGCATCAGCGAACTGGATATCGAAATCTCCCAGAACGTGGAACAGAGCCACAAATATCAGGCGAACCGCTACGAAAATCTGATGAAGCTGTTCACCAAATATGCAGACAACATTCTTGCCGTGCAGGTGTGGGGCGTCACGGACGACCTGAGCTGGAAAGCCGACAAGTATCCCCTGCTGTTTGACCGCAAGGTGCAGCCCAAGCCTGCCTTCTATGCCCTGGTGGAAAACGTGGTCAAGTAATCCTTTTGTTTCTTATTGCCCCTCCGGAATCCGGAGGGCTTTTCGTTTGCCGCTTTGAAATAAGCGGTCTTTTCGCCCTTGTAAATGGACAAATTCTATTGTAAAATATGCATAAAGGGGTTGATTTACATGAAATATACGTTTCCCAAATCCTTCAAAATCGGCGCAACCGGTGCCGGATGGCAAATGGAAGGCGAGGCTGATAAGCTGCCCCATCAGAAGCATTTCCCCCATTTGATGTGGGAAAACGACAAAGAGCGCTGGTTCGGTTCCGTGGGGCCGGATATAGGCTGCGATCTGTACCATCATTACCGGGAAGATATCAAGCTGTTCGCCCGGGCCGGCATCAGACAATACCGCTTCAACATCGACTGGAGCCGGTTTATTGACGACTACGAAAACGTTACTGTGAACGAAAAAGCAGCAGCGTATTATTCCGATACCATTGACTGCATGATCGAAAACGGCATTGAGCCGGTGATCTGCCTGGAGCACTGGGAGCTGCCTGCATACTACTTTGAAAAGTATGACGGCTATGCCAGCCGCTATGTGGTGGATAAATATGTGGAATATGCCCGCCAGGCATTCCTGCGCTATGGTGACAGGGTGAAGATGTGGTTCACCTTCAATGAGCCGGTAGTCATCCCCCAGCTTTGCTTCCAGGACGGCTTCTGGTGGCCCAACCTGCACGAACCCAAGCGTGCTTATCAGTGGATGCATGGAAAGGTGCTGGCAACAGCCAAGGTGATCAAACTGTTCCGGGATATGCACATGGAGGGCGAAATCGGTACCATTCTCAATGCCTCCCACGTAATTCCACGGGACAAGAATAACCCTTTTGATGCAAAGGCCGCTGAAGTGGCCCGGGCATTCTTTTGGGGCAATTTTCTGGATCCTGCCGTCAAGGGCGAATACCCGACGGTTTATCTGGATGTACTGGAAAAGGAGGGCATCCTGTTTGACCTGACGGAAGAAGATAAAGCCCTCATCCGGGAAAACACCGTGGATATCCTGGGGGTCAATTACTACCAGCCCATGCGTGTGATGGCCAAGGAAAGCGCATGGGACGAAAGCCAGCCCTTCCATCCCTCCAAATACTTTGATAATTACGATATGCCCGTAAAGCGCATGAACCCCTTCCGCGGATGGGAAATTTACCCCAAGTGCCTGTACGATATCGGCATGGTGCTGAAAGAAGAATACGACAATGTGAAGTGGCTGGTATCCGAATCCGGAATGGGCGTGCAAAACGAAGGCACCTACCGAGATGAAAGCGGCGTTATTCAGGACGACTACCGCATCGATTTCATCAGCGAACACCTGGCCTGGCTGTCAAAGGCGGTAAAAGACGGCTGCAACTGCCATGGCTATTGGTTGTTTGCCTCCATCGACAACTGCTCCCCCTACAACGCCTTCAAGAACCGCTACGGTCTGGTGGAAGTGGATATTGAGGACGGCTTCAGGCGCCGCCTGAAAAAATCCGCCGCTTTCTATAAAGCCGCATCCGATACCAACAGCATTGAATTCAAGGAGATTGAATAATGTTTATTCTGTCCACCATTTCCAAGTCCACCATCTGGGGCTCCAACCGGCTTTACCCCTTTGGCGGTGATGAAAAAATCGAAACCCTGGGCCAGTTGTACACCGCAGCCGGCAACGAAGAATTGTCCTCCCTCATTCTCAACGGCCCCTTTGCCGGCAAAAGCCTTTATGAAGTATACCGGGATCAACAGGATCTGTTTGGCTATAACAAATACGAAGGCTTTCCCCTACTGATCGGCTTTGTGGATGCCAATGAGAACCTGTCCATCCAGATTCACCCCCATGATGAATATGCTCAGGAAGCGGAAAAGAAGCCTTTTGGCAAAAACGAATCCTGGCTGTTCCTGGAAGCGCCCAGGGAAGGCGCCATCATCAACGGCTGCCCATGCAATTCTTTGGAGGAAGTGAAAGAAAAAATCAGCCGGGATCAATGGTATGACATCATCGGCCATCTGCCTGTGAAACAGAACGATTATGTGTACGTGGAAAGCGGCACCCTGCACGCCCTCACCGCAGGATCCCTTGTATATGAAATTCAGCAGTCCACCGATATCACCTACCGCTTCTGGGATTATGACCGGGTGGATAAAGACGGCAACAAGCGTCCCCTGCAGCTGGAAAAGGCGCTGGACGTAGTGAACGTGGACAAAAAATCCCATAGCATCCCCTGTGAAAAAGAGAAGCTGTATTCTCATCCTTACTACACGGTGAAGGTAGCGGATATTGCCGAAAGCATGAAAAACGACAGCGACACCTTCTGCGTGGTCACCCTGCTGGAGGGCGCAATTGAAACGAAGGACAGCTGCATCAAAAAGGGTTCCAGCCTGATCCTCCTCCCCCGCGAAACCCTTTCCTTCACCGGCAAGGCCCAGGCCGTCTTTGCCACCCCTGTGTAAAGGAGAATGCAAAATGAAGCTCTATCCTTCCCTCATGTGTGTGGATTTTTCCAGGCTGAACAGTGAAATTGAAGCACTGGACAATACCGATATTGCCGGCTACCACATTGACATTATGGACGCTAATTTCGTGCCAAATTTTGCCCTGGGCTCCAATGACATCAAGGCCGTTGCCGCCCTATCTAAAAAAGAGCTGGACGTGCATCTGATGGTGAACAACGCCGATTTTGCCATCCATCCTTTCCTGAACCTGCCGGTGCAGCGCATCTCATTCCATTACGAAGCCTGCGTGCATCATCACCGGGTGGTGTCCCTCATCAAGGGCAAGGGCATGAAGGCCGGCGTTGCCATCAACCCCGGTACCTCCGTCAGCTGCATCCGGGATCTTCTGCCGGAATTGGATTTTGTACTGGTGATGAGCGTCAACCCCGGTTTTGCCGGCCAGCAGTTCCTGGAGTTCACCGCAGCCAAAATGCAGGAATTGTGCCGCATCCGCAAGGAAGAAAACTTGTCCTTCGAAATTGAAGTGGACGGCTCTACGGCGCCGGACAAAATCCAGCGGCTGTCCGGCTATGGCGTGGACAGCTTTGTGCTGGGCACGGCTGCCCTTTTCAACAAAAACAGGCCATACGGCGATATTGTGCCGGAGCTGATGGCCCTGGAAAAGCAAGAGGAGCGCATAAAATGAATTACCTTGGCATTGACGTGGGCGGCAGCAAGATCAAAACCGGCATTGTGAACCATCATGGGCAGATTATCTGGAACGGCTCCATGCCCATCCCGCCGGATTTTCCTGCCTTCAAGCAGGCCATTGTTAATCTCTACTGCAGCCTTGAAGGAGAATATCATCCTGCCGGTATCGGCATCTCCTCCTGCGGCGGCATCAACCCCTACACCGGAGACGTCACCCCCTGCATTGCCCCCTCCCTGCAATACCTCATCGGCGAAAATTACTATGAACTGCGTTCCCTGCTGCCTGTTCCCATTGCCCTGGAAAAGGACGGCAATTGTGCTGCTTTGGGTGAAAAATGGACCGGCAGCGGCAAGGACTTGGAAAGCTATTGCGCCCTTGTGCTGGGCACCGGCCTTGGCGGCGGCGTAATTTACAAAAATCAGGTCTATGAAGGGGCCCATTTCCTGGCAGGCGATGTGGGCTACGGCTTCCCCTCCCCGGATGCCGAAGCCGGTTTTTCCGGTCTGTGCGCGCCGGTGCAGGTAGAACAAAAGTATGAAGAGATGACCGGTGATAAAATGAACATCGCCCAGATGTACGCCGCAAGGAATGAAAATGCCGTTGCCGCCCGGTGCTGCGAAAGCTTTTTCATGAATCTGGCCAACACTATCGTCAACATGCAGTACATTCTGGATCCTGAGGCTTTCCTGCTGGGCGGCGGCATCACGGCCTGGGAAGAATTGATTCCCTTGCTTCAGCAAACCATTCATGCCCTTTGCAAAAAACGGGGCCTGCCCGTCACCCCCGTTGTAAAGCGCTGCGTGCACCAAAATGGCGCTAACCTCATCGGTGCCGTGTATAACCTGAAAATCAAAGAGAACCTGTAAACAAAAGCCCCGCAGGTCATTCTGCGGGGCTTTTGCTATGTCGATACTGAGAGGAATTGGCAAATTCGACAGGTACAGTCCGGTTGAAAAAGGCAGGGTTTCCCCCGCCTTCATTTATTATACTTTTTCCATGTACCGGCAGATTGCATCAAAGGTTTCGTCTGAAATATCGTGCTCAATCTTGCAGGCATCTTCCCGGGCCACGCTTTCGGTGACCCCCAGGCGAATCAGCAAAGAGGACAGTACCTTGTGCCGCTCATACATGTGCCGGGCAATCTTTTCCCCGGGAACCGACAAAAGAATATAATTGTCTTTATCGAAGGTGATATAGCCGTTTTCCCGCAGCTTTTTCATGGCCACGCTGACGGAGGGTTTTGTCACCCCCAGCGCCTGCGCCACGTCCACGCTGCGTACATAACCCTTCTGCTCCCGGATCATCAGGATCATTTCCAGATAATCCTCTGCTGACTTATGAATGGTCAATTTTTGTCTCCCCCTTTTCGGAAGCTCATTCACAGATACCGGGGCACACATACCCCCGGCTTTCTTCCTTCCTGAACGGCGTCAATTCGAAATATACAACAGAATTGGCCACTAAACATTGTTCGACGCAAATGCCGTTTTCTCCTGCTTTTTCATTCCAGGCTTTTCCGTGAGGATGATCGTTTTCCTGTAAAAGGGCAAGCTGTGCATCCGTCAGGGATGCAGGCTGGCCCATCCCATTCCAGATTTTCAACGGGTTTCCGTGGTCCATATCCACGGTGCGGGTCACAATGCCCCATTCCCCTTCCAGGCCAGGCAGGGAAAGACGGATATTGAGTTCTTCCTTTTCCAGGTTCCACATCACGCCCCGGATATGCCCCTTCTCCGTGCGGACAAACAGGCATTCATCCGTCCGCAGGATCAGTTTGCCTTCCAGCTTCTTGAAGAACTCGAAAGTCCAGTAGGTAGGCTTTCTCACCATCCCGTTGGCCACCAGCCCAAAGCCGCCGTGGAAAATACGGTCCGGAATCCCTTGCTCTTCAAACACATCGCCAAACGTCCAGTAGGAATAGGAGGCACAGGTATCGCCAAGCCTTGCAATCAATCCGGCAATCAGCGCTGCATTGTACACTGTATCATGGGTGGGACAGAAGGGATGGTAAGAGGTGTTGTATTCCGTAATGTGCAGCTCATATCCTTTGTATTCCGGGAAGGAATCAATCAGCGCCCGGGTTTCTTCGGCTTCCGCAATGCTGCGTTCCGGCTTGCACATTTCCTGATACAGGTAACGCCCCTGACGGCTGGGCTGTTGGCCCATATAAATGTGGCGGGTCACAAAATCCACCGGTACATGATTGTCCCTGCAATGCTCCAGGAAAGTGCGGATATAGGGCATACATTTATCCCCGCCGCATACCGCAGGGCCGCCCACCCGCATCCCGGGCAGCACTTCCTTCACCGCCGCCACGGATACGTCATACAGCTTCAGATACGCATCCAGGTCGGCATTTTCCCAGAAACCGGGCAGGTTGGGTTCATTCCACACTTCCACCGGCCAGGTACCCACTTCTTCCGCGCCATAGCGTTCACAAAGGTGCTTCAGCAGCGCCTTGACCATATCCGCCCACTGCTGATGATCCTTGGGCGGGGTGGTATTGCCTTCCCAGTAGAAAATGGTCTGCTTGCCGCTGGCCATCTTTTTGGGCATGAAGCCCAGCTCCAGGAAGGGCTTCAGCCCGGCCTTCAGGTAGCTGTCCATGATGCGGTCAAAATAGGTGAAATTATAGCGCGCTTCCACCACGTCGCCCTTTTCGTCAAGCACAGGCCAGTAAATGCCCACGTCATCGCAGAAAAGGCCGTGGCCCCGGATGTGGGAAAAACCAATTTCCTTTTGCACCAGCTGCATCTGCTTTTGATATTCTTCCTGCAGCGCAAGGCCCATTCTGCCCGTACCGATGCAAAATGCCATATTGTTTTTAAACGCTTCTTCCGCTGCCAGATTTGCGGTATACCGTTTTTCAGTTGCCATGGAAAACACGCTTCCTTTCACAACAATTGTTTTTTGATTATAGCATATTCCTAATATTGCTTCAAGAAAATGCTTCTTTTTGTCGCAAAAGAAAACAAAAAAACTGTGCTGTCCATTTCAGACAGCACAGCTGTTAGCCAATCTTAGTACTGGGGACGGTTCTTGGCGAAGCAGTCGCGGCAGTACACGGGCTTATCGCCACGGGGCTGGAAGGGAACCTGGGTGGTGCAGCCGCAACCATCGCAGATCACTTCGAACATCTGGCGTTCGCCACGGTTGTTGTTGCCATTGGCGCGGCGAGCAGCGCGGCAAGCGGGGCAACGGCCGGGCTCATTCTGGAAGCCCTTTTCGGCGTAGAAAGCCTGTTCGGAAGCGGTGAAGGTGAATTCCTGACCGCATTCACGGCAAGTGAGAGTCTTGTCCTGATACATGGTGTTTTCCTCCAAATAATTTCTTTGCCAAACCGAGAGATGATACGTTCCGGTAGTTTCCGTTGGGCTTCTTGGCATCTGTCGGATGGACGATGAGCAAAACCGGGAGGAACACCTGAAATAGATCCAAAGGCTTGGTCTCACGGGCATTATATCACATTGTATTTCAATTGTATACCTCTTTTTGAAAATTTTTTTACAGAAAAATTATGATGCCTATTTCGATGTTTTTTCTCCTTTCTTTACTTTTTTCGCACATTTATATATAATGATCTTATCAAAAGAAGGAGGGCAGAAGCATGGTGGATTATGTTGAGCTGGGCAAACGCATTCGCTATCGCAGGCAGCTGCTTGGCAAAACACAAAAGGAAGTCGCTGCGCAGATCAACGTGGCTGCCTCCTATTACAGCAATATTGAAAGAGGCATCCGGGTGCCCAGCGTGGACACCTTGGTTGCCATTGCCAATGTCCTGGAAACCGGCGTGGATATGCTGCTGGTAGACAGCCTGGCAAACCTTCTCCCACGCCGCAGCAGCGACGAAATGCGGGTCATCCACCAGTTCCTGCGAGAGGAGATGGAAAAGATGGATTTTTCCATTTTTGATCAATTGAAAGAAGAAGGTGTGATCGACAGGCCTTTACATGATAAACCGTTGGTTGACCTGACTTATCCTGATGAAGAAGAATAAAAAGAAAACCCATCCAACGATACCGGATGGGTTCCTTTTTATTCGTTTGCTTTCAGATGCAGCATATTTTCCAGCACGATGACACCCTTCCACATATACTTTGCCGCTTCATATTCCTTATAGTCATTGTACCACTGCCACGGAACATGGAAGGAACCGTCTTCTTTCTGTGTCCTGCGGATAAAACCGCATTCATATTTCACGATATCCAGATTATCCTTGTAGAACATACTACCCGGCACGATCCGGAAAGCGGAAGGTTTGGTCACATAATCCGTCTCCCATTTTGCCGTATCGGTATCAATATTGCATTTCACCTGCGTTTTCAAAAGTGTTTCAAACTGCTCCATGTCCGCAAGTGTAATTTTATTTCTTTTCAGGCATTCATACAACGGAATAAAGCAAGCCGTTTCGTGGCGTTCCACAGCCGGCACATGGCCAAAAAACCATTGTACTGCTTCTTGGGCAATTTTCAGTGCTTTGTGATACAGGCTGCTCCCTGCATCCGCATAGTCCAGAATGAACGCCGCCAGCATGGCTGTGGGGTTATACTTGTAATCGCTCTCTCCCCCAAACCCCCACCAGATGGCATGGGGATAATCATTATTGGAGGGAATGGTGTTCATCCACTGATTCTTATCCGTATTGAAATGCACACCGCTATCCAGGAATTTCAGAATACCCAGTACCACGGGGTGTTCTTTATCCTTCCAGCCAATTTCGTACAGAATATCACAGGCATTCCAGGTGGTGATGGGTGAAGAATGTGGGTTCCAGTTATCCGCCTCCAGCCCGTGGCCGAAGCCGCCGTCCTCATTCTGGTAGAAGGTCAGCGCCCGGATCACATTTTCCCGGCCGCCGTTTTCGAAATGGTACTGCCATCTGGCCAGGTCCACCGGCCTCGCATACCGGTACATAAATCCTCTTGCTTTTTCAAACGTATCCATACAGCCGCTCCTTTGTTTTTTCTGCATTATGCCATGTCCGTACCGTTCTGTCTTGTAAAAATTCGACAGCTACCGGTATGTTTTTGCAAATTCCAGGGCCTGGGCAGGCGTCATCAGATGATGTCTTTTAAAATCATGCAGCAGATGCGCCTGATCGGTATATCCGTACTTTTCTACAGCGTCTATCACATCAAAATGCGGGCTGGAGACCATCTCCTGCCAAAGCAATTGATACCGTACAAGGGAGGAAAATGCCTTGGGCGCTATGCCCATCTGCCGCTGAAACGCCCGCTCCAGCCCCCGGCTGGATACTCCGGTATACCCTTCTATTTCCGTTATTCTTTCCCTGCCCCTGGTTTCCAGCATTCTGTAAACAGCGTTCAGCACATTGGGATCGGCTTTGTTCTTTTCCATTCTTTCAAGCAGCACCTTTTCTGCCGCCTGAATTTTTCCTTCCATTCCATGGATGTCAAACAGCAACGGCGCCAGCGCTTTTTTGATATCTGAGATCACCATGTCGCAGGAAAGGCGGCCGTTCATTGTTCCTGCAAAGTGTATATCCGAAAACACACAGGCCGTCCAGGCGTAAAAGCGAATTGCGAATGTAGCCACCGTATCGGGAAAGCTTTCCCCCACACTCATCTGTGATGTATCATCCAGGGCACAGAACACATCGCTTATCGCATTCCTGGAATAATTGATGTCGAAAATCACGTCCATGCAGGTATCCGGAATCACAATGCCCTGCCGGCCTTCCTTCTTGCCGCCGTGCACCGGCTGCTTTGTGCCCCAGAAGCAGCGGATTATAGGGCTTCAGCGCATCGCAGGGGGCCCATTCCATATAGGTTTCGTCGCTTTGAAAAGGCGTACCGGTAATGGGATGATACATCCCGGAAAGCCGATGCAATGCCCTCACCTCCCTACTGCCATTTTATCACACATTTTCACTTCAAACAATAAAAAGGCACAGCGCATCGCCGTGCCCTTATTGCCTTTATTTCAGGCCGATTTTTTTCAAAGTATCCATGCTCATCTGCGCCGCTTCCATAGGAGTGCGCTGGTACCACTGGTCCTGCTCGATAATGAACCATTCCGCACCGGCATCGATTCCCGCTTCCACCACCGCTTCCGTATCCTGGCAGCCATGCCCGAAGGGACGGAATTCAAACGCCACGGCATCCGCTTCCTTTTCCTGGCCAATGAGGGCATAGGGCGTGCCTTCCCCCTTCTGGCCCACAAAATCCTTCAGGTGCACAATGGGTGCACGGCCTGCGTATTTGCGGATATATGCAGCCGGGTCCACCCCGGAATACTTCACCCAGCATACGTCAATCTCCGTCTGCAAAAGATCGGCCGGAATAGCTTCGTACAGAAAATCAAGCCCATACATGCCGGAAAAATCCACAAATTCAAAATCGTGATTATGATAGAGCAAGCGGATGCCCGCCATTTTGCACAGCTGGCCGAACTGATAAATGCTCTTCATCACCCCGGCAAAGGCGGGCTTTCCCGGCCGGCGTTCTTCCTCCAGGTAGGGTACCACAATGGTATCGCAGCCAATGGCCTTGTGATAGGCAATGGTGCCGAACATATCGTTTTCAATGGTCACAAGCGGCACATGGCTGCTTACTGCCTTCAGGCCCGTTTCCTGCAGTATGGCGGCAATTTCCTGTGCCGTGTACTGATAAAACCCGGCAAACTCCAAACCGTCATAGCCCATTTCCTTCAATGCGCACAATACGCCCTTCATATCCTTTGCGGCCATTTCCCGGGCAGAATACAGCTGATATCCCACAGGCATCTTTTTCATTTTATGTTCGCTCCTTATTGATCGGTTATTGTATATATATCATACCACACCTTCTTCTGTCTTGCCAGAAGAAATTGAGTTTATGACAAACGGATTTGATTCCCCTGCATTTTCTTGCAGGAAAAGAAACATAATGGTATAATACGAAAAAAGCAAAGAAAGGAATGATCCTTCTGGCTCTGATTGAATTGACCGCCTATTCACAGTCGCTGGAAATGGAAGTGGATTTTTTTGTTATCCTGCCGGAGGAAGGCAAGGCGCTTATTGGCATGGAGGGAAAAACAACGGCCGTCTGCCCCACCCTCTATCTGCTCCACGGCATGAGCGATGACCATACCATCTGGCTGAGGCGCACCTCCATTGAACGTTATGCCGCCGAAAAGGGCCTGGCCGTGGTAATGCCCGCAGGAGATCTGAGCTTTTATACCGATATGGCATACGGTGAAAAATACTTCACCTTCATTTCGCAGGAATTGCCTGCCATCTGCCGATCCATGTTTCCCATGATGAGCACCCGCCGGGAGGATACCTTTGTGGCCGGGCTGTCCATGGGCGGCTACGGCGCCCTGAAATGCGGCCTCAGGGCGTATGATACCTTCTCCTGTGCCGCCGGGCTTTCCGCTGCTACAGATGTGGTAGGCGAACGGAAAAGCGGCAAGCGCCATTCCGGCCTGTGGCATGATATCCTGGGGGATAACCAGGCAGAAATGGCTTTCAATGATCTTTTCGCCGCTGCGGAGGATTATGCCAGGGCTGAAAACGCCCCGCCCCTTCGCCTGTACACCTGGTGCGGTACGGAGGATTTTCTCTATCAATCCAACATCCGTTTCTGGGATCATGTACAAAAACTCGGGCTGGACCTGACGTATGAAGAATGCCCCGGCGACCATCAATGGAAGTACTGGGACGAAAAAATTCGGCGGGTGCTGGAATGGCTGCCCTTGGAAAAGGAGGGAAAATAAATGGCCTTTGCAAGAACCCGGCTATTCTCCGACGCCCTGGGCCTTTGCGTGACGGTGGATGTGATCCTCCCCCAGCGCAGGGACAACGCACAAAACCATAAGTTGCCCGTTCTGTGGCTGCTTCACGGGGCCTTCGGCAACCATGCCGACTGGATCCGCCGCACCTCCATTGAACGATATGCAGCACCCTTTGGCCTGGCTGTGGTGATGCCCTCCGCACAAAACAGCTGCTACACCGATATGGCCCACGGTGGCAAGTATTACACTTTCATTTCGGAAGAGCTGCCCCGAAAAATGCGTACGCTTTTCAATTTCTCCGAAAAGCGGGAGGATAATTTCATTGCCGGCCTTTCCATGGGCGGCGCAGGCTCCATGATGATTGGCCTGGCCAATCCGGAGTGCTACAGTGCCATCGGCTGCCTTTCCGCCGGTGCTGTAAACTACAAAGGCTCCTTCCATCAGGGCAGGCGGCGGGAGCTAACCATCGGTGACCAGCCGCTGAAAAACAGCTACCTGGACGTATACGGCAATGCGGAAAAGATTGTGAAGGAAAGCCTTCCCTGCCCCCGCATTTTCCATGCCTGCGGCGAGGATGATTTCCTGCTGCCCTGCGCCCAGGATACCCGGGATTTCTTCCGTGCCTTCCCAGGCAATCCCTTCTCCTACGAATATCTGTCCGCCCCCGGCGCCCACACCTGGGAATTCTGGGATGCACATATTCAGGACTTTATCCGGTTTCTGAACCTGCCGGATGTACGCGAGCAATACAAATAAGGAGCAGCCTTCACCGTGCAAAGGAAAATCACCTTCTCCAGCGAACTGGCCTACCTGCTGGCCGTGCTGATCATGTCCTTTTCTGTGGCCATGGTGGCCGCGTCGGACTTTGGGGTATCCATGATTGTAGGCCCCGCCTACATCTTAAGCCTTGCCGTGGAAGGTCTCACCTTCGGCCAAAGCGAGTATGTGGTACAGGGCATCCTGTTCATTCTGTTCTGCCTGCTCATCCGCAGCATCAAGCCCATTTACTTTGTGTCCTTCTTCACTGCGCTTTTTTACGGCGCTGCGCTGGACCTTTGGCGGCTGCTCATCCCGGCGTTCAATCCCGCCGTTGTCACCCCCGGCTCCCAGGCCATGCCCCTTCGCATTTTCTACTTTGCCTGCGGTACCCTCATCACCGCCTTCTCCGTGGCTCTTTGCTTCAAAACCTACATCTACCCCCAGGTATACGATTATTTTGTGAAGGGCGTTGCCGGGCATTTCAAAAAAGACCGCACCAAATTCAAAATCTTCTTTGATGCACTGTTTTTCACATTGTCCCTTGTGATGACCCTCATCCTCTTTTCAGGGTGCATTGAAGGCATTGGCATCGGCACCATCATCACCACATTGGTAAACGGATTGTTGATTGGCGGCGCAGAAAAACTGCTGGATCGCTTCTGCACATTTAAAGCAACCTTCCCGAAGCTGGAAAAAATGTTCACCTGGTAATCCGTCAACGAAAAAAGCGCAAGGTTTCAGACCCTGCGCTTTTTTGTTTATGTTTATTGATCTTCAAACATCTGATAGTACTGCTCCCGGGTAATGAGGGTTTTACGGGGCTTGGAGCCTTCGGAAGCGCTGACAATCCCCCGCTTTTCCATTTCGTCCACCAGCCTGCCGGCACGGGCATAGCCAATGCTCAGCCGCCGCTGCAGGAGGCTTGTGGAAATCTGCTCATCTTCCAGTGCCATTTCAATGGCCTCCATCAGCAGATCATCCACGCCGTCATTCCCTTCGGAAGCGCGTTCCTTGCGCTCACCGCCAATGGTATCCGCCGTGGGCGTTTCCTTTTCGGCATTTTCCAGATGCTCGATGATGTTAGGATCATAGGCAGTGGTATAGCGCCTGCCAATGTATTCGGCAATGGCATTCACTTCGGAGTCATCCACATAGCAGCCCTGCACACGGGTGGGCGAAGAACCGGTGGGCTTATAGAGCATATCGCCCTTGCCCATCAGTTTTTCTGCGCCGTACACGTCCAGGATGGTGCGACTGTCGGTGCCGGAAGAGACAGCAAAGGCAATTCGGCTGGGGATGTTGTTTTTCACAACGCCGGTAATAACGTCCACAGAGGGGCGCTGGGTAGCCAGCACCATGTAAATGCCGGCTGCACGGGCCAGGGCGGCCAGGCGTCGGATGGATTCTTCCACATCCTTGCGGCACACTTCCATCAGGTCCGCCATTTCGTCGATAATTACAACGATATTGGGCAGTTCCTTGTCGGTACCCCGGTGAATATCATTGTAACCGGCCAGGTTGCGCACGCCCTCCTGGCTGAACTTGCCGTAGCGTTCCTGCATCTCCTGCACCACCCAGGCCAGAGCGCCTGCCGCTTTCCGGGGATCGCTGATAACGGGCACAAGCAGGTGGGGAATGCTGTTGTACACCGTCAGTTCCACTTGCTTGGGGTCGATCATGATGAGACGTACTTGTTCGGGAGAAGTGCGGTACAGAAGACTGCAGACAATGGAGTTGATGCACACGGATTTACCGCTGCCGGTAGCACCGGCAATCAGAAGATGGGGCATTTTTGCCAGGTCGCACAGAATGGGCGTGCCGGCCACGTCCTTGCCCAGGGCCACCATCAAGGGAGAAGTGGAGTTTTTCATCTTCTCGCTTTCCAGCACTTCCCTCAGCGTTACCATGCCCTTCACATTATTGGGCACCTCAATGCCGATATAGCTGGTGCCCTGAATGGGCGCTTCCACACGTACGTGCTTGGTTTTCAGGTCCAGAGCCAGGTTTTCTGCGGTATTGGTCACCTTGCTCACCTTCACACCGGGGCCGATCTGGATGGCGAAGCGGGTGATGGAGGGGCCGTGCATGATCTGCTTCACTTCGGCATCCACACCAAAGCTGCCAAGCGTACTTTCAATAATCTCTGCCCGTTGGTTATCTTCTGCCTTGGTATCCTCAGCCGGAACCGCCACCGCTTCATTCAGCAGCCGGATGGGCGGCGGCTGATACCGCACCGACATCACCATTTCCGTCTGTTTCATCTGGGTGGCAGAACGGGTGCCGTCCAGCTTGGCGTCCGCCTTGGGTTCGGGCACGGGCTTGATGGGAATACGTTCGCCGGTGATGGGCATCACAGGGTCAGTATAAACAGGCTTGGGTTCGCCCTTCGATGTTGTATGATCGGGCATTTTCAGTTCCTGCTGGCGTTTCTGCACCAGGTCGGACCAGCTGGACCGTGGCTTTTCCTGAGGCTTTTGCACAGGTTCTTCAACAGGTTTTATTTCAGCCTGCTTTTCTGCCACCTTTTCTGCCCAGGTTTTCCGTCTTTCGGGCTTCACAGGCTCCGTATAAGCCGGCTCCTCTTCCGCCACATCATCCCAGGTTTGCTGGATGGCAGCAGCGCCATGGTGCGAAGCAGCAGGCACAGGTTCCTTTTGTACCGGCTGCGCAGGTTCATCCCAGGGCAGTTCATCCTGATCCTCATCAGCAGGATATTCAAAGGCTGCAGGCGGCTGCACAAAGGAAGGCTGGTGAGGAACAGGTTCCTCTTCCGGCTGGGGCATATTTTCCGGCTGGTATGTTTCTTCCGGCTGTGCAGCATAGACCGGCTGCACCGTTTCTTCCTTCTTCTTTTCTTCCTGTCTCTTCAGCCAGCGGCTGGTAAAGGCAGGCTTGGGCTGTTCCGGCTGCGCAGGCTGCTGGGCCTGCTGCATTTGCTGCTGATAGGCCGCATGCTCCTGCCGGGTGTGCAGGGGGAAACGCTCGTCATACAGCTCGCTGGAAACCGGGTAAAATCCATCCACGTCAGATACCGTCTGCCGTACAGGCTGCTGGGTATAGGCAGGGGCGTTTTCGTCCGGATATTCATAATTGCCGGACTGACTGACCACCTGGCGGGGCTGCTGGGTGTATTCCATGGGAATATGCTGCACCACCGGTGCCTGGACACGATTGGCCGCCTCTGCCGCCAGGCGGGCTTCTTCTTCCGCCCTGGCCGCTTCCTTTTCAGCCCGGCGCTGGGCACGGGCAGCCTGGCGCTGGTCGCTGCCCTCGCTCATTTTTTGAATCAGTTCGATCGGGCTTTTGCGCAGCATCAGGAAAATCAGGGCGATGAACACCGCCACAATGAACACCATGCCAAGGAAGGAACCCATCAGCTGCCAGATGGGATAGGCAAGCAGCATGCCAAGTAAACCGCCGGCCCCTTTGGCGCCATCCATATAGGCCCGCTGCAAAAAAGCACCATAGCCGGACAGCATCTGCTGTTCGGACAAAAAATCCAGATAGGAATGGGAAGGGCTGTAACGGGCCGTCAGCGTATAGGCAGCCAGACACAGCAAATACAACACAAGCCCGATCACACAGGCACGCCCGTTCACCCGATGCCTGGCAGATACCAGCATCGTCACACCGCACCATCCGATCAGCACCGGGAACAGTACGCAAACAGGCCCGCACAAGCCATTCAGGCTCCGGGCCAGTTCCTTTGCGATATATCCTTCCCCTGCCGACAGCATGGCCAGCAGCCAGCAAATGCCAAGCGCCAGAAAAACGATGCCGCAGGTTACTGTTACGGCAGCGTTTTTTCCGGTGGTCACATATTCAGTCACCTGTTGCTTTTTCGCCTTTCCTTTGGCTGTGCTCATTCTTTTTCCCCTTTATTTTCTGATCATCATTCGGATATATTGCACAATGTTATCTTCATCTGCGTAGAGGGTATATTCGGCATCTTCTTCCGTTCCATTTACGATGACGGTGGTCTGCCAGGTGACGCTTTCCCCCTTACAAACCCGGTACTGCATCGCCGTATCCCCATCCATGGGAATGGAAATGCCGCCGTCCCCCAGCAATGCCTTTGCTTCCTCCAGGGTGGTTTTGCCGGTGACGATCCCGTTGTCATCCAGGCTGCCGCACAGAACGCCCAGCACCCTTTCTTCGCTTTCGTCCGTCAACAGCAGCGTGCCGTACAGCCTGGCATCTTCCACTTCATAGCAGGCACCGCCGGGATAATATTCGGAATCCACCGTGGAACGATAGGTGTTTAGCGCCTCTTCCAGGGAAAGCCCGATGCAATTTCTGCTTCCAAGGCCCTGCAGATAACCGACTTTGGTATCTTCTTCCTTCATCCGACGGACGATGCTGTCCTCTGTCAGATCAAAATAGGGTTCCAGCTCGCTGTACCGGAAATAAACAGAGCCGGAAAACCCGCTGAGGAAGGAAAGCTCTTCTTTCAGGTAATAGATTGTTATTCCGCCGCTATTGTCCAGGGTAAAGCGTTCATAGGGCACGGGAAACAGATTTCTGTTTTCCAGGTGAGTGGACAGCTTTTCTTCTTCGTTCAGCAGCTTTTCTTCCATGTAGGCCATGGCGCCGTCTGCATCCTCAAACAGGCTTTCAAACACAATTTCTTCACCGGTGCGCAGGTCGTAATTCATGGGATAATACACCTGGGAAGGCCGGCCCACCGGCATTTTGCCGTCGGCGCTGATCACAAGGGACAATACCTCCTGCCCCATTTCCCCTTCCCAGTCAACCCGGATGCCGGTGCTGCCCCCGCCAAAGGCCAGCACATTCTGATAAGCGCCGATCTGCGCATTTTCCTGAATGGCCGCATTGACCTGATCGGTATATTCGCCGCCGTTCACCAGCACGGGATACACCACATAGCTTTCTGCCCCTTCATCCTCCGGCAAGCCAAGGGACATCAGGGCAGGCCCTGCATTCTCCATTGCAAAACCGGCAAACGCAACCAGCAGGCAAAGAAACGCTGCGCAAAAGAAAGACAGTTTTTTCATTGGCTATTCCTCCACATAATACAGTATACCTTATTTTCATGTTTTTTTCAAGTTGCCGTACAGCATGGGCTGCAGCTGGGCCCCTGCCAGCGCCGCAGAAAGCGCCGCAGGCAATTTGTCAAAATCCGCAACCAATGAGCGGGGCTTTCCCACTGGGTCGTCCTGTCCGTACGGTACAAAATAAACGTTTCTCATGCCCAAAATCTTCCCGATATTTTCTGCGGATGCCCCAAGGCCGTCATTGGTGGAAGGTGCAATCAATACAGGCCTTCCGTTTCGCAAGTGGGATTTTGCTCCCAGTAGAGCTGGGGTATCAAAAATGCCATGGGCCATTTTGCCAAGAGAGGCTCCGGTCATGGGGGCAATGACATAAGCGTCCAGCAATTTCCTGGGGCCAATGGGCTCCACCGCCTGCAAAGTATCCAGTACCTCCTGGCCGGTGATGCGCATCAGGGTTTCTTTTACCGCTTTTGCCGGAAAGAAGCGGGTATCATTATCCCGCACTGCAAAGGATACAATGGGCGTGATGGCATAGCCTTCTTCCATCAATTGCTCCATGGCATGGAACACACGCTGAAATGTACAATAAGAGCCCGTCAATGCAAACCCAACCCTGGTTTTGCTCATTTGCCAACACTCCTTTCAATATACTCCATCCAGGCTTCAGCCGCATCCCTCGGGCAATACCGCCCCGGCAATCCCCCTTCCAGTTGTACTTGTACCCCAAGCCTTTCCGCCTCTGCCATATCCAGGCCGTAGGGCGGGCTGGCCAGCTCCATCACCGTTGCCCCTTCCTTCATATTTTTCAGCGCATCCGTTAAGATCACAGGACTTGGCACGGTGTTGAAAATCCAGTCCATCTGCCCGATTGCATTTTCTATTTCATTCATGGCAATGCTGCCTTCACCGGCTTCCCTTCTCGTTTCAGCCCTTCTTGCCGCCACCCGTGTCTTGCAGCCCAGTCCCCTCAGCATACTAACCAGCGCCCTGCCAATCCGGCCATAGCCGATGACCATGCATTTCTTTTTGCAAAGCGCACCCTTTTCTCTTGCCATTGCTTTATACAACGCAGCCTCCGCCGTCAATTGCGCATTTGCCTGCTGAAACGTTTCGTCCGCCAGTACAGGATGAAGTAACCAATGATTCTGCCTTGCTTCCTTCGTAAATGCATCGTCCGCCGTACCGCAGATGAAAATTTGCCCCTTGGGAAACATACGCTTCACATCGCTCAACTTTGCCCTTGGCAGGGGCAGCACCACCGCATCCGGGCGGATATCCGTCAACAGATAGCCCCTTTCCGATGCTATCTGCCGCAGGCATTCACTTCTTTTGTCCGTTCCATATATACACAAACGCATTTTGGCCCCTCCTTTTCCATAATGCATCTTATGCCATGGGAAAAGCGGTGGTGAAATAAAGTTCATATTTCATGATTGACTTTCCCCTTTTGTGGCATTATGATGGTAGATGAATCGAAAGGAGGCTCCTTTTCATGTATCAGGGAAAGCTTGTCCGGCTGCGTGCCTTTGATAACAGCGATCTGATGTACACCCTGTCCATCAACAACGATTATGATGTGATGCGCACTGCTTCCGCCGGCATTCTCTACCCCACCACTGTGGAGGACCAGGCCCGCTTCATGAGCAACCAGACCAGCTATTCCGCCGGTGATTATCAGTTCGCCGTAGAACGGCTGGATAACGGCCGTTTCATCGGCCAGTGCGGCCTGATGCAGGTGAACTGGAAAAACCGCCGTGCCGAGATGGGCATTATGCTGGATAAAGACGCCATCGGCCAGGGCTATGGCACCGATGCCGTCGCAACGCTATGCAAATTCGCCTTCAACGAAATGAACCTGCACAAGCTGAAGGCCGTGGTGTTCGATTTCAATACCGCCGCCATCCGCTGCTACGAAAAATGCGGCTTTCAGATGGAAGGCCAGCTGAAGGACGAAGTGTTCAGGGAAGGCAAATATCACAGCGCCTATGTCATGGCGCTGATCAATACGGAGGGTTAAAACAATGGAATATACCGAAGTTACCATTTCCACCGTTTCCGCAGGGGCGGAACTGATTTCCGATCTCCTGATGCTGCTGGGCGCCGCCGGCACCCAGATTCTGGACCGGGCGGACCTGCCCGATCCTTCCAAGCCCACTGCCAACTGGGAACTGATGGACCAATCCGTCATCGACGCCATGCCCGAGGACGTGCAGGTAAAAGCCTGGTTTGACGAAGATACATTGAAAACAGCCCTTCCCGTCCTTCGGGAAGAGCTTTCCGCCATGAAGAGCCACACACCGCCCCTGGGTGCCCTCACCCTTTCCCTGCAGGGGGTGAAGGAGGAAGACTGGTCCGAAAACTGGAAACAGTATTACAAGCCCTTCCGCATTGGACAGCACATGGTGGTAAAACCAACCTGGGAGGATTTCGACCTGCAGCCTGATGACCTGCTCATCGAAATTGACCCCGGCATGGCCTTTGGCACCGGCACCCACGAAACCACGGCCATGTGTGTTTCCCTGATTGAAAAATATTACAAGGCCGGTTCCCTCCTGGATGTGGGCACCGGCAGCGGCATTCTGGCCATTGCTGCGGCCCGCCTTGGTGCCGAAGATATTTATGCCGTGGACATCGACCCCGACGCCGTGCGGGTGGCCCGGGAAAACGTAGCGCATAACGGCCTGGAGGGCAAAATTGACGTGCAGCAGGGGGACCTGCTCCAGGGCCTGAGCCGTTCTTTCGATTTTGCGGTGGCCAATATCCTGGCTCCGGTCATCTGCATGCTGGCGGCACCCCTGAAAAAGCATCTTGCCGAAAACGGCATCTTTGTCTGCTCCGGGATTATTAAGGAAGCAGAAGAGGATGTACATAAAGCGCTGCTGAAAGCCGGCTACATCATTGACGAAGTGTGCTATCAGGGCGACTGGGTGGCCTTCGCCTGCCATATCTGACCAAACAAAAAAAAGCGGTTCAACAAGAACCGCTTTTTATTACAGTTATTACTTGCCGAACAGGCCCTTCAGCTTGCCCAGGATACCGCCGGCATTCTTGGTCAGTTCGTCCAGGTTGATCTTGCCCTTAACGGCTTCCACGATCTTTTCCAGCACGTCGTTGTCCAGGTCGATATTGCCCAGGATCTTCTTCACAGTGCCCATGGGATCCTTCTTGAACTGAGCCACGGTGTTCTTGTTGCCGGTCAGCTTTTCCACTACCTGATCGATGAGTTCCTGAATGTTGAAGTCAGCCATGATTATTCTTCCTCCATTTCTACTTTGGCGTCCACAACGTTCTTGCGGACGGATTCAATGCCGTTCAGGCAGCTCTTTTCAGAGGCATAGCCTTCGGAAGCGGCAATGTTCTGGCCGTTCTTGGCCTTCAGACGGAAGCGGTATTCACCCGCATTGTCCACATACACTTCGAACTTGGGATGCTTCTGCACGGCATAACCTTCTTCGGTCTGGTTTTCCAGGTTGGCAAGGGGGGCATTGGCAGCCACGGAAGCAATACCGGCCTTGCAGGTATTCAGGCTTTTGTACATCTGGGAGGTAGCGATCACTTCGCCGTTTCCGGCCTTGAGACGGAAGCTGAACTTATCGTTCTTTTCACGAATAACAAACTTGCCCATTTTAAAACGCTCCTTTGTGTTTATTCTTTTTCACATTATACCAAGTATTTGTGAAAATAACAAGTTTTTTTCACCATTTTACGCAACTTTTTTGTGGATCAGGCCTGCATTTCTTCGTGCATGGCCTTGGCAGCCGCTTTTCCTGCTCCCATGGCCAGGATGACGGTGGCCGCTCCGGTAACGGCATCGCCGCCGGCGTAAACATGGTTCCTTGTGGTAAGCCCGGCTTCGTTCTTTGTGATGATGCAGCCGTGTCTGTTGGTGTCCAGGCCCGCTGTTGTCTGGCGGATAAGCGGGTTGGGCGACGTGCCGATGGCCATCACCACGCAATCACATTCCACCGTAAAATCGCTGCCCTCTTCCACCAACGGCCGCCGCCTGCCGGATGCATCCGCTTCTCCCAGTGTCATCTTTACGCAGCGGATGCCGCATACATTCCCCTGTTCATCCCCAAAAATGGCGGTGGGGTTAGTCAGCACCCGGAACAGGATGCCTTCCTCCTCTGCATGCTCCACTTCTTCTTTCCTAGCCGGCATTTCCGCCATGGAGCGGCGATAAATGATGCTCACTTCCTCCGCACCCAAACGCAGGGCGCACCGGGCCGCATCCATGGCCACATTGCCGCCGCCCACCACCGCCACCTTTTTGCTCATTTTGATGGGGGTATGGCTGTTGCTTTTGTATGCCTTCATCAGGTTCACCCGGGTCAGAAATTCATTGGCAGAATAAACGCCCTTCAGGCTTTCGCCGGGAATGCCCATAAACCGGGGCAGGCCGGCGCCGGTGCCGATGAAGATGCTTTTGAATCCCTGCTCAAACAGTTCGTCAATGGTCAGCACCTTACCGATCACCATATCGGTGTTGATGGTAACCCCCAATTGTTTCAGCGTATCAATTTCCTTTTGCACAATGGACTTGGGCAAACGGAATTCCGGAATGCCGTATACCAGCACACCCCCGGCAATGTGCAAAGCTTCAAATACTGTTACGTCATAGCCAAGCCTGGCCAGGTCGCCGGCGCAGGTAAGCCCGGAGGGGCCGGCGCCAATCACGGCCATTTTGATGCCGTTGGAAAGGGGCTTTTCCAGGGGCTCGCCGTTTTGCATATGCCAATCTGCCACATACCTCTCCACCCTACCGATGGCCACAGCTTCTCCCTTGATGCCCCGGACGCACTTTGCCTCGCATTGGTTTTCCTGGGGGCACACACGTCCGCACACAGCAGGCAATGCGCTGGACTTGGAAAGAACGGCATAGGCACCCTTTTCGTTGCCAGATGCCACTTCCTTCAAAAAGGCGGGAATATCAATCTGCACAGGGCATCCGGATACACAGGGCTTGTGTTTGCAGTTCAGGCAGCGGGCCGCTTCGTCCCTGGCCACTTCCACGGAATAACCCAGGGCCACTTCCTGAAAATTTCCGCTTCTTTCTTTGGCCTCCTGCATGGGCATGGGCGCTTTTTCCATTCGCATATTGGGCATCTGGCTCATTCCCCTTTCTTCAGCAGGTTACAGGTATTTTCGTAGGAATGGCGTTCAAAATCCCGGTACATGGCAGCCCTGGCCATGGCTTCGTCAAAATCCACCAGGTGGCCGTCAAAGTCCGGGCCGTCCACACAGGCAAATCTGGTTTCGCCGCCCACCGTAATGCGGCAGCCGCCGCACATGCCGGTGCCGTCGATCATCACCGGGTTCATGCTTACCATGGTTTTGATGCCATAGTTTTTCGTCAGCATGGAAACAAACTTCATCATCACCAGCGGGCCGATGGCAATCACCAGGTCATAATCCGCACCCGCTTCAATGTTCCTTTTCAGTGCGTCCGTCACAAGCCCCTTTTCCCCGGCGGTGCCGTCGTCCGTCATCAGGGTGAAGCGGTCAGATACCTGTTCAAATTCTTCCTGCATGATCACCAGGCCGCTGCTGCGGAAGCCCACAATGGTATCCACCTGTGCGCCCATTTCATGCAGCTTCCTGGCCACAGGATATGCAATGGCACAGCCCACGCCGCCGCCGATGACGGCAGCCTTTTTTACACCCTCCAGCTCCGTTTCCTTCCCCAAAGGACCCACTACACTGGGCAGATACTCCCCTGCTTTCATCTGGGAAAACAGCATCGTGGTGGCGCCGACAGCCTGTACAACCAGGCAGATGGTGCCGTTTTCTCTATCAAAATCAGAGATGGTCAGCGGTATACGCTCCCCATCTTCGCACACGCGTACAATTACAAACTGGCCAGGCTGCGCCTTTTTGGCAATCAGCGGCGCTTCGATCACCGCCCGGAACACCTGATCATTGAGAAACGTTTTCTCTTTCAGCAAAAACATGGTTTTGTTCCTTTCTTTAAAGAAAAACATCGCTTGACATTATAATGCATTTTCCGCTTTTTCACAATATCGTCCATTGTACTTTATCCGCATTCTTTCCTGCGCTGTCAATTATTCCCTTCTCTTTTCCGGCATTGACGTTTTCGGCAAAAAAAGCTATAATTTGCATGTATATACTTTTGAGGGGGAAACTCATTATGTTTGGAAGAAGAAAAGACGGCCGTGTGCTGAAGAATATCGACCCCATGATCGCCATCACGCCCTACCTGATGCCCATGCGCTGCGACGCCCAGGTGATGCTGGATCTGAAAGCGGATTATGAAAAACTGGCCCGCTATATCACCGAAAAGGGCGCTGAAGGCCACAAGATCACCTTTACGGAGCTGGTCATTGCCGCATTCGTCCGTGTGATTGCGGATCTGCCCGAAGTGAACCGCTTCATTGCCAATAAGCGCATCTATGCCCGCACGGAGCTGACGGTGTCCTTCGCCCTGCTCAAAGACACGGCCGTGCCCGGTGAAATTGAAGAAAACACCGTCAAGTGCCATTTCAGCCCCTATGATACCATCTTTGACGTATCGGAAAAGGTGAAGAAGCTGATCAATGAAAACCGCCGGGAAGAAGCGGATAACCTGACATTGAAACTGACCCGCCTGCTGCTCAACCCCATCCTGGCCAACACCATCGTATCCATTGCCAAATTCCTGGACCGGTATGGCCTGCTTCCCAAATTCCTGATGGATGCACTGCCCTTCCATACCTCCATGTTCCTCACCAACATGGCTTCTATCGGCATGCCCGCCGTGAAGCACCACATTTACAATTTCGGCACCACCTCCCTGTTCATTTCCATCGGTGCGGTGGAACGCTCCGTGCAGCCCGGCCCGGACGGAAAGCCCGTTCGCAAACGTATGCTTCCCTTTGGCATTGTGGCGGATGAACGCATCTGCGCCGGCGCTGTGTACGCCAAGATGGTGGCCCGGTTCAATCAGCTGATGAACAACCCTGAGCTGCTGGAAGCTGCACCGGAAAAGGTTGTGTTTGAAGAAGGCCTGGAATATGACGAAAACGGCCCCATCCGCCGCAGTAGGAAGCAAAAATCCCAGCAGACCGTCTCCGCCTGATTTGGCCCTTGTTTTGCTATAATTTACAATTTCTGCGCCCTGTTTTCATTGACAAGCAGGGCGCTTTGTTTTATCATAATGAGGATATTAATTTGCTTTCGGAGGTTCTGCCGATGTTCAATAGGTGCATGCGTTATTTCATGCTTTTTACCGTTGCAGTCATGCTTTTTTGCTGCACCGCTTTTTCTGTGCAGGCAGAAGGCGGCCAGGTAAGCGGCATTGTATTTGTGGATAAGGATGCAAACGGCGTTTATGACGATGGCGAGCGTGCTATGCAGAACGTGAAGGTGACCCTCTGCTCCGTATATCCCAACGGCGAAACCGAGGATCTTATTTCCGCTACCACCGGCAAGGACGGCCTGTACGCCTTTGCCGTTTCTGCCCAGGGCGAATATCAGCTGCGCTTTGAACTGCCCAAGGATTACCGCTTTACCCTCCACGGAAAGGGCAGCGCCGCCCTGCCTGCCAAGGGCGAATCAAGCCGCACCCTGCCCTTTACCATCGCCGGCGGTGAAACGGCTGAAATGAACACCGGTGTTGTCACCGGCAATTCCTATGTATCCATTATCGCCTTCGAAGACGAAAATGCAAACGGCGGCCGCCGGGATTCCGAAGCCCTTGTGCGCTATGTGAAGGTGGAACTGTATTACGAATATGAGGGCGAATCCTATCTCATCGCCGATGCCGTTACCGACAAGAAGGGCGAAACAAGCATTTCTGCCATCTCCCCCGGCACTTATTATGTCAAGGCCACCCTGCCCGAAAATTACGTTTCCGGCCCCATGGGCACCAAGATGAACCTGTTCTATAATTTCATGCAGCCCAGCCTGGATAACATCTGCTATTCCCCTGCCTTTGAAGTGCCCAACAAGGGCGGCGCTGCCATGGGCATCGGTATGGTGAAAACCGGTTCGCTCACCGGCTCCGTATGGACGGACAAAAACGGCGACCGCATCCTGGACGAAGAAACTGAAATGGGCTGCCCCGGCATTCAGGTAACCCTTTCCTCCCAGGAAATGAATATCACCCGCACCGCCGAACTGGAAATTGACGGCAGCTTTATCCTCACCGGCTTGCAGCCTGCCGCATATCAACTCACCTACACCCTGCCGGAGGGCTATATTTTCTCCGACAGCACTTCTTCCATTTTGCAGGATATCGCCTCTTCCGCCTCCGTTCCCGTAACGGTGGAAGTGGAAAAAACCACCTCCGTTTCCCCCGTTGGCGCGGCAAAGGCTACCAGCGTTGAAATTCTGGTATCTGATGCAGGAAACGAAAACGCTTCCCTTCAGGGCGTGAAGGCCGAAATCCTGCAGAACGGCAAAATCGTCTCTGCTGCCGTTTCCGGCGATGAAGGCATACTGTGCTTCCCCATTGTGCGTGGCGGCGAAGCAACGGTTTCCTTCCAGCTGCCCGAAGGCTATGTAGCCGCCAAGGAAAGCGGCATTTTTCCCTTTGAAAACGGACTTATGCAGGGCCAGTTTGCCCTGGATATCCCTCTGGAAGGCACCCTTTCCTTGAACGCCGCCGCCATCGAAAGCGTTTCCTTCAGCGGCGCCATCACCGAAGATCCCTCCAATACCGGCGTGGTGAATGATGCCAACGCTCCCCTTGCCGGCTTTACCGTGCAGGCCATTGACGCGGACGGCAGCATCGTCAAAGAAACCGTCACCGGCGAAGACGGCAGATACCTCCTTTCCGGCCTGACCCCCGGCGAATACACCCTTCATTTCCTGCTGGATGACCGCTATATCGCCACCCCCTACATGGCGGACAAAATTCCTGCCTTCAACGCCATCTACACCCAGGAGCCGCTCTTTGGCGCCACCAGGCCCTTCGCCCTTTCCGCCGGTGAAAGCAAAGAAAATGTCAATGCCGCCTTCTTCAAAGCCGGCATTGCCGACGGCTATGTGCTGCTGAACCCCGGCTATGGGGAACTTTCCGCGCAAAACGGCGGCATGGAAAACGTCACCGTCACCCTGCTGAAGGAAGACGGCACCCCCTATCAGGATTATGCCTACAGCCTCACCGATGAAAACGGCTATTTCTGCATCAAGGGCATTCTGCCCGGCAGTTATATGCTGCAGTATACCCTGCCTGAAAACGGCGTTTTCACCCAGCCTGCTACCAAGGAGCTTATCCACACCGGCAGTGTATTCTCCGTTTCCAACGGCTCCGAAGTGCACGCAGCGCCCGTGGGCGGCGTGTGGGCAGCCAGCCTTTGCGGTACTGTAGCGGACTACACCACCGAAAGCGGCGTTTCGGCCACGATCACCATGACGGATACCGTTTCCGGTGAAACCATCACCGCCAAAACGGATGAAAACGGCTTCTTCTCCTTTGAAAAGCTTATGCCCAATGCCCACCTGATGGACGTTTCGCTGGATAACGGCTATGTGTTTGCAGACAGCGAAAAATCTGTCTTCCCCTATCTGAACCAAAGCATCGCTTCTGCCCAGGTCACCTTCTCCATGGGCGCTGCAGAGGAAAACTGCAATATCATCGCTTCCCTGCCGGTGGACTGGCAGGCCCAGCTTTTCTACGACGAAAACAATAACGGCACCCGGGACGAAAACGAACCCGCCGCTTCCGGACGCACGGTGGAAATGTATCTGCGGGACACCCTGATTGGCACCTATACCACCGACGAAAACGGCATTGCACACTTTGATCAGATCATCCCTGCCACCTATACCCTGCGCATCCCCCTGCATGAAAGAGAAGTGCTTCAGGGCACGGATGATGGCCTTTGCACCATGGATTCGGCATCCCTTCAGCTTCCCCTTTTGCAGTATGCTGTGATTGAAGGCAGCGTGTGGTGTCTGGACGGCAGTGAAAACGGCATCAGCGGCGTCAATATCACCCTTATGCAGGACGGTGCCGCCGCTTCCGAAGCTGTGACTGATGAAAACGGCGCGTTCACCTTTGAAAATCTGCTGGCCGGGGATTATCAGCTGCAAGCCCAGCTTCCCGATTGCTATCTCTTTGCTCGTTCCCAGGACGCTGCAGACAGAAACAGCTACATCATCAGCCGCAATGACGGTTCCCTCCTCTACGGGCAGATCACCCTGACCATGGGCCAGGTGATGGATGATGCAGATATCGGTATCGGCGGCATGGGCGCCATCGGCGATACCGCCTGGATTGACGAAAACAAAAACGGCATGCAGGATATCGGCGAGCCGCTGCTGCCCGGCGTGAAGATTGAACTGTATCAGTACGGCGAGCTGATCGCTTCCACTCAGACGGATATTTACGGCCGCTACTCCATGAAGGGCCTGTATCCCGGCGTGTATGAAATGCATGTCACCATGCCTAAGGAAGTAAAGCCCACCGTTCAGCAGACAGAATTCCCCCTGGTGGCCAGCATCCTGCCCGAAAGCAGCGAAACCACGGTGGTGGTGGAAGACGTGATTGTGCCTTCCATGGGCCGGAATCTGAACGTGGATATGGGCTTTGTGCTGAAAAAGAAGAACGTCTATCCCTCTGAACTGGACCTGACCCCTCAGAAGAATTGGACGCCCTATTCCTCACTGGAAAACTGATTTTCCTTTATCCATCAAATTATAAGCAGGTGACCGCAATGAAAACAGCCAAAGTGCTTCTCATCCTCATTGCCGTCACCTGCTGTGTTTTTATTGCCGTCATGGCCGGGGTATCCCTGTCTGAAATCAAACCGGTTATCACAATTTATATTACAGCCTGCCCGCCCGCAGCCGCATCCACCCCTGCACCGCCTGTGGGGGAATTTGATCCCCATTTAGTCACGCTCGAGCAGCTGGACACGCTGCCCGGTATCGGCCCGGCCACTGCCCAGAATTATCTGGATTATCTGAACAGCGGCGGCGTGTTTCATTTCCCGGAGGACATCAAGAATGTAAAGGGCATCGGCGACAAGAAATACCTGGATATCATTCCGTCCTTTTCCTTCACGCTGCCCGCATTGCCGCCCGAAGCACCCCTTTTCTGAACAAAAACGCAAGGCCTGCAGCGCATTTGCCGCAGGCCCGCATCAAGAAGAGAGAGAGATCGTAAACCTGATTGGTTTACGATCTCATTTTATATTTGTTTTATGAATATAGTTTGAATGTCCCATGAACTTTTTCCGCCGTTTTTTCTGTCGGAACTTCTTGGGATCCCGGTATACCACAGCCAGTGTGCAAAGGCCCACTTTCGCCGCCCCTGCCTGCTTCAATTCTTCTGCACAGGCCTGCGCTGTACTGCCGGTGGTGCGCACATCATCAATCAGCAGGATGCGAAGGCCATTAAGATCCTGGTTGGCATGAAAAATGCCCTTCACATTCTCCGCTCTCTTTTCCATGGGCGTGGCGCTCTGGGGCTTCTGATAGCCCTTCCTGTCCAGCGCCTCCATAACAGGAATCCCTGTTTTCTCGCTCAGGCCGTCTGCCAGCAGCCTGGCCTGGTTCACACCCCGGTCCAGAAGCCGCTTTTCGTTCAGCGGTACCGGCACCAGATAATCATAATCCCGGTCAACCAACGCTTCTGTCATCATCAGGGAAAGATAAGGCATGAAGCTTCCCACCGCTTCAAACTTGAATTCATGCACCAACTTTCTCACTTCAGCCCGGTAATTGAAGGGCGCATAGCACCTGTCGATGCTTTTCATACGGCCGGAACGGCACATATTGCACCCCTGTCCCCTTCGCACGGGTGACAGACATCTGTCACAGGCTCCGTGAGGCACATGCAGCGCATCTAACCGCTTCATGCAGTCTTCGCAAAGCGCATATTTTTCATCCACCAGCCGCATTTCACCGCAGATTGGACACATGGCCGCATGGGGATATAAAAGCGCAGAAATATACCCTTCCACACGAAGGTATATTTTCCAGTATTTTTCACGAAAAGTCATGCGCTTTCCCCCTTATTTTGTTTTATTTTACCATGCCCGCCCTTTCTTTGCAAATTTTTCCGTTCACCTTGACATATTTCCTATAAAAATGTATTATTTATCTGTATACATTTATCTTCTGTCATGCTGATGATGAGGGGGAAATTACTGATGACTTATATGCCTTATGACTCCAACGAAAGCCGTCCCATCCGGGACATCGCCTACGAGCAATTGAAGCATGCCATTATCTCCGGCGATATTCCCGCCGGCAGCCGCATTGTGGAAACTGCTTATGCCGAAAAGCTGCACATCAGCCGCACCCCTCTGCGTGAAGCATTGCGCAAGCTGGAGCGGGACGGCCTGGTGGAATATGTGCTGCACCGCGGTGTGGTGGTGCGCGCTTTCACCATCCACGATATCGATGAAATCTTCACCATCCGCAACGCCATGATGATGCTGATCCTTCCTTCCATCGTGGAAAACGTGACTGCGGAAGCCATTGAATCGCTCAAGTCCATTCTGGCAGAAATGGATGTGGCTCAGGAAAAGGCCGATGCGGAAGCCCTGGCCCACCTGAACCGTTCTTTCCATTCCACCATTGAACATCTTTCCGACAAGCGCCGCATTCTCAGCGTGATTGAAAGCCAGGAAGAATATATCATCCGCTTCGCCGCTGTTTCCATTGCCAGCATTGTGCGCCGTTCCAACGCCCATCAGGAACACCATGAAATGGTCGCCCTCCTGGAACAGCGTGATCTGGAAAGCCTGAAAGACCTGATGCACCGCCATCTGGAAGAAAGCAAAGCCACCTGCCTTGCCGCCGTGGCCCAGAACCGGATCAAGTAAAAAGCTTTTCTTTGGAGGAATAACCGCTATGGATTGGACATGGGATCTTTCTGTACTGTACCGGGGTTTTGATGACGAACAGATCACCCGGGATTTTGACGCACTGAAAACGCTGGTGGAAGACGCAAAAGGGATGCTGCAGGGCGACGAAAAGGCTGCCCTTGAAAACATCACCGATGCCTTTGAAAAAATCAGCTGCCTGTCCGGCAAGCTGTTCAATTTCGCCAGCCTTTCCCTGTCCACCGACGCAGGCAACGAAAGCGCACAGATGCTGATGGATCAATTGATGCGCTTTTCTGTGCAGATTTCCCTGCTCAATTCCGCCTATGTGCGCTATCTTGGCAAGATTGAAAACCTGCAGGCTTTAATCGACGAAAGCGACGCACTGCAGAAGGTTTCCTTTGCCCTTCTTCGGGATAAAAAAGCCGCATCCCACCTGATGGATGAAGGCACGGAAGAGTGGATTCTGAAAATGTCCCTCACCGGCAGCGACGCATTTTCCACGCTGCGGGATAAACTTGACGCCACGCTGACTGTGGACGTAAACGGCGAGAGCATCCCCCTCTCCGCTGCCCGTGCCCTGGCCTATGACCCTGACGCCGCCACCAGAAAGGCTGCCTATGAAGCGGAGCTGAAAGCCTACACAAAAATCGATATTCCCATGGCCGCTTGCCTCAACAGCATCAAGGGCGAAGCGCAGACCCTCGCGGAGGCCGAGCATTTTTCCTCCATTCTGGAGAAAACCCTTTTCAACAGCAATATGGACCGGGAAACCCTGGATGCCATGCTTTCCGCTATCCGGGAAGCCCTGCCCGCATTCCGTAAATACCTGCGGAAAAAAGGTGAACTGCTGGGCCATAAAGACGGCCTCCCCTTCTATGATCTTTTCGCCCCCATCACCCCACCAGGTTTTACCCCGAAAACCTTCTCCATCGAAGAGGCCCGGGAAAAACTGGTACTTGAAATGAGCAAGTTCTCCCCCGAAATGGGTGAATTCATCAAAAATGCTTTTGACAGCCGCTGGATTGACGTTTTCCCCCGGGAAGGCAAAAGCGGCGGTGCATTCTGTGCCGGTGTGCACCACATGGATATCAGCCGGATCCTGACCAATTTTGCCGGCTCCTTCTCCGATGTGAGCACCCTGGCCCACGAGCTGGGCCACGCCTGGCATAACCGCTGCATGCAGGGCCTGCCCTCCGCCATGACGGACGCCCCCATGCCCCTGGCGGAAACCGCTTCCATTTTCAATGAAACTCTGCTTGCCAATGCCGTTATGGAAAACGCTTCAAAGGAAGAGAGGCTTTCCCTGCTGGAGGGCAGCCTGATGGAAGCCACCCAGACCATCATGGATATCTTCAGCCGGTATCTGTTCGAATACGAAGTAATTGAACGCCGTAAGGACCATACCATGCCGGTTTCCGAGCTGAAGGAAATCATGCTCTGGGCTCAGGGGGAAACCTACGGCGACGGGCTGGATGAAACATACCGTCACCCCTATATGTGGGCCTGCAAGTCCCATTATTACAGCGCAGGCTTCAATTTCTACAATTTCCCCTACGCCTTTGGCCAGCTGTTCGGCACCGGCGTTTATGCCATTTACAAGCAGGAAGGCCCGGCCTTTGTGCCGCGGTACAATCAGCTTCTGCGCTCCTGCGGCAGCATGAACGTGGCAGATGTGGCTATGAGCGTGGGCATCGATGTGCGCAGCATTGACTTCTGGCGCACTTCCCTGAAGGTATATATCGGCATGATCGACGAATTTGTCTCCCTTGCCGATCAGCTGTTCTGATTCTTTCTAACCGGAGGTTCTTCATGCAGGCATTGAAAATGCAGGTTCTGGAAATTTTGAACGAGGATTGCCGCACTCCCCTGGAGCGCATTGCCGTCATGTGCAATGTGCCTATGGAGCAGGTGGCAAAGGCCATTGAAGAAATGGAAAACGACCGCATCATCCTTCACTATGCCCCCATTATCAACTGGGATAAGGCGGACAGAGAACGAGTAGAAGGCATGATTGAAGTCAAGGTCACCCCCCAGCGGGATCTGGGCTTTGATGCCATTGCCGGCCGCATTTACCGTTTTGACGAAGTGAAGAGCGTATACCTGATGAGCGGCAATTATGACCTGCTGGTGCTGGTGGAAGCCCGCACACTGAAGGAACTGGCCTCCTTTGTCAGCGAAAAGCTCAGCACCCTGGAAGCCGTCACCGGCACCGCCACCAGCTTTGTGCTCAAGCGCTACAAGCAGGACGGCGTTATTTTCGACGGCGAAAAGAATGATAACCGACTGGCGGTGATGCCATGAGCCGCTCTTTTGTGAACCCTGCCGTACAGAACGTTCCCCCCAGCGGTATCCGCCGCTTTTTTGACATTGCCGGCACCATGCAGGGCGCCATTTCCCTGGGCGTCGGTGAGCCGGACTTTGTTACCCCCTACCATATCCGCAACGCCGCCATGGATTCCATCCTGGACGGCGAAACCCAATATACCCCCAATAAGGGTCTGCCCACCCTGTTGGAAGAGATTGCACGCTACCTGCAGGAGCGTTTTCACGCTCCCTATGACCCCGAAAAAGAAATCATGGTAACGGTGGGTGCCAGTGAAGCCATTGACCTGGCCCTTCGTGCCTGTATTCAGCCCGGCGATGACGTACTGGTGCCGGACCCCGGTTATGTCAGCTATGCCCCCTGCGTTGCCTTTGTGGGCGCCCATGCCATTCCTGTGGTGACCAAAGTGCAGGATGAATTCCGCATGACGGAAGAAGGGCTGGAAGCCGCCGTTACGCCCAATACCCGGGCGCTGATTCTGCCCTACCCCAATAACCCCACCGGCGCTGTCATGAGCCGGGAGGATCTTTTGGCCGTGGCCCGCTTTGCCCAAAAGTATGACCTGCTTGTCATCTCCGACGAAATTTACGGCGAACTGATCTACGAAGGCGAGCGTGTTTCCTTTGCCGCCCTTCCCGGCATGAAGGAGCGCACCGTGCTAATCAACGGCTTTTCCAAGGCCTTTGCCATGACCGGCTGGCGCCTTGGCTATGCCTGCGCTCCCCGGGAAATTCTGTCCCAGATGAACAAAATTCACCAGTACACCATCATGTGCGCTGCCCGGCAGGCCCAGGTGGCCGGCAGGCAGGCCCTGAAAAGAGGCCGGGAAAACGGCTTCGAGGATGTAAACACCATGCGGGAAAGCTATAACCGCCGCCGCAGGGTGATGCTGGATGCCTTCCGTAAGATGGGCCTTGAGTGTTTTGAACCCAAGGGGGCCTTTTATTGCTTTCCCTCCGTGAAGCACACCGGCCTTTCCAGTGAAGATTTCTGCACCCGCCTTCTGCAGCAGCATAAGGTGGTGTGTGTTCCCGGCACGGCCTTTGGCGAAAGCGGCGCAGGCCATATCCGTTGCTGCTATGCCACCGATATGAACCGCATGCTGGAGGCCTTTGACCGGATGAAAGCCTTCCTTGCATCCCTGTAATTCTCTTGGAGGACGTAATGAAAAAGTTTCTTTGTCTTTTATTTTTCTGCCTGACTGCCTTATCTTTCAGCCTTTCCGTTGCCGAGGAGGAAGAACTGTCCTTCGACGCCCTCATTGAAGCCACGCCAGCCCCCCAGGTACAGGAAACCGTTACCAATGAAGATGGCACAGTGTCCACCCTGGCACCGGACGCCACCCTGCCGCCCCAGCTGGAAGCAGATGGCAGCGTGATGGTCACCATCACCGCCGTTGGCGACGTGACCATTGGCCGCAATGTGCAGCATAACGGCACCTCCATTTTTGAAAAGGAACTGAAAAAGCAGGGCGGCGATATTAATTTCATCTTCCGCAATGTGAAGGATATTTTCGAAGACGATCATCTCACCATTGCCAATTTTGAAGGCGTGCTGGCAGATGAATACAAAATCCCCTCCAACAAGCGGGAAAACAGCTACCTTTTCCTTGCCCCCACTTCTTACGTGGAAGCGCTCACCAATAACAGCGTGGAAGCCGTCACCATGGAAAACAACCATGTAGGCGACTTTGGCGAAGACGGCATTGCCTCCACCATCAAAACCATGGAAGACGCCGGGATTGTGTGGAGCAATAAAGAAAACATCGGTGTCTACGAAGTGCAGGGGCTGAAAATTGCCATGCTCTCCTACCAGACACTGAACCAGCCCTTCACCTCTGAAGAACTGAAAGATATTGTGGATGGGGACGTGAAAAAAGCCCGTCAGCAGTATGACCTGGTGATCGTTTCCTTCCACTGGGGGGATGAACTGGATTATGCCCCCAAGTCCAACCAGATTATGCTGGGCCGTGCTGCCATCGATTCCGGGGCGGACCTGGTACTGGGGCACCACAGCCACCGCATCAACCCCATCGAATGCTACAAGGGCAAATATATCGTCTATTCCCTGGCCAATTGCTCCTTTGCCGGCAATAATAAGCCCAGCGATATGTTCACCTTCATTTTCCAGACTCGTTTCAAAGTGCTGAACGACGAAATCATCAGCAATACCTTCCGCATCATCCCCTGCCGCATTTCTTCCCGGAAGGATTATAACGACTTTGCCATCACCCCCCTGGTGGAGCAGTCCAACATTAGCACCGTCCTCACCACCCTGGAAAAGAACGGCCGGAAGCTGGATTATGCCGTTTCCGATTATCCCCTGGATTGGGAATAAAACAATCACGCAATAACACAAGATAAGGGTCGGGTTATTCATGCAAGCAAAAATCATGCTGCTGCCTGCCTCCTCCAAGGGGAAAACGCTGTGCAGCTATGCAGAAGAATTGTTCCTGGAAATTTCGGCCGCTTTCGGCCATGGCCTGAATACCCTCCGGGAAAAAATAGGCGAAGATTCCGTTCGCCTTTTTGACGTCCCCCTCACCCAGGAAACAGCCGATGCCTGCAAAAAATGCAACGCTGTTTTCCTGGCCGACGCTGATTGTGAGGGCAGCCGGGAATTGTACCAGGCGCTGGGTATTCCCCTCCGCTTCCGTTCCTTCTGCATTCCGGATACGCTGTCATCCCCCACCCTTCCCAAGCGCCGTATGCAGCTTTGCCACGCCCTGGCGCTGGACCAGGATACGGTTTTTGCCGCTGTCCGCCAGGCGCTTCAGCTGGCAAGCGATCAGGAAATCCCCTTCTGCCATGTATCCCCCACCGGCAATCACCGCTTTGCCTGGGAGGCCAATATCAAGGAAAACATCAAGCGCCATCCCGCCCTTTCCTGGACGGCTCTTTCTGCGCCGGAGGCTGTGAAACGTATCATTGAAGCCCCCTGGAATGTGGGCGTGATGCTGTGCCCGCCCTATGCCGGCAGCATATTGGAAAGCGCCGCCACCAGCCTTTTCCCCTTCCCCGGCCTGCAGTACGACTTTGGCGCCACGGAAGAAATCGGTGTTTTCGCCCCCCGGCTGTCCTGTGACGCTGCCGGTATGCCCCAGCCCTTTGGCGTGGCATTTGCCGTGGCCCATATGCTGCGCACCTCCCTGCACATGAACCGGGAAGCTGCATGCCTGGAAGCCGCGGTAAACAATGTGCTCATTTCCGGCTGGCGCACCCCCGGCATGGCCGCCCCCGGCCAGCCCACCGATGGCAGCCATATCATCCAGCTCATTTGCGAACAGCTGGCCGTTGCGGGTGAATTTCTCTATAAAGGAGAACGCTGATGTCCATCCTCTTGCCTGATTATGAAAACTGCAGCATCAATGTGATTCACTCCATTGCAAGCGCCTGCGGTATGCTGCCCTTCCATAAAACGCATCCCTTTGTGGATGCGCTTTTACAAAAGAAGAAATACTGGAATATCATCCTCATGCTTTTTGACGGCATGGGAGTGGATTTGATTGAAAAAACCTTGCCGGAGGATGCTTTCCTTCGCAAACACATGGCTCATCGCCTGTCTGCCGTATTTCCGTCCACCACCACCTGTGCCACCACCGCCATCGAGTGCGGCCAGATGCCCTGCGAGCACGCCTGGCTGGGCTGGACGCTGCGTTTTGAGCAGATCGGCAAAAGCGTGGATGTGTACACCAATCAGGACGCCGATAACGGCACCCAGGCAGCCGATTATCATGTGGGCGATCGCTTTATCCCCCGGGATTTTATCTATCCCCACATCAATGACGCAGGGCAATACCGTGCCACCTCCGTTTCCGCCTTTGGCCATATCCGCATCAAAAAGCTGCCGGAATTGTTTGAAAACACGCTTGCCCTGGCCATGGATGATCAGAACCGCTTTATCTACACCTATTGGCATGAGCCGGACAGCACCATGCACCGCCACGGCTGCCATCATTCAAAGAGCATCGCTCAGCTTGTGGATATCAATGACCGGGTGGAAAAACTTGCCCATCAATTACCGGAAGATTCCCTGCTTCTCCTCACGGCGGACCACGGCCTCATCGATGCAGATATCCGCTATCTGGAGGATTACCCGGACCTGATGAAAATGCTGCGCTGGGACGCCACCATGGAACTGCGTGCCCTGTCCTTTCATGTGAAGGAGGAATACATTTCTCTCTTCCCAAGCGTATTTCAGCAGCATTTCGGCAGCCATTTCATGCTGCTTCCCCATGAAGATTTCATTGAACAATTCCTGGGCCCCGGCAAATGCCGCAGCGATGTGCATCAGTTTGTGGGCGATTATGTGGCCATCTCCCTGGATGATATGACATTGATGAACCACCGGCCCAATTTTTTGCAAATCGGCCACCATGCCGGCCTTACAGCCCAGGAAATGCTGGTTCCCCTGATCGTGGTAGAAAAGTAAAAAGAAGCAGGGCTTTATGCAAGTCCTGCTCTTTTTTTATTTTCCGGGCAAGCGGATACAAGCTCCACACACAATACCGTCATATCATCCGGCGGCATGCTTCCTGCCCGAAGCAATGCTTCCTCCAGCAGCCTGTCCGCCATCTCCTGGGGCGCTTCCTCCAGATAGCGGTGCACTGTGTGCAGGATTTCTTCTTCCCTGCCAAACTGATCCGCTATTCCGTCGGTCAGAAGAATCACACGGTCCCCTTCGGAAAGATACAGTTGCTTTTCAGCCGGCAATACATGCTCCATGATACCAAGGGGCAAGGCCGCCCCTGTAATCCATCGCAGATGCTGGCCCTGGATGATCACACTGCCGGATGCGCCCAGCTTGTTCATCCAGGTTTCGCCGCTCCATAAGTCAATCACGCACATATCCACTGTGGCAAATATCTCACCGCCGGTTGCGCTCAGCATAGCCCCATTGACAGCCTTCATGGCCTGATCCCTGGAATAGCCTGTTTCCAGGCAGCCAAAGAGCATCTGCAGTGTTTTGCCGCTTTCAGCCTTTGCCTCTGCGCCATGACCCATACCATCGCTGACAGCCACCAGCACCTGATCCCCGGGCAAAAAGCGTATCAGGGCCGCATCCCCGTTTTCCGTCATGGGCTGCCCGTCCGCCGGCATGGCACAGGCTGTTGCTTTGCCAATGCGCAGCTTGTATTCCGCTTCCTCCTGCAGCACAACATTGACAGCATTTTGCTCCGCCACCTTCAGCCGCACCCCAAGAAACACGCCCAGCTGCCTTGCCAGCTTTTCCAGCATCATGGGATGCAGCGTCACCATATCGTATTGTATGCACACCTGCATATGGCCGTCAATGCACTTGGCAAAAGCCACTTTGCCCGAAAAGTGCATTTTTTGCAGCGCCTCTTCTGCCCTTTGCAGCCACTCCCCTTCTTCATCACTTGTCTGCATCCCCTCCATGCTGATCAGCTGCGCCGCCTGGCCAATGGCCGTCAGGTGGGTTTCCAGGATATTCTTTTCATAATTGGCCATCCACACACGCTGTGCCTCCTGACGGCGCTTTTCCATGATGCCTTCCAAAATAGGCGGAATATGGGCAATGCGGATGCAATGGGAAAAGGAACGATTGATCACATCCAGGTTCACTTCGTCTTCTGCAACCACTGTCTCCATACACCGTTTCGTCTTCTCATATTGATCCCGCCAGCAAATGGGCAGCAGATCACATTGTTCGCACAGCTTTTCCGCTACCGCTTCGCTGTCCAGCTGAATATCCTTTACCGGCATCCGCGCCTGGGGCAGGGCGTCCATCAGGCCGTTCATGGCCCGGATCCATCGCCGCATCCGCATCCTCAGATACGCATTGTCCTTTGGCTTCATCCATTGCAGCCTGCGGATGTACCCAATCACGGGCCGCAGCTTCTTTTCTGGCAGTAAAGCGAACACAACCGCACCTGCCGCCATATTCCACCAGATCCCATGGGGCAGGCTGTTGAGCGTCAGGAAAATCAGGCAAATGCTGCTGAACATAAAGGAGCAGGCGCTCAATAATCTGTTCTTTCGCAAAAAACAACCGGACAACAGCCCGGCCAGTGGCATTACAACCATATACAGTACATGCTGGCCGGCAGCCAGCATGGCAAAGCCTGATATAATCCCGGCAACAGCCCCTGCCTGAATGCCGCACATCCATGCTGCCATTATCACCAGCACTGCAGCCGCACCCGCACCAACATTCACCCCGATTATTTCTATTCTTGCCCCGCCGCAAAGCAGCACAATGCCGCACAGCGCTATGCACATCAGATCATCCTGTGCAATCTCTTTCTTCCTTTGGCCGTATATATTTGCACACCGCTGCATGGCAGGCGTCAGCCCCAGCGCAACCAATGCCCCTGCCATCCGACGGATGCCCTCCATCAGGTCTGCCTGAAATACCCCCTGCAATGCACATATAAACAGCGAAACAGAAGCAATGGTATAGGTGATCCGCATTTTCCTGACAGGCCGGCGGATCAGCATGGGGATAGCGAAAAATACAATTCCCTGCAGCCATTCCATCCTGATACCCCACAATGCCTGCAGCAAAAGGCTCATTCCCATGCCCAGCCTGGCACCCTTGGGGCAGCGGCCTTCTTCCGCTGTGAAAGCCACCATTGCGCTGACAGCAAATAAGGATGGCAATGTGAAGCACTGGGAAAGGGTGATCAATACCACACAAACAGCGCCTGGCACATAGGCTACTATTTCCCTGATTCTGATTTCCTTCAATATCTCCATCCATGATACATGGCCCGCTTGATTGGTGCTTTGCTCATGGGTATAGTCCACTTGCTGCATACAAAAGCCTCCTTGCCCTTTTACACATTCATTATGGAGAAACAAAAAGGCTTCAACTGTCGGATCAATTTGCAAAATCCATCATATCTGCACGAAAAAGAGGAGGTTTCCCTCCTCTATACAATATTCAATTGTTATTTCACCAGGAAATAGGTGCTCACGTAGCCGGTACGGCCATCGGAGAGCTGTACCTTGCTCCAGTTCACGCCTTCTTCCAGAACAGTCACTTCCGTACCCACCTTCAGTTCATCCAGCACCTTGGTCTTCATGCCGGGATAGAGCCGGAAATTGACAATGCTGCCGCCGTTGATGTTCTTCAGCTTGGCGGTGTAGGGCGTTTCAACAGGCTTGGTATAGCTGGGTGCCTTGGAAGCAGAAAGGAATTTGCTGCTCATGTAGCCGGTGTTTTCCCCCACCTGCACCTGATACCAGCCGCTTCCCTTCTTCATTACGCTCACAGCCGTGCCAATGGGATAGGACGTGATGATCTCAGCGTCCATGGAGGGGCCCTTGCGCAGGTTCAGGCCAATGCCGGTATTGGTGCGCACGTACATGGTGGAGGCAGCTGTATTGGCGGAAAGGTACTTGCTCATCATGAAGCCGTTCTTACCGTTTACCTTTACTTTGCTCCACTCATCACCCTTCTCCAGGATTTCAATCCAGGTGCCGGTGGGATACTGGCCCAGCACTCTGGCTTCCAGGGATGCGGTTTCCCGCAGGTTCAGCCCGCCGCCCTTGACGGTGGCATATTCGCTGGCCCAGGCTCCGGTCATGGGTGCGGCTGTCAAAGCAGCAGCCAACATCATGGCAGCAATCTTCTTTTGCGGTTTCATTGTGTTTCTCCTCCTTCGGTGTTTTCATGTATCAGCCTTTGCTGTACACCCGAAATACGGATCAGTAAGTCTGTTTTATCCGCACTTTTGCCGGTAACATTTCCCATTTTCAGCCGTTTGCATCGCCATTTGTCAGCATTAACCATCAGTATCAGCCGCATCCCTTGCTTTCCAAATCGTTTTTCTTTTTTCTTTGCCGCATTTTTCCATCGCCCAAGCTATTGCTTTTTGCGGATTATTTTTTCTTTCTCTTTTCCAACTACTTGAAAGCCCATTTTTGTCATGTTATAATACAAATTGGTGTATTACGGCTGAAAGGAAGGCTGTTTATGTTTATTGCATCCGGATGGAAGGATTTTGAAGTGTTGGATACCGGTAACGGCGAAAAGCTGGAGCGGTGGGGAGATTATCTCCTTTCCCGGCCGGACCCGCAGGTCATCTGGCCCTGCGCCAACGAACGCCAGTGGCAAAAGGCCCACGCCCACTATACCCGCTCGGAGCGTGGCGGCGGTGCCTGGGATTTCCGTGAAAAGCTGCCGGAAAAATGGGTGGTCACCTATGAGGGGCTGAAGTTCTATGTGCGCCCCACCGGCTTCAAGCATACCGGGCTTTTCCCGGAGCAGGCCGCCAACTGGGACGCCATGGCCGGCATGATCAAAAAACGGCCCGGCGCCAAGGTACTGAACCTGTTTGCCTATACCGGCGGTGCCACCCTGGCCTGCGCTGCAGCCGGCGCCCATGTCACCCATGTGGATGCCGCCAAGGGCATGGTGCAGTGGGCCAAGGAAAACAGGGAACTGTCCGTCCTGCCCGAAGCCAGCTTCCGCTTTATTGTTGAAGATGCCGTGGCTTTTGTGAAGCGGGAAATCCGCCGGGGCAACAAGTATGACGGCATCGTGATGGACCCGCCTAGCTACGGCCGCGGCCCCACCGGCGAAGTGTGGAAACTGGAAAACGAACTGTACGGCCTGGTGGAAACCTGTGCCCAGGTGCTGTCGGATGATCCTTTGTTCTTCTTCATCAACAGCTACACCACCGGCTTCCAGCCTGCTGTATTGCAAAACATCCTGGAAAAATGCGTGTCTTCCCGCTTTGGCGGCGTGATTGATTCCCAGGAACTGTGCCTGCCTGTCCGCTCCGGCGGTGTACTGCCCTGCGGGGCCACCGGCCGCTGGATGAATAAATAAGAGGTGAAATGAACATGGAAAAGCCCACCATTCTTTTTGAAGATAATCACGTGATCGTAGCCGTAAAAAAGCCCAATCAGCTCACCCAGTCCGACGCTACCGGCGACGAAAGCCTGCTGGACCAGATCAAGGCCTATGTGAAGGAAACCTACAATAAGCCCGGCGAAGCCTATATCGGCCTGGTGCACCGGATGGACCGTCCTGTGGGTGGGCTGCTGGTTTTTGCCCGCACCAGCAAGGCTGCTTCCCGTCTTTCCGAACAGGTGCGGGTGCATGAACTGAACCGCCAGTATGTGTGCGTGGTGGAGGGTGATGCGCCGGACCAGTTCACCTATGTGGATTACCTGGTAAAGGACGAAGAAAACAACCGCGTTTCCGTCATTCCCTCCTACCTCAAGGCCGAAGGGAAGGAAGCCATCCTGCATGGCCGCACCATTGCAAGACGCGACGGCCTGTCTTTGGTAGCCATTCAACTGGAAACCGGCCGCGCCCATCAGATTCGGGTGCAGATGCAGCACCACGGCTATCCCCTGTGGGGCGATAACCGCTACGGCAACGGTAAACGGGGCCAGCAGATTGCTCTGTGGGGCTTCCGTCTTTCCTTTGCCCATCCCATCAGCAAGGAACAGATGCTCTTCATGGCCCCCACCCCGGACGCCAAGCCCTGGATTTTCTTTGAACGTGAACTGCGTGGGCTGGAATCCATCTGGCCCCAGATCAAGCCTGCCGTCGCCCAATAATTTATGTTGAGGTAAAACATGAGCAATCCTGTCACCTTTGAACTGATCAAAACCTGTAAGCAATCCGGCGCCCGTCTTGGTGTGGTGCACACCCCTCACGGCGATATCCCCACCCCCATCTATATGCCGGTGGGCACTCAGGCCACCGTCAAGGCCATGACGCCCCGGGAAATGACGGAAATCGGCACCAAGATCATGCTGTCCAATACCTACCACCTGCACCTGCGCCCCGGCGAAGAACTGGTAAAAGAAGCGGGCGGCATCCATAAATTCATGAGCTGGGATAAGCCGGTCCTCACCGACAGCGGCGGGTTCCAGGTGTTTTCTCTGGCTGCCCTTCGCAAGATCACCGAGGAAGGCGTTTCCTTCCGCAGCCACCTGGACGGCAGCAAGCGCTTTATCAGCCCCGAAGTATCCATGGATATTCAGATGGCCCTGGGCAGCGATATTGCCATGGCCTTTGACGTATGCTCCCCCTACCCCTGCGATCACCGCACCGCGGAAGAAGCCATGCACCGCACCCACCGCTGGGCAGAACGCTGCAAAAAGCATCATACCAGGGAAGATCAGGCCCTGTTTGGCATTGTGCAGGGTGCGTTCTATGACGACCTGCGCATCGAAAGCGCCAAGACGCTGGCCGATATGGATTTCCCCGGCTATGGCATCGGCGGCCTTAGCGTTGGCGAACCCAAGCCCATCATGTATGACATGCTGGAAAAAATCGAGCCCTATATGCCGAAAAACAAACCCCGTTACCTGATGGGCGTGGGCACGCCGGATTGTTTCCTGGAAGGCGTACTCCGCGGCGTGGATATGTTTGACTGCGTGCTGGCCACCCGCATCGCCAGAAACGGCACCTGCTTCACCAAGAACGGCCGTCTGGTGATCCGCAACGCCACCTACGCCCACGACTTTGGCCCCATCGAAGAAGGCTGCGATTGTTATGCCTGCCAGAATTTCAGCCGCGCTTATATCCGTCACCTCTTCAAGGCTCAGGAAATCACCGGCGGCCGTCTTGCTTCCATCCACAACCTGCGCTTCCTCATCCGCATGATGGAAGAGATCCGCCAGGCCATTCTGGAAGACCGGTTCCTGGATTACCGCAAATCCTTCTACGAAAACTACGACATGACCCGCAATTTCTGATATGCTAAAAATGCTGCTTTCCCGGCAGCGTTTTTCTTTTATCAAAACATCTTCGTAAATTTTTTAATGTTTTACGTTAATTTCTTGTTGACAAACGCAATAACGTATGTTATTATCTTTTTGTCGACAAACATTAAGTTTTTTACGGGAGGAACCAATGATGAACCAAGAGAAGATGAAGAACACCGCCAAAGCGCTGGATACCGTGTTCCGCGTTGCCCGAAAAATTGCTCTGATTGCCCTGATCGTGCTGGCTGTTGCCGTCGTGACCATTACCATCATCCATTTCGTAAACCCTGACGCCATCATCGGAACGGGCTTTGTCAGCCTGGACGTAGGCTCCGTATCCTTCGAAATTGCCCCTGAAAACGTCCCCAGCAATCGTCAGGTGCTTACCCTGGTATGGATCCTTTCCCTGTTTGCCGTTGGCTGCGGCCTGATCCTGTACGACATTCTTCTGCGTGCCGGGAAAATTCTGGATCCCATGAAGGAGGGCAATCCCTTCCACCCCTCCGTAGCTGACAATATCCGCCGCATCGGCTTGCTGATCCTCATTCTGGACCTTGTACAGCAGTTTGCCGATTTTGCCCTTTCCCTCTATGCCAATCACTACATCCGTGAAATGCTGCCGGCTGATGCTTCCGTGATGATCGAAAGCAATTTCCAGCTGAGCCTGACCGGTGTGCTGGTCTTCTTCATTCTGCTGCTGGTTTCCTATGTGTTCCGGTACGGGGCACAGCTGCAGCAGTTGTCCGATGAAACACTGTAAGGAGGTGCCAGCATGCCCATCATTCTTCGCCTGGACCGCATGATGGCGGACCGGAAAATGAGCCTGAACGAACTTTCAGAACGCGTAGGCGTCGCCAACGTGAACCTGTCCAAATTAAAAAACGGCCACGTAAGCGCCATTCGCTTTTCCACCCTGGAAGCCATCTGTGACGTACTGGATTGCCAGCCCGGTGATATTCTGGAATACAAGCGGGAAGAAACAAAATAAGCAAAAAACAGGCCGGAATGCCGTCGTGCATCCCGGCGTTTTTCATTTTTCCGTATCGTCCCGGATCAATACCCCCAGATGTAATCCGGGGACGGCCTCCTGTTCACATGGGGCCTGGGAGCAATGAACAACAGTTCCGAATTTTTTTCGCCTTTGGAAGGGCTCCTGCCCCAGTATGTATACACCCTTTCGTCGACCAGTCAGGTTTTCAGATCATCGGCATCCTGCGCCGTGATCTCCCGGAGCAAAAGTCGCTCCGTTTCCAGGCTCTGGATATGCTTACATTTCTTCAGTATCTTTTATTCCTTTTCATTCTCCATCCGGCGGATACGGAAAATAGCGTGGTTCATGGTCTGCAGTGCTTCATCTGCCCTGATCAGTTCTATGCTGCCAAAGGGGGCATCCGTCAGCCGCTGCCACAAAAAGCGTTCTGCTTCCATGATCTGGATCACGTTCTGGGTGGAACCACCCTGCATGATGGCAGCGGCCTCCTGCATCAGTTTGCCATAGCAGGCGGTATAGCTGTCCCATAGCAGTTCCGGCAGCATGCTTTGGGAAAAATGCATTCTTTTGGCCTTTTTAAGCTCATACAGCAGCTTTTCCATTTCAGGAAAGAAATACTCCTTCTGGGCTTCCGTCACACTCTGCAGCACCATTTGCCCGTCCGTCAGGCCGTGCAGCGGCAGCAGCACCGTCAGCATCTCCTCGGCATCCTTCCTGAAAGGCATGGCGTGGTACACAAGACCGTTCAGCGCTGCCAGTTCATCTTCGTAGCGGTTTTTCTTGTACGCTTCAAACGCGTCAATGGCCTTTGCCCGGCAAATTTCCATCAGCACCTGCACCTTGGATTCGTAATGATGGTAAAAGCTGCCTTTACTGCAATGAAGCCTGTCCAGAATATCCTGTACGGATGTATCCTTGTAGCCCTTTTCAAAAAACAGCTTTTCTGCCGTTTCCAGGATGGCCTGCTTTCGCATATCCCCCTTGTGCACAGCCTTCACCTCCCTCAATAATTGTATTCAATCACTTGCTGGATCACCCTGTACACCGACGTGCACAGCTTTTCCCGCTTATATTCCGTGCCGTTCCGCTTGTAAATCTTATACGTGTCCACCACATAGCCCGTGCGGGGTTTTTTCTTTTCCTGGGTAGTACCAAAGGGCAAGGCGGTGTTCAGTTCCATCAACGGCTCCGCCGGCGGTTCCGTCACATCCACCACCTGGGAAATCAAATCCCGGCTCTCCCCCGCGCCCAGGGATGCCCCGTAAATTTCCACCGTGCATTTTCTGTTCTGATAATACGCCACAATGAAAATGGGCGATGTACGGTCGTTGCGGAACACAAAGTCCAGATTGGGCCAGTTGACGGTAGCGTCCCGTCCCTTATCCACGTAATTGGAGGGCCAGGTGTGGGGATAGCGGGTAACCACCGTCATATCCGCCATCACCGCCGCATTGAACAGTGTGCTGCTTACCTGGCACACGCCGCCGCCCACTTCGTCCACCGTGGTGCCGCCGGCAATGGCAGCAGCCGGCAGATAGCCCTTCTGGGTGGTACGCTGGCCGGTGGCTGTATTGAAGGAAAAGGTTTCCCCCGGCATCACCACAGTGCCCATCACGGCTTTTGCAGCCAGGTCTACATTATTATTGCGGTTGGCGTCGGCGGTGGTCTGGGTGGTATAGCTGGAAATGAGCGAGAAGGAGTTCATCAGCTCCACCCTTGTAACGGACGGCAGGGTCTTTTTTGCCTCCATGCTGATATTGGCCCGGTAATCATTGCGGTTCAGGCAATCAATCAGCGTATTGTAAAGCAGATCGGTATCCACTTCCATGCCCGTGCGCTCTTCCGTGAAGGTAAAGCTGCGGGTGGAGAAATCAAAAGTGGCAATCTGGGCATCCACCGGGTCGCAGTTCACCGTATCCGCAATAATGCCCACCAATTCCCGCACGGTGGCCGGGTCATAGGTCACTTCCGTGTACAGGTAGGCTGCATTGGATACTGTGTGATACAGATGCTGATAACGGTATTCCATTGGCGTCACGCCGCTCCCGATGGTTTCCGTGGTGCCCTTTCGGCCAAAGGCATAGGCCGTGTCCAGCACAGCGTCAATGTTGCGCTGCACCGGCAGCTGACTGCCCGTCAATACCCACTGATACCCTTCCACATTCACGGTAATGTTCAGTTCCTGCTGGTTATAGCCGGCGCTCTGAAGCAGGGCTGCTTTCGCCTGTTCCCGGGTCATGCCGCCAATGTGCACATGGTCAACAATCACGCCCTGGGCAAAGGTATCCTGCATGACCACATTCAGCTTCTTTTCAAACTCAATGCTGGGCTCATACATCCTATACACGCCGTATCCGATCAGCGCCAGGATCATCATGCAAATGAAGCCCACCATGGCCCACAGGGCCGTGCGGTTTTTTCTGCGCTGCACAGGGGCAGGATTCCAGGCGGGCTGATACTGAGGCTGGCCGAAGGCATTGGGATAATAATCCTCATCCTCCTGCACCTCATACACCTGATCGGGGTACGGCACATAATTTTCAGGCTGCTGCTGAAAAAACTGCTGTCTTTCTTCCGGGAAGGCAGCCCTCAGCGGCGGCGCAGTCATATCGCTCTTTTTCTTATACCTGTCCATCCTTGCCACGGCCAACCCTCCTTTCAAAAAACATACTTCGTTCTGTTTTCATTGTACTCTGTTCCGTTTTGTTTGTCAATCTTGCTTCTTTTCCTGCCAGGCCTTCTGCATGGCCCGGGCCATATCGTTCTGATGCGCCATGTGGCGGTTATATTCTGCCAGGTATGCCCTGATTTCCCCATTGGCGCTTTCCACTTCACGCAAAAACTCCTTGGCGGATACCCGCAGGGCGCCGTGGCCCAGGATGATCACCTGCTCCAGGGCGTCGCTGGTGGCCACCCGCACCCGGTACCGCCTGCCAAGGTCATACGTGGCCTTTTCGATGTAGTTATCCGCCGTTTCCGCTTCCTTGGTGTACACCACATGGATGTTGTCCGCTTTTTCCACGCTGCCGGGGTTGCGGTGCACCTTGTAAGCGTCAAACACCACAATGATTTCGTAGGGCCTGACGCCACGGAAATTACACAAAATATCCACTAGCATTTGCCTTGCAGTTTCAAGGTTTAGCTTCGCTGCTTCTTTTAATGCATCCCAGGCAAAAATGATATTGTAGCCGTCCACCAATAGGTATTCCTTTTCCAGGGGCATGAATACCTTTTCGCTCTCCATCAATGCCGCCGTCCGGGGGGACGGGCGGAAAGCGTGCTGCTTTATCGGGCCGTACGTTCTTTCAAAAATGGCCATCAGTTCCTTGTCCTCTTCCAGGGAACCGGAATAAGCCCTGGGCCTGGGGGCGGCTGCAATGGGCTGAATATCCTCTTTCTTCTTTGCCAGAATGCCGGTATCAATATGCTGGTATTTCTTTACTTCGTCCCACTTCACCATGAACCCGGCGCCGTGGGAGCAGAAAACGCTGTCCGGGCTGTTTTCCACATCCCTTTCCGGGTCATATCCCGCATCTTTGATCACTTTTTCCGCATCCCTGCAGGGCAAGTACCCGCACAGAACGCAGTTCACCCGGCCCCTGCCTTTAGCATAGGCCATCACTTCCCGGGCATAATGCCGGCTTTCGCAGACGGGCACCTTTGCCTTCAGGCAAACGCTTCCCTGGCTGGTTTCCGGTGCATCAAATGTACCACCCATCAGCTGAATGTCATGCATGGCACGGCCCAGGCAGTCTTCCGGCAATGTCAGGGTCATTTCGTACCAGGGCTCCAGCAATACACTCTTTGCCTGCATCAGCCCCTGCCGCACTGCCCGGTAGGTGGCCTGGCGGAAATCCCCGCCTTCCGTGTGCTTCAGGTGAGCCCTGCCCGCAATCAGGGTGATACGCATATCGGTAACAGGTGCGCCGGTGAGCACCCCAAGATGGGTCTTTTCCATCAGATGGGTCAGGATCAGCCGCTGCCAGTTGCGATCCAATTCATCCTCCGGGCATCTGGAGGTGAGCACAAGGCCGCTGCCCCGGGGGCCGGGCTCCATCAGCAGATGCACTTCAGCATAGTGCCTCAGGGGCTCGTAATGCCCCACGCCCTCCACCTTGTTTTCAATGGTTTCTTTGTACAGGATGCTGCCTTCGCCAAATGAAACATCCATATCATACCTGTCCTTCAGCATCCGCTGCAGGATTTCCACCTGCACTTCCCCCATCAATTGTACATGAATTTCTTTGCTCTTCTCCTGCCACACCACCTGCAGCTGCGGATCCTCCTCCTGCAATTGCCGCATCCGCTGCAGGGCAATCACAGGGTCGTCCTTCGGGGATAATTGCATATGATAGGTGAATACCGGGCTTAAGATGGGCTCTGCGCCCCTTTTTTCATAACCGAAGCCGTCCCCCACCTTGGTATAGTTCAGGCCCGTCACGGCGCAGATTTCGCCCGCCTGCGCCACATCCCGTTGTTCAAAGCGCAGCCCGGAATAAAAACGCAGCTGGCTTACCTTCTCTTCCCATATTTCGCCAACGGTGGGCACGCCGTCTTTTTTGTTTGTCAGGGCCTGACGCACGTTCAATTCCCCGCCGGTGATTTTCATGTAAGTCAGCCTGGCGCCCTTGTCATCCCGGCCGATCTTATATACCACCGCCCCGAACCGGCTGGGATACTGGGGCCGTGGGCCGTACTTTTCCAGTCCATCCAGCAATTCATCAATTCCCTGCATCCGAAGGGCGGAGCCGAAATAGCAGGGAAACAGCTTTCTGGAGGATACCAGGCTCCGCACCGTTTCTTCTGGCACTTCCCCGGTTTCAAGGTATCTGTTCAGCGTATCGTCATCGCCGCACAGGGTAATCTGCTCCCCTGCTTCTTCGCTCATCATGTCCACGCAATTGGCGTCCAGCTTTTCCCGTATTTCCTCCATTCGTTTTTGCCGGTCCACGCCCTCCATGTCCATCTTGTTGATGAACAGAAACACCGGCACCTGATAGCTTTCCAACAGCTTCCACAAGGTTTCCGTATGGCCCTGCACCCCATCCGTGCCGCTGATCACCAGTACAGCGCCGTCCAGCACATGCAAGGTACGCTCCATTTCGCTGGAAAAGTCCACATGGCCGGGCGTATCCATCAGGGTGAAGGCGGTTTCCTTCCAGTTCATCCGTGCCTGCTTGGAAAAAATGGTAATACCACGCTCCCTTTCCTGGATATCCGTGTCCAGAAAAGCATCCTTATGGTCCACTCTGCCCATTTTTCGCAAAGCACCCGAAGTATACAAAAGCGCTTCGGACAGGGTGGTTTTTCCGGCGTCCACGTGGGCCAATAAACCAAGAATCATTTTTCTCTGCTGCACAGTTTTTCTCTCCGCTGTTTTTATTCCGGCTTTCGGGCCAGCTGCAAATCCATGGTATCAAAAATGGTGATCACGCCGCCCATGCGGTTGATAGCCTGTTCAATCTCTGCAAAGAACCGACCTCTCGTTTCCTTTTCAATGGCGATATGATCGGAATATGTGCCCAGCAGCTGAATATATTCCGCTGCGGTAAAATCCCTTGTGCGGTGGAACAAATGGTGCTGAACATCCACAAAACCGTATTTCATGGCGATTTCCGCACGCTTCCTGGCCTTTTCGTCTGTATATTCGTCTGATGCAAGGGTGCCGGGCATATACACGGCATATACTTCCTGCAAGGCTTCGTGCATACCCGGGCGGCTTTTGTCCTTATAGGGGTGATTGGCAAACCGCGCAAAGGCACCGCCTTTCTTCAGGCACTCAAATACCTTTTTGTATCCCACTTCTTCCGGCACCCAATGGAAAGCCGATGCGGAATATACCAGGTCATACGCATCCCTTTCCAGTGCCACATCTTCAAATTTTCCATTCAAAACAGAAAAGCCGGAATACTCCCGAAACTTTTTCCGGCAAAGGGCACAGAAATTTTCCCCCGGCTCCACAGCGATCACCCAACAGCCTGTTTTCAGCACCGGCTCCGTAGCCTGTCCGCCGCCGACGCCCACTTCCAGGGCTTTGCTTTGCGCCGATACAGGGCAATAGGCAAAAATCTGCCGGTACAGTGCATCTGCATATCCCGGCCGCAGCTTTTCATACTGCAGCGCCACCGTGTCAAATGTCCATCCAAGGCCCTGAATTACCGGCATTCCTTTCGCCCCCTATCGCTTTTCATATCTAATGTATCTTACCACAGGCTGCCCTTTCTCACAAGCAAAAAACCGCAAGCCTTAGCCATGCGGTTTTGCAATTATGAGATTAGTCTTCTACGCAAACGTGCCAGTTGCCGTAGGGATCGGCCACCTTGCCGGTCTGGATGCCGGTGACGGTATCGTACAGCTTCTGGGACAGCTGGCCGATGCCGCCGTCGCCGATGGTCATCACTTCGTCCACATAGCGCAGCTTGCCCACGGGAGAAATAACGGCAGCGGTGCCGGTGCCGAACACTTCTTCCAGCTTGCCATTTTTCTGGGCCTCAATCAGTTCGTCCACGGAAACCTTCCGTTCTTCCACTTCATAGCCCCAGTCCTTGCATAGGGTGATGACGGAGTTACGGGTAATGCCGGGCAGAATGGAACCGGACAGAGCAGGAGTGACGATCTTACCGTCGATCTTGAAGAAAATGTTCATAGCGCCCACTTCTTCAATGTACTTGCGTTCCACGCCGTCCAGCCACAATACCTGGCTGAAGCCGGCATCATGGGCCTTCACCTGAGCGATCAGGGAAGCAGCATAGTTACCGCCGGTCTTGGCAAAGCCGATACCGCCGCGGACGGCACGGACATATTCGTCTTCAATCCAGATGCCCACAGGGTTCAGGCCACTGGCATAGTAAGCACCGGAGGGAGACAGGATGATCATGAACAGGTAGGTTTTGCTGGGAGCCACGCCCAGGAATTCATCGGTAGCAATGACGAAGGGGCGCACATACAGGCTGGTGCCGGGTTCGGAGGGGATCCAGTCCTGGTCCACATTAACCAGCGCCTTCACGGCCTGCACGAAATCCTCTTCGGGAATCCGGGGAATGCACAGACGGTCGTTGGATTCGTTGGCACGCTTGGCGTTCATATCGGGACGGAACAGATAAGCCTTGCCGCCTTCGCCCTTATAAGCCTTCAGGCCTTCAAACATTTCCTGGCCGTAATGGAACACCATGGCGGAAGGATACAGGCTGATCTTTTCGTAAGGCACAATGCGGGCGTCATGCCAGCCCTGGCCTTCGGTGTAGTTCATCACAAACATGTGATCGGTGAAGATCTTGCCAAAGCCCAGGGGCTGACCGGCTTCGGGCTTCTTGGCAGGGGTCTGCGTACGGGTGATTTTAATATCCAGCATTGTTCTCACTCCTTATAATTTTTCCCCAGGTTCATGGCTTCAATGTTCTTTTCCAGCAGCCATGCATGGCGGGCGGAAACCACCTTTTCCAAGGCGGGGCGGATCATATCTTCCGGGATAACACCGGTCTTGTCGATCACAGCGCCAAGCAGAATCATGTTGGCCAGGGTTTCCAGGCCGTTATCGGTGGACATCTGGGTGGCAGGAATGTAATACACATTCACGTCATCACGTTCCACTTTGCGGCTGATCAGGGAAGAATCCACGAAAATGGAAGCGCCGGGTTTGGCTTCTTTTTCATACTTGTCCAGAGAAGGCAGGTTCATGGCGATGAGGATATCCGGCTTGGATACGATGGGAGAACCCACCTGCACATCGGAAAGGATAATGGAGCAGTTAGCCGTGCCGCCGCGCATTTCGGGGCCGTAGGAAGGCAACCAGCTCACATTGCGGCCCTGCAGCAGCGCTGCATAGGCCAGGAATTTACCGGCAAAGAGGATGCCCTGTCCGCCGAAACCGGCGATCAATACTTCAGTGGTGCTCATTTGGCTTCCTCCTTTGCAAACTTATCTTTGTACACGCCCAGGGGGTAGTAAGGCAGCATGTTTTCTTCCAGCCATTCCAGGGCGCCCTGGGGGGTCTTGCCCCAGTTGGTGGGACAGGTGGACACCACTTCGATCAGGCTGAAGCCCTTGCCTTCCACCTGATTGCGGAACGCCTTTTCGATGGCCTTCTTGGCGTTCTTCACGTTCTTTACGTTGTTCACGGCCACGCGTTCAATGTAGCCGGCGCCGTCCAGGGTGGAAAGCAGTTCACACACCTTCACGGGGAAGCCGACAGTGTTGGTATCGCGGCCGTAGGGGCTGGTCTGGGTCACCTGGCCGGGCAGGGACGTGGGGGCCATCTGGCCGCCGGTCATGCCGTAAATGGCGTTGTTGACGAAAATGATGGTGATGTTTTCACCGCGGGCAGCAGCATGCACGGTTTCGGCCATACCGATGGAAGCCAGGTCGCCGTCGCCCTGGTAGGTGAACACGATCTTGGAAGGATCGGCGCGCTTTACGCCGGTAGCCACAGCGGGGGCACGGCCGTGAGCCGCCTGCACCATATCCACATTGAAGTAATTATAAGTGAACACAGAGCAGCCTACGCTGGCCACGCCGATGGTTTCGCCGCCGATATTCAGGTTGTCAATGGCTTCGGCCACCAGACGATGGATGATGCCGTGGGTGCAGCCGGGGCAATAATGCAGGGGCGCATCCGTCAGGGCCTTGGGCTTATCAAATACGATCATTTCTTATTTCCCCTCCTTCTGCATCTTTTCAATGGCAGCCAGCACTTCTTCGGGGCTGGGGATCATACCGCCGGTGCGGTAGCACAGGTCAACAGGCTTTTTGCAATCGATGGCCAGCTTCACGTCCTTGATCATCTGGCCCATGTTCAGTTCCACGGAAAGGAACGCCTTGCACTTGTCGGCAGCAGCCTTCAGCACCTTTTCGGGGAAGGGCCACAGGGTGATGGGACGGATCATGCCCACCTTGATGCCCTTGGCGCGGGCAGCATCCACAGCGTTCTGGCTGACACGGGCAGCAATACCAAAGGCCACCACGCAGTATTCCGCATCGTCCATCAGATAGCTTTCCGCCATCTGTTCGTTTTCCTTCACGATTTCATAGCGCTTGAAGCGGTCTTCGTTCCACTGTTCCAGTTCCTGGGGCTGAAGTGCCAGAGAGTTGATGATGTTGGGCTTGCGTTCACCCTTGGTGCCGGTGAGGGCCCAGGGCTTTTCGCACATTTCCTGCTTGGTTTCTTCCAGGGAAACAGGTTCCATCATCTGGCCCATGGTACCGTCCGCCAACAGCATGCAGGGCATACGATACTTTTCAGCCAGGTCAAAGCCTTTGGCCACCAGGTCCGCCATTTCCTGGACGGAGGAAGGTGCCAGCACCAGCAGGTGGAAGTCGCCGTGGCCGCCGCCGCAGGTGGCCTGGAAATAGTCGCTCTGGCTGGGCTGAATGCCGCCAAGGCCAGGGCCGCCGCGCTGCACGTTCACAATCAGGGCAGGCAGGTCGCAGCCGGCCATGTAGGAAATGCCTTCGGATTTCAGGGAAATCCCGGGGCTGGAAGAGGAGGTCATGGCACGCTTACCGGCAGCAGCAGCGCCGATCACCATGTTGATGGCAGCAATTTCGCTTTCTGCCTGCAGGAATACGCCGCCAATTTTGGGCATGCGCTTGGCCATGTAGGCAGCCACTTCCGTCTGGGGGGTGATGGGATAGCCGAAGTAATGACGGCAGCCGGCCATGATGGCGGCTTCAGCCAGTGCTTCGTTCCCTTTCATAAGAATCTTTTCAGCCATTTTCTTTCCCTCCTCACTTTTCTACCGTAATCACGCAGTCAGGGCACATGGTGGCGCAGAAAGCGCAGCCGATGCACTTTTCCTGATCCGTCATTTCCGCGGGGTGATGGCCCTTCTGGTTGATCTCATCCTTGCTCAAGGCGATGATCTTCTTGGGGCAAGCCGTGATGCACAGGCCGCAGCCCTTGCACAGGTCCTTCTTAAACGTTACCTTTGCCATGTTTGCATCTCCTTTACCAGATGGTTTTCTGTAGTTTCAAGGGGAAATACTGTTCGTTTTCCCTTTCTTTGATCGGCAGCACGCTTTCATTCACCGCGGTGAACAGAAGCGGCAGGCCGCTGATCTGCGACAGTTTTTCAGCTTCCGCCATGGAAGCGGTCACCGTTTCCCAGGTAGTTTCCTTGCCAAGGTTTGTGTTGTTCACAATGGCTGTAAACGGCACGCCCCCGGCCATTTCAATTTCCTTCATAATTTCCAGCGCCGCTTCGGCCGTCCGGCTGAGGGGCCGGGAAGCATTGAACACATAAATCATGTGGTAATTGTTTTCCTTCAATATTTCAGGCGCATACCGGCCAAGTGCCAGTGCCCCCCGGTCGTCTCCTCCTACGTCCAGCACGGCATAGCGGCTTTTGTCTTCCGTCACGCTGTACATTTCCTGAGGCAGGGCCGGCACATCCACATTGGAATTGGCGTAAGCAGATGCGATCATCTTCACGCCTGCCTTTTCCATTTCGTCAGCGGAATCCTTGGCCCGGTAGTAAGGGTTTACGATGTCCATATCCGCCAGCGTCACCTGTTTCCCCTGCTCTGCCAGATGCAAAGCAAAGTTCACGGCAATGTTGGTTTTCCCGCTGCCGTAATGCCCGGCAAACAGGGTAATGCGTTTTGCGTCCATGTTTCGCCTCCGTTACAGCTTGTTGCGCTGAATTTTGCCGGAAGTTGTCTTAGGCAGGCTTTCGCGGAAAACCACAATGCGGGGATATTTATAGGGTGCGGTGTGGGTTTTCACGTAATTCTGAATTTCCTTCTTCAGTTCATCGGTGCCCACGGTACCCTTCGTCAGCACGATGCTGGCCTTTACCACCTGGCCGCGCAGCGGATCCGGCTCTGCGGATACACCGCATTCCAGCACATAAGGCAGCTCCATGATCACGTTTTCAATTTCAAACGGCCCGATGCGGTAGCCGCTGGACTTGATCACGTCGTCAATACGGCTCACATACCAGAAATATCCTTCTTCGTCCTTGTAAGCCACGTCGCCGGTATGGTACAACCCGCCCCGGAACACTTCGTCTGTCTTTTCTTTGTTGCCGTAGTATTCCTGCACCAGCCCGCAGGGATGGCCCTTGTCCAGCCGGATGCAGATTTCGCCGCTGTCACCCACGGCACAGGGCTTACCTTCCGCATCGAAAATGTCGATATCGTAGGAGGCCACCGGCTTACCCATGGAGCCAAGCCTGGGCGTCATGCCCACAGTATTGGCAACCAGCACCGTGCCCTCCGTCTGGCCAAAGCCTTCCATGATGGAAAGGCCGGTGGCCTCCAGGAAGCGGCGGTACACTTCCGGGTTCAGTGCTTCGCCGGCGGTGGTCATGTGCTTGACGGAGGAAAGATCGTACTTGGAAAGGTCTTCCTTGATCATCATGCGCAGCATGGTGGGCGGCGCGCAGAAGGTGGTGATGTTGTGCTTTGCAAACAGGGGCAGGATATTATCCGCATGGAAGCGGTCAAAGTCATAAACGAAAATGGCCGCCTCGCACAGCCATTGGCCGTACAGTTTGCCCCACATGCTCTTGGCCCAGCCGGTATCGGAGATGGAGAAATGCAATCCGTCCGGATCCACCTGATGCCAGTAGCGGGCCGTTACAAAATGGCCCAGCGGGTACTTATAGTTATGCGCAGCGATCTTGGGATAGCCGGAGGTGCCGCTGGTGAAGAACATCAGCATCAGGTCATCTCCGCCGGGCGCATCGTCCGGCCGGTTATAGTGGGTGGAATAGGCCAGATGCTCTTCGTCAAAGCTGCGCCAGCCCTCACGTTCGCCATTCACCATGATTTTGAATTCCACCGTGGGGCATTCCATGGCTGCCGCTTCCGCTTCTGCGGCCACGCCGCCGTCCGCCGTGCATACAATAGCCCTCACCCCTGCTGCTTCAAAACGATAGGCAATATCCTTCTTCAGCAGCTGATTGGGGGCCAGGATCACCACAGCACCCAGCTTATGCAGCGCATTAATGATATACCAGAACTGGTAATGCCGCTTCAGAATCAGCATCACCTTATCGCCCCGCCTGATGCCGATGGAGCGGAAGTAATTACAGGCCTGGTTGGACTTGCGCTTCACGTCTTTGAAGGTGATCCTGTGTTCTTCCCCGTTTTCGGCCACGTGCATCAGCGCCGTCTTTTCGGGGTCCTTATCGGCAATGGCGTCCACCACGTCAAAGGCGAAATTGAATTGATCGGTATTCTTATAGGAAATGCTCTGCAGGGCGCCGATTTCGTTTTCCACCGGCTGGATGAAGTTTTCCCACACCCGCTTCTGGCTGTCCTTTTCCCGCTTCTGGGCAACAGGAGTGGCCACTTGAGTACCGGTATGGGCAATGTAATCCGCCGGGTTCAGCACGATTGCGTAAAACTCGCAGTCTTCCCCGCCTACCGCCAGCAAACCATGGGGCGTGTTGGAATCATAATAAATGGTATCGCCGGGGCCCAGAATTTCATAATGGGTGCCGATCTGCACCTTCAGGTGGCCCTTTAGCACCAGGTCAAATTCCTGGCCTTCATGGCTGGTCAGGGGAATTTCTTCCGCCTGTGCCGCTTCGTCGTATTCCGCCCGGACGTACAAGGGCTCTGCAATACGGTTTTTGTAGGCAGCCGCCATGTTGTAGTAGGTCATGCCGTTGGCCTTTTCAATGCGCTGGCCGTCTCCGGCACGGGTCAGGTCGTAGCTGGTCAGAGTGGGGCTGGAACCCTGAATCAGGTCCGTCACGTCCACCCGGAACACCTGGGCACAGCGATACAGGAAAGCGAAGTTCAAATCCCTTTCGCCGCTTTCGCAAGCCAGATACTCTGCCACGGATACGCCCGTCTTCTGGGCCATCTGAGCAGGGGTGATGCCTTCAATCTGACGCAGTTCTTTAATTCGGTTGGCCATCTCCATGATGGTCAGGTCTAAACCGGTGATATGCTTATCCATGCTTCCTCCCCGGGGACGAATGAAAAGCCCGTCCCAAAGAAAACTTGATCTTTGAGACGGGCGTAATATTTCACCCGCGGTACCACTCAAATTACGCAATTTCTTGCGTCCCTCACGCTCCAACAAGCGTTATGCTTTCACGCAGCCATACGGGAAGGTTCTACTTGCGTTTTCGCTTTCTTCCTTCCGGCTCAGAAGCTACAAGCCCCAGGGCCCTTCCCAGCAGCTTTCACCATACGCCGCCTCTCTTTGGAGAAAGGATTCCTGTGCCCTCTTCGTCACAGCCTTTATGCGGATGATTATACCACATTCGCAGTGGATCAATCAAGCCTGTTTTTATGTATTTTCTTTGTTTTTTACAGCTGATTGCGTTGGATTTTGCCGGAGATGGTCTTGGGCAGGCTGTCACGGAACACCACAATGCGGGGATACTTGTAGGGTGCGGTGTGGCTCTTGACGTAAGCCTGGATTTCCTTCTTCAATTCTTCCGTTCCTTCGGTGCCCTTCGTCAGCACAATGCTGGCTTTTACCACCTGGCCGCGGATGGGATCGGGCGCAGCGGATACGCCGCATTCCAGCACGTAAGGCAGTTCCATGATCACGTTTTCGATTTCGAAGGGCCCGATGCGGTAGCCGCTGGACTTGATCACATCGTCCACCCGGCCCACATACCACAGATAGCCGTCTTCGTCCATCCAGGCGGTATCGCCGGTATGGTACAGGCCGTCGTGCATTACTTCTGCAGTCTTTTCCGCATCGCGGTAGTAGCCCTTGAACAGGCCGCAGGGAGCGCCGTCCTTGATATTGACGGTAATTTCACCGGTTTCGCCCACCGGCACGTCATTGCCGTCGGCATCCACCACATGCACGTCGTACATGGGAGAAGGCTTGCCCATGGAGCCGGGCCGCACCTGGGTGCCGAACAGGTTGCAGATGGTGAGGGTGGTTTCGGTCTGGCCGAAGCCTTCCATGATGGTATGGCCGGTGGCTTCCTTGAAGATGCGGAATACTTCAGGGTTCAGCGCTTCGCCGGCAGTGGTGATATTGCGCACGGAAGAAAAATCATATTGGCTGATATCGTCGCGGATCATCATGCGCAGCATGGTGGGCGGTGCGCAGAAGGTGGTGATGCCGTACTTGGCAAACATGGGCAGAATTTCATGAGCATCAAAGCGGTCAAAGTCATAAGTGAACACGCCGCCTTCGCACAGCCACTGGCCGTAGAATTTGCCCCACAGGGCCTTACCCCAGCCGGTATCGGAAATGGTGAAGTGCAGGCCGTCCTTTTCGCACTGATGCCAGTAACGGGCCGTGATGAAGTGACCGAGCGCATACTTGTGGCTGTGTTCGGCAATCTTGGGATAGCCGGTGGTGCCGCTGGTGAAGAACATCAGCGCCGTATCATCGCCGCAGGGGGAATTTTCGTCCCGGTAATAGTGGGTGGAATAGAGGGGGCATTCGCTGTCATAATCGTGCCAGCCGTCCTTCTTGCCCCCTACCAGTACCTTAATTTCCAGGGTGTCGCAGCTCTTTTCTGCCTTTTCCACTTCATCGGTGGCCCGGCCGGAGGAGGTGCACACGATGGCACGCACGCCGGCAGCCTGGAAGCGGTATTCATAGTCATGGGCCAGCAGCTGGTCGGTAGCCGGGATGGCTACGGCGCCCAGCTTATGCAGTGCCAGCATGCACAGCCAGAACTGATACCGGCGGCGCAGCACCAGCATCACCTTATCCCCCTTCCGGATGCCCAGAGAGCGGAAATAGTTCACTGTCTGGTTGGAAAGGCGCTTCATATCATTGAAGGTAAAGCGGCGTTCCGTCTTGTCTTCGGCAATGTGCAGCATGGCCAGCTTGTCGGGATAGGCCTTGGCGATCTCATCCACGGTATCGAAGGCGAAATTGTACTGATCGGCATTTTCAAAGGCGATCTTCTGCAGCACGCCGTTTTCGTCTTCCGTGCATTTGACAAACTTTTCGGCCAGCAGCTTTTCCCGCTTCATGGCCCGGGCAATGGTCTGTGCCTGGTCCTTTTTCACTTCCGCTTCGCCGGACAGCACCACCGCCAGGAAGGTGCATTCCCCGCCGCCCACGGCAATCATGCCATGGGGGGTGCCGGAATCGTAAAGGATGGAATCCCCGGCAGAAAGCACTTCCGTATGGGAACCCACCTGCACCTTCAGCTGGCCGGACAGCACATAGTCAAATTCCTGACCGGTGTGGGTGTCGGTATGGATGGGGCGGTTCTGCAGCTTTTCATCATATTCATAGCGGACGAAATAGGGCTCCGCCATTTTGTCGCGGAACTGGGGGGCCAGGTTGCTGATAAGGATGCCGTCGTCATCCACGGTGGTCTGGCCGTCGCCCTTGCGGGTCACCTGGTAGTGCCGCAGCATGGCGGAGCGGCCTTCCAGCAGGTCGATCATATCCACGTCAAAGGCCAGGGAACAGTTATGAATAAAGGAAAAAGGCAAATCCTCCTGACCATTTTCATAAGCCTGATACATTTCCACGGAGAAACCGGTTTTTTCAGCGGCTTCTTCCACAGTTATGCCCAAAATGCAGCGAAGCTCGCGAATTCGCTGCGCCACCTCTCCCAGTTTCATCTCCATTGTGGTTGCCATCTGAATTCCTCCCTTTCAAAAAAATAAACCGCCTCAATGATTTGCATTGAGACGGGTGTAAGCACACTCGCGGTACCACTCAATTTGCACGTTTCCGTGCCCCTCACGCTCCATCAAGCGCTATGCCTTTACGCAGCAATCACGGAGAAAACTACTAGCTTTGCAGCGTTTGCCTTCCCGGCTCAGAAGGGATAAGCGTCCGGCCGCATCCGCCTGCTTTCACCAGCCGCAGGCTCTCTGTGGGATACGATCCATAGCCGTCTTCGTCACAGCCTTTGAATTCAATTGCGATCATTTTATTCCTTCCCCTTCCCTTTGTCAACCCTTTTTCCGCCAGTTTTCTATGTTTTATTGTTTTTTCCCTGTTTTTGCATTTTTTTGATATTCCCCCTTGACAAACGGTTTTTTCCGTGCTACCATCACTGCTATGTAAATGCGATGACGATGCTACGCTTTCCTCACCGCTTCCAGAGAGCCGGCGGGCGCTGTGAGCCGGCAGCAGGAAGGAAAAGCGGTCTCCCATCCGAGCAGAACAGCCGAAATTCAAGTAGGCTGCTCCGGCCCTGCCCCGTTACGGCTGCTTGAGTGGCTGCGATGGAACACGTTGCAGCAATCAGGGTGGTACCACGGTTTAATTATGTTAAATCGTCCCTGTGGTCCTTATGTGACCGCAGGGACTTTTTATTTTTTCTTATCCAAACGAAAGGGATGACATGGGAATGAAGAAAATCTGCATTACGGACATGACGCTGCGCAGGGCTGCTGAAGACAGGCTGCTGGGCTTTAAGGAACGCATTGAGCTGGCCAAGCTGCTGGACAAACTGAACATCAGCGCCCTGGAGCTGGCACCGCTATCCGGCAGCAAGGCTGACAGCATTTTTGTAAAAACGCTGTGCAGCGTAATTCTCAATACCACCCTTTCCCAGCCCGCCGGCCTGACCCGCCAGGAAGCCGACGCCGCCTGGAACGCCCTGGAAAAGGCCCGCAGGCCCCGGCTTGTGATCGACGCCCCCATTTCCAGCGTTCAGATGGAATACATTGCCCGCAAAAAGCCGCCGCAAATGATGGCTGCCATTGAAGAACAGGTAAAGTACTGCACTTCTCTTTGCAAGGACGTGGAAATCTCCTTCCAGGACGCCACCCGCGCCGAAGTGGATTTTCTTGTTCAGGCCATCAAAGCGGCCATTGCCGCAGGCGCCACCTCCATCACCCTTTGCGATACCGCCGGCGTCATGCTGCCCGATGAATTTGCATCCTTTATTGCCGGGCTGTATGAAAAGGCCCCCGAAATGAAGGATGTCTTTGTGAAGGTTTCCTGCGATGACGGCATGGAACTGGCCGGTGCCAGCGCCGTGCGCGCCTTCTGCCTGGGTGCCCAGGGCGTAAAATGCTGCTTTATCGGCAATCAGGCCCCCCGCCTGTCCACCATCTGCCACATCCTCAAGGCCCGTGGCGAATCCATCAGCCTGGCCACCTCCGCCAGGATTACCGAGCTGGAGCGCACTGTCAGCCGCATCCACAGCCTTCTGGGCAGCGAAATGAAGGAAACCGCTTCTGCCTCCCGGGCGGATGACGCTGCCGTCACCTACGACGCCAACGATTCCCTGACGGTGATTGCCGACGCCGTGCGAAACCTGGGCTACGAGCTGACGGACGAAGACATGGGCCGTGTGTATGACGAATTTATGGTCCTGGCCGCCAAAAAGCCCGTCACCGGCAAGGAACTGGACGCCATCGTGGCCGCCAGCGCCATGCAGGTGCCCGCCACCTACCAGCTGAAATCCTTTGTGATCAACTCCGGCAATATCATCACCGCCACCGCTTCCCTGCGCCTGATGAAGGACGGCCAGGACATGGAAGGCATCTCCTTTGGCGACGGCCCCATCGATGCCGCCTTCAAGGCCATTGAACAGGTAACCGGCCGGCATTATGAGCTGGAAGATTTCCGCATCGATGCCGTGACCGAAGGCAAGGAAGCCATCGGCCGGGCCATTGTGAAACTGCGCTATGACGGCCGGCTTTATTCCGGCAGCGGCGTATCCACCGATATTATCGGCGCTGCCATCCGGGCTTACCTTGGCGCCATGAACAAGATCGTGTATGAGGAGAAAGAAGCATGAAATTTTCATTTTCCACCAAAGGTTGGCATAACGTCTCCTGGCGAGAATTTGTAGACGCTGCTGCCGAGCTTTCTTTCGACGGTATCGAAATTCACAATCTTTATGCCCCCGCTATGGCGGAAAAAAGCTGCCCTGCCGATCAGCAGGCCGGCGCTGCCACCTATCGTGCCCTGTTTGACAAAAAGCTGTCCATTCCCTGCATCAACACCACCGCCGACATTGCCGATGCTGCTGCTTATGACAAAGTGATGGCGGAAATTGATGCCTGCATTGAAGCAGCTGTCCGGCTGAAGGCCCCCTTTGTGCGGCTGCACACTGTGATGGATAAGGCTGCCTACAGCGAAGAAGCGGTACGCAGCGTATTGGAAAAGGCTCTGTCCAAGGCTGAAAACGCCAGGGTGGTACTGCTGATTGAAACCATGGGCGCTTATGCCGATACCGCCCTTTTGCGGGATTTGCTTGACAGCTACGCTTCCGACACCCTGGCCGCCCTTTGGGATATGCACGAAACCTATATGCTGCAGGGCGAATCCAGCCAGCAGACCATCACCAACCTTGGCGCCTACATCCGCCATGTGCACATCAAGGACTCCCTGAAAAACGACGACGGCACCATCGCCTACCAGCTGATCACCGAAGGCCAGATGCCCCTGGAACAGATGGTGACTGCCCTGGATTCCGTCAATTACGACGGCTTCATCTCCCTGGAATGGGATCCCAAATGGATGGATGAATTGAACGATATCACCATCATCCTCTCCCATTTCATCAACACCATTTCTTCCATCGGCCCCAAGGAAGAAACCAAGTCTCTCTATTTCAACAATGCCCACACCGGCAATTTCGTCTGGCAGAAGGAAAGCCTCATTTCTCTTACCTTCTCCCAGGTGCTGGACCGGATGGTGGAAGAATTCCCGGACCAGTACGCCTTCAAATATACCACGCTGGATTACACCCGCACCTATGCCCAGTTCCGGGATGATGTGGATAACTGCGCCCGTGCCCTCATTTCCATGGGCGTCACCGCCGGCACCAAGGTAGCCGTATGGGCCACCAATATCCCTGCCTGGTACATCACCTTCTGGGCTGCCACCAAGATCGGCGCCATTCTGGTGACGGTGAACACCGCCTACAAAATCCATGAAGCGGAATATCTGCTGCGCCAGAGCGATACCCACACCCTGGTGATGATCGAATACTGCCAGGACTCCCCCTATGCCGATATCATCCAGGAATTGTGCCCCGAATTGAAGAGCACCACTCCCGGTTCTCCCCTTCATGCCAAGAAGCTGCCTTTCCTTCGGAACGTCATCACCGTGGGCTTCAAAATGCCCGGCTGCCTCACCTGGGAACAGATGATGGATCGTGCCTCCTCCGTGCCCATGGAAACGGTGACCCGCATGGCCGCCAAGGTGGACGTTCACGATGTGTGCAACATGCAGTACACCTCCGGCACCACCGGCTTCCCCAAGGGTGTTATGCTTACCCATCACTCCGTTGTCAATAACGGCAAGTGCATCGGCGACCGGCTGGATCTTTCCACTGCTGACAGGATGATGATCCAGGTGCCCATGTTCCATTGCTTCGGCATGGTGCTTTCCATGACCGCATCCATGACCCACGGTGCCACCATCTGCCCCATGCCCTACTTCAGCGCAAAGAACAGCCTGGCCTGCATCAATCAGGAGCGCATCACCTGCTTCAACGGTGTGCCCACCATGTTCATCGCCATGTTCAACCATCCCGACTACCGCAAAACGGATTTCTCCCACATGCGTACCGGCATCATGGCCGGCGCCGGCTGCCCGCCGGAACTGATGCGCCGCGCTGCTCAGCCCGATGAAATGAACATGCGCCAGATTCTTTCCGTCTACGGCCAGACGGAAGCCTCCCCCGGCTGCACCATGGGCGAAGTGAGCCAGTCCCTGGACGACCGGTGCGAAACCGTTGGTTATGCCTTCCCCCATGTGGAATGCAAGGTGATCGATCCCGAAACCGGGCTGGACTGCCCCGATAACGTCAACGGCGAATTTGTTGCCCGAGGCTATAACGTGATGAAGGGCTATTACAAAATGCCCGACGCCACCGCCGCCACCATCGACAAGGACGGCTGGCTCCACTCCGGCGACCTGGCCTGCCGCACCCCCGAAGGCAATTACCGCATCACCGGCCGTCTGAAGGACATGATCATCCGCGGCGGCGAAAACATCTATCCCAAGGAAATCGAAGAATTCATCTACACCCATCCCAAGGTCCAGGACGTGCAGGTCATCGGCGTACCGGATAAGCAGTACGGTGAAGAAATCTGTGCCTGCATCATCCTCAAGGACGGCGAAACCATGACCGTGGAAGAGATGAAGGCTTTCGTGCTCTCCCACATGGCCAAGCATAAAGTTCCCCGGTATGTGGACTTTGTGGATTCCTTCCCCATGAACGCCGCCGGCAAGATTCTCAAATACAAAATGCGCGAAGAAGCCGCAAAGAAGTTCTGCCAGGCTTAAACGCATCAAGCCCACAGGCAATTCCTGTGGGCTTTTCTGTAACAGAAAGAAGGTTCTTATGACCGATTTTGATAAAATCCGCAGCTATTACAGCATGTTCAATGAAAACGGCCGCCTTTTTGCTGACCCCAGCGGGCAACTGGAATTCATGATGACCATGAAAAAGCTGCGCCGATTTTTACAGCCTTCATCCATCCTTCTGGATCTTGGCGGTGCGTCCGGTGCCTACACTTTCCCTCTGGCCAGGGAGGGCCACACCCTGTATCTGGCAGACCTTTCCCCTGCCCTGATTCAGCAGGCAAAGGATAAACTGGCAGCCGATCCCACACACGGCATCCGCTCATGCGATGTGGTCAATGCTTTGGATCTGAGCCGCTATCCGGATGGCATGTTCGATGCCGTATTGCTCTTTGGCCCTCTGTATCACTTGCTGGCCGAAGAGGAAAGACAGCAATGTGTCCGGGAGGTGCATCGGGTGCTGCGTTCAGGCGGACAGGTGTTTGCCGCCTTTATCCCCAAGCTTTCCGGCGCCATTGCCATTGTGGACAGGGCCTGCTTTGCACCGCATCAGGTGAACAGGGAAAATTTGCGCCATGTGTTCCGGACAGGCCAGTTCATCAACAATGCCTCCACCGGCTTTCAGGAAGGGTACTACCCCACATCCGATGAAATCGTATCCCTGTTCGGTACAAATGGCTTTGAAAAAACGCATCTGTCCTCCATCCGGGGCTTTGCCTACGAAAAGGAAGAAGCAATTTTCAGCCTTCAGGATGAAGCTGTGCGCAGCGAAATCCTTGCTTTGGCAGAAGAAACCAGCGAAGACTCTTCGATCATCGAAACCTGCGGCCATGCCCTGTATATCGGCAGAAAATCCTAATAAAGCCACGCAGTCAAAAACCCTCCGCAATATTCATGCAGAGGGTTTTTTTTATATGTTCTTTTTCAGAAAACCGCAGGTGAAGGGAAACCGATCAAATTTCTTGGTGCCAAGATGTACAAAACCATATTTTTCATACCATGCCCGCAGCACCTTGTTTTCCTCCACGATGCCAATATTTACCTGGGTACATCCAAGTTTCTTTGCCGCGTCAAACGCATGCTGCATCAGTGCTTCGCCAATGCCCTTGTGCCTGTATGACGGAAGCACGCACAGGTTGCTCATTTCGCACTGATTGTTTTCCTGCAGCATCAGTGAATAGTAGCCCACCATCTTATCGCCGTCAAAATACCCGTACATGGGCCGTTCTTCCCCATACATGTGCCATTTCAGGCGTTGTTCGTCGGTGACAAAGGCAGTAAACCCGGGAGCATTTTCCTCCGTAAAGCCAAAGGCATCCGCCACTGTCCGGAAACTTTCCCTGATGACCTGCACACATTCTGCAATGTGCGCTTCAACCACTTTTCTGATCATTTTTATCATTCCGTTCCCTGTTGTTTACTCAAAGATATGGTAAATCACATTGGCGCTGACGGCCATGGGCCAGTTGGTATACCAGTCGGTATCCGCAGGAAGGATTTCTTCTTCCAATTCCGGAATGTTGTCCGTCTGGCCGGTGAGGTAGGCGGAAATGGTGCGCTTTACATGCTCCATACGCCGCATTACGCCGCCCAGCCGCAAATCCTGAATATCGAAGCCGTGGGGCTTGTTTTCCATCATCCACTGATTTTCAAAGGCGGTGTAGAATTCTTCCAGCTTTTCCTTGATGGTTTCGCATTCCATCATGCAGGCAATCAGCGCCTTATGGTCCTTTTGCTGATAGGCACCTCTCAGCCGCACGCCAAAGCCGTATTTCAGCGCCATCAGGCGGCACAGCTTTTGCTGGGTATCGAACAGATGCCCGAAGGCCGGGTGACTCTTCCCCTCCTCCAGTGCGGCTGCGGCATCCATATACCGCTTGCCGCCGTCCGGCAGCACCCCTTCATCATGGATACCCAGCAAGGGATCGTTGTAGAGCATTTTCTTTTCGGCGTTGTTGAAATCCCGTTCCTTTTCCGGCGTGCCGGGCAAATCCAGCTTCATGAACAGATCAAAGGAATAGCCGAACTTCTTTTCAAAGCCCGCTTTGATCTTTTCCATGTCCTCTTCGCCCCGGGCCAGTTGTGCGGCATAGTATACAGCAGGCAGCACATTGAACCGGCTGCCTTCCGCACCGTCATCCCCCCACAGGGTGAAAAAGACATTCTTCACCTGCTTCTCACGACACACCGGCATGGACGCATCGGCCGTCTGCATGGAAAAATGATTGTGAGGCGTAAAGCCGCACCAGTTCCATATTCCCCCTGCAAACCAGGTATCGTCGCAAATTTCATGATAGCCGTCCAGCATCTGCCGGTAATGCTCCTGCTCCCTGGAATTATAATCCCAGTATATCAGCTTCACATTGTGGGGAATTTTCTCCTTCACGTCGGATACATCCAGCCCCTGTTCCTTCAGGTAGAAGAACATATCCCCCCACATGATCAGCGTCTGGTTGTATTTTTCAGCAATCTTTGCCACCTTCTGCACATGCCGCAGCAGCATCTCCGTCCGGTTCTGATAGCCATTCTTTTTCAGGTACTTGCCAAGGCCCATGAACATGGCTTCGTCCATGCCCACATTCACCGTACGGCTTTCAAAGCATTGGTCGCAGGTGCGCAGCATATCGTCAATCAGCCGATAGGTTTTTTCATCGTCCAACAAGAGAATATCATGGCAGTCGTGAATGTCATCATACACGGGCCAGCGGAAAATGCTGCGCAGATGGGCCAGGGTCTGGATACAGGGAATCAGCTCTATGCCCTTTTCCTTGGCATAGGCGTCCATTTCCTTCAGTTCATCCCTTGTATACCTTCCCCGCAGATAGCCGAAATGGGGATGCCCCTCCATTTCGTAGGTATCTTCGGTGTAGAGCATCAGGCAGTTATAGCCCATGCCTGCCGTCAGATCGATCCATTGCTTCACCGCTTCCTTCTTCATCACCGCATTGCGGCTGCAATCGATCATGGTGCCCAGCCGTTCAATGGCCATCTGCCCTTCCTCCTTTATCAGTCAATGTTTTCAAACAGATCGTTCATTCCTGTATCCGGGCCCACAGTGGAATAGTAAAGCCCGAAGAGGGAATTGTCGTATGCGCCGAAATCCTCCACCGCATAAGTGCCCGTCACATACTGGCTCTGGTGCAGTTCAAAGGCTTCGGAAGTGATTTCGTGGATGGTTTTACCATCAAAGGCTTCCATGGGAATGCGCCAGTCAAAGTCAATCTGCCCCAGCTCCCCTTCATAGAGGTGAATGTATGCTTTTTTCACCTGCCATACGCCGTATTCCTTGGCGGAAGCAGGGTATTTTTTCGGATCGGCCGCATATTCAACACACTTTTGCACCGCATAGCAGCAGGCCTTGTGGGCGCCGTGGCCGTATTCGCCATCCACATCGTGGGTGACAATCACGTCCGGCTGATATTTGCGGATCATTTCCGTTACATATTCCAGCAGCTTCTCTTCGCCCCAGATGTTCAGGCATTCCTTTTTGCCCATGGTATACTTATCCGGGAATTTACCGCCGGGAAGCTCAGGATACGCCCTTACGCCGCAGTGCCACAAGCCGTTGAGCAGTTCCGTCTTCCGGTAGCCCGCCATGCGCACCACATGCACGTCAATGACGTTCTTTTCCTCCACCGTGTTGTAGTAGGGAATCACGCCGCCCATGAACAAGAGTTCATCGTCCGGATGGGCCGTCAGAACCATCAGGTCCGCCTTGCCTTCAAAGGGCTGCCACCGCTGCACCCAGGAGGGCACCTCCCCTTCCGAAAACACATACAGCTTGATGATGCCCATCTGCACGTCCTTACGCACGCTTTGCACCCTGAAATGGGTCAGGGGCTCGTCAAAGGAGATGTACTGGTTGAAGTATTTATCGGTACAGGTTTTCACATCCACCCATTCCTTTTCTCCTTCGCCCGGCACCTGAATCACCACATCCACCGGTTCCTGGCCCCACTGGATATATACGCCCTGGCAGGGAGAATCCTCTTTGGTGGTCACCTCAACAAAGCCGCCCTTGAACACGGTTTCCCACATGGTGCGGTTGATATCGTCCAGCATTTTCTTTTTGTCATCGCCGTAAATACTCACTTTGATCTTGCATTCCGCCGCAATGTCCCTGGCTTCTTCCGCTTTTGCGAAGACAACTGTGCCCATCATCAAAAGCAGCAATAACCCCCATGCAATAAACCGCTTCATCTGTAACTCACTACCCTTTTGTCAAATCATGTACTTCAGATATTTTTCTGCCTGCCGGCCCACCAGCGCATAGCTCCTTGGCCCGGTGAGAATATCCTCCGCTACTTTCCTTACGTCCTCCTGGGACACATTTTCAATGGCCCGGATGGTATCTTCCGGCGGAATATATCGGCCCAGCAGAATCTGGTTATGGCCCATACTGCTCATGCGGCTGTAAGCACTTTCCAGCCCCAGAATAAAGCCGCCCTTTACATGGGCCTTGGCCTGTAGAAACTCTTTCTCCGTAATGCCCTTTTCCACAAACAGCCGGGCTTCCTCATCGATCAATTGCAGCACCTTCTCCACATGTTTGGGAGAAGTGGCGGCATACACGCTGAATTCACCGCAGCCGGGATAATTGGAAGGCCCGCTGTATACGGAATAGGCCATGCCCCTTTCTTCCCGGATTTTCTGAAACAGCCGGCTGGACATACCGCCGCCGAAAATGGTGTTCATCACCGCCATTTCATACACCCTTTTGCTGCCCATGGCAAGCCCGCTGTACGAAAGGGCCAGGTGCACCTGCTCGGTATCCTTGTTGCGGAACATTTTCCGGGGTGCATCAATGGTTACGCAGGCAGGAAAATCAACACCTTTTGCCCCCTGCCAGTCCCCGAAGGTATTTTCCAACAGTTCTTTTACCTTCTGGGTATTCACATTCCCCGCAATGGCAATGACGGCATTTTCCGGGCCGTAATGGCGGCTGCGGAAGCGAAACAGATCTTCAGAAGAATACTTTTCAATCTTTTCCGCCGGGCCCAGGATGGTCTGCCCCAGAGGCTGACTGCCAAAGGCTGCTTCTGCCAGCACGTCGAACACCACGTCCTCCGGGCTGTCCTCCACCATGGCGATCTCTTCCAGCACCACAGAACGCTCTTTATCCAGTTCGGCCCGATCAATGGCAGGATGGCACACAATATCCGCCAAAATATCTGCCGCCTTAGGCAAATCTTCATCGATTACCTTGCAGTAATAATTGGTGCACAGCTTACTGGTGGAGGCATTCATCATGCCGCCGATCATATCCATTTCTTCGGCAATCTGCCGGGCGGTGCGCTTTTTTGTGCCCTTGAAGGCCATATGCTCCATCAGGTGGGAAAGGCCGTTATCCTCCGCCGTTTCCAGCATGCTGCCGGCCTTCACCCATACCCCGATGGAGGCGGAGCGCAGGTAGGGCATTTCCTCCACCATCACCGTCAAGCCATTGCTGAGCAAAAATTTTTCCATCTTTTCTACCCTTATCAGTTTTATCAAAACAGGAGGGAAACTATGTTTAGCTTCCCCCCTGCTTGTCTCATTATACGTTTTTATTTGCGCTCGGGGCGGCCGTCACGACGGGGCGGACGGTTGCCTGCGGGGCGGGCAAAATTGGTGTTTTCATACACGATGTCATTGCGGATGAGGTTGATGCGGCCCTGGCTGTCGATTTCACAAACCTTCACTTCCAGTTCGTCGCCCACATTCACCACGTCCTCCACCTTTTCCACACGCTTGTTGTCCAGCTTGGAAATGTGGATCATGCCATCCTTGCCGCCCACCAGTTCCACGAAGGCGCCGAAGTTCATGATGCGAACCACCTTACCGGTGAACACATCGCCCACTTCAATATCCTTGGCAATGCCCAGGATGATGGACTTGGCCTTGTCGGCAGCAGCCTGGTCGGGGGTGGAAATGAACACGCGGCCATCATCTTCGATGTCGATCTTCACACCGGTTTCGGCAATGATCTTGTTGATCATCTTACCGCCGGGCCCGATCACTTCGCGGATCTTTTCGGGGTTGATGGTGAAGTTGATGATCTTGGGAGCGAACTTGGAAAGATTCTGCCGGGGTTCGCCGATGGTATCCAGCATGATCTTGAGAATATGCAGGCGGCCTTCCAGAGCCTGGCTGAGAGCACGGCTCAAAATTTCGCGGTTAATACCCTTGATCTTGATGTCCATCTGGATGGCGGTGATACCGTTCATGGTGCCGGCCACCTTGAAGTCCATATCGCCCAGGAAGTCTTCCAGGCCCTGGATGTCGGTCAGCACAGCGATCTTATCGCTTTCGGTATCCTGAATCAGGCCCATGGCCACACCGGCAACGGGAGCATGGATCGGCACGCCGGCGTCCATCAGGCTCAGGGTGCTGCCGCACACGGAGGCCATGGAGGAAGAGCCGTTGCTGCCCATGATTTCGGAAACCAGGCGCAGGGCATAGGGGAATTCTTCTTCGGTGGGGATCACGGGCACCAGAGCGCGTTCGGCCAGGGCGCCGTGGCCAATCTCACGACGGTTGGGGCTGCGCAGGCGGCCGGCTTCACCGGTGGCGTAAGAAGGCATATTGTACTGGTGCATGTAGCGCTTGCTTTCTTCACTGGACAGGCCATCCAGCTGCTGGGCTTCGCTTACCATGCCCAGGGTGGACACGGTCAGGGCCTGGGTTTCACCGCGGGTGAACACAGCGCTACCGTGGGTGCGGGGCAGCACGCCCACTTCGCACCAGATGGGGCGAACTTCGGTCACCTTACGGCCGTCGGGACGGATGCCTTCGTCCAGGATCTTGCGGCGCATCACTTCCTTGTTCAGGTAGTACAATGCATCGGCCACTTCGCCTTCCCGGCCGGGGAAGATATCGGCAAAGTGTTCGGCCACGTCGGCAGACACTTCGGCTTCACGGGCCTGGCGTTCCTTGCGGACGGTGGTTTCGTAGACATACTTGCACTTGTCCAGGGCATATTCCCGCACGGCGGCCTTGATATCGTCGCCGGTGGTCACCAATGGGAATTCGCTCTTGGGCTTGCCGATTTCAGCAGTGATCTTTTCCTGGAAGGCCACCAATTCCTTGATGCTTTCATGGGCAAACAGGATGGCGTCCATCATGGCGTCTTCGCTGACTTCCTTGGCACCGGCTTCCACCATCATGATGGCGTCCTTGGTGCCGGCAACAGTCACGTGCATATCGGAAGCGGCAGACTGGGCTTCGGTGGGGTTGATGATGAATTCACCGTTGACGCGGGCCACAACCACGGCTGCGGTGGGGCCGCCCCAGGGAATGTTGGAGATCATCAGGGCGATGGAAGAACCCAGCATGGCCGGGAATTCCGGAGGGGTATCGGGGTCCACAGACAAAGTCTGGGCCACAACCTGCACGTCATTGCGCATGCCCTTGTTGAACAGGGGGCGCAAAGGACGGTCAATCAGGCGGCAGGTCAGGGTCGCCTTATCGGTGGGCTTGCCTTCCCGCTTATAAAAACCGCCGGGGATTTTACCCACAGCATACTGCTTTTCTTCAAAGTCCACCGTCAGGGGGAAGAAATCCACGCCTTCACGGGCCTTATCGGAAGCAGTGGCGTTCACCAGCACCACGGTGTCACCGTAGCGAACCACGGCAGAGCCACCGGCCTGCTGGGCATACTTGCCAAATTCCAGCGTCAGGGTACGTCCGGCAAATTCCATTGAGTAACTCTTGTAATCCATTTTTCTCTTCTCCTCACACACTCACTCACCCATGGGCCCCTGCCCACGGGCTGAAATAAAGGGACTGCAAGCCACGAGGCCCTTTTTCCGGCTTTCACCGGCTGCCAGCCTCCGGCAGCAGTCCCCCATTTGCGCATTACTTACGCAGGCCCAGCTTCGCAATCAGTTCACGATAGCGTTCGATGTCCGTCTTCATCAGGTAGTCCAGCAGACCACGGCGCTGACCAACCATCAGAAGCAGGCCGCGGCGGGAATGATGGTCCTTCTTGTTGAGCTTGAGATGCTCGTTCAGGTGATTGATGCGCTGGGTGAGCAGAGCAACCTGAACTTCAGGAGAACCGGTGTCGCCTTCGTGACGGGCATAGGTTTGCATGATCTGAGCCTTGAGTTCCTTATCCATTTGGATATCCTCCTTCTTGGGGTGTGGCATTCCCCTGTTTCAATCGCCGCTGACTCAGGCAAGGCGTTGGAGTATCGCCATCCCGGGCAAACGGTTCTAAAAAACCACGCCTTTCATTTTAGCATGATCGGCGTGGTTTGTAAATATACTTTTCCGGAAAAATTATCTTTTTTCAAGATATTTTCAGAAAATTATTCGGCGTCTTCCACCTTTTCTTCAGCGGTGCGCTTATTGAACACCACGTTCACAATGATGCCCAGGATCAGGGCGGTGGCGATGGCAGAGATGGTGATGGGGCCCAGGTTCAGCGTCAGGCCGCCGATACCGGTCACCAGGATAGCAGCCACAACGAACAGGTTGCGGTTGTCGTTCAGATCCACCTTCTGCACCATCTTCAGACCGGAAACAGCAATGAAGCCGTACAGGGCAATGCACACACCGCCGGTGATGCAGGAAGGAATGCTGTTCACGAAAGCGGTGAAGGGGCCGAAGAAGGAAAGCACGATGCAGTAGATGGCAGCAATGGCGATGGTGGAGACGGAAGCGTTGCCGGTGATGGCCACGCAGCCCACGGATTCGCCGTAGGTGGTGTTGGGGCAGCCGCCGAAGAAGGAACCGATGATGGAACCGACACCGTCACCCAGCAGGGTGCGATGCAGGCCGGGTTCGGTGATCAGATCGCGTTCGATGATGGAGCCCAGGTTCTTATGGTCGGCAATGTGTTCAGCCAGCACAACCAGAGCCACGGGGGCAAACAGCATGAAGATGTTCAGCACGGTGCTGAAGCCTTCAAACTTGGAGAAGCCTTCCTTGAACATGCCAACGAAGGTGAAATTGGGCACCTGGAAGATCTTCATGCCTTCGAAAGCGCCGAAGTTGATCAGCTTGATGTAGTCCCAGCCGGTCAGATAACCGATGCCGGTCAGGGCCAGGGCGATCACATAGGCACCCAGAATACCGATCACGAAGGGGATCAGCTTCATGCCCTTGGAGCCCTTGGTGGAGGCAAAGACAGTGATGAGGAAAGCAATGATACCAACCAGGATGTGCACCAGGCTGTAGTTTTCAGCAGCAACGGCAGTGTTGGTCAGGTTGTTCACGGCGCTGCCGCAAAGAGACAGACCAATCAGGGCCACGGTGGGGCCGATCACCACGGGGGGCAGCAGCTTGTTCACCCAGGCAGAGCCGGTCTTTTTCACGATCAGGGCGATGATCACGTACACCAGGCCTGCGAACACAGCGCCCAGGAAGATGCCCATAAAGCCAAAGGCCACAGCGCCGCACAGCGGGCCGATGAAGGCAAAGGAGCTGCCCAGGAACACAGGGCTCTTTTTCTGGGTCATGAACAGATAGAACAGGGTGCCGAAGCCGGCGCCGCACAGTGCGGCAGGCTGACTCATGTAAGTGCCGCTGCCGTCCACCAGCACGGGCACCAGCAGAGTGGCAGCCATGATGGCCAGCAGCTGCTGCAGAGCGTAGATCAGATTCTGTTTGAGCGGGGGTCTGTCGTTGATGTTGTAAACCAGTTTCATGTCTTGAATCCCCTCCTGTATTTTTTGCGGTACTCCTTGTGCCATAAAAAAATGGCTTTGCCTGCAGTACAGGCAAAGCCATGCATTCGTGCATTTTCGGCAAGCGTTCTCACTTGTCGGCTTTTGTGTACCGCGATCAAGGATGAACCTTGCATATTATAATAAGTATATCCCGCTTTGTCAAGCGAATTTCCGTATTTATTGCGCGCCCAGCCAGGTGATGTATTCCTCCAGGCACAGATTCATATCCCGCATCTTCAGGCTGTGTTCCTTCCCCACATACCTCACATGCCATTCTTCCCCCAGAATACCGGTGATCTCCTGCTTGTCATCGGTATAGCGCATGATGAACCCATATTCCCAGCAATGCTTGTTCAGCCACACATACTGGGCCGTATCCACAAAGGCCACGTCCGGGTTATTGGCATTCAGGTCAAAGGCCAGGCCGGTATGATGTTCGCTGCAGCCGGGGTCCGCCACCGTCTGGCGGGTAGCAGAGATGGCCTGAGAGCGGCTCATGCTGTTTTCGGTCATAAACCGGTCCACATAATTGTCAAAAATCTGCTGCTGATATTTCAGCGTTCGATATCCTTCCCTCACCTTCCAGGGGCCGATGCCGTCCGCCTTGGCCGCCGTCACCATTTCGTTCAGCGCCACCACCGCTTCCCATACCCCCTGTACATCGTCGGAGGCATAGAGCATATTGTCGCCGCAGACAGCCTTTACATTTACCAGATCGGAAGGGACAAAATCATCCGGCAGTTTGTTGGATGCGTTCACCAGCAGCAGGACATTTTCCCCGGTAACTGTGTAGGGCGCAGGGGTGGGCGTGATGGTGATGAACCTGGCCTGATCGGAATAGAGCATACTCAGCGTCATCTGCCCGGCCACGCCGTCGGCCTCCAGCCCATGCTGCTGCTGGAAAACCTTCACGGCCTCCCGGGTGCCGTTGCCGTACTGTCCGTCAACGCCGCTGTTATAGTACCCCAGTGCCTGCAGCCTTTCCTGCAATTGCACCACCATCTCCCCTTCCGAGCCGTTGGCAAGGTATGAAGGGGTGGGCGAAGGCGCCGGGGTGTTGGTCACAAGATAGGGATCGGGCGTCACCTGCACCGACCTCACCGTGGGGGTGGGCACCGGGGTGATGGCTGCTTCCTTCTCATACACGTCCCAGGTGTTCATGGCCCTGAGGGCAAAGATGATGATCAGAATAATCAATACCACAGCCAACAGGATAAACAAATAAGGGCTGCGGCGTCTGCGTTTTTTCTGTGTACCTCTGCTGCCTTGCATAGCGTCCTCCGTCCGGTGTGTTCATAAGGTTATTATACCCGGAACCCACCGGCCTGTCAAACGCCGCTTATTGGATCAGGCCATTTTCCTCCAGCCATCTTTTTGCGTCTTCTTCGCTGTCAAATCCCAGCCCGGCAATGAGCATTTCCCTGGTTCTTTCATCCATATCTGCTGCATCGTAAATTTTCAGAAGGGCCATGCCGTCTCCGTATCGGTTTTCCGAAAGCACCACCTGCCCCGCTTCGCTGAGGCTGAGCACCTTGTGCATGGGGCAAAACAGGGCAATCTGCCGCTCCATTTCCACCCGGTCCTCCGTCAGTGTCAGGATGGTCCATTGGTCATAGTAGGCACGCACATCGTCAAATGCCGCCCCCTGTACCTGCTCTGCCGCATTTGTGCGCCGGGATACACTGTGGCTGCACCTGGTGAAATACATGGTCTGGTACACCTTGGCATCCTCACTGATGCTTTGCCCTTCTGCCACCGGAACAGCCGTGTTTTCCGGCATCACGCCCGCTTCATCCACCGGTGCCTTGGCGCCCGTAATGCCAAGCAGCGCAAACGCCGCCAGCATCACTGCCAGAATCCCCGCAGTCTTTCGATATTCCTTCATTTTCTACCACCGCCTTTCCATGGCATTATGCCCCCTTTCCATTCCTTGCATACAAAAAAAGACCTGAACGCATATCGGTTCAGGTCATGTGCCGGATCAATTTTTCCACATGCTGGCGGGCAAAATTGGCGCCGGCAGCTTCTCTTTCTTCGCCCATGGTGCTTTGCCCCATCAATTGCACAAACTGGCTCACCTTCAGCCCCAATGCCTCCTGCATATCAGCGTCGCTTCCCTTGGGCGATACCAGATAATAACACAAAAGGGAATCCTTCTGGCCGATCCGGTGGGCCCGGTCCTCCGCCTGGGAATGGACGGCGGGGCTCCAGTCCAGTTCCCCGAACACCACGCAGGTGGCCGCCTGCAGGTTCAGCCCGCTGGCTGCACGAAGGGAGATACAGCACAGGTTCGTCTTGCCCAGCATGAATCTGTCCACTGCCATTTCCTTCTGGGCTGATGTCTCCCGGCCGGTGATAAATACCGGCTGCTCGCTTTTCAGTTCCTTTTTGTAGATATCCATCACCTGGTGATGATGAGCAAACAGCAATACCCTTTCCCCGGCGCTAAGAAGCGCCCGCACAAACTGGCACACATAATCCGCCTTGGCAATGCCGGTGGCCTGCCGGGCCTCCTGGCTGATCTGGTCCTCTAGCAGTGCCCGCTGGGATGCTGTCAGGGCCATATCCTTCTGCCAGCGGTACAGTTTTTCCCAGATGGGCGCCATCAGCTTCTGGTACATGGTATCATCCGCGTCAATTTCCTGCACCAGCCGCCTTTTTTCAGGCAGCTCAGGCAGCACTTCTTCCTTGGTGCGCCGCAGCATCAGCCCTTCGGAACGCAGGTATTCCCCCAGCATCTGGGGCTTTTGCACAATGCGGCTGCCGTAGCCTGTGCACCATTCCCGGGAAAAGCTTTCCCAATTCCCCAGGAAATGGTAATCGATCACGTTGACCACGTTCCATATTTCGCCGCCGTAATTGTAAATGGGAGTACCGGAAAGGCCAATCACCCTTTCACAGCTTTCGGAAAGCAAGCTGGCCGCCGAATATTTTTCACTGCCCGCCCGTCTCAGCTCCTGTACTTCGTCAAAAATGACGGTGTGGAAATGCATCTGGGGCAGTGCTTCCTTCCATCCCCGCAGCAGCAGATAATGGAGAATATACACATCCGCTTCCGGCAGCGCATAGGGGGTAAGCCCTTTTACGATGTGCACCCTGGGTTCCCGTCCTTTCACCCGCAAAAACCGCATGGTTTCCGCCATCCAGTTGCGGGTCAGGTGGGCAGGCGGCACAATAAGCACCGGAAAAATGCCCTCCTGTGCCACGCAGGCCAGGGCCTGTACTGTTTTGCCAAGGCCCATCTCATCGGCAAGCAAGGCCCGTTCTGTAAGCGCCAGCCAGGAAAGGCCGGTCAGCTGGAACGGCCGCAGGGTACCTGAAAACTGCGCTTCCTGCAATTGCCGGGCCGGGGCAGCCGTGCGGGCCAGTTCCAGGTTTTTATAGTATTTCCGGGAATCCAGGACAGCTTGCTGCCATCTGGCTTTATCCTTTTCAGCAATGGCCAGGGGGTAGCGCAGCATCAGCCACTGCACGTCCCCAACCGTCCGCTTATGGGCCGAAAACCGGGCTTCGCCCCGCCTGCCGCCGTCACTTCCCGGGAACAGCCGCTTGGCCAGCTCCGTCACGCCCCGCTCGCCCTTGATCACCCAGCATTTCCTGCGGGCATTGAAGGACAAGGTGCCGTATGTTCTTCTGGAATCTGTTACCTTGCGCAAAAAAGGCGGCAATTCCTCTTCCGCAATGGAGCGGAGGATATTGTCCTCCAGCGCAAAATCGTCCAGGAAAAATTCCGGTTCGGTTACTGGTACAGGCGCAGCCTCTTTGGTGTTCACTGTACGGTTCTCATCCCCCAGGCTGTCCGCAATGCCCCACAGTTTATGAAGGCTTACCGCTTCCACCCGTACCTGTCCCATCCAGGGCGGCAACGGAATGCTTTTTTCCGTCACCAGCACCACCGCTTCCAGCTTGCCGCTTTTTGCATACTTTTCCAGCTGGCTGATGGTTTTCTGCTTGTCCGGCCGGCCCCGCTTTACTTCCACGCCAATGCCGCCGCACAGAAAATCAATACGGCATCGAGGGGCCAGGGGTGCTTCGTGAACAAAAGAAATATCCGCCCTTTGCAGGGCATCGGCCACCAGGACGTGCAGGTCATATTCATCCTTGGGCAGGGGCGCACGGATGGTGCGGATGGCCTGTAAAACCACATCCAGCATTTTCTCTGCCCCCTTTCCTACTACATCCTGTGTATTATTATAGCTTCTTTTTGTTTTTGTTACAAGAAAAACCTTTTGATTTGAAACAGAATGTGCTATACTGTAATATGAGGTGATTTATGTGCGGGACACTTTTCTGGCCGTGGACGGCAACAGCCTGATGCACCGTGCCTTCCATGCTCTGCCCCTGATGGACGTAGACGGAACCTACACCAATGCGGTGCACGGTTTTTTATCCATGCTTCTGAAAGCCTGCCAGGAAATCAGCCCCCGCTATATTGCTGTGGCCTTTGATACCCCTGTGCCCACCTTCCGCCACACTGCCTATGCCGATTACAAAGCCGGCCGCCGGGCCATGGCGGATGAGCTGCGCAGCCAGTTCCCCATTATGAAAGAGCTGCTTTGCGCCATGAAGCTCGGTGTGCTTTCCGTTGATGGCTACGAGGCCGACGACGTGCTGGGCACCGTGTCGAAAAAGTGCCAGGCTGCGGGGCTTGACTGCGTTCTGCTCACCGGGGACCGGGATGCCCTGCAGTTGATCGGAAGCGGCACCAAAGTGCTCTTCACCCGCAAGGGCATCACCGAATCCACCCTCTTTGACGCTGCCGGGGTGAAGGAATATTTCGGCGTCACCCCCGAACAGGTGACGGACCTCAAGGGCCTTATGGGCGACCAGAGCGACCATATTCCCGGTATTTCCGGGGTGGGCGAAAAGACGGCGCTGAAGCTACTCAACGAATACCGCACCCTGGAAAACGTTTTGGCTCATGCCGATGAAATCAAGGGCAAGCTGGGTGAAAAGGTGCGGAATAACCGGGAAATGGCCACTTTCTCCAAGGACCTGGCCACCATCCGCCCCACTGCGCCCATTGATTTTGACCTGGACAGCTTTGAAGCAAACAAAATGTCCCAGGGCATCCCGTCCCTTCGCAAATATCAATTGAACGGCATCATCTCCCGCCTGGAAAAGATGACCGGCGATACCGCCGCCCCTGCCGAAGATGAAAAGCCTGTTGAATTCAAAAAGGAAAGCCTGTCCACCGCAGAAGCCATTGCGGCTTTTGTAAATAGCGCTCAAGGCAAGCCTGCGGCTCTCCACGTTACCCCCACCCACCTGACCGTGGCCTGCCAGGATACCTGCTATGAAATTGAGCTTTCCATGGATATGCTGTCCATGGGCCTTACCATGGAAGAAGCCTGGGACGCGCTGCGGCCTTTGCTTTCCCGCCCTTTGTATGTGCACGACGGCAAGCGGCTGTGGCACCTTCTTGCCCAGCAGCACCTGCCCCTGCCGCAGATCGCATGGGATACCATGCTGGCAGCATATCTTATCAATCCACAGGAAAAAACCTACGCCCTCAGCCACTTCGCTGCCGATGACGCAGGCGGTGTGCTCGCCCTTGCCCTTTCTCAGAAAAAGCAGCTTTCCGACACCGGTATGCTGGGCCTGATGGAAAACCTGGAAATGCCCCTGATGGAAGTCCTGTTTGAAATGGAAAATGCAGGCTTCCAGGTGGACAAAAAGGTGCTGGAGGAATTGGGCCGCACCTTCACCGAACAGACCGAAGTATTGAAAAACCAGGTGTACGCCCTGACCGGTGTCAGCGGCTTTAATCTCAACAGCACCCAGCAGTTGGGCAAGGTGCTCTTTGAAACCCTTTCCCTGCCCGCCGGTAAAAAGACCAAATCCGGCTATTCCACCGATGCCGAAACCCTGGAAAATTTGCGGGATATGCATCCCTGTATCGAGCCCATCCTGAAATACCGCCAGGTGGTAAAGCTGAACAGCACCTACATCGACGCGCTGATCCGCAAAACAGATGCTTCCGGCCGGGTGCACTCCTTTTTCGACCAGACGGGCACCGCCACCGGCCGTATTTCTTCCAGCGAACCCAATTTGCAGAACATTCCCGTGCGCACCCAGATGGGCCGGGAAATCCGCAAGGCTTTTGTTGCAAAACCCGGCCATGTGCTCATCGATGCCGACTATTCCCAGATTGAGCTGCGGGTGCTGGCCCACTTTTCCGGGGACCATGCCATGGTGGACGCTTTCCACAAAAACCAGGATATCCATACCCGCACCGCTGCAGAGGTATTTGAAGTACCCATGGATGAAGTGACCCCCGCCATGCGCTCCGACGCCAAGGCAGTAAACTTCGGTCTGGTTTACGGCATCAGCGATTTTGGCCTTTCCCGGAACATCGGCATCTCCCGCAAGGAGGCCGCCGCCTTTATCGAACGCTATTTCGCCCGGTACCCCGGCATCAAGCGCTTTATGGACGATGCTGTGAAAAAAGGCTATGAGATGGGCTATTCCACCACCATGATGGGAAGGCGGCGCAATTTGCCGGAATTGAAAGCCTCCAACGCCAATACCCGCAATTTCGGCGAGCGGGCCGCCATGAATACCCCGGTACAGGGCACTGCCGCCGATATCATCAAGCTTTCCATGGTGAAGGTGTATCAGGCATTGAAAGCGGGCGGCTACCAGGCCAAACTGATTTTGCAGGTGCACGACGAACTGATCATCGAAGCCCCGGTGCAGGAAGCGGAAGCCGTATGCTGTCTTTTGCAGGAATGCATGGAGCAGGTCACTGCCCTTTCTGTGCCCCTGGTTGCGGAAGTAAAATCCGGTGAAAGCTGGTACGAAACCAAATGAGCAGCTATATCATCGGCCTCACCGGCGGCATTGCCTGCGGCAAAACCAACCTGACCGACGCTTTGAAAGCTGCCGGCGCACCTGTGGTGGATGCGGACGAAGTATCCCGCCAGGTAACATCTGACGGCGGTGCGGCACTGCCCGCCCTGCGGGAAGCCTTTGGAGACCGTATCTTTTCCGGCGAAAGCCTGAACCGCAAAGCCCTTGGCGCCCTGGTTTTTTCAAACGAAGAAAAGCGAAAGCAGCTGAACAGCCTTTTGCACCCCGTCATCCTTTCGGAATGTGACAGGCTTTTGTCCCTCATTCCGGGTCCCGCCGTATATTCCGTACCGCTGCTTTATGAATGCGGGCTGGAAAAAAGCTGCCGGGAAGTATGGTGCGCCTACATCCCGCAAAAGGAGCAAATCAGGCGTCTTATGGCCCGGGACGGCATCACAAAGAAGCAAGCGCTGCAAAAAATCCGCTCCCAGTGGCCCACACTGAAAAAGGCCCGGCTTTCCCATCATGTGATCCGCACCGACGGCACACGGGAAGAAAGCGCACAGAAAGCCGTTGCGCTGTGGCAAAAAACGCTGCAGCGCCTGTCAGACCATCAATAAAGGAGAACCGTTTTGAACACATTTCCCCCTCCCCCCGATATGCAGGGCTATCAGCCGCCGGAACGAAACCGCCGCGCCCAGCGCACGCAGCAGCCTTCCGCTCCTGCCGCCCCTGCCCCTGTACGCAGGAAAAAGAAAAAACGCCCCCTTATCACGCCCTGGCAATGGGCGGTGCTTGGGGTATTGGCGCTATGCCTGATCATTGCCGTCATTTCTTCCGTCAGCGCGCAAAACAGTCTCACTGCCCTGCGGGAAGAAAGGGCCGCCTCAGAAAAGGCCTGGCAGCAGGAGATAGCCCGGCACAAGGTGCTCTATGAGGACGAAATCCGCTATTATGCCGCCGTCAACAATATCGACCCTGCCTTTGTGGCCGCCGTGATCAAGCGGGAAAGCGATTATGACCCCTACGCCGTCAGTAATAAAGGCGCGCGGGGCCTGATGCAGTTCATGCCCGATTCCTTTGAATGGATTGCCCCAAAATTCGGCATAGCATCCACGGATTTTGATGCCATCTATCAGCCGGAAAACGCCATCAAAATGGGCTGCTATCTGCTGAAATACATCAGCGATAAATATGACGGCGATCCCATACTCATCGCCTGCGCCTATCATGCCGGCTGGGGCAATGTCAACAGCTGGCTGAAAAAATACTCCTCCAACGGCAAAACCCTCACCATCAATGAAATTCCCATGGATGATACCAAATATTATGCCAGAAAGGTATTGGAAGCCTATGCGATCTATCAGCAGCATCATTATTAAAGCCATCTGCCTTTCCGTGTGCCTGTGTCTGCTTTTTTCCTCTGCCCTTGCCATGGATGAAGAGCTGACGCTGGGCATTATCTCCGTCAAAACAACCAGGCTGAACCCCCTGACGGCAGAAGAGAGGGAGTTCCAATCCCTCACCGCCCTGATTTATGAAGGGCTGTACCAATTGGACGATGAATACAAGCATGACGAATGCCTGATAAAAAGCTGCTCCATTGACGGCAAGAAATGGCACATCACCCTGCGGGATGACATCTACTTCCATGACGGCAGCCCCGTTACTGCCTATGACGTGGTAGCCACCATCAACGAAATTCTGCGCCTGGCCAACGAAGGCAAGGGCCAGTATGCTCAGCTGAAATACATCGTTACCGAAGCCGCCGCCAACGAAGCCTCTTCCCTGGTGCTGACGGTGAACCGTCCATACCTGGGCGTTTATTACGCCCTCACTTTCCCCGTGCTTCCCGCATCCCAGGTGCAGGCGGATAACCCTGTGGGCAGCGGCCCCTACAAGGTGGATTCCTTTTCCCCCGGCAATTACCTTTACCTTTCTGCCAACGAAAACTGGCACAACGATACCCCGTACGTCAAGCGCATCAATGTGACCCTCAAGGATACCAACCGTTCCCTCATTGATGATTACGAATTCAACCGGGTGGACGCCGCCATTACCCGCTCCGCTTCCGCCGGGCAGTACCGCACCGGTCTTACCAACCTGAACATCACCTACCGCACCCGCCAGCTTGAAACCCTGCTGATGAACAGCAACAAAATTGCCTTCCCCCTGGATGACGAAAAAGTGCGGCTTGCGGTACGCTATGCCATCGATGTGGACGCCATCTGCAATAATGTATACACCGGCATGGCCACCCGCACCGATACGCCCTTTCCTTCCGGCACCTGGATGTACAACGAAAACATCACCACCTATGAATACAATCCCGAAAAAGCCAGGGAGCTGCTGAAGGAAGCCGGCTGGGAGGATCTGGACGGCGACGGCGTGCTGGACAAGATTGTCAACGACGAAAACAAGCGTCTGCACCTGCGGCTGTGGACCTATGAGGAACAGGACAACAATGTGCGGGAGCAGGCCTGCGCCATGATCAAAAACATGCTGGAGGAAGTGGGCTTTGAAATCAAGCTGGAGGTTCGCACCTTCGCCGGCGTGAAGGAAAGCCTGCAGGCCCGCAATTTCGATTTGTGCCTGGCCGCCTACCAGATGGACGTGGTGCCGGACCCCGGCTTCCTGCTCATGAGCAGCAATACCGGCAACTATGTATCCTACAAATCCTCCGAAATGGATAAATTGTTCAAGGAACTGCGCACCTGTATGGATTTTGACAGGTACCAATCCCTGCTCTACGAAATCCAGGAAGTATACGCCCGGGATAATCCCTTCATCTGCCTCTATTACCGCAACGGCGCCCTGCTCACAAGAAAAGTCTTCACCAATGAACGGGACACCCGGGAGCCGGAAATCCTCCGGGGCATCGAATCCATCAGCAACTAACCCCAACCTTTCGCATAGAATGAATGCGAAAGGAGCGGATGCAAGATATGAGCCTTTCTGAGCTGCGTACCAAGGACGTGGTCAACACCCTGGACGGCAAGCGCCTGGGAAAAGTGATGGATATTGAGTTCAATGTGTACACCGGCCAGGTGGAGGCGCTGGTGGTGCCGGGAGAATTCAGAATTTCCGACGCCATCAAGGGCGAAAAAAGCGGCATTGTCATTCCCTGGTGCCGCATCTGCAAGATCGGCGAAAATGTGATCCTGGTACAGCTGGAGGAAATGGACGAAAGCAATTGAATTTCCCGTTGTTTTCCGCTGGACAAAAGCGTTTTTCCCCGTTATAATAAGGAATACATTCCCATGGAAGAAAACAAAGGATGGTACGATTATGAAATGCCAGTTCTGTAATTGCGCTGACAGCCGTGTGGTGGACTCCCGTCCCACCGATGACGGCAATTCCATTCGCCGCCGCCGTGAGTGCATCAATTGCGGCCGCCGCTTCACCACCTATGAAAAGGTGGAGGTTCAGCAGCTGCTGGTAATCAAAAAGGACAACAGCCGGGAACTGTTTGACGCCCAGAAGGTGCGCAGCGGTATCATTGCCGCCTGCCACAAGCGCCCTGTTTCCGCCGCCGATATTGAAAAGATTGTCAATTCCATCGAGCAGCTGGCCTACAACAACCTGCAGGCTGAAATCACCACCCGCCAGATCGGCGAAATGATCATGGAAGAATTGCGCAAGCTGGACGAAGTGGCCTACATCCGCTTTGCCTCCGTTTACCGTTCCTTCACCGATGTACCCACCTTCATGCGGGAGCTCAAATCCCTGGTGCAGGACCGGGACAAGAAATAATTTTCCATAATTTGCAGCCGTCTGCCCTCTGGCGGAATGGCTGTTTTTTTGATGTTTCAGCCAAAAATGCCCAAAATATGGCCCTTCCTTCCCTTTTTTCACATGGACGGCGTTTTTTCGTTATGATATAATACCAATCTGAGCCATACTATCTTCTGCCGGGCTCAAAAGAACGGAGGTCAACTATGCCAACCACGAAGTTTGACAAGGATTCCATCAAGCAATCCATTATCAGCAAGCTCCTGCGCTACAACGGCCGCACCCTGCAGGACGCCACCGATCAGATGATCTACAACGCCGTGGCCGCCACCGTGCGGGACCAGATCATGCAGAAATGGACTGCCTACCGTGAAAAGGATAAGCACTACGACGGCAAGCGTCTTTACTACCTGTCCGTCGAATTTCTCACCGGCCGCAGCCTGCACTGCAATATCCTGAACCTGTGCTCTTCCAAGGCCTATCAGGATGCACTGGACGAGCTGGGCATTGATTTCAGCCGCATTTTCCAGGAAGAACCGGAACCCGGCCTGGGCAACGGCGGCCTGGGCCGTCTGGCTGCCTGCTTTATGGACAGCCTTTCTTCCCTGTCCCTGCCCGCCATGGGCTGCACCATCCGCTACGAATACGGCCTGTTCCGCCAGCGCATCATCAACGGCCAGCAGGTGGAAGTGCCGGACGATTGGCTGGTGAACGGCAATGTGTGGGAAGTGCCCGCCATGGAAGACGTGTGCGAAGTGCACTTTGGCGGTTATGTGCATGAAGAGGATGTGGACGGCCGCCGCATTTTCACCCTCAAGGATTATACCACCGTGGAAGCCGTTCCCTATGACATTCCCATCGTGGGCTATGATCTGGAAACGGTAAACAGCCTGCGTATGTGGCGGGCCCGCTCCCCCAAGACGCTGGACTTTGCCGCCTTCTCCTCCGGTCAGTACGGCCGGGCCATCCAGGAAAAGGAACTGGCTTCCGTCATCAGCAAGGTGCTTTATCCCGAAGACAATCATGAAGAAGGCAAAAAGCTACGTCTGCGTCAGCATTATTTCTTCACCAGTGCCACCCTGCAGTACGCCCTGAAGGATTTCAAGCGCCGCTTTGGCACCAATTTCCGTCTGCTGCCGGAAAAGATGACCATCCACATCAACGACACCCATCCCGGCCTTGCCATTCCCGAGCTGATGCGCCTTTTGATCGACCAGGAAGGCCTGGGCTGGGACGAAGCCAGCTGGATCGTGCAGCACACGGTTGCCTACACCAACCATACCATCATGAGCGAGGCTCTGGAAAAGTGGCCTGAAGCCATGATGAAGAAGCTGCTGCCCCGTATTTACATGATCCTGGAAGAAATCAACCGCCGCGTGTGCGGCCGTCTGGCTGATCATTATCAGAACGGCCACGATCCCCGCATTGCCCGCATGGCCATCAATGCCTATGACATGGTGCATATGGCTAACCTGTGCGTCGCCATGAGCTATTCCGTCAACGGCGTGTCCCAGCTCCACGGCGACATCCTGAAAAAGGATACCTTCCACGATTATTATGAATTCATGCCCGAAAAGTTCTCCGCCATCACCAACGGTATCACCCACCGGCGGTGGCTGATGAACGCCAACCCCAAGCTGACCCATCTCATCTGCGATACCATCGGCGACAAGTGGATCCGGAATCCTCAGCTTCTGAAGGAACTTTTGCCCTCCAAGGACAATGAAGCCTTCCGCAAGGAATTTGAACAGATCAAGTACGAAAACAAAAAGCGCTTCTCTGATCTGCTCATGCGGCGCCAGAAGATGGACATCGCCCCCGAATTCATGTTCGACGTGCAGGCCAAGCGCCTCCATGAATACAAGCGCCAGCTGCTGAACGCTTTGCACATCATGGTGCTCTACAACCGCATCATGGATGACCCCAATTTCACCATGACCCCCCGCTGCTTCGTTTTCGGTGCCAAGGCCAGCCCCGGCTATTACCTGGCCAAGCAGATCATCCGCATGATCGTGGCCATTTCCAAGCTGATCGAACGCACCCCCCGGGCCAAGCAGTTCCTGAAGGTGGTGTTCCTGGAAAACTACGACGTGTCCAGCGCTGAAATGCTGATGCCCGCCGCCGATCTTTCCGAACAGCTGTCCACCGCCAGTAAGGAAGCCAGCGGCACCGGCAACATGAAGTTCATGATGAACGGCGCGGTCACCATCGGCACCATGGACGGCGCCAATGTGGAAATCGCAGAACAAGTGGGCATGGATAACATCTACATCTTCGGTATGCGCTCCGATACGGTGGTGGATCTGTACCGGGAAGGCACCTACTCCCCCATGCACATCTACGAAACCAATGCGGAAATCCGCCGTGCCCTCACCCAGATCATCGACGGCACCCTCTTCCCCGAAAACCCCGCTACCCTGCAGGATATCTATCACAACCTGCTCTTTAGCGATCCCTACTTCGTGCTGAAGGATTTCGGCTCCTATTCCATGGCCCAGCGCCGTGTGGATGAAGACTACCAGAACCGGGAAAAGTGGCTGAAGATGGCCATCACCAACACCGCCATGTCCGGTATCTTCTCCTCCGACCGCACCATCCAGGAATACAACGATCAGATCTGGCACCTGAAGTAAGCCATCCAAGAAAGGATTTTCACCATGCTGGAAAACGTGCTGCTGGATCATTTTGCCGCATACCCCGATATGCAGCCCCAGGACGCTGTGAAGCTGGTCTACCAGCACACCTTCGGCCCCGGGCATATGATCCGGGATGCAAAAAAAGCGGCGCTTATGCTCCAGCAGGAAATGGCGTCCCTTCCCCCTGTGGACAGAAAAGAACCCTTGTATGAATCCATCGGCAACGGCCTTTGCCGGCTGAACCTTCGTCCCTGTGTGGAAAAGGGCATCGACAGCCCCTTCATCCTGCGGCTGTTCCTGGAAGCAGCCCAGTCCACCACCGCCACGAAAAAGGAACTGCGGCAAAATCTGCGGGTGCTGCAAAAGCTGGCAGAAGAGGACGAAACACCCTTCGAGGCCATTGAGCTGGATGTCTTCATGCTCCAATATGAACAAAAGGGCTATCCCACCACCCACCACTCCGATATCTACCGGGCTGCCTATGCCCCGGCCTACCGTGTGGTGATCCAGAAAAAACTGAAGGATGCCCTGAAAGCCCTTCGTAAATAAAAGAGGATTCCTTGCTTTCCTTCGGGAAGGCAAGAATTTCTCTTTCCCCGGAAAGGAGATGAGATCAAGTGAAAACCGTTTCGGTATCCGTGATGAACCTGTGCGTTCCCTGCGAAAACCGGTGCCGTTATTGTCTGCTCTCTTACAACGGAAAAACCGTCGGCGTGGATTACAAACGCAGTGAGATCTATGCACGCCGTTTTTATGAATGGATTCAAAATAACAGGCCGGAACTACATTTTGCCTTCGGCTTTGGTTATTCCATGGAGCATCCGCACCTGTTGGAGGCCATTGATTTTTGCCGCAGCATTCATTCCCCCACCGGCGAATTTCTGCAGTTTGACGGCATGAAATTCCGAAACGACAGTGAGCTTTCCCTGCTGCTGCATCAGCTGCAGGCCCACGGCATCCGTTTGATGGACCTTACCTTCTATGGAACCCAGGCGTATCATGACCGTTTTGCCGGCCGGAAGGGGGATTATCAGCTGATGATGCGCACACTTGCCATGGCCAATCAAATCGGCCTTGATGTAGCAGTCAGCATTCCTCTCACCTGTGAGAACGCCTGTCAGACAGACGAACTGCTGGCGGCATTGGAAGCGTATAAAACAACGCGCATCGCTCTTTTTGTCCCGCACGGAGAAGGCAGAGGCCGTCTTTTACAGCCCATCCGGCTGAATGAAGCGCATTTTTCCGGTTTGAGCGATCATGCCAGATCACGCTTTAATACCAATCGCTTCAAAACGGAGAAAGAATGGCTGCAGTGCAGCTTCCCCCAGCCGGAAAACCGAGCACTGACCGTTACATTAACGCCGCAGAACGTGGATTTCTTTGAAAACTTGCCTTTTGAAGATACCATTTCACACCTGGAAAAGCTGGATGACGATTACTTTACGGTCATTCCTCCCGTGCAGGATCTTGCCCAACAATACGGCAATCCGGAGAGCCTCCTTTATTACAGTGCCCGGGATTTGTACCTGTATTACCAGTCCCTTTACATCAGGGAACACCGTCCCGTTCTCTACGATATCAACGACGAGCGCCAGTGCTTTGTGCGGCGGTTTTGATTTTCGTTTGTTTTTATTTTTGTTTTCTGTCGACAAACAAGCAGGATTGTTTTACAATAGGCAGGTGCAGTTTACCCTGCCTAACTTTCCTGTTTAGAAAGGAGTATTTTCCATGAAATACATTCTGGTCATCGGCGACGGCATGAGTGACGACCCTATTGCCCAGCTGAATCAAAAAACGCCCCTGGAATATCTGGACCTGCCCTATTTCGGTGTGCTGGCCGGCAGCGAAGTGGGTACCTGCCAGACGGTTCCCGAAGGCGTGCCCGCTGGCAGTGACACCGCCATCCTCAATATTTTCGGCTATGATCCCCGCACCAGCTACACCGGCCGCAGCGTGCTGGAAGCCGCAGGCGTGGGCGTTACGCTGAAAAAGGGTGAAGTGTCCATGCGGGTCAATCTTTGCGCCGTGGAGGAAATGGATGGCAAGCTGATCATCCACAGCCATAACGGCGGCAATATTGAGGGCGACGAAGCAGAAACCCTGATGAAGGATCTGCTTGCCGATCCCCGGTTTATTCCCGCTGCCAAGAAGGCAAAGCTCACCGTGCATGTCAGCCGCACCTTCCGCCACATCGGCGTTTTCTCCGACGTGGACGAAACCGCCGTATTCAAAACCACCGAGCCCCATAACGTGCTGGAACAGGACGTTTCCCTTTATTACCCCACCGGCGCCATGAAGGAAGAGATCACGGCGCTGATGAAGGTTTCCTACGAAGTGCTGAAGGATCATCCCGTCAACAAGGCGCGTATTGCCAGCGGCAAGCTGCCTGCCAATATGATCTGGCCCTGGGGCGCTGGCCGTGCCATGCTGCTGGATAATTTCGTGGAAAAGTACGGCCGCAACGGCACTGTCATTTCCGCCGTGCCGCTGGTATGGGGCATTGCGGAGCTGGCCGGCCTCAAGCACCCGGAAGTGCCCGGCGCCAACGGCGATCTGGACACCAATTACGAGGGCAAGGTGGACGCCGCCATTGAAGCCTTGAAAAATGGGGATGACTTTGCCGCCATCCATGTGGAAGCCCCGGACGAAATGACCCATGCCGGCAAGCTGCCCGAAAAAATGGAAGCCATCCGCCGGCTGGATGAAAGGGTCATCAAGCCGCTTTTGGAAAAGATGCCCGCCCTTGGCGATTTCCGCATCCTGCTGCTCAGCGACCATAAAACCCTCATGTCCACCCGCACCCATGACGGCAAGCCCGTGCCCTACGCCATCTATGACAGCCGCAATCCCGGCACTCCTTCCCGATTGGATGAATCCACCGCCGAAAAGGGCTGCTGGCTCCCGGAAGGCAGCCACATTATGGGCCGCCTGCTGGAAGTGGACGCATAAAACACAAACAAAAAACCGCTTTGCTCTTTGGCAAAGCGGTTTTTTTATGTTGCTCAGATGTGCCAGATTTCCCTGGCGTATTCCTGGATGGTGCGGTCGGAAGAGAATTTGCCGGCGCCGGCGATATTGTACAGGCACTTTTTCGCAAAAGCCTTTTCATCCCCGGTATCCCGGATGGCCTGGATTTTCCGCTCCACATAGCTGTCAAAATCCAGCAGCACATAGTAGTGGTCCGGCTTATGCCAGGAAGCGCCCTTGAGAATGGCGTCGTGCAGTTCCCGGAACACATTTTCCCTGTCTTCAAAGGTACCGTCGATCAGGGTATCCAGCACCCGCCGGATGCGCTTGTTCTTCCTGTACACCTTTTCGGGATCATAGTTTTTTTCTGCCTTCTGAATATCCTCCAGCGTGGCGCCGAAGATGTAGTTGTTTTCTTCCCCGGCCTGCTCCACAATTTCAATATTGGCGCCGTCAAAGGTGCCCAGGGTCACCGCACCGTTGAGCATGAACTTCATGTTGCCGGTGCCGCTGGCTTCGGTGCCCGCAGGGGAAATCTGCTCGGAAATATCGGTGGCAGGAATGATCTTTTCCGCATAGGAGCAATTGTAATTGTGAACAAATACCACTTTCATCCGGCCTTCCATGTCCGGATCTCCATTCACCATCTCAGCAATCTGGTTGATCAGGCAAATGACGCCCTTGGCCCGCTTGTAGCCGGCTGCCGCCTTGGCACCGAAAATCATGGCCACAGGGGGCAAATCCTCCAGCTCGCCGTCCTTCATCCGGTAATAGATATCCAGGATGGACAGGGCATTCATGAACTGGCGCTTGTATTCATGCAGACGCTTCACCTGCACGTCAAACACATAGTTTTCCGGAATCTTCACGCCCTCCGCCTTTTCGATGGCCTTTGCCAGCTGGCGCTTCTTTTCCTTCTTCACCCGGATGAAGGCATCCGTCAGGCTTTCGTCCTGCTCAATGATGGGCTTCAGCTTCTCCAATTCATACAGATCCGTCATGAAGCCGTTTCCGATGCGCTTCTCAATTTCTTCGCACAGTTCGGGGTTGCACAGGCCCAGCCACCGGCGCTGGGTGATGCCGTTGGTTTTGTTCTGGAACATATCCGGGTTCAGTTCATACCAGGCATGCAGCACATCGTCTTTGAGAATCTGGGAATGGATGGCCGCCACGCCGTTCACCGCATAGCCGCCGTACATGGCCAGGTATGCCATGTGCACCAGGTTTCCCTGGATGATGGCCAGGCCCCTGGTATCTTCAATGCCCGCCCGCTTCATTTCATCCCGCTGTTTCCGGGCCAGGCGCTTGATGATGTCCGTCATTTCGGGCGATACGGAATTGAGCAGCTTCACGTCCCACTTTTCCAGGGCTTCCTGCATAACGGTATGGTTGGTGTAGGCGAAGGTGCGCCGTGCAATGGACAGCGCTTCTTCAAATTCCACGCCCTCCTTCATCAGAAGCCGCATCAGCTCCGGAATGGACATGGTGGGATGGGTGTCGTTCAATTGCACTGCGTGGAATTCGGGGAAGCGGGCAAAATCGCTGCCATGCTGCGCCTTGAAATCCCGCAGCATATCCTGAAGGGAGGCGCTGCACAGCACATACTGCTGCCGCACACGCAATTGCTTGCCGGCCCGCAGGCTGTCGTTGGGGTAAAGCAGCTTGGTAATATCCTCCGCCGTATTCTTTTCCCTGGCAGCCTTCGTGTAATCCTGGCTGTTGAACAGGTCAAAATCAAAGGGATGGGCGCTTTCGCACTGCCAAAGGCGCAGGGTGCCGATGCACTTGCGGTTGTAGCCGATCACGGGCATATCATAGGGCACCGCAATGACGGTCAGCCCCTTCATTTCCACCGTCACGGCCTTATCATCCCGGCGGATGGACCAAGGATCGCCGAACTTCGCCCAGTCGTCCGGCAGTTCCTTCTGGCAGGCGTTCTCAAACGCCTGCTTGAACAGGCCGTACTGATACCTCAGGCCATAGCCGAACAGGGAAATATCATGGGAAGCAGCGCTGTCCAGGAAGCAGGCTGCAAGCCGGCCCAGGCCGCCGTTGCCAAGGGCCGCATCCTCAATATCCTCAAAAACAGCAGGATCAATGCCCTTTTGGGTCATCTCCTTTTTCACTTCGTCAAGGATGCCCATGGCGTAGAGGTTATTGTACACCATCCGGCCCACCAGATATTCTGCGGACAGATAGCTGGCATACCGGCCGGACCGCTGCTTTTTCTGGTCCGCCGTCCACTGGGATGCAATTTCCTGCATGGCAGCACCGGCCACCGCATCATGCAGCTGCAGGGCGTTCGCTTCCTTCAAGGATACCTGGTATCTGGAAAGGGCAATCCCTTCCGCAAGAGCCATCATTTCTTTTACATTCATCTGGTATTCCCTCCCCGGGCATACTTTTTATTCAATGCCTTGATTTCTTCCTTCACCTTGTCCGGTGCATTTTCCGTCATCCGCCAGCCCCACCAGCCGCCTACCAGCCCGGGGCTGTTCATCCTGCCTTCGGTGCCGATGCGCAGGAAATCCTGCATGGGCACAATGGCCCGGGCGCAGGGAGAAGACCATACCGCTTCAATCATCTTCCCCACCACATCGTCCCATTCGGAAAGGTTCAGAATTTTCGCCGCCTTTTCCTTCAGGGCAGCATCTGCGCTGTCCCAGAAGCCTTTTGCGGTATCGTTGTCATGGGTGCCGGTGTACACCACGCTGTTTTTGCTGTAATTGGCGGGATTGTGGGGATTATCCGCACCGCCGTCAAAGCCGAAGGTGAGCACCTTCATGCCGGGATAGCCGCAGTATTTCAAAAGCCGCTTCACCCGGTTGTTCACTTCGCCCAGGTCCTCGGCAATGATGGTCACTTCCGGCACCTCTTTTTTCATCCTGCGGAACAGGCTGCGGCCGGGGGCCTTGATCCAATTGCCGCTTCGGGCATTGGGCGCACCGTAGGGAATGGCATAGTAATTGGCAAAGCCAATGAAATGATCCACCCGCACCATGTCATACAGTTTTCCCATAGCCCGCATGCGCTGCATCCACCAGTCAAACCTGCGCTTTTTCATGGCCTTCCAGTTGTACAAGGGGTTCCCCCACAGCTGCCCGTCGGCGCAGAAATAATCCGGGGGCACACCAGCCACCTTCACCGGCTTTCTTTCTTCATCCAACTGGAATGCATCCGGGTTGGCCCACATATCGGCGCTGTCTTCCGCCACATAGATGGGCATATCCCCAAAGAGGCGGATGCCCCTTTCGTTGGCATAACGGCGCAGGGCAAACCACTGATCGAAAAACAGCTTCTGCACGAAAATATAGTAGCTGATTTCTTCCGCCAGCTCCTTGCGCCACTTCTTCATGCTGTCTTCCTTGCGAAGGCGCACGTCCATGGGCCAGTTTTGCCAGGTGCCGCCGCCAAAGTGCATCTTCAGCGCCATGAACAGGGCATATTCCTCCACCCAGGGATTTTCCCGGATGAAGGCGGAAAGATCCGTTTTTTCCCTGCCGTTTGCATAAGCACAGCGCAGCGCCTTTTCCTTGGCGGCACGCACGGCGTCAAAATCCACCTGGTCGCCGTCGGGAAGCAGTTCAAATTCCCCTGCCTTTAACAGGCCCTTTTCCTCCAGCATTTTCAGGTCAATCAGAAGGGGATTGCCGGCATAGGTGGATACGCTCTGGTAGGGGGATTCGCCGTACCCCACCGGCCCCACCGGCAGCACCTGCCAGATATTGATTCCGCTGTCTTTCAAAAAATCCACAAAATCATACGCCGCCCGGCCCAGGGTGCCAATGCCCCCTTTTTCCGGCAGCGAAGTGATATGCAGCAATATTCCGCTTTCACGCATTCTTATTCCCTCCATAGAAACACGCAGTACGTGTTCGTATCGTGTGCAGATTATATCATATATTGATGCAAGTTGCAACGGGGTTTGGCAAATATAGCGGTATTTGTTCTTTTTCGGTATCAACATATTGTATAAGTATGAATTTTGTGGTATACTGATGTATCATTTTCGGGAGGTGACGCATGGCGCAGAAGGTATGGTTCCAACTGGATAACGCAGCCAAATTATACCCTGCCATTGCCAATGCCCGCTGGTCCAGTGCGTTCCGGATGACGGCCGAGCTGATAGAAGATGTGGATCCTACGCTTCTGCAAAAGGCCCTGGATGATACGCTGCCCCGCTTCCCTTCCCTGAATGTGCGGCTGCGTGCCGGTATTTTCTGGTATTACCTGGAACAGGCGCCCGGGCGGCTCCTTGTAAAACAGGACAGCGGCCACCCCTGCATGCCTTTTTCCCAGAAACGGGATGGCAAATTCCTGCTGCGGGTATTCTACTTTGGCAAGCGCATCTCTGCGGAGTTTTTCCACGTGCTCACCGACGGCACCGGCGGCCTTGCCTTTCTCAAAACCCTGACGGTGCAGTACCTGCGGCTGAAGGGCCATTTAGTTTCTTTCGACCAGGGTGCGATGGATATTGCGCAAAAGCCCACGGAGGAAGAAACCCTGGATGCCTTCCACGCCGTCGACCTGCCGGATATCCGGGTATCCCGAAAGGACGAAGACGCCTGGCACTTCCCCGCCACCAGGGAAATCCCCCACACACTGAATATCATTGCCGCTTCCATACCCGCTGATGCGCTGCTGGAAAAGGCCCACGATATGCATGTGTCCCTGACGGAGTATCTGGTGGCGTTGATGCTGATGACGGCGGATAAATGCCAGCGGGCCGCTGCGAAAAAGCTGCGTCCGGTGCGGGTTTCGGTGCCGGTGAACATGCGCGCCTTTTACGGTGTGAACACCCTGCGCAATTTCTCTTCCTTCGTCAACCCCGGCATTGATTCAAGGCTCGGGGAATACACATTGGAAGAAATTTGCCGCTGCGTGCATAATTTCATGGCGCTGAACTGTACCAAAAAACAGCTAAGCGGCGCCATTGCCACCAATGTTTCAGAGGAAAAGCCCATTTTTATTCGCCTGGCTCCTCTGTTTATCAAAAACCTGGCCATCAGCAGCGTGTTCAAACGCTCCGGTGAACGCCAGTTTACCTCCACTTTGTCCAACGTGGGCAAAACCGGCATCCCCACCGGCGCAGACGGGCTCATCCGACGGTTTGAGTTCCTGCTGGGGGTCCCCTATGACCCAACCTGCAATTGCGCCTGTATCGCCTGCGGCAATGAGGTGCGCCTCACCTTTTCCAGCAACATCCGGGAAACCACCCTGCCAAGAGAATTGCTTTGCTCTCTGGTGGAAATGGGGATACCGGTGACGGTGGAAAGTAATTATCGGGAGGATATGTAAATGGCCTATTGTGTCCATTGCGGCGTGAAGCTGGGCCCGGGCGAAAAAGCCTGCCCCCTGTGCCATACGGTTTCGGTGGATCCAAGCGAAACCTCGTCTCCGTCATCGGAGCGCAATTACCCCACCCACACGCCGGAACAGCTGCTCACCCGCAGCAAACGTTATTTCCTTTCCCTGTTTGGCATATTGCTGCTGGTGCCCGCCCTTTTGTGCCTGGCGATTGATCTGCTTGGCGGAAACGGCATCACCTGGAGCGTATACGCTTTCACTGCCCTGGTGCTTTTGTACATCACCATCGCAGTGCCCATCTGGGTGGAAAAGCACAAGCCTTACTTCGCCCTTATCACCGCCTACGGCTGCCTGATGCTGTACCTGAAAATGGTGGAGGAAGCAAGCCACAGCGGCAACTGGTTTTTCCCCATTGTTTTGCCCTGCGTCACCCTGTTTACCCTGCTGACGCTTTTGATCATCCGGCTTTACCGGCATGGCAAGCTGGGGCGGTTCACCCTGTGCGGCGCAGTATTATTGGAGATCGGCATATTGTCCTTGCTGATCGATATTCTCATCGCCGCATCCCTTGGCCGCGTTGCCCTTTTGTGGTCGCCCTATGTGCTGGCCCCCTGTCTGTTTGTTGCGGCGCTGATTTTCTTCATCAACGGCAACCACACCATCCGGGAAGAAATCCGGCGCCGGGTACATTTTTAATTCACCAATCACGCCTTGGAAGCGTACACTATGAATTGGAGGGACGTTCATTATGAAAGACGTACAGAAAAAATATCGTGTTGGTATCATCGGCGCCACCGGCATGGTGGGCCAGCGGCTGGTCACTCTGCTGCATAACCACCCCTGGTTCCAGATTTCCGTGCTGGCCGCCAGCGGCCGCAGCGCCGGTCAGGCCTACGAAAAGGCTGTGGAAGGCCGCTGGGCATTTTCCTGGGGCATTCCCGAAAACGTGGCCAAAATGCCGGTGTATGACGCTGCTCAGGTGGAAACTGTGGCCGCTCAGTGCGATTTTGTCTTCTGCGCCGTGAACATGGATAAGGCTGCCACCCGCGCCCTGGAAGAAGCCTATGCCCGCACCGAAACCCCCGTGGTCAGCAATAACAGCGCCTGCCGCCTGCTGCCCGACGTGCCCATGCTGATCCCCGAAATCAACGCTTCCCACGCGCCCATCATCCATGCCCAGCGCAAGCGCCTTGGCACCAAGCGGGGCTTCATCGCCGTAAAGCCCAACTGCTCCATCCAGAGCTATGTGCCCGCCCTGACCCCCCTGCGCTCCTTTGGCATCAAGGAAGTAAACGTCACCACCTTCCAGGCCATTTCCGGTGCCGGCAAAACCTTTGACCGCTGGCCCGAAATTCTGGACAACGTGATTCCCTACATCGGCGGCGAAGAAGAAAAGAGCGAACAGGAACCCCTGAAAATCTGGGGCGAACTGAACGCCGACGGCACCGAAATCGTCAATGCCGCCGCCCCCGTCATCAGCGCCCAGTGCATCCGTGTACCCGTGTCCGACGGCCACCTGGCTGCCGTCAGCGTGTCCTTTGAAAAGACCCCCACCGAAGAAGAAATCCTGAATATCTGGAAAAATTACCACACCGTGGCCCAGCAGCTGGAGCTGCCCAGCGCCCCCACCCCCTTCGTCACCTACTTCGAAGAGCCGGACCGTCCCCAGACCAAGCTGGACCGGAATATCGGTAACGGCATGGGCATTGCCATCGGCCGTCTGCGCAAGGACCACATTTTCGATTATAAGTTCGTCTGCCTTTCCCACAACACCCTGCGCGGCGCTGCCGGCGGGGGTGTGCTGAGCGCAGAACTGCTCTGCGCCCAGGGCTACATTGAAAGGAAGGAATAATCATCCATGAAGAAAACACTGTTCACCGGCTGCGGCACTGCCCTGATCACGCCCTTCAAAAACGGCGAAATTGATATGAATGCGCTGCACCGGCTGATCGATCTTCAGCTGGAAGCTGGCATTGACGCCATCATTGCCAACGGTACCACAGGCGAACCCTCCACCATGACTGACGAAGAATGGGCCACCGTTCTCAAAACCGTGGTGGATCAGGTGAAAGGCCGCATCCCTGTGGTGGCCGGCACCGGCGGCAACAGCACCGCCGCCGTCATCCGCAAGGCCCGTCTTGCCCGGGAGATCGGGGCGGACGCACAGCTTTGCGTGACCCCCTACTACAATAAAACCACCCAGGCCGGCCTGTTGGCCCATTATCAGGCCATTGCAAAGGACGGCAGCCTGCCGGTGATCGTCTATAATGTTCCTTCCCGCACCGGGCTGAACGTGCTGCCAGAAACGCTGGCCGCCCTTGCCAAAGAAGAAAATATCATCGCTGTGAAGGAAGCCTCCGCCAACATGATCCAGATTATGGACATGATGCGCCTGTGCGCCGATGATATTGATTTCTATTCCGGCTCCGACGAGCTGACCGCCCCCATGATGGCCCTGGGCGGAAAAGGCGTCATTTCCGTGCTGAGCAATATTGCCCCCGTACAGATGCGGCAGATGACCCATGGACGCATTGAAAACGCCGTGAAAATGAACCTGGAATTCATGCCCCTCATCCATGCCCTTTTCAGGCAGACCAGCCCCTGCCCCGTAAAGGCCGCTGCCCAGATGATGGGCCTTTGCAGTGATGAAGTACGGCTGCCCCTCATCCCCCTGAACGAAAGCGAAAAGGCCGCCCTGAAAGCGGACATGGAAAAGGCAGGTCTTGTATGCTGAAGATAATTTTGTCCGGTGCCTGCGGCCGCATGGGCGCTCAGGTGACCCAGCTTTCCGAAAGCCGCAATGTGAAAATCGTGGCCGGTGTGGATGTGAACGTGCGCACCGATATGCCCTACCCCGTCTATCCCGCCTTCTCCCTGGTAGAGGAAAAGGCAGACGCCATCATCGACTTTTCCCGGCCGGAAGGGCTGCGCGCCCTGCTGGAATATGCCAGGGAAAAGAAGCTGCCTGTGGTGTTGGCTGCCACCGGCTATAACGAAAGCGATCTTGCCGCCATCCGGGATGCAGCCAGGGAGATTGCCGTTTTCCGCAGCGCCAACATGAGCCTTGGGGTGTTCGTGCTCAAAACCCTCTGTGCCCGGGCCGCTGCCATGCTGCCGGAATACGAGATCGAAATTATCGAAAAGCACCACAACCAGAAGCTGGACGCCCCCAGCGGCACCGCCGTGATGCTCTATGATGCCGTTGCCGGCCCCGACAGTGAAGCCGTCCATGGCCGTCAGGGCCGCACCCAGAAGCGCCAGCCCCAGGAGATTGGTATGCATGCCATCCGCGGCGGCAGCGTGGCGGGCGAGCATGAAGTGGGCTTTTATGGCCCCGGCGAATACATCACCCTTTCCCACCTGGCTCAGGACCGCTCCATTTTCGCAAACGGCGCCCTCCGGGCTGCCGCTTTCATCGCGGGACAAGCCCCCGGTGAATACGATATGGCCGCCCTGGTGGAAGGACTGTAAAACAAAAAAAGAAAAGGCGCCGGAAGATTGCTTCCAAAGCGCCTTTTTTCTTTTTGGTTTTTACAGATACTTCAGCAGTTCTTCCCGCACGCCATCCATGCGTGCATCGGAAATGCCAAAGTCCATTTCCTTATAGCTCCAGGCGGCCCGGGCAATGCCGTGCTTTTCAAAGGTCTGATGGATCATCCGGAACCACTTCACCGCATCCTCCGGCTGCGCCCGGTCGATCACGCCATATTCGCCGCAGTACAGCACGGTGCCGTTTTCCTTGGCCTTCTCAATGGCCTGGGCGAAGAATTTTTCGAAATAATCTTCCTCCAGCGCCGCTTCTTCGAAGGACTGGCGGAAATTCACGTCCATGCCATCCACCCAGGGCGCCCCCTGATGGGTAAAGAGCAGGGGATCGTAGCTGTGGAAATTATAGACCACCTTATCGTCATAGGGCTTTTCCAGGGCATGCACAGAGGCAGCGGAATTGTTCCAGTAGCTGCCCACCAGCACGATGGTATCCGGTGCAATTTTGCGGATTCTTTCCATGGTGCGGCGGATGATGCCGTTCCAGATGGGGCTGAAGCGTTCTTCCGTCACTTCATTGAGCAATTCAAACACAATGAGGTCATGCCTGTCGCCATAGCGGCGGGCAAACTCTTCCCACAGGCAAATGAAGCGTTCCTGCAGCCCTTCATCGTCAAAAAAGCCTGCCTGTTTTTCGCCTTTATCGAAGGAATAGCCCTTGGTCTTGTGCAAATCCAGCACCACCTTCAGCCCGTGCTTTTCGCACCAGCCAAAGGCTTTTTCCAGCAGCCGGAAGCCCTCTTCCTTGTATTCTCCTTCTTCCGTCTGCACCACGTTGTAGTCCACCGGGATGCGCACATGGTCCAGCCCCCAGGAGGCAATGGTTTCAATATCCTTTTCCGTAATGAACCCCTGCAGCCTTTCTTCGCTGTAATCGCACTGGCTCAGCCAGCCGCCCAGGTTCACGCCCCGCTTGATGCCCATCTTCATCAGCATTTTTTCTTACCGCCTTTCAATTTTCAATCAGCCCCAGCATTCTGATTGCCTGGGCAATACCGTCTTCGTCATTGGCAGCGGTCACATATTTCGCCGCCTGCTTCACTTCCTCCGCCCCGTTTCCCATGGCCACCGTCACGGGATAGGCACGGATCACCTCCAGATCGTTCAGATCATCCCCGAAAAAGATGATCTCATCCGCTTTCAGGAAGAGCTGTTCCCGCACATAATCCACCGCCGTTTTCTTCCCCGCCTGCAGGCTGGTCAGCTGCATGGCAGCGCCCTGATCGGTGATATACAGGCGGGCCCGTTCCCGGCAAATTTCTTCCATCTTGCGGCAGAGCGCTTCCGGCATCAATGCCCGTTCCCCCACCAGATTGCCCCAGAACACCAGCATCTTGGCCGTCTGTTCCATGGTATCATCGTTCAGCGGCCGCAGGTTTTCTTCCGTAATGCCCCAGCCCGCCTTCAATTCCTCATTGAAGGGAAAATTGAAGGCGTATCCATGCCCCGGCGTATGCAGGGACAAATGTACGTTGGGATATCCGCAAACAGCCTCCACGCATTTTTTCACCGTGCCGGCGTCTATAAAGGCATATTCCTTCTTTCCGGCCGCTTCCACATAGCCGCCGTTGGAATAAATGCCCCCGTCAAAGAGGGAAAATTCCTCCGCCGTCCAGCCCAGCGTTTCCGAAAGCCTTGGCGAACGTGCGCTGGCCAGAAACACCCGGATGCCCTTTTGCCGGCAGGCCCGCAAAGCCTCCCTGGCAGAGCGTGGTATTTTCTTTTCGCTGTTTAAAAGCGTGCCGTCCAAATCGAAAAACAGGGCTTTGATCATGGTGCGCTCCTTTGCTTGGTTTATGCTCATTTTAGCACATTCCGTACCTTTGTTCAACGCCCTGCCATGCCACTTTACACCAAATATGGGCACAAAAAACACGCATTCATCCGATGCGTGCTTCTATATGATTAACCAAAGATCATTTTCGCCGCATCCTCCAGCGTTTTTCTTTCCGTCGTCTGATCATAAGCCGCTTGCCGCCCGTCGATCGCCCTGTGCACATCGGTATAGAAAAGCCCGTCCCGGTTGCAGTAAAAATAGATGCGCCTGACCCCGGATGTTTGAAACCGTGCCTGAGCCTCCCCTTCCGGGTACATTTTCACCAGCTGCAGCCTGTCCGGGGAAAGGGCGGCCATGAAGGAAACATAGTGCGTCTTGCTCATCTCGTGCTCAATCCGCACAAAGTATTCGTCCTCCACCCCTTCTATGAAAATCATGTGCTGCTCATCCGTCTTTTCTGCTTCCAGGGGCATCAACGCCACGCCGTGACAATGGATAGCCGCTTCGCCCATGGAATGGATGATGTTCCCACACACCGGGCACACATAAAACTTTGACCGGAACATATTTCCGGATACATTCATGTTCTGCACTGCTTTGCCAGCCAGAAGTTCCGTCACCGATATGCCGAATACCTCCGCAATGCTTTCAAGCAGCGAAATATCCGGATAGCCCTTCCCGTTTTCCCATTTGGAAACAGCCTTGTCGGATACATACAACCGTTTTGCCAGTTCCGCCTGGGTCATGCCGGCCTTTTCCCGCAGTTCACGGATCATAGTGCCGGTCACATACTGGTTCATTGTTTTTCACCTCCGTCCCTATTATAAGGGAAAACGGCGCCGAAAGCTACCTACGGAAAGTAGAACGGCTCATTGACCGGCCGGCGGGTACCGCAGGAAGTAGATATCATTCCCCTCCATGGCATCCGTTCTTTTAAAGCCGTGCCTTTCATAAAACCTGGCAGCGCCCACGTTCTCCCTGTGGCAGCCAAGGGCAATGGGCCGGACGCCAAACTGGCTGTACACCTGCGAAACGGCCATTTCCAGCACCTGAGAGCCCAGCCCCCGGCCCCGGTACGCCCTATCCATCACAAAGCACATCAGCCGCCAGAAGGGTTCTTTTTGCATTTGCGGAGGGTCCGTTTCCCAGGGAATGGCTTCCCCAATGAGCAAGGCACCGATGTATCCTTCGCCATATTTCACCGCAAAGGTGCAGCCCAAGCAATGGTGCTCCTGTCCATACTGCGTCAATTCCCACAGCACATCCGCCCCATCCACGTATTCCAGGGGCACGTCGCTTCTGTCGATCATCCGCACAAAGGGCAAATTTTCCGCCGTCAAAGGCTCCAGGCTCAACCCGTTCATTTTTCCGCCCTCTGCCTTGTAATTTCATACATCAGGATGGATGCGGCGCAGCTGACATTGAAGGAAGAGGCATAGCTCGTTTCCGCCATGGGAATGGTGCACAGCACGTCGCATTTTTCCTTGAAGGCCTTGTTCAGCCCCATGGTTTCGTTTCCCATCATCAGCATGGTGGGCCGCTTCATATCCACCGTGTACACCGGCGTTTCCTTATGGGCGGTGGTACCCACCAGCTGAAAGCCGGGATATTTCTTTTTCAGTTCATCCACATAGGCAAACAGCGCTTCGTTGTCCGCCATGCGCACCACCGGCAGATTGAAGAAAGATCCCATGGCGGACACCACCACGTCCGGGTCATACAAATCCACGCCATGGCCCGTCAGGATCAGCACGTTCGCCCCCAGCGCGTCGCAGGAACGGATCATGGTGCCCAGGTTTCCCTTGTTGGAAGGCCGGTCAAACAGCACAATAAAAGGTGCTTGGGACAGCGGCACGCTTTCCAGCTTGTCCTCCCGCATCTCAATCACAGCCATCAGTTCGCTGGTTTCTTCCTTGCCGCTCAGATTCCGCATCAATTCAGGCGTCAGGCAATAATTCATTTCCGTCTTTGTGGTGCGGATCATATCCTTTGCCCAGTCGGAAAGGCCGTCCCGTGCGTACAGAAGGCTTTTGATTTTCCAGCCCTTTGCCGCCGCTTCCTTCAGGCTGCGAACGCCCTCCACCAGAAACTCGTTGTAGCGGTAGCGCTTGTTGCGGTTGGTTTTCAGCACTTCAAATTTCTGATAGGCGGCATTTTTTGTATAGATCATCGTTTCAGGCATATTTCCACCCCTCCACGTTTCGTACTTACAAAAAAAGCACCCTCAAAAGGTGCTTTTTCTGTGGCGGAGAAGGAGAGATTCGAACTCTCGAACGGTTTTACCCGTTACACGATTTCCAGTCGTGCGCCCTCGACCAAGCTAGGCGACTTCTCCATCGGACAAGCGAGCTTGCCAACAGGTGATATAATACCACAAAGCCCGCTTTCCGTCAAGGGCCTTTTTTCATTTTTTTGCATTTCTTCCTGATTTTTTCGCTGCAAAGAAAAAGCCCCGCCGGAATGGGACGGGGCAGAATGGATGCTTCTTATTCCTCGAACTGAATGGTAGCGAAGTAATTATCCAGCTGGTCCAGAATGGTTTCAGGGGTAAGCCCGGTCAAGGTAAAGGCATAGGTGCCGTCATCCACATCAATATAGATCTGCATCTGGTACAGGGTGGTCACCAGGTCAATGCCCAGGGCGGTGTAATCATAATCCATGGAATAGTAAAGAATCAACCCGCCGTTTGCCGCATATTGAGCAGAAAGCAGCGTTTCATTTTCAATCTTGACACCCTTGGCCAAAAGGGCGGTTTTCGCCTCTTTGATTACCTGATTGCCAAAGGCGTCCAGTTCATCCTGGGTGGCAGTTTCAATACCGGTCAGCCTTTTCTGGGACCATAAGCCGTTAATGTTGGGATGCATCATGTTACTTTCGTCATAACGGGTATACGCGATGAAAAGAAGCTGTTCATCTTCCTTTACGCCCCTTTGCAGAACGTCGGTATCCAGCATCTGCATGGTAAAGTCGCCCAGGTCCACCGTCACCCAGTTTTCCGTCTGAGGCGCAGCTTCTGCCATGGCGCACAGGGGCAGTATGAACAGGCACAAAATAACGGCCAGCAATCTTTTCATGGTTTTTCTCTCCTTCTTATTGTATCAATTTTCCTCCATTACAGTATCACTTCCTTGCACCGGTGTCAATGTTTTTTCGCTGTTTCACCCTTTTCCCAAAACCCATTGACACCGCTTTTTCCATCGGGTAAGATAAGGATATCCTATTGTATGAAAGGGTTTTTACCAATGCGTCTGATTGTGTCTTTGCTGTTGGTTTTCTGTTTTGCTTTTCCTGCTTTTGCGGAAGTTGTGCCCGTCACCCTGTACGAAGCGCCCCTGCAGGTGACCCTCACCTTCACCGGGGACTGCACCCTGGGCAATACGCCCCTGCTTCGGGGCCGGGATGCTTCCTTTGAGGCCTTTGTGGAAAAGAACGGGCTGGAATATCCCTTTGCCAACGTGAAAAGCCTGTTTGAAGAGGACGATCTCACCATCATCAACCTGGAAAGCGTTTTTCACGATTCCGAAGAAGGCGTGGCAAAGAACAAAACCTACACCTTCCGTGCCCCCACCTCCTATGCGCAAATGCTGCCCACGAGCAGCATTGAAGCCTGCTATCTGGGCAATAATCATGTGTACGATTACGGCCTGCCCGGCTATCAGTCCACCATCCAGGCCCTGGATGCCCAGAATGTCAAGTGGTTCGGCTCCACCGAATTTGACAACGTTACCTACATTTATGAAAAGGGCAATGCAAAAATCGGCTTCGTTTCCATTTACATCTCCTGGTGGTGGCAGGAAGGCATGGGCGCCGAAATGAAGGAAACCATCCGCAGGCTGAAGGAAGAAGAGGGCTGCCAGGTGGTGATTGCCTGCCTGCACGGCGGCGTGGAATACGATAACCATCATGACAAAAACCAGGAGCGCATGGCGGACCAGTTCCTGAAAAACGGCGCTGACATTGTGGTGGGCAATCATCCCCATGTGATCCAGGGCCTGCGCACAGAAAACGGCAAAACCACCCTGTGGAGCCTGGGCAATTTTTCCTTCGGCGGAAACAAAGAAGTAAAATCCATCCGCACCTTCATCGCCCGCTTCACCCTTTCCTTCAGCGAGGACGGCTCCTACCTTGGCCACCAGCTGAACATCATTCCCGCCCATATGTCCGGCACCCGGGATTACAACAATTACCAGCCTGTGCTGGTAACCGATGAAACGGAAGCTGCAAAAATCCTTGCCGCCATCCAGTATGACGTAAAAAAAATGAAGCTGAAGCCCTGGCAGGCGGGCATCGGCGCCCTGCAGGAATTTGTTCCTGCCCCAAATCCCTGAAAAGCCTTGCAAAACAACACTTTCAGCGGTATAATAATTGCTAACCGACTACGCTAAAAGGATGGAGGCGTTTTCTTGGTCAAGGTACAGGATTTTATCAAAACACTGAACCTGCAGGTGCTGTCCCCCACTTCCCGGGAGGAATGGGACATTCCTTCCGTGGAACTGAACCGGCCCGGCCTGCAGTTTGTGGGTTTTTACGAGCATTTTGCCTTTGAACGGCCCCAGGTAGTGGGTCTGGTGGAAATGACCTACCTGGAATCCCTTTCCGAGGAAGAGCGTTCCGCCCGGCTGGAGCAGTATTTCTCCTACCCCATCCCCTGCGTCATTTTCTGCCGGGGTATGCTGCCGCCGGAGGATATGGTCACCCTGGCCAAGGCCCATGACGTGGCCCTGCTCCGCAGCGAGGAGATGACCACCAAGTTCACCGTGAACGCCATGAATTACTTAAACCGTGTGCTGGCCCCCCGGTCCACGCTCCACGGCGTGCTGGTGGACGTATACGGCGTGGGCATCCTGATCACCGGCGAATCGGGCGTGGGCAAAAGCGAAACCGCGCTGGAGCTGGTCAAGCGCGGCCACCAATTGGTTGCCGACGACGTTGTGGATATCAGTAAGGTGAACGACAAGCGCCTGGTTGGCGAAAGCCCCGAAACCATCCGCCATTTCATGGAAATCCGCGGCATCGGCATCATCGATATCAAGGCCATGTACGGCGTAGGTTCCGTTATGATGAGCCGCAGTATTGACCTGGTAATCCATCTGGAGCACTGGAAGGAAAAGAAGGCCTATGACCGGCTGGGCCTTTCCGAGGACTTCACCACCATCATGGACGTGCGTATTCCCCAGCTGGTGCTGCCCGTACGTCCCGGCCGCAACCTGGCCATTATCATTGAGGTGGCTGCCCGGAACTTCAGCCTCAAAAAGATGGGCTACTCCGCCGCCAAGGAACTGGACCGGCGTCTCAACGAAATGATGGGCCTGAATATGCCCAAATAAATATACGGAGGGAACCATAATGGTATATATCGGCGTTGACCTGGGCGGTACCAATATCGCCGTGGGCGTTGTGAATGAAAAATGGGAAATCATATCCGAAGCCTCCACCAAAACGCTGCACACCCGCCCTTTCCAGGAAGTTATCCGGGATATGGCCGTCTGTGCCGACAAGGCCCTGGAAAAGGCCGGCCTCACCCATGACGATGTGAAGAGTATCGGCATCGGTATCCCCGGCTGCGCAGACGAAAACGGCAACGTCATCTTCTGCACCAACCTGGGCTGGAAGGACATCCCGCTTCGCACCGAGCTGCAAAAATACATCAATAAGCCCGTTTACGTGGGCAACGATGCCACCGTGGCCGGCCTTGCCGAAAGCTATGCAGGCGTCAGCGCCGGCTGCTCTTCCAGCGTGTTCCTTACCCTGGGCACGGGCGTTGGCGGCGGTATCATCATCGACGGCAAGCCCTGGAACGGCGTTCACGGCGTGGCCAGCGAGCTGGGCCATATGATCCTGGTGGCCGGCGGCGAGCCCTGCTCCTGCGGCAACCGCGGCTGCCTGGAACGCTACACCAGCGCCACCGCCATCATCCGTATGGCCAAGGAAGCGGTAAAGGAAAATCCCGATTGCGCCATTATGAAAAAGGCTGGCGGCGATGTGAACCGCATCAATGCCAAAATGGTCATTGACGCTGCCAAGGAAAATGATCCCGTAGGTGTGAAGGTGTTTGACCAGTACACCGATTATCTGGCCATGGCCTGCAATAACGTCATCCAGTTCCTGGACCCCGATATGGTGGTGCTGGGCGGCGGTGTCAGCTACGCCGGCGAATTCCTGGCAGAAGCTGTGCGTAAAAAGGTGCCCAACTATATCCTGAACAAGAACCTGCCCTATTCCGAAATCAAGCTGGCTGCGCTTCGTAACGAAGCCGGCATCATCGGCGCCGCCCTGCTGGGCCGCGCTGCTGAATAAAACAAAAGCGGAGGAACATTCATCATGCAATACGATATCCGTACTCTCTTCAGGCAGACGCCCCAGCACGGCGCCTGTGTCACCATCTCCGGCTGGGTGCGCACCCTGCGGGACAGCAAGGCCTTCGCCTTCATTGAGCTCAACGACGGCACCTTCTTCAAAAACGTGCAGATCGTGTGCGACGAAAGCCTGGAAAACTTCAAGGAAGTGGTGAAAACCACCCTGGGCAGCGCCCTCACCATCGAAGGTACCCTGGTGCACACCCCCGAAATGAAGCAGCCCTTTGAAATCCACGCCTCCCGGGTGGATGTGGTAGGCCTGTCCGATCCCTCCTATCCCCTGCAGAAAAAGCGCCACACTGTGGAATACCTGCGCACCCAGGCTCACCTGCGTCCCCGCACCAACCTGTTCAGCGCCGTGTTCCGCATCCGCTCCCTGGCAGCCCAGGCCATCCATGCCTTCTTTGCCAGCCGGAATTTTGTCTACGTCCACACCCCCCTCATCACCGGCAGCGACTGCGAAGGCGCCGGCGAAATGTTCCGGGTGACCACCCTGGATCTGCAGAACCTGCCCAAGGACGAAAAGGGCAATGTGAAGGAAAACGAAGATTTCTTCGGCAAGCCCGCCTCCCTCACCGTGTCCGGCCAGCTGAACGCCGAATGCTACGCCATGGCCTTCCGCAATGTGTACACCTTCGGCCCCACCTTCCGCGCCGAAAAGAGCTACACCCCCCGCCACGCCGCCGAATTCTGGATGATCGAACCGGAAATCGCCTTTGCCGATCTGGAAGACGATATGGAATTGGCAGAAGATATGCTGCACTATGTGATCTCTGACGTGCTGGAAAAGGCTCAGGAAGAATTGCAGTTCCTGAACCAGTTCGTGGACAAGGGCCTCATCGAACGGCTGCAGCACGTTGCCACCAGCAAGTTCGCCCGCTGCAGCTATACCGAAGCCATTGATATCCTGCAGAAGGCGGATAAGGACTTCGAATACAAGGTGTTCTGGGGCATGGATATCCAGACTGAACACGAACGCTACCTGGCCGAACAGCATTTCGGCTGCCCCGTGTGCGTGTACAACTATCCCAAGGACATCAAGGCCTTCTATATGCGCCAGAACGACGACGGCAAGACTGTGGCCGCTGTGGACGTGCTGGTCCCCGGCATTGGCGAATTGATTGGCGGCAGCCAGCGTGAAGAGCGGCTGGATGTGCTGGCCAAGCGCATTGACGAGCTGGGCCTGGGCCAGGAAAACTACTGGTGGTACCTGGAGCTGCGCAAGTTCGGCACTGCTCCCCATGCCGGTTTCGGCCTGGGCTTCGAGCGGCTCATCATGTACCTCACCGGCGTTGCCAACATCCGTGACGTGCTGCCCTTCCCCCGCACCACCGGCAGTGCCGAATTCTGATTTTCGTATCTTTCAGGCAGGCAAGTATCGCCTGCCTTTTTTGTTTACAATTTCATTCCATTTTCCCGGCCTTTCCACCGGCTTGTGAATGTTGAAATGGATACAGCTTTATGGTATAATATTTTTGTTATTTTGTTTTTTCTCGGAAGGAGGCTTCCCCATGCGCAAGGTATTGCTTTTTGCTGTGCTGATGCTGGTGCTGCTGTTGCCCTGTGTGGCACTGGCCGATACGTATACGTTCTCCGAAGGCTATTTTTCCATTGAGCTGGACCCTGACGATTACGATAAGGTGCTCACCCCCTACAACCTGTCCGCCAACCAGGAATGGATTGAAAGCCAGGGGGACGATTACCAGATCACCGTAAATTCCTTCCAGAATGAAGGCATTCTGCTGAAGGCCTATGATAACAAAAACGGCCGCATTTTCGTGGTCACCGCCCTGCAGAACTGGGACGCTCAGCAGTATTTTGACCTGAACGAACAGGACGACGATATGCGCAAGGAATTCCGTCAGTCCCACACCAACGGCACCGCCTACGGCGTACTGGGCTATTCCTATTCCAAGGCCGCCTGGCAAAAATACTCAAACGACGTGCTCCGCTTTCTCCACACAAAATACTCTCTGAAGGAAAACGGCACCGTCACCTGCACCGGCTACCAGCGGCGCACCATCCGCAACGGCTACACCATCACCCTGGATATGCAGGTGTACGGCGACAAGGCCGGTTCTTCCGATGAAAAGGTGCTCCAGGAAATTATGAAATCCCTGCGCTTCACCCGCATCCTGCCCATGCCGGAATTGCCCATCAAACTAAACTTCACTTCTTCTCCCCCCAAGGAAACCAGCGAAGAAACCTTCACCATCAAGGGCGTTTCCGCAAAGAAGGCGCAGATCACCGCCACCGTCATGTCCTTTGGCTCCTCCACCGCCCAGACCTATAACGACACCGCTTCCTCCTCCGGTGCCTTCTCCTTCAAGGTAAAGCTGCCCAGCCAGGGGGTGTACACCATCACTGTCACTGCGGAAAAGGAAGGCAGTATTGCCGCCCAGCGGATGTTCTCCGTCACCTATCAGAAGGGCATGCTGGCAGTGCAATTGGATGTAGGCCCCGGTGAAACCCTCACTGACGAAACCATCATTTCCGGCAGCACCGAAAAAGGCGCCACCACCCAGGTTTCCGTCACCGGCCCCATTGACTATACCAAGTCCACCACCTCCCAGGATTTCTCCTTCAAAATTGATACCAGCGCCGAAGGCCAGTATACCATCATCCTGAAGGTGACCAAGAAGGGCATGAACGAAAGAATGTTCACCTTCTCCTCCACCCGCAGCTATACCGATACCGAGCGGACGGCCAAGCTGAAAACAGAAGCCAAATCCCTCTCCTACCAAAACCTTTCCAAGTCCGCCAACAAGGGCAAGCTGGTGGAGCTGAAGGGGTTTGTGGCCGAAGTGAAGCAAAACAGCACCGAATGGGTGGTCAAATATGCGCTGGATAAATCCGGCGACAACTACAAGGAAATCTGCTATGTGATTTTCACGGAAGACCCTGCCGTATCCGCCGGTGATGAAGGTGTACTGTTTGGCATGGCAAGCGAAACCTACAGCGTGCTCACCGAAGGCGGCGAAATCAAAATGTATCCCCGCATCGAAGGCTATTTTATCGAAACCAAATAATGCTTATGCTGCTTCCCTGCGAAAGGCGAAGCAGCTTTTTTGCACCCTCCTTTCCTTCATGCATACCATGAAAATGAAGGCAGGGGCAAAAGAAAGCTCCTCCTTCAGCAAATACGCATTATGCGTAAAACATCAAAAGGAGGCGCTGCTCCATGTCTTTCTATTCCTATAAGAACGCCAATCCTTCCTGCTGCCCCGGCAATGTAAGCGGCAATGTGCTGGACGGCCTGAACGAAAAAATCTGCATTCAGGTACAGCGGGTGTACGACAGCTGCCTGCAGCAGCAACAGCTGACCGGCGTGGATGTGCACATCACCAGCTATGCCCAGGTGGTGAACAGCTGCAATTGCAACTGCAACACCTGCAGCGGCAATGAACCCGAAACCGCCACCCCTACATCCGCTCCCGTGCCCCCCATCACCTTTGAATCCTGCCGCTCCAGCACCATGGATGTGGATATCACCAACCTTTCCGTGGAACGCCTGTGCGACCGGCCCTGCTTCGCCCGTGTGCGGGGCAACATCCAGATTCCCATCGATATTCTCTTTACCGACAGCCGCTGCGTGGAATACATCGGCAAGGGCGTCATCACCGTCAGCCGGGATGTGCTGCTGGCTGTGCCCGATGAATCCATCGTGCCCTTCACCCTGGAGGGCATGGCCAGCGCCGTGTGCGTGGCCGGCACCTACCTTGGCAACAATACCTTCCAGCTTACCGTCTGCGTCACCATCGTATTGAAGGTGCTGGCCAAGGTGGAAATCCTGGTGCCCAGCTACGGCTTTTGCAGCATTCCCCCCTGCGAAGAATTTGCTGACAGCGTGTGCGACGAATTCTTCTCCCTGCCCCTTTTCCCGCCTGCCACGCTGTGCGATGAAAGCAATGTGTCCGGCAGCTGCGGCTGCAATAATTGCAGCACCTGTAACAACTGCAGCACCTGCAATACCTGCCGCTGCGGCAATACCTGATTCCGCTGCACAAAAAAAGAGGCCGTCGCAAGACGGTCTCTCTTCGTGTCATCAAACATTCCTCGGGGATGTATGAAGGGGCGCTGCCCCTTCATGTGCAATCCGCAGCAGGGGCTTTGCTCCTGCGAGGAGCGCCCATGGCGCTTCCTATATCAATTTACAGTAAATGTGATGTTTGCAGGTTGTCAAAAATACTTTTTGACAACCTGGAAGGCCGTCGCAAGACGGTCTCTTCCTTTATTCAGTCTTCCTGGATCAATTGCAGCGAATCGTGCAAATTTTCCTGGGTGCGCAGCAGGCTTCTGCTCATCACACCCCGCTGGGCATCATTCATCTGGGCCGGTGCAGCCTGATTGCTTTGCACCACACGGTACTGGTCCTGCCCGCCGATCTGCTGCTTCCAGATGTAGGTGGGGGTGTAAGAAAGGCCGGTGGCCACCGCGCCGCTTCCCTGGGCCTTCACCCGGATGTGCACCAGCGCGCCGGAAATATCATACGCCTCCCTGGATTCCGTCAGCAGGCTGCCCAGGGAATACAACACCAGCGCCCTGCGTGAAACGCCGTTTTCGTCGGAAGTGCTCAGCCAGGCTGCCGGCAAAAGCCGCCTTGGCCCCACCCCGGCTACGATATCCACACCGGCAGCCGTCACCTCCAGCGCCGTTTTGCGCATCTGGTCCGTCACTTTGTTCACATTGGTCTGCTGCCAGTAGTAATACACAATCACCAGCTGTGCGCCGCGGCTGCGGGCATCGGCAATCATGGCTTTCAATTCTTCCATGCTGTCGGCTGTCAGCATGCCCTGCCCGGAGGCGGACTGCAGCGTATTGGCTGCCCGGGTGCTCACCTTTTCCTGGTACGCAATCAGGGCAATCTTCACACCGTCTTTTTCCATCCATTGCATCTGACCGGCATTGCCCCAGTTCAGCCCGCAGGCACACAGCCCATTTTGGTACAGGCCGTCCGCTGTATCCATGGCCGCCTGGGCCCCCTTGAGCAGCACGGCGTCGGCATCCATCACCGCCGCATCAAACCCGGCTGCCCTCACGGCCAGTGCTGCAGAAGGCTGGGCATTATCATCGGCATACTTTTTTTCCTGGGCGTTCATGGCCTGGGAAAGAGCCGCAATGCGGATATCTTCCTGATTGGCGGAAGGAAGCAGGCTGAAAATGGGCTGATAATCACATAAGCCGGTTTGCTTATTGTACACGCTGTCGGACACATTGCTTTCAAAGGCAACAAGCCCTGCCAGCGTCAGCGTCACTTCCCCGCTTTGGTTGGGCGCCACGGTGGGAACCGGTTGCGGAGCGGGGGTTTGCGGGGTTTGCGGGGACAGGGTAACCGTGGTCACATTCACATTGCCGGCCACAGGAGGCTGGGTTACCCCATGAATGGCGTCGTTGAGAAAGCCCGCCATCTTCATGGCCCGCATCTGTACATCCGCATCGGAGTGGAAGGTGTGATACATCAGCACACAGCCCGCAACGACAGCCAGCGTGAGCACGATGATTAAAATGCTGCCAAAGGACCAGCCTTTCCGCTTCATGCCTCCCCTCCTTCCTGCTTATTGTTTTTTCCTTATGCAGCGGGATGATTCTTTTCCCAGATGAGCCTGAGGCCGTTCAGGGTGAGCAAGCCGTCAATTTCATCGATCACACCGGCTTTTTCGGCAATCATCCGGGCCATGCCGCCGGTGGCAATCACCTTGATGTTGTCATAGCCCATTTCCTTCTTCATCTGGTTCACCAGGTAATTCACCTGGCCCACATAGCCGTTGAGCACACCGGACTGCAAGTTGGCAATGGTGGTTTTTCCAATCACGGTTTCCGGCATCACCAGCTCGAAATGGGGCAGCTTGGCCGTGCCGGACACCAGTGCTTCGCTGGTCAGCTTCACGCCGGGGCAAATGCAGCCGCCAAGGAACGTGCCCTTGTCGTCCAGGGCGCCGAAGGTGGTGGCGGTGCCAAAGTCGATATAGATGCAGGGGCCGCCGTAAAGCGTGTGGGCTGCCACAGCGTTGCAGATCCGGTCGCTGCCCAGCTCCCGGGGATTTTCGTACTTGATATCAATCCCGGTCTTCACGCCGGGTGCCACCACCATGGGCTCCATGCCCAGGTAATCCCGGCACATATGCTCCACCGTGAAGTTCACCGTGGGCACCACGGAAGACAGCATGATGCCTTCGATTTTTTTGATATCGATCTTTTCATGCTGGAACATCTGGCGGATCATCACGCCCATCTCATCGCTGGTATATTTCCGGGTGGTGGAAAGGCGCCAGTAATGCACCATTTCCGTGCCCTCAAACACAGCAATTTTGATATTGGTATTGCCCACATCCAAGGTCAGAATCATGGCAGGTTACTTCCTCTCAAAAATTTTTACCGGATTTTTTTCAGTGCAGCCACCACAGGCGGGCAAATAATGGCCGCAGCAATGGCCTCTGCAGGGCCTGCACCGCCGGCCACCGCCGCAATGGTAGTAAGCACAGTGGAATTATCAATGCCGCACAGCACATAGAAAAGCAGCATCAGGCCCAGGTACAATACCGTATTGGTCAGGGAACCTGCCGCCGCCGCAACCGCTGCCGCCATATTGGGCCGCTTTGCTTCCATGGCCTTGTACACCAGATAAATCACCACCGGCACCATGAGCCTGGGCAAAATGGTCATCACGATGGTCAAAAACAAATTGCTGGCCATCAGCGTGGCCACCAGCGCACTGGGCTTGATGAAAGCAGACACCAGGCTGGTGGCGCCAAAGGCCAGGCCCAGCACCAGGCCGTACTTCAGGCCCATGTACATCGTGCCTACTGCCACCGGGATGCACAGGATGGTCACATTGCAAAAGCCCAGGGGGATCAGCCCCAAAGGCGTTTGCCCCAGCAGGAAAATCAGCGCCACAAAGACAGCCAGGAGCACCATGTTCTTCAGTTTCTTGTTGGTATTCATGTCAATTCCCTCCGTTCAGGCTCCCTCCCGGGATGCCCTACGCAATATAATTTTTTATTGTCCGCCTGTCCGGCCCAAAAAGGTACCGGCAATGTGGGCTGACAACATCTTATTATACCAAAACAGGCAACGCCTGTCAAAGCGTTGCCTGTTCCTTTCGTGTATTACCATTCCGGCGGCGTCCACAATACCGCCTTGCCCTTTTCAAGGCTTTGCTTCACATCAATCAGCCGCTGGTTTTTGCTGCCGCAATAGTTCAGCTCCAGCGACCGCTGGCTCAGGATGAACGGCCCGTCCACCAGCACGTCCGTCTCCTGCAAAAGGGCCATCCAGTCCGCATCCTGCTTTTCCAGGATATATTCCCAGGTGTAGCCGGTGTACATCCATACATTCAAATGCATCTGATGGGCGGCCTTTGCCAGCTCCAGGCAGGGCAAAGGCTGCAGCATAGGGTCGCCCCCGGAAAGGGTGAGACCGGAAAGCAGCGGGTTCTTTTTCATTTCGGCAATCAGCGTATCCGTGTCCTCATCCCGGCCGCCGTTTGGATCATGGGTCTCCGGGTTATGGCAGCCCGGGCAGGCATGGGTGCAGCCCTGGGTAAACACGGCAAAACGCAGCCCCGGCCCGTCCACAATGCTGTCGTTCACATACCCTGCAATGCGAATGTTCATCTTTCCCCTCCTGTGAAAAGAGAAGGGCTGTCCCGGCCCTTCCCGATTTCTTTATTCTTCTGCCAGCCAGTCCGGCTTGTCCCCCCGGCCGTGCTGAATCATACCGTCAAAAAACTTGATCACGTTGTCCTCATTGCCGTTGTTCTGCGCAATGCAGGCATACAGCACCCGGTTATCCACCTGCATTTCCGTCATGAAGCCGTACAGGCTTTCCAGCGGAATGCCGCAAAGCTGCTTTTCCCAGGCAACGGGCGTGTGGTTTTCATCAAATTCCACCGGCACGTCCACATACCCCTTTGTCAGGTCGATGCCGTCCACATTCAGCCTGCCTTCTTCAATCAGGCTGTCCAGGGGCACAAACACCCCTTCCCTGGCGTACTGGGCATAGTAATCCTGATGCATGATGTAAATATCGCCGTCCGCCGCTGCAAAATGCACCACCAGCTGCATGGCCGCATTGTATTCATCACTCACCAGCAGCGAAGCGGCCACCACTTCTTCCATTTCCGGCACGGTTTCCTGCCACACCGGCTCCATGAAGGCCTGCATCAGTTCGTCCATGGTGGTCTCGGCCTGCACATAGATATCAATCCGCTTTTCCGGCGGCGCCACAGGCTCCGTCACGTCATAGATCAACCACCAGCCGAACACCGCCAGCACCGCCAGCAGAATATACTTCCATCCATGATAATCCAGATGATGCTTCAGTGTCTTTTTGTTCACAGGGGTGGAAATGCGCATGGATAAAACCGCTCCTTGCTTTGATAACCTATCGGGTTTCTTTTCCCACTCATTGTACCATCTTTTTTCCCGGCTTGCAACCGCTTCCATGCCGCACAATTGTGGCACAAATGGGCCTGGCCGCTTTCTTTTCAATGCTCCTTGCCGCAATATGAACAATTCATTACAAATCCGTTCTATTTCTTGCTTGCCTTTCCGCTTTATGTTATGATGTTCACAGCAGATTACAATAGAAAGAAGGATCCTTATGTCCCAAAACAACAACAAAAACTCCGGCAACGGCGCCACCATTATCGGCGTGCTGGTGGTGGTCTTTTTTGTGGTGGTCGCCATTTTGTCCTGCAACAGCGACTCTGGTATCGACGTGGTCCATGATCCCAATGGCTTCATGGGTTACAGCGACAGCTTCTGGGAATGGCTGGGCGATCAATAATCCCCTGCCCCTCTGCCCTCTTTCCGTATTGGAAGGAGGGCATTTTCAATACAAAAACCCTCTGCTTTCCGGGCGGAGAGCATAGGGTTGATTGTTCGTACAGCAATTACTTTTCCATTTCCCACAGGTGTTTGGCGGTGTATTCCACGCGGTAAGCAGTGCCCTTTTTACCACCGTTGAGGCAGATGCCTTCCAGTTCCTCACCGCTTTTGCCAATGCCCCACAGGGGCAATACCAGCTCGGCAGTGCCCGCCAGCCTTGACCCTTCGTAGAAATTGGCCAGAACGGTGCCGTCGATGGTTCCTTCCACAGCATCCAGGATCAGCACAGGCTTCTGGGCAGATGCCTTTACCTTGATGGAAATGGCGCCGGTGGAAGAGACGGTAACCTTGGCATCGGTAAAGCCCATCTTTTTCAGAACCTCTTCCTTGGGCATCTTGTTGATAATCTTGGTTTTGGTTTGTTCAATGTACTTGCTCATCTGAGCGGCAGCCTGTTCATTTTCGCGCTGCTTGTTCCAGAATCCCGTCACCACAGGGGCCATTGCCTGTCTGGTCGCCGCATTGTTGGCACGGATCTGGGCATTTTTTGCCTGAGCATCCATGGCCGCCGCTACACCGGCAGCACCGCCGGCCAGGCCGCTGGCAATGCCGCCGTGGACAGCCCAGTCAATCTCCTTCTGATTGCCAAGGCTTGCGCCATATTTGGAAAGCCTGTCGAACTTTGCCGCTTCCTGAAGATACTCCGTGCGCCTTGCCTCCAGCATGGCAATACGCTTTTCTTTTCCGGTATATCCGGCATATTTGGTCAGCTTTGCGTGCAGTTCCCTCTCCTTCTGCTTTTCTTCATTCACCACAGCCTGGTGCGCAGCGTCGCTCTTTTCCTGCTTTTCGCGCTTGATGCTTTCCAGATAGCCGCTCAGGTCCTTCATCACTTCCGGCGGGCAGTTCAACGCTTCTGCGATGGCAGCAGCCTTCTTTTTATCATCAGCAGTTTTGATGCTGGTGATATTGTATTTTTTGCACTTCTCATAAAAAGCCGTCCGCAGCTCCTGGGCCGCCGCTTCCTGCTGCATCCTGAGGTCTTCCTTCTGGATCTTCTTGGACTGGAAATATACAACAGGAAAGGAAACGGCTATGCCAATCAGGCCCACAAACATGAGCGTGAAGTCATCGGTTTGGTCCCCGGCCAGCATGATAAACCCGACAAGCGCCATGATAACGGAAATTATGGCAATGATCTGCGAAACAGGCGGTCTCTGATTGTTGTTCATTTGTGTACCCTCTCTCATTCTTTATTTTGCCTTGCCGGAAGCAACAGGCTTATTCTTTCCACACGGGCGCCGGACGATCCTTGTACCGCTTTTTGAATATCCGCCTGCGGAACAGGTATACGGTGTATGCAACCCACAGCACAAAGAAGATGGTGCAGGCGATGACCGCATTCATCGGCGATTGGCCGGCGAAGCTCAGCAGGAACAGAAGCGGAGCAATCATTACCATGGCCGGGAAATTGGAAAGAATGTACAGGCTGGACGTGGGAGTCCTCAGGCCGGGGTCAATTTCCTTCATCAGGATCATGCCGTTGGAGGCCGTACCGGTCATGGTGCCAAAGCTCATCAGGAAGAACTCGTGTTCAAACCCCTTGAAGCATTCCTTCGCCACCAGGCGAATGTAAATATAGGTAACCATCATGCCCACAACGCTCAGAATGACGATGGGCAAAATATAGTTCTTGATATCGTTGATTTCAATGGCCGCCACCCCTGCCACGATCATCAGGTCAAAAGAGAAGCCGGAAATTCTGTCCATCTGGTAATTGTTGATGTATTCCCGGTTCATCATCTTCTTTTTACGCAGCTGCTTCACCACCGCCTTGATCAGCATAGCCGCAAGGGATGCCCACAGGAAATTGAAGCCCCAGGCAATGCTGTTTGTGAAAGCGGACAGCCTGCCCAGCAAATACATAAACCCGAAAGAAAGGGCGTAAGCCACCGCCACAAAGCCAACCTGCAGCGAAAACTTATCCACCGATTCATTATCGGGAATTTCGCTGCCGTCCGGATTGGTCAGGTCCACCACCTGCTCAACCGGCCTTGCATTGCGGACGTGCAGATTGCTGCGCTTCTTATGGATGTTGATATACAAAACGCCAAAGACGGAAGCAACCACAAAGCCGATGGAGGCAAGGGACAGCCCGAAGCTGCCGTTCCCTGCAAACTGAGCAGCGGGGGTGTTGGTGAAATTGATATCCCAGCTCAGTGCGTTCCCGGGGCCCTGGCCGTATGCCAAGGGCAGGATCAGGCCGCAGATGTAGGAAATCACACGATCTCCGTATTGGGTGAACAGGAACATGATCAGCGTGATCCCAAGGCCCACAAATGCCTGCAGCATATAGGAACCACCCTGCAGGGCGCCAAACTCCAACACCTGGGCAGTGTTGGTTTTATGGGTGCTCTTTTCCGTCTTCAGCGACATAGCGGCAAAACCGATCGCCAGGCAATGATAGGTAATTACCTGCATCAGCTGGTTATCCACCAGCATAAAGTCAAACTGCTTGCAGACGGTGTTGGCAAGCAGTAATACCGCGCCGCCAAGAAGCGCCGAAGGGATCAGGCACTTACGGAAAAACGGGATTCTGCGCCGCAAAATATTGCCCAGCATCAGGAAAATCAGCAGCAGTCCAAGCTGCACCATAAACCCCCAGACGGCATCATAATTCGCCATTGTAAAATCCCAATTGGCGGCATTGTCCATAAAATCAACTCCGTTTCAGTGTTTTTCCTTTCGTTCACACGAATGAACGGGCTGCTTTCGAAAATGAAATCAGCATATCCTATAGCCGAGGCTAACTTCGTATTATGTAGCATTCGACATCATTCATTGTTTTCCTTTTCCCTGCCGTAACTTTAATAGTATATTATTAATATGCGGAACTTCTCTGGAATTCCGCTTTTACTTCTACTGCAGAAAACAAGCCCACTCTCATGACCTTTGGTGATACCAACAACAAGGTGGCCTACACTTACGATACCCTCGGCCGAACCAACAAGAAAACCCTCACCGTGGGCGGCAAGGCCTATGCCACCACCTATTCCTACCTGGCTGGCAGCAATGGCACCGGCAACACCACTGGCCTCATTTCCTCCATGAGCCAGACCGGCGAAACCTGCTCCTACACTTACGATAATGTAGGCAATATCACTGCGGTCACCCGGAACGGCGTGAAGACCACCTATGTCTACGACAAGCTGGGCCAGCTGATTCGGGTCAACGATCCTTCCGATACCACCTCCGGCTCCACCGGCACCACCTGGACCTATGAATACGACCGTGGCGGCAATATCCTCAACAAGAAGCGCTACGCCTACACCACCGGCACCGTTGGCTCCGTGCTGCAGACCATCACTTACACCTACGATACCGCCTGGAAGGATAAGCTGGCCAAGTACAACGGCACCGCCATCACCTATGATGCCATCGGCAATCCTCTCACCGACGGCACCTGGACCTACACCTGGGAAAAGGGCCGCCAGCTGAAGCAGATGACCAAATCCGGCATCACGGCCACCTTCCTTTACAACGCCGATGGCCTGCGCATCCGCAAGACCGTGGGCAGCACCGTCACCAACTACACCCTGCATGGCAAGAACATCGTCCACATGACCCAGGGCAGCAACACCCTGCACTTCCTGTACGCCCAGCGCTTCTCCCTTCAGAAAGCGCTGGTTTCAGGCGGCGATTTCAAATCGCTCGCCCTCAGCCTCGCTTTGCTCGGCGCTACTACGATGCACAGAACCGGCCTGCCATTGTGCGGTTCAACGGAACGAAGTACGGCTATATCCACAATTTGCAGGGCGATGTCATTGGCCTTATTGACACCGGTTGTATTGAAGTGGTAAAATATGTATACAATGCATTGGGCAAAATCCTTTCCACCACCGGCTCCCTTGCTTCCACTCTCGGTGCCGTCCAGCCGTTCCGCTATCGGTCCTACGTGTATGATCAAGAAACGGGGCTGTATTACCTCAGGAGCAGGTATTACAATGCATCACTTTGTAGATTTTTTAATACTGACAAAGTGATTGCTAAACAATTTGGGGAAGGAGATTCTATCATTAATGAGTAAGTCAGAAAAAAGATTCGTCACATTTTTCATCATAATTGCATTAGGAATCATCTTCATATATTTGTTTACCTTCTATTTGTTAGATTATACACCAAACGATGAATCGTTCCTTCAACAAGTAAATAGCCTTACTCCGTTCAATTTACAAGAGCAAAATTGTCGCATTCTATCAAAAGAATACAGCACAAATATTCGTGAGGTTTCTTTCTTATCAATCATTGAAGTAAACAAAGATTTCTGTTTTCCGGAAGCGATAGAGCACGATTTCGAAATTATCCCGGCTCTTTTGGAGTCCATTACTGCCAAAGTATATTCCTCCTTACCGGTACCAACTCATTTTTCATATTTTTATCGTGAAGCGGATGATCTATTTTGTTTTTTTGATTACGACCGACATTGGCTTATCGTGGATTATGGCTATCACTAACAGCAATATTTTCTGTTTCATGCTATTGCCAGTCCAAAAACAAGCATCCTCTTAAGTGAAAGGAGCACGAAATATGGTTCCTTGGGAGATTGGAATCAAAAACATCTATCAAATCAAAAAAGACACTTTTCATCATTTTGAAAAGTGTCTTTCTTGGAATATTCAGTTCGGAATTTCCATCAGGAAAAATTCAATTGGTGTAAATTTGGTGTAAAATGCGGCTTTTATTCTTTTTCAAAGCCCCAAACCCGTTGATTTATAAGGGTTTCAGCGATCCAGCGGCTTCATCGTGGGGAAGAGAATCACCTCGCGGATGGTGTCAGAGCCGGTCAGCAGCATGACGCAGCGGTCCACGCCCATGCCCATGCCGCCGGTGGGGGGCATGCCGTGAGGGGCCTACGGCCCCTCTAAATGGGCGATTTTCCAGCCGTTTTCGGCAAGTTCAAGCGAAATATCGTCGAATCCCGCTTCTTATCGCTTGATGCTGCTTTTTCGGTCAATCCGTTCCGTTCGGTGCAATGGAGGCGAAAACCCTTGTAAATCAAGGACTTTACGCCGAAATTGGCGTATTTTTGGCGTACGATTGGCGTACGGTTCAACCCTCCAAAGTTCCCTTCCAATGAGCCTCAAATTCTTCAAAAGCCGACTTCTTCAAGTCTCTTGTTGCGTCCGCATAGATGTTGAGGGTAGTTGATACATCAGCATGACCCAACGCATCTTGAATCACCTTCACATTCACGCCAGCTTCACACATTCTTGTGGTAAATGTATGGCGCAGACTGTGACAGCTAAAATGCGGCAGCAACACAGGATCGTGTTTCTTTTTCAGAAACACTTCGTCGTTACAGTCTCGGATGATCCTTCGCAATGCTTTGTTTAGCGTACCTTGATGCTGCGGTTGTCCAAAGCGATTGACGAAAATGAAATCCGTGTAACCGTCGATTGTGGCCTCGCAGCGAATACCATTTTCAGCCTGATAACGCTGTTCTTCCAGAAACGCATCCTTCACAAAGCCCAGCATAGGAATTTGCCGGATGCCATTTGTGGTCTTGGGTGTGTGGATGTTGCAGTAACATCCATTCTCCGCATGGCGATAGTACACAAGCGTATGGTTTATGTCTATCATACCGTTGTCAAGGTCAATGTCACACCATCGAAGCCCAACCGCTTCCCCCACACGCATTCCAGTACCGATCATGATTGCAAAGACAGGATACCAATGCCGATTTTGCGGAGTGCGTTTCAGATAATTCAGAAACAAGTCTTGTTCCGCTTTCGTCAACGCCCGACGCTTCTCACCTCTCAACGCCTGATTTTGTTTCAACTCTTTCAGCACATTGTCGGATGGATTGCGGCGGATGTAGTTATCATCCACGGCCATTTCCAACACCTGATGCAGAACAGTATGTACGCAGTCTATGGTTGAGATTGCAAGCCCACGTTCATCAGCCAATGTATTGTAAAATCGCTTCACATCTGACTTGACCAGCGTTGATATTCGTCGCTTTCCAAGAGAAGGGGCCACGAATTGCAAATACATGTACTGATAATTCTGGAAAGTGTTATCCTTCAATCCACGTTTGAGCTGCTTCCACAGATCAAACATTTCATTGACGGTAACAAATCGCGCCTCGGTTTTGATCTTATCGCATTGATCCTTCGTTATGCTTTCCTCTTTTGCACGAAGTTCATCAAGAGTAGAAGCATAAACAGAATGGCGTTTGCCGTTCGCGTCAGTCCAGCGGTATTCATAACCGCCATTACTGCGAAGAGATTCACCTTTTCGCAAAGATGATCCGTTTTTCTTGTTGCGGGGAGAAGATTGTAGTTCGGTCATTCCTTTTCCTTTCGGAAATGAAGAACCATTTACCAGTGATATAATACCACAAAATGTCTCGGTTAGCAAGAATCCGATACATGGAATGCGAACATATCAGCTCTTCAAATGTGGCAATAATGTGTGAATACAAGAGTAGAACGATCACGACAACGGAAAACGACCCTCCACCGCCATGCGGAGTGCAGCCACGCCTCCGCCTTTTTTTTTGATCCCACTTCATATAATCCTCTGCCTCCAGCACAAATTATTGCCTCGCGTTCGCATAACAACATAAATTTTGCTCTGCGAAGTGCTTATTTTCAAGAGCCAGATTAACCGCAGGGCGAATTACCTCCACCGTAACCCTTGGCCGCCCTCGTCAGACGGAGTGCTTGCCGTCACAGACATTATCAGTCGCCCCACAATGCCCGTTTTTTGAAAATGACCAAAAATTTTGATATAATATATACATAAGGAATGAGGGAATGAAATTTGAAAAACCGTCCTTATAATATTGACTGAGAAAAAGGAGCTATTGACCAATGGCTACATCATACGAAAATCAGAAGAGTATTTGTATTCACAAGCCACGCGTAGAGGCGAATTTCTTGCAGATTGGCAATGATGATTGGATGCAGGCGAACAAAACGCTTTCGCCCTACGGATTGCAGTTGTATTTGTACCTCGCCGCGAACAATAACGAATATCAATTTGCGTTGTCCCCTGCGGCTGCCGAAGAGTACGCCGGAATTAAAAGCACGACCTTCCACAAGTATTTGCGCCTGTTGGAGATCGAAGGGTATCTCGTCTGGCGACAAGGAAACCTCTTTGATTTTTACACATCGCCCCGCGATCCGAAAGACAGAACGCATCCCGACGAACATTGCGAAGGAATCACGTTTGAGGAAACATCTTCCGTCCCGCGAGGCGAAGATCCTATATCGGATGGCGAAGTCTCCGAATCCGCTTCGCGAAGTGTAACTTCGCCTGACGAATTGCCCTTATCGCCAGACGATCCACTTTCTTCGCCGTCCGATAAAGAAATAGATAATAGAGAAATAGATAAAGATAGATATACGGCAATAGATAAGATAGATGCGGGGACACCCCGCGCCCCGGCTGCGCCCGATGCTGACGCATCGGTCTTGCCACCAAGAGCAGAAAGAATTGTGTACATTCCTGCCAAGCCAAAGCGAGAACCCAGACCGTTGAGCTGGGACACCGACGAAAACGGGAATTTCAAATTCTAACTGCGGAAATGCGCAGAGAGCGTCAAGATTTGCTCTTCATTTGCTACCACCGTAGGAGCAAGAGGAAAGCAACACAAGCTCCTGCGAATGAGGGCAGGGAAGCAGATTGAAAATGTCGGAAATCGGCTTACAGAGCCAATGAAAGGGCGGGAACGTATTGCAAAGCGCAATCCGCAGCGCGAATGCCGCAGATCATCCACGCAATGCGCTTCCTGCCCTTCTTCTTTGCTCTTGCATTCCTACCACCAGAAGAGCAAATCCGGCAGAGAATTGTCCCTCACGATCAAGAGGAAGCCAAAGAAAAACGCAGCGATTTATACTGTGTTGGACACGGTTTGACAATCGTTAAACAGCATTCTCCAAGAATCTGTGACAGGAGAGTGGTTATGATCGCAAACAGTG
>JAFQHP010000033.1 GCA_017397895.1 Clostridia bacterium
AGATACATCCATTTTTACAATCATGAGCGCATCCAGCTAAAAACTGGCGTGCCTCCTCTCTCGCTTCGGCACGCCAGGTAAGCACTTCTCCTACTCAGGGGCTTTTTTGTGCAGTCCGTATATTCTGGGGCAGTTCATCATCGCCCCGGTCTTTTCTTTATTCAGTTGAACAGATCCTTAACCTTATCCAGGAAGGATTTGCGGCCCTCGTATTCCTTGCCGGTGGAAATTTCATCGAACTGGCGCAGCAGATCCTTCTGCTTTTCGTTCAGCTTCCTGGGGATTTCCACCCGCACATGCAGGATCAGATCGCCCCGGTAATTGCTTCTCACCTGCTGCACGCCCTGGCCCTTGATGCGGAATTCCGCATCATTCTGGGTGCCTTCGGGGATATGGAAGGATGTTTTGCCGCCGCCCAGGGTGGGCACGTCAATATCCGCTCCCAGAGCCGCCTGGGTGAAGGAAATGGGCAGATCCAGATGCAGATTCACCCCGTCCCGCTTGAACAGCTTATGGGGCCGCACCAGCACCTGAATATACAGATCGCCGCTCGGGCCGCCGTTGACGCCCGGCTCGCCGTCCCCCCGCATGATGATGGTCTGCCCATGATCGATGCCGGCGGGCACCTTCACAGTAGCCGTGCGCTTTTTCCGTACCAGCCCGGCGCCGCCGCAGGAGGGGCATTTATCGGAAATGATCTTGCCCGTGCCCCCGCAGGTGGAGCAGGTGCGCACCGTCATCATAAAGCCGCCGGATACACGCACCTGGCCTGTGCCCTTACAGGTGGGGCATACCTTGGGCTGGGTGCCCGGCTTGGCGCCGGTGCCGTGGCAGGTTTCGCAGTGCTCGTTCCGGGTGAAATCAAAGGATTTTTCGCAGCCGAATGCCGCCTCTTCAAAGGTGAGGCGCATATCATACCTCAGATCATTGCCCTGCTGGGGGGCGTTCCGGCGGGCTGCGCCGCCCATGCCGCCCCCAAAGAGCTGATCAAAGATATCGCCCATGCCCCCGAAGCCGCCAAAATCAAAGCCGCCCATGCCGCCGGCGCCGCCAAAGCCCCCCATATTGGGGCCGTCGTGGCCGAACTGATCATACCGGGCCCGCTTGTCGGGATCGGACAGCACCTCGTGGGCCTCGTTCAATTCCTTGAAACGCTCCTCCGCCTGCTTGTCATTGGGGTGCAGGTCGGGATGGCATTCCTTGGCCATTTTCCGGTAGGCCTTTTTGATTTCATCGGCTGAGGCATTCTTCTGAACGCCCAGCACCTCGTAGTAATCGCGTTTTGTGGCCATAATAAACCTCTTTTTGTATTGACCGGGGCCAGGAGGGCTCCTTGCCCTCCTGCACCTCCCCGGCAAGGGATTTCATCCCTTGCATCCCGTCCCGGCGAACAAAGCGGCAGGATAAACCATGCTCGTTTCCGCCAGATTGGGGATGACGTTTCGTAAGTTTAAGGACAAGAGGGCTCCTTGCCCTCCTGTACCTCCCCGGCAAGGGATTTCATCCCTTGCATCCCATTCCGGCGAACATAAAGACAGGATAAACCATGCTCGTTTCCGCCAGATTGGGGGATAACATACCGCAAGCTCCCGGACAGGCAAAAACGGGAAAATCCACAGGGAGAAAACAAGTTTTCTCCTGTGGAATTTTCGCCGTTTTTCCGGTGCATTTCATGCACCGGCAGGCCGGTTTCACCGGCCGTCCGGGAGCGATGACAAACGACTTAAAAAGATGGGTCCAGGGGGCGGGCCCCCTGGTGCGGGGGCAGGGGCCTCAGAGGCCCCGGGGCATTGCCCCATGAAAAGCAGCGCTGCAGCCGGCAATAGAGGCTGTCGGCAGCTGCACTAGACGACTTAAAAAGATGGGTCCTGGGGCTGGCCCCTGGTGCGGGGGCAGGGGCCGCAGAGGCCCCGGGGCATTGCCCCATGAAAAGCAACGCTGCAGCCGGCAACAGCGGCTGTCGGCAGCTGCACTGGACGACTGAAAAGATGGGTCCAGGGGGCTGGCCCCCTGGTGCGGGGGATCGGGGGGCGCAGAGCCCCCCGCTTCGTTTATTGATTAATGCACAGAGCCGTCGGCGTTGAAGGAGCCGTCGTCATTCTGGCCGCCGTTATACTGGCCGCCCATATCGGGACCCTGGCCCATATCGGGGGCGCCCTGCTGCTGATAGAGCTTGCCGAAGATCTGATAGACCTTCTGGGTCATTTCTTCCATAGCGGTCTTGATCTGGGCGGCGTCATTGCCTTCACGGACCTTCTTGAAGGAATCGATTTCGGACTGGACGGTGGCCTTATCTTCATCGGACAGCTTATCGCCGTTATCCTTCAGCTGCTTTTCCATTTCGTAGATGAGGGAATCGGCCCGGTTGAGGGTTTCGATTTCTTCCTTCTTCTGCTTATCGGCTTCGGCGAACTGTTCGGCTTCCTTGACCCGGGCCTGGATTTCTTCTTCGGTCATATTGGTGGAAGCGGTGATGGTCACCTTCTGTTCATTGCCGGTGCCCAGATCCTTGGCGGAAACATTGACGATGCCGTTGCGGTCGATATTGAAGGTAACTTCAATCTGGGGCACGCCGCGGGGGGCGGCGGGGATGCCGGTGAGCTGGAAGCGGCCCAGGGTCTTGTTATCGTAGGCCATGGGGCGTTCGCCCTGGAGCACATGGATTTCCACGGTGGTCTGGCCGTCGGCGGCGGTGGAGAATACCTGGCTCTTCTGGGTGGGGATGGTGGTATTGCGTTCGATCAGCTTGGTGAAGATGTGGCCTTCGGTTTCCAGACCCAGGCTGAGGGGGGTAACATCCAGCAGCAGCACATCCTTCACTTCGCCGCCCAGCACGCCCGCCTGGATGGCGGCGCCGATGGCAACGCATTCATCGGGGTTGATGCCCTTGAAGGGCTCCTTGCCGGTAACACGCTTGACGGCGTCCTGCACGGCGGGGATGCGGATGGAGCCGCCCACCAGGATGACCTTGTCAATCTGGGCAGCGGTGAGGCCGGCGTCCTTCAGGGCGGCGGTCATGGGCCCGATGGTCTTTTCCACCAGATCGGCGGTGAGCTCATTGAACTTGGCCCGGGTGAGGGTCATATCCAGATGCTTGGGGCCGGTGGCGTCGGCGGTGATGAAGGGCAGATTGATGTTGGTGGTCATGGCGCCGGAAAGCTCGATCTTGGCCTTTTCGGCGGCTTCCTTCAGGCGCTGGAAGGCCATGCGATCCTTCTTGAGATCAATGCCGTTTTCACGCTGGAAAGCGCCGGCGATATAATCGATGATGCGGTTGTCAAAGTCATCGCCGCCCAGCTTGGTATCGCCGTTGGTGGCCAGCACTTCGAATACGCCGTCGCCGATTTCCAGGATGGAAACGTCGAAGGTGCCGCCGCC
>JAFQHP010000034.1 GCA_017397895.1 Clostridia bacterium
CTGCGGAACCTGACCACCAATCTCCTGTGGTACGGCCGCATCGAAACCACCGAGGCCAAGGCCAAGGAAGTGCGCAGCATCGTGGATAAAATGATCACCCTCGCCATCCGCGAATATGATCAGACCGTGGAAGTAGAAAAGGAATTCTACAACGACAAGAAGCAGATCGTGAAGGAAACCTTCGTCAACGACCTGCCCTCCAAGCTGCATGCACGCCGCCTGATGATGGCGTACCTGTATGACATCAAGGAGCAGAAGAAGGACGACGAAAACAAGGCCGAATACAAGGAACGCACCAAGGACGCCAAGCATCCCGTGGTGGAAAAGCTGTTCCGTGAATACGGCCCCAAGTATCGCGCCCGCAACCAGGAAAAGAACTGCGCCGGCGGCTACACCCGGATGTATAAGCTGGGCCCGCGCCGCGGTGACGCTGCCGAAATGGTGGTTATCGAACTGGTGTAAGCTGCATATAATAGCAATGAAAGCAGACTGTGTGAAAGCATGGTCTGCTTTTTTGTTGACGGATGATCGTGCGGGCGCCGCCACCGGCGCCGCTGGCCATTGGGAATGCAAAAAGAGAAACGAATTCATTCTTTTGAAAAAGAAATGCAATGCAAGCGCAACAAAAACATCTGTCTTTATGTAACATAATATGGTAAAATATTTTGTGTATATATCCAATAAGTACTGGCGGGAAGGCCGGGTGCCTTTCCGGAAATCCTCTGCCCGCAGGTGTTTTATGGCTGCGAGGGCAGAAAAAGAAAGGAAAATGACAGATGAAACAGCATCGCAAACTGCTCCTCATCCTGGCCATCGTGCTCAGCGTGGCGGTGGCGGCAGGCTCCACCATGGCCTACCTGCAGGACACGGACGAAGATGTGAACGTGATGACCCTGGGTAACGTTTACATTGAACAACTAGAATACGAGCGCGAGGATGTGGAAGCAAAGGGATCGGCAGCTGTTGTGAAAGAATTCCAAGATGATAAACCTTTGTACCCTGCGGTTTATCCGGATATCAGTGCCTGGCAGCCTGGTGTGACCCAAGAAGATGCCATCATTACATGGGATCAGCTGGGAAATGAAGGTTCCTGGAATGGTATTTGGGATCCCGATGTGATGAACAATGAAGTGGACAAGTTTGTTTTTGTTAAGAATACCGGCAATTCTCCTGCCTATGTGCGCACTTGGTTTGCTTTTGAATTGGGTAACCTGACGCTCCAGGAATGGTGGGATTTGACACACCTCAACCTGAACACCAATCACTGGGATGGGCTGGATGATCTGGCTGAATATAGCGAAGAAACCATCGGTGGCGTTCGCTATGCCGTTGCCTATGCTACTTATACGCGCAATGATGGGATTTTGCAGCCCGGGGAATTGTCCCGTCCCAGCCTGCTTCAGGTGGCATTGGATAAAGCGGCCGACAACAAAACGGTGGAGGGCTTTGGCGATAGCTATGAAATCCTTGTGGTTTCTCAAGCGGTTCAGACTGCCGGTTTTGATGATGCGGAAACTGCTTTGAATGCTGCCTTTACAGCAAAACATCCTTTTGCAGAAGATATGGTAGAGAAAGAGGTTGCAGAAAAGGAATTCAATGCGACTCATCCTGTGGAATACAACGGAACCAGATATGCCACTTTGCAGGAAGGTGTTAATATGGCAGCTGCAAACGGTGGTGGTGTGGTGAAGGTGTATGCTTCTTTGAGGGAAGCTGACACTGTGATGATTCCTGATAATCTGGAAGTCACCATTGAAGGTGTGGGCAGCACTGTATACCGCGCAGATGGCTTTACTGGAAATTTGATCGATGTTGGAAGCAATGCAACGCTGACGTTGAAAAACATTGCTTTGGACGGCGGTGCTGTATGGACGGGAGAAGTGGATGCAACACTTAAGCGTGGCACAACGAATACCGGAACGGTTGCCACCGGCGGGTTGATTGTTGCTACCGGAACAAATAGCAAGATTGTATTGAATACAGGCACTGTATTGCAAAACAATGATGGTGCCAGTGCCGTCAATCCCGGAACGCGAAGAGGTAATACTTTAACCCTCAATCAGGCAAAGATTGTCAACAACTCTTCTGGTGCCGGTGCCATTTGGGGTGGCGGACACATTACAGTAAATGAAGGATCCCAGATTAGCTATAATTCTTCTACCGGCTTGGCTGGTGCCATTCGCATGGTGAGCAGCTGTAATCTTACCATGAATGGCGGCGAAATCAGCAATAACAAGGCTGCCGGCGATGGCGGTGCTATTTGGGGTTATGGTTCGTCTACCTATAATCTTAATGGTGGAGAAATGGCAAACAACGAGTCTGCCGGAACCGGTGGTGCAATCTATACCGGAACATATTCCGCGATTATGATCAGTGATGATTTTGAACTGTATGGTAATAAGGCGGCCAATACCGGTGCCATTCGTTTCACGGATCATTCTTCTCTCACCATGAATGGTGGCAAAATCTACGGAAACACCCAAAGTGGCGAATCTAATGCATTTAACACGTGGAACAACAGCATGGCCATTACCGGAGGTTCCATTGAGGATAATTTCTCCTTTGTGGGCGGTCTTGGCTTGACCATTGGTGAAGCGGATATTGCTGGTGTAATTTATTTTGATCTTAGCACAAATCACAACACTGCTTATCTTGCGGAAAATTTCAATGGCTTTAGCTTCCGTGTGAATGAAGAGGATGAACATTTCAGTAATTTCAATTTCAAACCCGCAACGGGCTATACCTATGTTTCCGGCGACGAAGCGAAACTGATTTGTCTGAACGATGGGTATACGGTCTATTGGGATACTGCAACCAACACGTTCCGCTTAAAAGCACAATAAGAGTGCTTTGTGTATCAGCCCTGCTTTGGCGGGGCTTTTTCTTTTGCCATTGACGGCAGGGGGGAATGGGGGTACAATTATGATGCGGGGGAATGGCCCCTGCGAAGGAGGAAAGAAATATGGCGCGGGGAAAGGTTCATTCGCTGGATATGATCGAAGGGCGGATATTGCCCCAGCTGATCCGGTTTTCGCTGCCCTTGATGGCCACCAGCCTGCTGCAGCTTTTGTATAATGCGGCGGATATGGTGGTGGTGGGGCAGTTTGCCGGGGCGGAAAGCCTGGCGGCAGTGGGCTCCACCGGTGCGCTGATCAACCTGATTACCAATCTGTTTATCGGCTTTTCCCTGGGGGCCAATGTGGTCATTGCCCACGCCAACGGTGCACGGGACCACAAGGCCATCTCCCGGAACGTGCATACGGCCATCACCCTGAGCCTGATTTGCGGCGTGGTGGTGATGGTGTTGGGGCTGGTGCTGGCCCGGCCGCTGCTTCAGATGATGGGCAGCCCGGATGACGTGATCGACAAGGCCACCCTGTATGTGCAGATCTTCTTCCTGGGCATGCCGGTGAATCTGCTGTACAACTTTGGCGCGGGCATTATGCGTGCCGTGGGGGATACCAGACGGCCGCTTGTGTACCTGTCTGTTTCCGGTGCTGTGAACGTGCTGCTGAATTTGCTGCTGGTGATTGGGTTCCGCATGGACGTGGCCGGCGTGGCCATTGCCACGGTGGTGAGCCAGCTGCTGAGCGCTGTGTTTGTGGTGATCCACCTGATGCGTACCGACGAGAGCATCCGGCTGGACCCCAAACAGCTGGGGCTGGACCTGAAATGCGTGAAGGAAATTGTGCGGGTGGGCCTGCCCGCCGGTATCCAGAGCAGCCTGTTCAGCCTGTCCAACGTGATCATCCAGTCCTCCGTCAATGCCCAGGGCTCCATCTGGATGGCGGGAAATGCGGCGGCGGCCAATGTGGAGGGCTTTGTGTGGGTGAGCATGAACTCTATCTCCCAGGGCACACTGACCTTCTCCAGCGCCAACCGGGGCGCCCGGGAATTCAAGCGGGTGCGGAAGGTGCTGTGGGTGAGCCTGGCCACCGTGGCTGTGGTGGGCCTGGGTGTGGGCATGCTTGCCTATGCCTTCGGCGGCACGCTGCTGGGGCTGTATAACGGCGAAATGGCCGTGATTGAAAAAGGGATGGTGCGCATGGCCATCATTATGCCCACCTATTTCCTGTGCGGGCTGATGGATGTGGCCGGCAGCCAGATGCGGGGCATGGGCTATTCCATTGCGCCTATGATCGTCAGCCTGTCCGGCGCCTGCGCCTTCCGGCTGCTTTGGGTGTATACCGTCTTTGCCGCTGACCCGCGCATGATTGTGCTCTATTATTCCTACCCCATCTCCTGGGGGCTGACGTTCCTGATCCATCTGGCATGCTATGTGTTCATGGCCCGGCCGAAACTGAACCGGCTGGAAAGGGAAGCGGCAGCGGAATGCAGCCTGTGAGGCGGTGCGGAAATTCGGAAGGCGGAATGCGGAATTCAGAATTGTAGTTTGGTCATAATATCATATCGTAGGGGAGGGCTTGCCCCCTCCCTTTGCTTTTTCTCTATGTAGAGGCGGCTATTGGCCGTCCGCCTGTTACGGGAGCAGGGGGCTCCTCGCCCCCTGTACCCCCACGGCAGGGATATCATCCCTGCACCCATCCTGCGACGCACAGGCTGATAAAACAAACGTGTTTCCGCATGAAGCTTGTGGAACAAAAATGTGAGCCCACGGGCGCTATGAAAACGAAAAAAGAGCGGTTGAGAGAATGAATTCTCTCACCGCTTCTTTTTATCGTTTTCCCCGGATGCAAAGCATCCGGTAGGCGGCGTGAACGCCGCCCAGCCCGTGGGTGCGGCGGGGCCGCTTCCAACTCGCAATATTGCAATCGGTTTTTGCAAACGGCTTTCTGCGTGGTGGCAGTGCCACCGCCAACTCGCAATGGAACAATCGTCATTTTCCGACGGGTTTGTGCGTGGCGGCGGTGCCGCAGCCAACTCGCAATGTTGCAAGCTGCTTTTGCAAACAGGTTTGTGCGTGCTGCAGGTAATCCCTCACGC
>JAFQHP010000004.1 GCA_017397895.1 Clostridia bacterium
CCGGCGGCGTTCCGCCGCCCAGCCCGTGGTGCGGGTGGCTGAGCCACATTCAACCCGCAATATAACAATCGGTATTTTGCAAGCGGGTTTGTGCGTGTTGCAGGCAATCCCTCCGTCAGCATGCGGCTGCCATCTCCCTTTCACAAGGGAGGCTTTTTCGTATTCCCCACGCCCCAGCGGGAAGCTGTTTGTGCTATAAGCCAACTACTTCCGCAGTTGGGTCCAGGGTACTACCCTGGTGGGTTCAGGGCACGGCCCTGGGGGTCAGTATGCGAACTTGGTTTTCACGGCGGTGATCAGCTCCGCCTCGGTTTCGTTATCCCGCACCCGGCGGGCGCTCAGGATGCGGCGTTCGTTTTCGTTATCCACGCAGGTAATGAGCAGCAGCAGCTGGTCATCCGCCTGCACATCCACAGGGGAAGTAAGCACAGCGCCGTCCAGCAGCCGCTGGATTTCCTTTTCCCGCACGGACACCGTTCTGGAATCCAGCCGGCTCAGGTTCAGGAAATTGGCGTCCTTGGCGCTTAAGCTGTAGGTGCCCACGGCAAACACCACAAACCTGCCGTCCTCATAAGCGGTATCGAAGGTGATGATGGCGTGGTCCTGATAATAATCGTGCTTTTCAAAGCTGCGCAGCTTGCCGAACATGGCGCCGGATTTCATGTTATGGCCGTACACCATCAGGGTATAGGGCCTGGTTTGCCATTTTGTATCCTGGTCCAGGAACAGGGCGCCGTTGCTGTTATCATTACCCAGCCAGTCCCGGCGCAGGTAATATGTGTTATCCCGCTGCACCACCGCTTCATCCAATTGGGTGCCGATTTTCAGCCAGGCGGTCACGTCGCTGTTATTGAGGCGGAGGGCAATAAATTTATCCTGCACCTGAGCCCTGGGGTTATTGGGGTAATGCTTGCTTTCCAGGATCAAGGGTTTTTTCGTGGGCACAGGGGTCTGAGCGGGCAGGGTAGTTTCCTCAGGCGGGGCCATGGTTTCCGACGGCTGGTCAAGCAGCGGAGTATGGTCCGGTGCAGCCGTATAGTACAGATCCCGCATGGCCCGGGAGGCGGCCTGGCTGTCGGCATAATCCTTCACATAGCCGCCGATATTCACAAGCCCTGCGATCAGCAGCCCGGCACAGGCCAGCACAGCCAAACCAAGCAGCAGCCGCTGGCTGTTGCCTTTCTTTTCGGACGTATTGATATAGAAGTGCTTTTTCTTCTTCGTACGCCCGCCCTGACCTGGGATCTGGTTCATGGCCCCTCCTGATTGCTGCAGAAAATCTTCTTCCTCCTCATGATACCCTTTCGGCGCAGGTTTGTCAATCGAAACGAAAAAACGCTTCCCGGCAGGGAAGCGTCTGCGTTACGAAAGGATTATTCGGCGTCGGCTTTGTTGTATTCTTCCAGATGCTTTTCGTGGCTTTCCACAACCACAGCCACAGCCGCCAGGCTCAGCGTGCTGAGCCAGCCCAGGAACTTGCACAGCAAAGGCGTAATGACAACCATCAGCAGCGGCATGATCTGGAATTCGCCCCAATCAAAGAGCGCCCGGAAGAAGCTGATCAGGCAGGCAGCAGCGCCGACGATACCCAACACCAGATAGATATAGTAGAACAATTTGGCAATGCGCTTGAGCCCCTTGCTGGGATGGCTCAGCCCCGCATTCACATCCCAATATTTTTTCCACAGACCCGTTACCCTTTCCTTCGTGCTTTCCATGGATTTTCCCTCCTGTGTATACTGTTTTCTCTTTGTCCTCATTGGGACAACCTCTTACCCTTATTATAAGAAACAGGGCAAAAAAGTCAAGACCATTCTTCATTTATTGCCGTCGCTTCACACAAAAAAACGGCCTGCCAAAGCAAGTCGTTTTCCGTGGTCTGGGTGAGAGGATTCGAACCTCCGGCCTCTTGAACCCCATTCAAGCACGCTACCAAACTGCGCTACACCCAGTCGAACAAAAAGTATTATAGCACAGTTCGGAAATTTGTCAAGACATTTTTTGAGAAAAATTTTCATTCTTTTTCGGATGAAAAAACTGCCGCGTATTTTCGCCGCGGCAGTGAACCGGATGCCTGGATCAGCACCACTTGAATTCGATCAGGCCCATCACATAGATAATGACGATGGCAATGGGCACCAGGATACAGAAGATGGGCTTCATCCAGTTTTTCACCTTGAGGCCTTTGCCGGCATTGGCCTCCTTCAGAAGGTTTTCCCAGCCCCAGCCAAAGCGCTTGCTGCAGCAGAAGATGACGAACGCCAAAGACCCCAGCGGCAGCAGGTTGGTGCTGACAAGGAAATCCCACAGGTCCAGGAAGGCGCTTCCTTCCGCAAAGGGCTGGAAGGAGCTGAGCAGATTATAGCCCAGGGCCGTGGTGGTGGAGGTAATGAAAATGCCAATGCCGCACACCAGGCAGCCCTTGGGCCGGCTCCAGCCGGTCAGTTCCCGGACACAGGCCAGAATGTTTTCAAACACCGCCAGCACCGTGGAGAAGGCTGCAAACACCATGAACAGGAAGAAAATGCTGCCCCAGATGCGGCCGCCTGCCATGTTATTGAACACGGCTGCCATGGAATCAAACAGAAGGGCGGGGCCGGAGGTCACTTCCACCTGATAGGTGGCGCAGGCGGGGAAAATGATCATCCCGGCAGTGATGGCCACGAACGTGTCCAGGCAAATAACGTTCACGGATTCCCCCATGAGGGAGCGTTCCTTATCGATATAGCTGCCGAAAATGGCCATGGAGCCTATGCCCAGGGACAGGGAGAAGAAGGCCTGGTTCATGGCGCCCACAATGACGCCGGCGTCGATTTTGCCAAAGTCCGGCTTGAGGTAGAAGGTAAGGCCTTCTGCGGCACCAGGAAGGGTGGCGCTGTTGATGGCCAGCACCACCATCAGCATCAGCAGAACCACCATCATGTACTTGGTGATCCTTTCCAGCCCGCCCTGCAGTTTGAAGCACAGGCACAAAAAACCCAGCGCCACTGTGATACCCATGAAGATCATGTTGACGGAAGGATCGCCGATCATTTTGCCAAAGCCAAGGCCGGCAGACTGGCCGGTAACAAACTTCAGGAAGTAATACAAAAGCCAGCCGGCCACCACGGTATAAAAGCTCATCAGGCACACATTGCCAAACAGCGCCAGGTACCCATGGGCGTGCCATTTCTGGCCCGGCTTTTCCAGCTTCTGATACATGCGCACCGGGCTGGCCTGGGAGGCGCGGCCCAGGGAAAATTCCATGATCATCACCGGCAGGCCCAGCACGATCAGGCACAGGATATAGATCAATACAAAGCTGCCGCCGCCGTTTTTCCCAGCCATCCAGGGGAATTTCCAAACGTTGCCGCAGCCGATGGCACAGCCCGCGCTCAGCAGAATGAACCCCAGCCGGGACGAAAGTCTTTCACGGTTTTCCATTGTTGTTCGCCTCTTCCTTTGTTGCTGCAAAAATGCATTTTCCCACGAAAATGCACCCCTACATTATATAATATTTTCATTTTCTGTCAAACCATGCGGCACAAGATGCAAAATAAAAGCAATCCGGCCTTGACTTTATCACTTTACCGTGGTAAAATGCCGAAGTACCAATTGTGAAAGGAGTTTATTATGCACCATTTACATAACGAATCCATGGATCAGCTTTTCCAGGCCATCTGCCAATTGAGCAGCCCGGAAGAATGCTATGCTTTTTTTGAAGATTTGTGCACCATCAAGGAAATGCAGGATATGGCCCAGCGCTTTGATACCGCCATTTTGCTGGATCAGGGCATGAGCTACCAGAAAATAGCGGAGCGGGTGGGGGTATCCACCGCCACCATCAGCCGGGTGAACCGCTGCCTCAATTACGGCACCGGCGGCTACCGCAAGGCCCTGGACCAAATGAAAAACAAGGAGAACCAAGATGACTGATTTCAGCGCCATTTTGCAAACCAGCGAAAAGATCATTTTCACCCTGCGCTCGCTCTATGCCGCCCACGGATACCTTCCCTACCGCATGAGCAAGTTTGAGGAATATGACCTGTACGCAAAAAACAAGGACTTTCTTCTGTCCGACAACGTGATCACCTTTACCGACACCACCGGGAAGCTGATGGCCCTCAAGCCGGACGTAACCCTTTCCATCATCAAAAACAGCCATGACCTGCCGGAAGAAACCCAGAAGGTGTACTACAACGAAAATGTGTACCGGGTATCCAAGGGCACCCAGTCCTTCAAGGAAATGATGCAGGCGGGGCTGGAATGCTTCGGTCACATTGATGAGAACGACCTGACGGACGTGCTTTCCCTGGCAGCCGAAAGCCTGAAGGCCATATCGGAAAAGAGCATGCTGTCCGTTTCCTGCATGGACCTGCCCGCTTCCCTGATTAACGAAATGGGGCTGGATTCCCAGCAGAAAAAGCAGCTCTATCAGGCCATTTCCCAGCGGAACCTGCACGAGATGGAAAAAATTTGCCCCAACAGTTTTGCGGCCCATCTGCTGAAGCAGCTGGTATCCCTGAGCGGCACCATCCAGAGCGTGCTGCCCCGGCTGAAAGAAATATTGCCCGCCACCGACGACTGCAACACCTTCTGTGCTGTGATGGAAAAGCTGGGCGAAGGCCCCCTTTCCGATTATATCCGCATTGATTTTTCCGTCACCGACGACGTGAACTACTATAACGGCATCGTCTTCAAGGGCTACATCCGGGGCATTCCGGAGGCGGTATTGTCCGGCGGACAGTATGACCGGCTGATGAACAAGCTGCACTGCAAAAGCCGCGCCATCGGCTTTGCCGTGTATACCGATCTGTTGGACCGGCTGGAAGACAGGGAAACCCTGGAAAAAGCCGGGGATGATTATGTGAACGTGGCCCTGCCCAAGGGACGGCTGGGGGAAAAAATTTACAAGCGCTTTGCCGCCGCCGGCTACGAATGCCCGGCGCTATTGGAGCCGAACCGCCGCCTTATCTTCGAAAACCCGGAAAAGAAAATCCGCTATTTCTGGGTAAAGCCCTCGGACGTGGCCATCTATGTGGAGCGGGGCGCGGCCGATATGGGCGTGGCAGGGAAAGACATCCTGCTGGAATACCAGCCCGATATCTTTGAACTGATGGACCTGGATACCGGCAAGTGCCGCATGGCCGTGGCCGGGCCCAAAGGCTTCAGGGACGATACCAGCCGCACGCTGAAAGTGGCCACCAAGTTTTCCAATATTGCCAGGGGCTTCTATCAGTCCCGGGGCCGGGATATTGACATCATCCACCTCAACGGTTCCATCGAACTGGCCCCCATTCTGGGCCTTTCCGACGTGATTGTGGACATTGTGGAAACCGGCGCCACATTGAAGGAAAACGACCTGGATGTGATTGAAACCATCGTGCCCATCAGCGCCCGGCTGATTGCCAACCGGGCCGCCTGCAAATTCAAGAAAGAACAGATTGATACAATCGTGGACAGCCTTGCCGCCGCGATGAAGGAGTAAATATGATTAAAATTATGGAATACGGCCAGGTGCCCAATACCGAAATTTTTGCCCGGATGCAGCCGAAAATGAACGTGGAACAGATCGTTTCCGACATCATTGAAAACGTAAAGCAAAACGGCGACAAGGCCGTGAAGGAATACTGCCTGAAATTTGACAAGGCCAATCTGGACAGCCTGCTGGTTTCCCCCGCCGAAATGGAAGAAGCCAAGGCCCTGGTGGAACCGGAATTTTTCGATATTCTGAAGAAGGCAGCCGAAAACATCCGCCTCTTCCACGAAAAGCAAAAGCGCAATTCCTTCATTATCAATGACCAGCCCGGCATCGTGATGGGCCAGAAGGTAATCCCCATGGACAAGGCCGGCCTCTATGTGCCCGGCGGCACTGCGGCCTACCCCTCCACCGTGCTGATGGACGCCATCCCCGCCAAGATTGCCGGGGTGAAGGAAGTGGTGATGGTCACGCCCCCCAATGCGGAAGGCAAAGTGAACCCCTACATCCTGGCCGCCGCCCAGGTGGCCGGCGTGGACAAGATTTTCAAAACCGGCGGCGCCCAGGCCGTTGCCGCGCTGGCTTTCGGCACCGAATCCATCCCCAAGGTGGATAAAATCGTGGGCCCCGGCAACGCCTTTGTGGCAGAAGCGAAAAAGCAGGTGTACGGCATTGTGTCCATCGATATGATCGCCGGCCCCAGCGAAATCCTTATCGTGGCCGACGGAAAATCCAACCCCCGTCACGTGGCGGCGGACCTGCTTTCCCAGGCCGAACACGACGTGATGGCCAGCGCCGTGCTGGTAACCGATTGCATGGACTTTGCCAGGACCGTGCAGGCGGAGCTGGAAGTGCAGATTCCCCTGCTGGAGCGGGCCCGGATTGCCCGGGCCTCCATTGACGATAACGGCAAGATCATCGTGGCGGACACGCTGGATGCCGCCATCGAAATTGCCAACGAAATTGCCCCCGAACACCTGGAACTGTGCGTGGATAATCCCTTCGATTATCTGGACGCCATCCGGCACGCCGGTTCCATCTTCATGGGCCGCAACTGCCCCGAAGCCCTGGGCGATTATTTTGCCGGCCCCAACCACACCCTGCCCACCAGTGGCACGGCCAGGTTCTCCAGCCCTCTGTCGGTGGATGATTTTGTGAAAAAGACCCAGTACACCTATTTCACCCGGGATGCCCTGGCCGCCGTTGCCAAGGACGTATACACCTTCGCCACCAAGGAAGGCCTCACCGCCCACGCAAAAAGCGCCATCATCCGCACGGAGGGAGAAGCATGAGCCGTTTTTTCTCGGAAAAATACGCTGCCCTCACCCCCTACACCCCCGGCGAACAGCCCCGGGAGCGCACCTATATCAAACTGAACACCAACGAATCTCCCTTTCCCCCTTCCCCCATTGCCCTGAGGATGGCAAGGCAGGCGGCGGGAACTGTGAACCTCTATTCCGACCCCACCTGCCTGTCCCTGCGAAAAGCGGCGGCCAGCCGGTATGGCGTTGACGTGAATGAAGTGATGTTCACCAACGGCTCCGACGACATTTTAAACTTTGCCTTCATGGCCTTTTGCGATGAACAGCACCCGGCGGTGTTCCCGGATATCACCTACGGCTTTTATCCCGTGTTTGCAGAATTGAACCGTATCCCCTATGAAACCATCCCCCTGCAAAGGGACTTCACCATCCGGGCGGAAGATTACATCGGCCTGAACAAAACCATTTTCATTGCCAACCCCAACGCCCCCACCGGCATTGCCCTGCCCCTCCGTGATATTGAACGCATTGTGGCTTCCAACCCGGACAACGTGGTGGTGATCGACGAAGCGTATGTGGATTTCGGCGGGGAAAGCGCCGTGCCCCTCATTCATAAGTACGATAACCTGCTGGTGACCCAGACCTTCTCCAAGTCCCGTTCCCTGGCCGGTGCCCGGCTTGGCATGGGCTTTGGCTGCAAGAAACTGATGCAGAATCTCAACACCCTGCGCTATTCCACCAACCCCTACAACATCAATTCCGTCACCATGGCAGCCGGTGTGGGTGCGCTGACAGATGAAGATTATTTCCGTTTTGCCTGCGATACCGTGATCGAAACCCGGGCATGGACAGAAAAGGAACTGAAGCGGCTGGGCTTTCTGATGCCCCCCTCCTCCACCAATTTCATCTTTGCAAAACACCCGGCCATGCCCGGCAAGGAACTGTACCTGCGCCTGAAGGAACAGGGCATTCTGGTGCGGCATTTTGACGCTGAAAAGCTGACGGACTATAACCGCATCACCATCGGAAGCAAGGAAGAAATGCAGACACTGATCGAAACGCTGGAGAAAATGCTATGCGAAAAGTAAGCCTGGAAAGAAACACCCTGGAAACGAAGATTGCCCTGTCTTTAAACCTGGACGGCACGGGCAAAAGCGAAATTGATACCGGCGTTGGCTTTCTGGACCATATGCTGACCCTCTTGGCCAGCCACGGTCGATTTGACCTGACCGTCAAATGCACCGGCGATACCTATGTGGATGACCATCACACCGTGGAAGACATCGGCATTGCGCTGGGCAAAGCGTTTTACGATGCGCTGGGCAACAAAAAGGGCATTCACCGCTACGGCGACATCATCCTGCCCATGGATGAAACGCTGATCCTGGCCGCTGTGGATTTTTCCGGCCGCAGCCACCTGGGTTTCATGCTGGATATCCCCACCCAGAAGGTGGGCACCTTCGATACCGAGCTGGTGGAGGAGTTTTTCCTGGGCTTTGTGCGCCCCGCTGCCTGCAGCCTGCACATCCGCAAGCTGGACGGCAAAAACAGCCACCACATTATCGAAGGGGCCTTCAAGGCCGTGGGGCGCTGCCTGCGGCAGGCCGTGGCCATTGACCCGGAATTTGCCAATGAAATCCCTTCCACCAAAGGAGTACTGTAATGATTGCCATCATTGACTACGGCGTGGGCAACCTGTTTTCCCTCAAAAGCAGCTTTACCGCCATCGGCGCCGACGTGATCGTCACCCGGGATGAAAACGAGATCCGCAAAGCGGACAGAATCATCCTGCCCGGGGTGGGTGCCTTTGAAGATGCGGCGAAAAAGCTGAAGGAGCTCCGTCTGGACACGCTTTTGAAAGAAGAAGTGAAAAAAGGCAAGCCCCTGATGGGCATTTGCCTTGGTATGCAGATGCTGTTTGAAAAAAGCTTCGAATACGGCGAGCACGAGGGCCTGGGCCTTTTGAAAGGCAGCGTGCAGCCCATCAAGGACAGAATCCCCGGGGAGCTGAAAGTGCCCCACATGGGCTGGAACGCCCTGCAGTTCCATGGGGAAAAGCATCCCCTGTTCCGCTATATCAACGAAGGGGACTGCGTGTATTTCGTCCATTCCTATGCCGCCGTGGGCTGTGAGGACAGCCTGATCGCCTCCGCCGAATACGGCGCTTCCATCACCGCCGCTGTGGCAAAGGGCAACGTAATGGGCTGCCAGTTTCACCCGGAAAAGAGCGGCAATGTGGGCCTGAACATTCTGCGGGCCTTCTGCGAAATGGAAGGAGGCGCAGTATGCTGATCTACCCTGCCATTGACCTGTACGAAAAGCAGGCGGTGCGCCTGTTCAAAGGGGATTACGCCCAGAAAACCGTCTACAGCGAAAACCCGGTGGAGGTGGCAAAGGATTTTCTGGCCGCCGGCGCTTCCTGCATCCATCTGGTGGACCTGGAGGGTGCCAAATTCGGCACCACCCCCAACCTTTCTGTCATCGTTTCCATCAAAAAGGAAACCGGGCTGTTCACGGAAGTGGGGGGCGGCATCCGCTCCATGGAAACAATTGACACTTACCTATCCGCCGGCATTGACCGGGTGATCCTGGGCACTGCTGCTGTGACGGAAGAGGGCTTTGTGGAAAAGGCTGTTCAAAAATACGGCGATAAAATTGCCGTGGGCATTGATATCAAGGACGGCTTTGTGGCCATCAAAGGCTGGACGGAAAAGTCCCACTGGGACGCTTTCAGCTTTTGTGAAGCCATGCAGAAAATCGGCGTGAAAACCATGATCTGTACCGATATTTCCAAGGACGGTGCCATGCAAGGCACCAACCGGGCCCTGTATAAGCAGCTTTCCGAAAAATTCAGCATGCAGATCATCGCTTCCGGCGGCGTATCCTCCCTGGAGGACGTGCAGGCCCTGCGGCAGATGGAGCTGTACGGCGCCATCATTGGCAAAGCCTATTACACCGGCGCCATCAACCTGAAAGAAGCGATCGAGGTGGCCAGATGATTACAAAACGCATCATCCCCTGCCTGGACGTGCGGGACGGCCAGGTGGTGAAGGGGGTCAATTTTGAAGGCCTGCGCACCATTACCTCCCCCGTGGAAATGGCCAAGTTTTACAGCGCAAACGGCGCGGATGAACTGGTGTTTTACGACATCACCGCTTCCTCCGACGGAAGAAAATTGTTCACTGATATCCTGTGTGAAACGGCGAAAAATGTGTTCATTCCTTTAACCGTGGGCGGCGGCATCAACACCGTTTCCGATTTCGAGCGGGTGCTGGGCTGCGGCGCGGACAAAGTAAGCGTCAATTCCGGCGCCATCCGCAATCCTTCCCTCATTGACGAAGCCGCCCGCATTTACGGCGACCAGTGCGTGGTATTGTCCGTGGACGTGAAGCGGGTGGACGGCGTATTCCGCATCTTTGCCAAGGGCGGCCGGGAAAACACCGGCATGGAAGCCATTCAATGGATCAAAGAATGTGTGGACCGGGGCGCCGGGGAAGTGGTGGTCAATTCCATCGATACCGACGGCGTGAAGCAGGGCTTTGACCTGGAAATGCTGCAAAAGGTGTGCGATGTGGTATCCGTGCCCGTCATCGCTTCCGGCGGTGCAGGCAAAATTGACGATTTCATCACCCTTTTCAATGCCCTGCCCAAGGTGGACGCAGGCCTTGCCGCCTCCATTTTCCACTTTGGGGAAGTAAAGATCACCGACCTGAAAGCAGCCATGCACAAAAACGGAATTCCGACCAGAATGGGAGTGTAAATATGATCAATATCAACGAACTGAAGTTTGACGAAAAGGGTCTCATCCCCGCCATCGTGGTAGACAGCATCACAAAAAAGGTATTGACCCTGGCTTACATGAACAAAGAAAGCCTGCAGATTTCCATGGAAAAGGGCCTCACCTGCTTTTACAGCCGTTCCCGGCAGGAACTGTGGCTGAAGGGCGAAACCAGCGGCAATTACCAGCACATTGTGTCCATCACCGCCGATTGCGACAAGGACGCCCTGGTCGTGGTTGTGGATAAGGACGGCCCCGCCTGCCATACCGGCACCGACAGCTGCCTCACCGCCCCCGTATGGGAAAGCGACGAGAGGCAGGAATTCTCCCTGCAGCAATTGATGGATATGCTGTACGGCCGTAAGGTGGAAAAGAAGGAAGGCAGCTACACCACCTATCTTTTCGAAAAGGGCCTGGATAAAATTTTGAAAAAGGTGGGCGAAGAATGCACGGAAGTGATCATCGCCGCCAAAGCTGACGACAAAAAGGAAACCATCTACGAAATTGCCGATCTTTGCTACCATGTGATGGTGCTGATGCTGCAGCAGGGCATCTCCCTGGAGGATATCCACAAGGAGCTGGCCGGCCGTCATGTGATCGACAAGAAAGTGAAGCAGGAGAAGATGACCTGATGAAAGGCGATCTGCACGTACACACCATCTTCAGCGACGGAAAAAATACGCCGGAGGAAATGGTGCTCACCGCCATTGAAAAGGGCTTTGCCTACCTGGGCTTTTCCGATCATGCGCCCATGACTTTTGACGACGGCTGCGCCATGAAAACAGAAAGGCTGCCGGAATACGCCGCAGAGATCCTGAGGCTGAAGGAAAAATACAAAGATCAGATCACCATCTATCTGGGCCTGGAAATGGACAGCCTGTCCCCCATGCCATCCATCCCCCTGGATTACCGCATCGGCTCGGTGCATTATCTGGAAATGGCGGACGGCCATCATGTGCCCATCGACTGGAAACCGGAAAAGCTGAAGGCCGGGGCGGATACCTATTTCGGCGGCGACATCTATGCCCTCATCGAAGCCTATTACGAAAGAGTGGGGCAGATCGTTCAGCTGACCGGGGCCAACATCATCGGCCATTTTGATCTGGTGACCATTTTCCAGGAAAAAGAGCCCTTATTCGATGTCAACCACCCCCGCTACATTGCCGCCTGGCAAAAGGCCGTGGACGCCATCCTGCCAGAGTGCACCCTGTTTGAAATCAATACCGGCGCCATCTCCCGGGGCCACCGCACTACCCCCTACCCCGCCCCCGCTATCCAGCAATACATTCTGGAAAAAGGCGGCAAACTGATCTGCAACAGCGACAGCCACCGAAGGGAAACACTGGGGTTTGAGGCTCCCTGAGGGGCTTCGCCCCCTGCTCCGTCATTCCACGCAGCCTGCTTGTATGCAGATGTACATTTATTGTATTTCAGGAAAAATGCTATTGACTTGATGGAAAAAACGTGTAGAATAAGGGCATAAATCAGCGCGGACGAGTGTCTGTGCTGCATAGAATAGAGGCGCAGCGATCAAGAGTATCTGCCCGGAGCCTGCTGGAGGCTGTGAAGGGGTTGAGAAAGGGAAAGCTGCCGAAATGCCGGTGAGCAGCTAAGCCGGTGTTGGGCGAAGGGAAAACATCTCTCCGACTGTCACGGGAAGAACCCCCGTGGGGCGCTATTCGCAACATTTATCAATGCAGATAAAAGCTGCGGGCGTCTTTGAGGCCTCGCAGTTCTTTTATTTTGAGGAGGAAAAGACACATGAAGAACCTGACCCGAATTGTAGCCCTGATGATGCTCCTGGTATTGGCCCTGGCCCCCGCTGCCCTGGCCGAAGACAAAAAGCAGCTTCGTGTGGGCATGGAATGCAACTATGCCCCCTTTAACTGGACCCAGGTAGAACCCTCCGAATACACCGTGCCCATCGAAGGCGGCATGGGGTATGCCGATGGCTATGACGTGCAGATCGCCCGGAAGATTGCCGACAGCCTGGACATGGAACTGGTAATCGTCAAAACCGAATGGGACGGCCTGCCCATGGGCGTGATGAGCGATTATCTGGACGCCATCATTGCCGGCATGAGCCCCACGGAAGAACGCAAGGCCACGCTGGACTTCTCCGACGCCTACTACACCAGCGAGCTGGTGGTGGTAGTACGCAAGGACAGCAAGTACGCCTCTGCCAAGTCCCTGGAAGAATTGAGCGGCGCCATGATCACCGGCCAGCTGAACACCTTCCATGAAACCGTGATTAGCCAGATCCCCGGCGTGAACCAGGCCGTTTCCATGGAAACCTTCCCCGCCATGGTGGTGGCCACCCGCACCGGTGCTGTAGACGGCTATGTGGCTGAAAAGCCCGGTGCCGAAGCCGACTGCCTGGCCAACCCGGACCTGACCTACATCGTCTTTGACGAAGGCAAGGGCTTTGTGGCCAGCGAAGGCGATGTATCCATCGCCGTTGGCCTGAAGAAGGGCAGCGAGCTTGTGGACGACATCAACGCCGCCCTGGCCCAGATTCCCCAGGAAGACAGGGAAGCCATGATGGCCGGCGCCAAGGAACGCCAGCCCCTGGCCGAATAACAAGATACCGCATGAGGACGGAGGGAGTGCCTTCGTCCTCATGGTTCGCTAAAAGGAGATACCGTTTATGACATTGCCCACAACCTTCTGGGGCTGGATTCAGCTTCTGATCGATAAATACGGCCCGCTGTTTCTCAACGGCGCCGGCTTTACCATGCTCATTGCCATCAGCGGCACGGTGCTGGGCTTTTTGCTGGGGCTGTTGGTAGCCATTGTGCGCACCATCCCCGTCAGCAAAAAGGATAATATCTTCAAGCGCATCCTGATGAAGCTGGTCAATGTGATCCTGAATGTGTACATTGAAGTATTCCGCGGCACCCCCATGATCGTGCAGGCCATGGTGATTTTCTACGGCTCCATGATGTATCTGGGCCTGAGAATGCCCGCCCTGGGCGCTGCCATTTTCATCATCTCCATCAATACCGGCGCCTACATGGCGGAAATCATCCGCGGCGGCATCATCAGCGTGGACAAGGGCCAGAAGGAAGCCGCCCACGCCATCGGCATGACCCATTGGCAAAGCATGGTGCACGTGGTGCTGCCCCAGGCAGTGCGCAATATCATGCCCTCCATCGGCAACGAATTTGTGGTCAATATCAAGGACAGCAGCGTACTGAACGTGATCTCCGTCAGCGAGCTTTTCTTTGTGGGCAAGTCCGCCGCTGGCACCTATGCCCGCTATTTTGAAGCGTTTGCCATCATCGCCGCCATTTACTTTGTGCTCACATTTACCACCACAAGGCTGCTTCGCCTGCTGGAAAAGAAGATGGACGGCGGCAAGCATTACACCATCTGCGGCAGCCAGAGCGCAGCCGATGCCACCATCACCCTGGAAAAGGGAGAGGAGGTGCCCCATGACTAACCTGACCGCAAACGATATGAACATCCTTCAGGTGCAGAACCTGAAAAAGGATTTCGGCGCCCATCAGGTGCTCAAGGGCATCACGTTTTCCGTCAACCGGGGGGACGTGATCTCTATCATCGGTGCTTCCGGCAGCGGCAAAAGCACCCTGCTTCGCTGCATCAATTACCTGGAAGACCCAACCGCTGGGAAAATCCTCTATCACGGCAAGGACGCCGAAAGCCTGAACCGGGCGGATTACCACAGCAAGGTGGGCATGGTGTTCCAGTCCTTCAACCTGTTCAGCAACATGAGCGCATTGGATAACTGCATCATCGGCCAGACGCTGGTTTTGAAGCGCAGCAAGCAGGAAGCAAGGAAAACGGCCGTGGAATACCTGGAAAAGGTAGGCATGACGCCTTACATGAACGCCCGGCCCGGCCAGCTGTCCGGCGGCCAGAAGCAGCGCGTGGCCATTGCCCGCGCCCTGGCCATGGACCCTGAAATCCTCCTCTTTGACGAACCCACCTCCGCCCTGGACCCCGAAATGGTGGGCGAAGTGCTCTCCGTTATGCGGGATCTGGCAGAAGGCGGCCTGACCATGCTGGTGGTCACCCACGAAATGGGCTTCGCAAAGGACGTTTCCAACCGGGTCATTTTCATGGATCAGGGCGTTATCGCCGAAGACGCGCCCCCTGCCGAGATTTTCACCAACCCCAGGCAGCAGCGCACCCGGGAATTCCTCAGCCGTATTCTGGACAAATAACCACCAGGGGCATCGCCCCTGGACCCAGCAGGGACATTGTCCCTGCACCCATTTTCCGGAAACAACAATTCATATTATACAAACAATGTCCCGGTGTTGCGTGGGGAGACCATGGAGGGGCTTTGCCCCCTCCACCCCCACAAGGGGCATCGGTAGATTGTCAATCAAGTGCAACACCAAAGAAGACTTCAAAAGGAGAGCGCCAGTCAAGCCGTTTGCGAGGTCTGAGATTAATAAGCGCAAGAACAGAAAAGAAATAATCAGGAGAAACGTTAC
>JAFQHP010000035.1 GCA_017397895.1 Clostridia bacterium
CAGGCTTTCATCGCAGCGGTATTGTTCGCTGCTTTGCGTGCTTTCCGCGATGGTATACACAAAGGTGGTGTCTACATCCGGCAGGGTGTAGTCAATGGGTGCGAAGGGAATCAGCCCGTCTTCGTTTTCCACTTCCTGCAGCATGTTTCCTTCCGCATCCTTCAGCTGGAAGGTGAATACTTCATCCTCTGCCGGTTCTGCCCCGGCCACGGTCTTTTCGCCGGTGAACCGGATGGAGCCGGTGGCTGCGTAGGTGTTGGTGAATGCGGCATGATGGGCTTCATAGCGCAGGATGATCCCTTCGGCGTTTTCTGCCGTGGCGGTGTAGCCTGCTTCAGGGGCTTCCTCCACCAGGTATTTTGTGCCGATGGGCAGCCCCGTCAGCCGCACCTTTTCCCCATTCTTCAGCGAGAAATACACTTTCCCGTCCTGATCCGGGGTGAGGGGGCTGCTTGCGCCGTCCTTCACCAGCGTGATGGGTGCGGTCAGGGGGGCGTCGGCCCTGGTCAGGGTGACAGTGAAGGCAAAGGCCTTTGTATTGTCCAAACCGGCTTCCACCGTCTTGCTTACATCCAGCACGCCCTGAACGGTGTTTGTAAATACCTGCACGCCGTCCCGGGCGGACAGCATGCTGTCATACCCTGAAACAGGCGCTTCCTTTACAGTGTAGGTATAGGTGACGCCGTCTTCGTCGAAGGCTGCCAGATCGGCAAAGGTGTGCTTCCATCCGTTTTGCCCGTTCAGCACCTGTTCTGCCTGCTGTTCACCGTTTCTGTACAGAACCACCGTGACGCTGTCAGGTCGCATACCAAGCAGGTTGTTTTCGTCCTGCCATATCTTTTCCACATGGACGGCGGTTTTGTCGTTGTAGACATTGGTGAATTCCGCCGCCTGGCCGTCCAGATTGTCTTCCACGGTCAAGGTGCCGTCGCCGTTGTCGGTGATGGTCAGCACAATTTCCTGTACTGTTTTGTCATAGGTGACGCCGGCAGCCTTTGTATCCAGTTCGGTGATACGGTAGGTTTTTGTGCCGGTATCCTGGTGGGTGAAGGAAAGAGAACTGAAGGTTACGCTGCCGTCTGCGTTGTTGGCTGCGGTTTCCAGTTCATTCCCCGCTTCATCCTGGAGAGCAAACCGGAATTCACCGGCTGCCGCCTCCCGTCCGGTCAGGGTTTTGTGCACCCGGAAATCGTAGGTGCCCTGGGCTGCGTAGGTGTTGGTAAAGCTGGCCTGGGCCGTTTGGGTGGGGGCAATCACACCGCTTTCGCCGGCAGAAATGCAGGTGAAGCCAGCTTCTGCTTTTTCTTCAATGCTATATTCGGCGCCGGCAGGCAGGCCGGTGATGATGGATGTTTCGCCGCCCTTGATCAGGAGGGTGGCCGTGCCGTCCTTCACGGTCAGGCGTTCGGTGCCGTTGAGCGTATAGGTGCCGTTCAACGCAGCGCCGGTATGATCCGTCAGTTGCAGGGTGAAGGTGAAGGGCTTTTGCTGATGCGCCTGATTGCTGCTGACCAGCGTTTTGGTGATAGCCAGTGCGCCGGGCTTGATCTCATTGGTGATGGTCTTTTCTTCAGGGGAATAATCCACTGTCACGGTCAGGGTGCCGTCGCCCTTTTCATCTTTGGCAGTGACCAGCACCTGAATCTGCTGGGCGCTGTATTCCACCGTATTGTCATTACCTGCAGCTTCAACCACGGTGTATTCCCAGCTACCTTCTTCGTTATAGGTCATTTGCGGGAACAGCACACTGCCGTCGGCGCCGTTGGCGGTTTCAGCCACTGGCGTGCCGGTTTCGTCCAGCAGGAAGAACGTGAATTCGCCCATTTCCAGCGCCCGGCCCAGCAATTCCTTCTTCACCTGAACAGAGGCTGTGCCGGTGGGGGTGTAGATGTTGCGGAAGCTGCATTCCGCCGTGGTGTCCGGCTGGATTGTTCCGCTCGGGCCGCTTACATACTGCAGGAACCAACCGGGCAATTCACCACTTTCATCAATTTCGAAGCGCAGGCCCGCAGGAATATCCGTCAGGGTGACGCTGTCGCCGCCCTTCAGGGTGAGAGAAGCCTTACCGTCGGTTACGGTCAGGGTGCCGTCACCCATGCCGAGGGTGCCGCTCCAGGGCTGGAGCATTTCGTCCGTCAGGGTGATGGTAAAGGTGAATTCCTGGGCCCTTGCTTTGTCGGTGAGGTGGCCCCTGATCTTCTTGGTGATGGTCAGGCTGCCGGGCTTGGTGGTGTTTTGGAACACGGGCGCACTGCCGTCATTTGTTTCGTAGGTTACGGCGGAGGACAGGTTGCCCTGGCCGTCATCCTTCACATCCACCTTGGCGGTATACCTGGCGGTATCATAATGGATGGCGGTATCATCGCCCCTGAGTTCGGCGATGGTGTAGGTGTGGGCGCCCGCTTTGGTGTACTCAATGGGATCAAAGCTGATGCCGCTGCCCGTGTTTTCTCTGGTCTGCAGCACTTCCCCGTTTTCGCTCAGCGTGAAGCTGAACTTCCCCGTGGGGGCCTTGCCGTCCAGCAGCTTGGAGGCCCGCAGCACGGCCTGGGCTTTGGTGGGCTCGTACTTGTTGGTGAACACCGCCTCGCTGGTTTCCAGGGGCTGGATGACGCCGGTATCGTTCACCTTCTTCACCAGCACCCAGCCCGCAGGGGTTTCTTCCCACACCTCGTAGGCAAGGCTGGCGGGAAGGTTTTTCAGGGTAAAGGTTTCCCCGGCCTTGAGGGCAAAGGTGACGCTGTCGCCGGTTTCGGATACGTTGATGTCCTGCTTCTGCCACACGGCTGTAAGGAGAATGTCCTCTCCTTCAGTATAGCCATAGTTGTAGACGCTCACCATACCGTCTTTGCATGGGTACTTTACTTTGTCAGAACCATCATCGGAAAATCCGAGCAGATCGTAACCAAATCTGTAGAATTGAGGGATAAAGCTATACGTTGTTCGAACGGGTACCATTACTGAAGGCATGGAACCTGATCCTTCACCGGGATCGAAGCTGAGCTTGTACTTCATTACATACCAGGTCCAGGTGCCAGCATGATTGCCAGTTTTGAAAACTTCATCGGCTGTCAGCACCATTTCTTCATCCAGTACATTTACCCATCGGCCATCATATTGCCCATTCCAAGAACTAACCGGTGGGTCTTTTAACTTGTACGCATCGCCAATTTTTATTGTGGGCACAAATGTCTGGCTAAACATGAAGGCATATGTATTGACCTTGCTGGTATCAAATCCGCTTATGTCCAAATAATCCAGATTCCTAACAAACTCGAATATGCCGCAGTTGCTTGATGTGAAGCTTGTTACATTGCTTGTGTTGAAATGGCTCAGATCAAGACTTGTAAATCCTTCGCAAAAGTAGAACATAGCTCCCATGTACTGTACTTTGCTTGTATCAAAGGAACTCAGATTCAGCTCAGAGAGTGCACGACAGTTGTAGAACATTTCGGCCATATTGGTGACATTGCTGGTATCAAAATTGCCCAAATCAAGAGCCGATACTTTGTCGCATTCCCTGAACAGAGCAAACATGTTCGTGACTTTGCTGGTGTTGAATGTGCTTACATCGATCTCCGTCAGACCCGTACAACCACGGAACATTCCTGACATATTCGTGACATTACTGGTATCAAATGTGCTCACATTGATCTCGGTCAGGCCGCTGCAATTAGCAAACATGCCGCTCATGCTTTTCACATTGCTGGTATTGAAGCCGCTCAGGTCAAGGCTTGTCAAACCGCTGCAACCACTGAACATATTAGCCATTGTTACGAAGGAGCCGGTACCAAATGTACTCAGATCGAGCTCTTTCAAGTTGATGCATCCCTGGAACAAACCATAAATCGCATTGTATTGACCTGTTGAAGTAGTGTTTTCTACTTTACTGGTATCAAACGTACTCAGATCAAGTTCTGTTAAGCTCCTGCAGTTGTAGAACATGGAACCCAGGCTCGTTACATTGTGTGTGTCAAACGAACTCAGGTCAAGATTTGTCAGACCGCTGCAATTGTGGAACATATCAGCCATGGTCGTCACATTGCTGGTATTAAAGGTGTTCAGTTTAAGGCTCGTCAAGCCGCTGCAACCGTAGAACATCCTTGCCATGCTCTGAACACTGCTGGTATCAAAGGTGCTCAGGTCAAGGCTCGTTAAGCCGCTGCAGTTGTTGAACATGTAGCTCATGTCCGTCACGCTGCTGGTATCAAAGGTGCTCAGGTCAAGGCTCGTCAAGCCGCTGCAGGAGTAGAACATGTCTCTCATGCTCGTCACGCTGCTGGTATCAAAGGTGCTCAGGTCAAGGCTCGTCAAGCCGCTGCAGTTGTTGAACATGTAGCGCATGTCCGTCACGCTGCTGGTATCAAAGGTGCTCAGGTCAAGGCTCGTCAAGCCACGGCAGTTGTAGAACATCTGTGTCATATCCGTTATGCCACTGGTATCCAGCTTTGCAATATCTAATTCCCGCAGCTTCGACAAACTGTGAAAAAATCTATATCCGTTCAATGGTTTGATGGGATCTCGAACCACAACTGCTTGAATATAGGAGCTATCGCTATACCAAGGTCGCGTATACCCGCCTATTACGGCATCTTCACGCTCATCCACCAGGTAGTAGACAACTTTTTTCGTGTCATCTTTTACCCGCTTATTTCCGCCAAGATCAAAGGTTTCCTGATTCCATGGGTCGGTTGGATTGTCCTTATCGCTGCGGAAGAAGATCAGTTTCCCGTAATCTTCGTGCTCCTCATTCAGATTCAGCACAGCATAAGCCGCACCCTGCAAGTCCGTCTCGCTTGCATGGTACCACTTAGTGTTATCGGCTTCTTTTACAACTGCTGGCATAATCACTGGTTGCTGTACAGGCACTGTGTTGGGCTGCACGGTAGGCGCAGGCGTTTTGATCACACCTTTTCCCGCAGGAGTTACTGTTGCTGTGGGCGCAGAGGTGGGAATTGGCGTCGGAATCGGCGCAGCCATGCCATAGTCCAGGTCTTCGGGCACCTCGCCGGTCAGCTTGATGGTAAAGTTGAAGGTCTGGTCGGGATTGCTGCTGCCCTCGCCTTCGATTTGCTTGGTGACGGTCAGGTCGCCGGGCTTGAGCTGGTTGGCAAACACAGGGATCGTCACATCCCCGGTGATGGTCATTTTGCCGCCAACAACGCCTGCGCCATTGCAATCAGGACAAATCACGAAGTTTTTCTTGCCGGATTCACTTGTGTTGTCGATCTGCAGGTATTTATACTGTGTCTCGGTCTCCGCGACTGCTACCACCGGACCTGTAAATGTACTGCTACTGCTTACCGTTCTTGTATTTTCATACCGTAGTATAACATATTCATATTTAAGATGTTTATAATTGAAATAGAATGTGCCCCCCAATTCAATGCCGCTACCTCCGCAATGGTCACACCAGTTTTCTCCTACTTGAGTTGTGCCATTGCAGACAATGCAGAAGGGCATTCTTGATACATAATTTCCAGTTCTCGTTGCATCCGATGTCCATCCACCGAGTGCACCACCGCCCATTACTTTATCTGTTTCGTACAGGATAAACCGGTACTTCTCGTACCCAGTTCCAAGACAATGCGGACATTCCACATACTCCCGCACCGCCTGCTGCGACCCCTGGGCAAAGCTGAGGGTGCCGTCGCCGTTATCGAAGACGGAGACGGTGATGACATATTCCTGGTTGGAGTAGGTGACGGTTTTGTCCGTGCCCTGCTTTTCCCGGATGAGGTAGGTGTAGGTGGCCGGGTTGTTTTCGTCCAGGCTCACATCGTTCTCGTCAAAATGGAGCGCGTCAAAGACGATGTTGCCCTCCGCGTCGTTGGTGGCTTCACCCAGCTTTTCGCCCAGGCCGTTCTTGGCGGCGTCGTAGCTGTATAGCTCGAAGGTGAATTCGCCGTCCTTGAGGGGGCGGCCCTCCAGGGTCTTCCAGGCCTTGAGGGTCAATTCGCCCTGGGCCTCATAGGTGTTTTCGAATTTCAGTTCCGTCACGGCATTGCCGTCCCGGTCCGTATAGGCGGGGGTGACGGTCATGGTGCCGTCGCCGTTATCCGCTACCTGTACGGAAACATTGAACTGCATGGTGTCCGTGGTATAGCCGGGCTTGCCGGTATCCACTTCGCGCACCTGGTAATTGTAGGTGCGGCCGTCGTCTGCCTGGGTGTATTCCAGCTGGCCGAAGATCGCCTGGGTCAGGGACTCAATGGTCTCACCGCTGCCGCCGGTGGTGGCATCCTCAGCGGGAGCGTCCACCCGGGCCGTGCGGATCACTTCGCCGTAGGTGGCGCTGTCCGGGTTGTTATCCACCAGCTCAAACCGGAACTGGTTTTTGCGGATGGCATGGCCTGTCAGCTTTTTGCCGACAGGCAGCTGGGCCGCGCCGGCGGATTGATATTCGTTCACAAAGGCGGCCTGGGCCGTCTGGCCTGCGCGGATGGCGCCCGAAGCATCGGTGGCCGTGCAGGTGAACCCGGCAGTTTCGGTTTCGATCACTTCATAGGTGCTTTCGGAGGGCAGGTTTTCCACCACGATCTTCTGCCCTTCCATCAGGCGGAAGGTGCCGCTGTTGCCGATTTCGCCGGTTTCCCCTGCCGTCCATTCTTCCCCCTGCAGGGTGTAGATGGTGTAGGGGTATTTTTCCATCAGCGGCACTGCCGGGGCTGCGGGATCCGTCTGTTCTGCCAGAAGCACCAGGGTGAAGGTGAACATCTGCTGCTTTGCGGCGGCCGTGGCGTTTACCAGCGTTTTGGATACTTCAAGCGAGCCGGTGGGCACATAGGTGTTGTTCACCTGGCCGTAGCCGTCGCTTTCACCCACATACTTGGGCACATATTCTTCTTCTATTTTATATTCGTATTCCCGGCCGCCCTGGGCGTACTTGTCCAGCTTGCCGAAGGTGTAATTCCACTCGCCTGCGCCGTTGGGCTTGACGGTGCGGGTATCGATGTGCTCGCCGTCCCGGTACAGTTTCAGTGTTACCGTTTCCGGCCGTAGCCCCAGGGCGTCGTTGTTGTCATCCCACACTTTCACGCCGGACAGCTCTACCTGTTCGTTGGGATGCACATTGATCATGGTGTAGTGGTTCACGTCGATGAACTGCACCTTGCTGGTATAGCCGTCCACGGGCGTTTCCCGGAAGGTGTACAGATAGCGCACGCCGTCTTCATTGACAATATCCGTTTGTTTGAATTCTGCCTTCCAGCCGTTGCTTTCGTCCAGCACGGCACTGAGGGGCTGCCCCTGGGCGTCCAGCACGGGCTGCGCTGCGCCGGCAGTTCCGGCCAGGCGCCTCAGCACCGTAATGCTGACGTTTTCGGGGCGCATGGCGTCGTGATTATCCTGGTCCTGCCAGGTTTTTTCCACGGTGATGATCTCCGGCACGATGCCCACACGGGTATAGTCGTTGCGGATCATCCGGTAATTGGACAGCCAGTTGGTGCCGCCCTCTGTGGACTGGCCCTGGATGAGACGTACGCGGGCGTTATTGTAGGCGTACATATTGTTGGTTTCGTCCATGGCGGCTTCCCAGTCGATTTGCTGGCGGCCGTTTTCATCCAGGATGAATTCCCCTTGTTCATCTGTCAGGCGGGCATAGGCGCCCTTGGCGTTCCATTTATCCTCGCTGCTTTCATCGTCCGGTGCACGCATTTTCAGGTAGCCTGCCAGCGCCTCTTCCGGCCGGAGCACAAACTCGTTCCCATCGGTGGTGGTGGTGGCATCAATGGCAACAGCAGTCACTTCCAGCCCTGCCGGCACCTGCCACAGGCCCTTTTCATCCAGCTGGGCTACCTGCCAGATGCTGCGGTCGGTAATGTCATAGCTGCCGGTGGAGAACAGCTCCGTGTCCTCATCAAAATTGTCGTCTGTGGATTCGGAGCTGCTGTCGGCAAACTGGAGGCCGGGGATGGTGGAGTACAACAGGGTGGGCTTCACGCCTGCGTTCACAAACTCGCTCAGGTCCACCTGCTCCAGGGTGCCCCGCCACTGGCCCTTGCCCTGCCAGTCGCCTGTCCAGGATGTACGGGCCTGGGTGTGGGCAAAGTCCGCCGCCTTGGTGGCGTCGGTATCCTTATCCGCAGCAGGGTCCGGGATGATGTAGTTTTCAATGGTATCGTAAATGACGATTCCCTTGGTGGAGGTATTTTCCGCAGAGGATACCCGCAGGCTGTAGGTATAATAATGGCCTTCGTATACCGTCACCTGCTCCTGGCCGTCCAGGCCCTGGGTCCAGATGCCCACCAGGTCGTTTTTTACGGCCTTTTGCAGGCCGGAAACCGCATACGTCAGTGCGCTGACCGTATGGCTGGATTTGCCGTAGACAAACCGGTTTTCATCCGTATTGGGGTCCAGGTCCGTCAGCGCATCGATGATCTCCCGGGGCATGGAGGGGGTGTTGGCGTTGTTGCCCCCTGCCGGCGTATCGGGATCGCCCTTCTGGTTGCGGATGGTGCCCAGGGTATCACTGCGCAGGTTTTCCACTGTGGACTGGAAGGCTACATAGTTGACCAGGTCTTTGCCGTATTCGTCCATATCCATCCAGGTGTAGGCTGCGTCAAACTCCAGCACAGGGCAATCGGCATAGCCGATGTTGTTGAGGTGCACGGGCGCTGGGGTCAGCTCCGCTTCCACCACCAGCAGCGTACGGCCGCTGTTTTTGTAATTTTCAACGGTGTACACATTGGTGACGGTATCATTTTTGCGCAGCTTTACCGTATCCGTCAGGGGCACCACATGGGGCGGCAGAAGATCATACCACACGCCGCTCTTTTCCGCCGGAATCACCCCTGCTTCCACTGCCGCATCATAATCGCTGCGTTCTTTCAGGTTGCTTTGCTCCGTCAGCGTGGCGGTGTAATGAATCACCAGCCGCTGGTTTTCGGGATCACTTTCGCTGGTGCTTTTCTTGGTCAGCGAAACGCCGTAGCTGGCGCCTTCATAGGTGGCCATGGAATAGTCAAAATCGTTATCGAGTACCAGCGTGCCATTGCCTTCTTCATCCACCCAGCCGTAGGCGTCCATGATCACATCGTTTCTGAACTTGGTGGCGGGGTTTTCGCTTTCCTCAAACAGCTGCTGCACGATGTTGTACACACGGTCCGAGGATTTCATGGTGATGGTGGGGTACACATACCAGTCCAGCATGGCGATATCGCAATGCGCTGCTGTTTTGCCGCCGAACACATTGCTGACAAAGGTGTGGCGGGTATCGGTTACATTTTCCGGGAAAATGACGGTCATGCCGCTGGTGGTGACCCCGGATGCTTCGTTCACATTCACAAAGGCAAACTTACCCAGGCCATCCTCTCCCCAGGTGGCCGTGGCGGCGGGATACCAGGTATCCTCGTTATTCAATTGATATTCGATCACCAGGTCCGGGTTGGGCAGGGTGCTGTCGGACACATAATCCCAGGTGCCGTTGGATTTCTTGGCATACCGCATTTTCTGGGGTGCGGAAATGCGCAGGCTCTTGAATTCAAAATCCTCTGCCGTCAGGGGCGTGGTTTCAAAATTGAAGAAGGTCTGGAAATCGTCCGTCACCTGTTTCCAGCCCAGCTTCCCAAAGGCATCTGCATCCAACTCCAGCGAATCCAGGTCCCCGTTGACTACGGTATTGTTCAGCGCTTCGTAGTCAAAGCCCTTTGTCAGTGCCGACGTCCAGGGATAGCCGTAGCCCACCGTTTCCACGATGAAGTCCATTTCCACTTCATCCCGGCTTTCCAGCAGGTTCAGGGCATAGCCGTACAGCCAGTCCTTATAGGTGATGCGCTCGGTCCACTTGTTTACTGCAAAGGCACCCCGGGGCCGCTGCCATTTCACCGGCGCATAGGGAATAACCACTTCGTCCCGGGCCGTTGTAACCTTCTGGGGATCCTCACCCTTTTCGTTGCCGGTATCGGCAATGGCTTTGTCCGTTTCCGTCAGTGTCCAGATCACTTCGTTCTCGAAGTAGTACACACGGGGGGCTTCGTTGGCGTTGGGTACCTCAAAGGCATCCTTGCGGTATGCGGACCACATGTACACCGTATTGGCATACTGGGTGCCGGTGGTGGTATTGGTGAAATGGTCCCCGATCTCCGCCGTAAAATCAATCTCGCCGTCGGTGAGAACCTGACCGTTATAATTGGTGCTGCCCAGGAAAATGCCTTCCCCGTTGGGAACATACTTCTTTTCGGCTTCACCGTTTTCCCCGGCCACTTTCTCATAGGCGTCGCTGAGCACATCTTCAATGTCCAGCGAGTAGGGCTGGTTATTATGATGGGAGTGATAGGTATACCAGCGAACATATATATAGTCCTGAGGGTCCGCACCTTCCGGCAGATTGGAAAGCAGCTTTTCGTCCAGGCCGGGATAGTCCTCAAACACTTCGCCGTCCTTGTAGGCGCTGGTAATTTTCACCAGGGTATCCAGCTGTGCCGTGATGGGCGTGCTGGTCAGCTCGATGGTGTTCCCCTGGTTGGTTACCACTTCCACGTGGGCGGTGATGGGCGCCGTTTCGCTCATATCCACCACATCCACAGGACGGATGCCGCAAATGCCCACTTCGATGCTGACGCTGGAGGTGGCACCGATGGTGCGGGTATTGGTCAGCACATAATTGCCGTCGATGATCTGCCAGTTGAAATCCGCGCGCTTGGAAGGCGCAGCGGGTACGGGCAATTCCAGCGTGCCCAGCAGGCGGGAGGGATCCACCACGCCCACGGTTTCGCCGTCCGTCCCCGTTTCTTCGTACTGACGGCCGTACCACACCTGGGCGGGAATGGTGATGGTGATGTCCCCCGGCGCATAGTCATACTGGCCCGAAAATTCCGCTTCGATCCGGTACACCATTTCCATTTCGCCGTCGCCTACGGTGGACAGGTACAAGTGTTCCTTGTTGTCCAGCTCCGCCTGGGGCGTTTTGGCGCCTTCTGCCGTACTCTGGCTGTCCTGGGTGACCCACACAACCTTGATGCCCTCAATCTTGGAGCCGTCCAGGTCGTTGGTTCCGCCCGGTACTGCGCTGCTTTCTGCCATAGCACCAAAGGCCCCGCTGCACACAAGCAGCATGGCAATCAGCACAAACCAGAGCCGTTTCATTCCGTTGTACGAAGTGTTCATCTGGACCCTCTCTTCTCCGCCTGCCCTTTGGCGGCCGCGGACGTATTTCTCTATTTGTTTCGTAATGCATTTTGTGTACGAAAATAACCCGTGGTATAGTTTTCCACAATATGTAGTATACCATGGATGGTTATTCGTGTCTACATCTTTTATTGTCATTGACAGAGAAAAAGGCAGGAAATATAATGTATTTATCGAATGGACACTGCGTATCTGAGAAAAATTTGCAGGAAACAGCGGTATATCGGTTGCAATCCTCCGGGAAAAGGGGGGGAAAACAAAGCAGCAGGAGGGTATGTCATGAAAATTACGTTTATGGGTGCGGGCAGCACGGTTTTTGCACGCAATGTGATTGGCGATTGTATGTGTTCCGAGGTGCTGCGCGACAGTGTGTTTGCACTATATGACATTGACGGCGATCGCCTGAAAGAAAGCCAGACCATCCTGGAGGCCATGCGTCAGGCCAAGGGCGGCCATGGCAGGATTGAATGCTACCTGGGGGTTGAGCAGAGGAAGGAAGCCCTGCGCGGGGCGTCTTTTGTGGTAAATGCCATTCAGGTGGGGCTTTATGACCCCTGCACGATCATCGATTTTGAGGTGCCCAAGAAGTACGGCCTTCGCCAGACCATCGGTGATACGCTGGGCATCGGCGGCATCATGCGTGCCCTGCGCACCATTCCCGTGATGGCAGATTTTGCCCGCGACATGGAAGAAGTGTGCCCGGATGCCCTTTTCCTGAACTATACCAATCCCATGGCCATGTTGTCCGGATACATGCAGCGCTATACCGGCATCCGCACGGTGGGCCTGTGCCACAGTGTACAGGTCTGCTCCGAAAACCTGCTGAAAAACCTGGGCATGGAGGATAAGCTGGAAGGCCACAAGGAGCTGATTGCCGGCATCAACCACATGGCCTGGCTGCTGGAATTGAAGGATAAAAACGGTGTGGATCTGTATCCCGCCATCAAAGAAAAAGTGGCCGAAAAGCTGGCCGACCCGGATTTTTGCGATAAAGTACGGCTGGACTATATCCGCCTGTTCGGCTACTATTGCACAGAATCCAGCGAGCATAATGCCGAGTACAATATGTTCTACATCAAAAGCCGCTATCCCCAGCTGATTCAGCGCTACAACATTCCGCTGGATGAGTATCCCCGCCGGTGTATCAACCAGATTGTCGGCTGGAAGGAAGAATATGCCGGGCTGATGAAAAACGGCGTGAAGGACCACGCACGGACTTCCGAATATGCTTCCTGGATTATGGAGTCCATCGTCACCGGCAAGCCCTACCAGATTGGCGGTAATGTGCTGAACGAAGGCCGCCTCATCACCAACCTGCCGGCCGACGCCTGTGTGGAGGTGCCCTGCCTGGTAAACGGGCAGGGGGTGCATCCTTGCCATGTGGGGGCGCTGCCGGTGCAGTGCGCGGCCATGAACATGACCAATATCAACGTTCAGCTGCTCACCATCGAAGCGGCCCGCACCCGGAAAAGGGATCATATCTATCAGGCGGCCATGCTGGATCCGCACACCGGCAGCGAGCTGGATATCGACACCATCCGGCTCATGGTGGATGATCTGATCCAAGCGCATGGGGATTTTCTGCCTGCCTTTGACTGAAGCCATCCAGGCCCGGATTTTCTCTGCCTGATGAGCGGATATTACGCAATGAAGAAAAAACAAATGAAAAATGCCAATACAAAAAACCAGCCGTTTCCGGCTGGTTTTTGTTTGGTGGAGTATAGGGGAGTCGAACCCCTGGCCTCGACAATGCGAATGTCGCGCGCTACCAACTGCGCTAATACCCCGTGCGATTTGCGCTGAAACAGTATAACACGGCGGGCGGGAAAATGCAAGGGGTGAACGGAAAAAGAAGAGAAAAAGCCCAAGTGGGTGCAGGGAAACGGTAGAAAGAGGACCATGGGGCGGGGTGTGATAGTTTACAGTTGTAAATTCTGCCAGGTGGGGAGAAAAAGGGCGGCGGTGTTTCGTCTATATAAGTAGAAGAAAGTATTTTGCAGCAACATGCAAAAAGCCTGTGGGGAACGGCCGTTTGTTTTTGCAAAGAGGGGAACAGGCAGCTGCAAAAGATGCGGGAGACGGAACGTGAGCAAAGGAGGCGGCAGGATGGAGATGCGGTATATTCCAGGCGGGCCGAGGCAGAAAAGGAAAAGGAAGGGCCGGTGCGGCGTGGTGGCGGCGGTGCTTGTTTTGTGCTGCGTGATCCTTTGCGGGGAAAAGGTGCAGATGGCCGCTGCGCAGGAGACGGAGCGGCAGCAGTTGATGGCATCGCCCATTACGCCGGAGATGATTGGGGCCTGCATGGCCCGGCATGAGGGTGCAGATGAAAGGGTGTTTGAAAGCGAAAGGGAGCTGGAGGCATGGCTGGGCTTTGGGGTGGAAATGCCGCTTGCGGGCATGGCGCTCCGCCAGGGCAGTGCGGCGCTTTATGAAAACGGCATGGAAGTGACCCTTTTCTGTGTGGATGGGGAGGGAAAAAGCGTGGTGTACGAAATGAGCCTGTGCACCGGCCTGCAGACGGCGCAGGCTGTGGAAGGGATGTATGGCGGATCCGGAGAAGGGGCGGCGGTGCAGCGCCGGGGCGAAAACACACTGGTGCTTTGGCGGCGGGGGACGGTGTGCCACCGGCTGATTGGCAGCCTGGAAGGAGAAGCGGCGGCCAATCTGGCGGAGCGGCTGAACGCGATGTGAAACGGATGTGCATTGCCGCAGCAGGTGATATTTATTCGTACAACGGCTGTTTGCCCGGGGAAGGCGGTACGATGACGGGGCCAGGCTCCGGCGCAAAAGTCTGCCGGCGGGAACGGAAATACGGTACCGGTGAAGGTTTGGCCGGGAAGGAAGAGGCTCCTATAAGCTGCAGCCGATGAGACTGGGCGGGAGGGTACCGGCGTCGGAAGCGCGGACGGAAAGAGGGGCGCTTTGCGGGCGGATGAAAAAGCAGTACCTGACATGAAAAAGGAAATATTCTGCCGCAGCGGAGGGGGCTGCGGTGTTTTTTTGCGCAAAAAGGGGAATGTAATCAAATTGTAGAAGAAAAAGCTGTTCTTTAAGTGAAAAGGAAGCAGGAAAAAAGGAAAAAGTGTGGTATAATTGAAGTTGGGTAAGGATGAGGTTCCCTTCCTGAGGAAGAGAACCTGTAGCATATTCATGACGCCTTCAAACCACAAAAATATCATGAGAATGGGGGATCCGGAAATGGACATGTCGGACATCATCAAGACATTGGCCCAGGAAAAGACCACCATATTGCAGGGCGACGCGCAGCGCATTGCCCGGCAGCATGGAGAAGGCAAGTGCACCGCAAGGGAGCGCGTGACCAAGCTGTTTGATGCAGGCAGCTTTGTGGAAGTGGACACCCTGCGTGCCGACAGCAACCTGGTGGCCGCTTACGGCACCGTGAACGGCTGTGCCGCCTATTGCTTTGCTCAGGATTTTGCTTCCTGCGGCGGTGCAATGACCAAAGAACAGGCTGAAAAGATTCAGAAGCTTTTGAACATGGCAAAGCTCACCGGTGCGCCGGTGGTGGCCATGCTGGACAGCGCCGGTGTGAAGCTTTCCGACGGCGCCGCTGCCCTGCCTCTGTACGCCAAGGTGATGAACCAGCTGGCCCGCCTGAGCGGCGTGTGCCCCATCATCGCCGTGGTGATGGGCCCTGTGCGGGGCCTGGCCACTTTGCTCACCCAGGTGGCGGATGTGACCATCCAGGTGAAAAAGACCGGCGAAGTGGCGCTGCATACCGCACTGGTGATGAACAGCGAAAAGGGCGTGGAAAAATCCGCCCAGAGCCTCTTTGGCGCTGACGTGATGGCGAAGCAGGGCGTGTGCGCCCTGACGGCTGAAACGGAAGACGAAGCGGAAGCCATGGTTTCCGCCCTGATCGACCTGCTGCCCGCCAACAATATGGAAAGCGCACCTCTGGTGGACGATGACGATTTGAACCGGCTGATGGCCGGTGACAATGCCGAAGATGCTGCCGCCCTGATGGCGGATGTGGCGGACCTGGGCCATGTGGTGGAACTGTACGCTGCTTACGGCAAGTCCATCCGCACGGCGCTGTGCCGCATTGGCGGCCGCACCTGCGGTCTGGTGGTTTCCGATCATCAGAATGACAACGGCCGGCTGCATGTGGAAGACTGCAAGAAGGCTGCCCGTTTTGTGCGGCTGTGCGATTGCTATTCCCTGCCGGTGGTGTCCTTTGTGAATGCCGACGGCATCGCCGTTCCCTGTGAATGCAAGCAGGGCGATATGATCCGTGCTGCTGCGGATCTGTGCTATGCCTATGCTGAATGCACCGCGCCCAAGGTGGGCATCATCTGCGGAAATGCTGTGGGTGCGGCTTACGTGGCCATGGGCGGCAAGGACATGGCAGACGTTTCCTACGCCTGGCCCACTGCCATGATCGCTCCTCTGACGGAAGAAGTGGCCGTGCAGGTGCTGAACGAAAAGGAAATGCTGGAAGGCGAAAGCCGGGAAAGCCTGATGGCTGCCTACCGCGACAGCTGCGGCGCCCTCTTTGCCGCAAAGAACGGCCTGGTGGACGATGTGATCGTGCCCCAGGAAACCCGCAAGTACATTATTGCCGCCCTGGAAATGCTGGTCTCCAAGCATGATGTGAACCTGCCCCGCAAGCATGGCAATCTGCCCCTGTAAGAAAGGGAGGATGCTGATATGTTGGAAAATTTGAGCCTGGGCCTTTCCACCACCGCGGTGGGGATGCTGGTGGTGTTTGCAGGGCTGGTGATCCTCATTGCCTGCATTACCGTCATGGGCCTTCTGAACAAAAATGCCGGCACAAAGAAAAAGACCGTGTCCGCCCCCAAGGCCGCCACACCGCCTCCTGCGCCGGTCCAGCCGGAAACGGCTGCCCCCGCTCCTGTGCAGCAGGAAAGCGATGAACAGCTTATCGCCGTTATCACCGCTGCCATCGCTGCCGTATGGCAGGGAAACCAGAGCGGTTTTGTGGTGCGCCGTGTGCGCCAGGTGGATACCGTGAGCGCCCGTGCCCGTGCCGCCCGTGAAGAACAGATTTACACTCATTTGTAAGAAATAGAAGGGAGATTCCTGTCATGCGTAAATTCAACATTACCGTCAATGGTGTTTCCTACGAAGTGGAAGTAGAAGAAGTGGGCGCTGCCTTTGCCGCTCCCGTGGCTCCTGTTGCTCCCGTGGCTCCCGTGGCCCCCGTGGCCGCTGCGCCCGTGGCTGCCGCTCCCGTGGCTGCTGCCCCCGCTGCCGCCCCCAAGGCTGCCGCTCCCGCCCCCGTGGCCAATGGCCTGAAGGTGGTCAGCCCCATGCCCGGCACCATCCTGGACGTGAAGGTGTCCCAGGGTGCCGCCGTGAAGAAGGGCGATATCCTGATGATCCTGGAAGCCATGAAGATGGAAAACGAAATCGTGGCCCCCGAAGACGGCACCGTGGCCCAGGTGAACGTGCAGAAGGGCGCTTCTGTCAACTCCGGCGACGTGCTGTGCGTGCTGTAAGCTGATTCCTTTCAACGAAAGAAAATAAGAGAAAGGAGACGCTTTACAGATGGAATCCGTAAATATTCTGGGTACTTTGGCGGACCTGGCGAACGAATCCGGTATTGCACAATTTCTGCGTGATCCCCTGGCGCTGGTGATGGTGGGCGTTGCCTGCCTGCTGATTTATCTGGCCATCGTAAAGAAGTTCGAACCTTTGCTGCTGCTCCCCATTGCCTTTGGTATGCTGCTGACCAACCTGCTGGGCAGTGAAGTGTTCCACGAAAGCCTCTTTGCCGGCGGTCACGCCAACTGGAGCCTGTTTGGCGGCGCCATATTGGTGGACTCGGCAGACCTTGCCAACCTGGGTGCCTATACCGTCAACAATGCCGGCGCCATCCTGCTGGACGGCGCAGTGATCGGCCAGATCACCGAAAACTTCTCCGTGGGCGCTACCCTGAACGCAGCGGGTGCGCTGGTTGCCGAAAATGGCACGGTGCTGGCGGACAGCGTGGCTGTCATCATCAAGGACTCCGCCGCCTTCATGACCGACGGCCAGGTGTACTCCTCCGTGGGCACCCTGCTTGCCACCGCCGGTAAGACCATCACCCCCGGTTTGCTTGACTACCTGTATCTGGGCGTGAAGCTGGGCATCTATCCCTGCCTCATCTTCATCGGCGTTGGCGCCGGCACGGACTTTGGTCCCCTCATCGCTAACCCCAAGACCCTGCTCATGGGCGCCGCCGCCCAGGCCGGTATCTTCATCGTGTTCATCGGCGCTAAATTGCTTGGCTTCTCCAATGCCGAAGCCGGTTCCATCGGCATCATCGGCGGCGCCGACGGCCCCACTGCCATCTGGCTCACCGGTAAGCTGGCACCCCATCTGCTGGGCCCCATCGCCGTGGCTGCCTACAGCTATATGGCTCTGGTGCCCGTGATCCAGCCCCCCATCATGCGGCTGCTGACCACGAAAAAGGAACGCCAGATCGTCATGGAACAGCTGCGCCCCGTTTCCAAGCGGGAAAAGATCCTCTTCCCCATCGTGGTGACGGTGCTGGTGTCCCTGCTGCTGCCCAGCGCTACGCCCCTGGTTGGCTGCCTGATGCTGGGTAACCTGATGCGTGAATGCGGCGTGGTGGAACGGCTGAACAAGACCGTCCAGAACGAACTGATGAACATCGTCACCATCTTCCTGGGCATCACGGTGGGTGCCACCGCCACTGCCCGCACCTTCCTCACCATCGATACCATCAAAATCATCGCCCTGGGCGTGTTCGCCTTTGGCTGCGGCACCGGTGCCGGTGTACTGCTGGCAAAGTTGATGAACAAGCTGACCGGCGGCAAGATCAACCCCCTCATCGGCTCCGCCGGTGTGTCCGCCGTGCCCATGGCCGCCCGTGTTTCTCAGGTGGAAGGCCAGAAGGCCAACCCCGGCAATTTCCTGCTGATGCATGCCATGGGCCCCAACGTGGCCGGCGTCATCGGTTCCGCTATTGCTGCCGGCGTGCTGCTGAGCATGTTCGGCTGATGAACGAGGCAGGGGCCTGCGCGGCCCCTGTACCCCGCGGCAGGGGGATCCCCCCCTGCACCCATCCTGCGCTGACATGGTTTTGCTGCTCATTCTTTTTTCCGCATGAAGCGTGAAGAAACCGATGGAGAGGGCACAATGAAAACGGTGAAAATGCGGCGGGGAAAGCAAACTTTCCTGCCCGGCATTTTCCCTGTTTTCACCGGATGCTGCGGCATCCGGCTGGCGGCAAGGCCGCCGTGCCCGCTGAAGACAAACGTTTTCCAAGCGGCATCGGGAAATTGTTTGAAAGTGAAAATGTATGTTCCGTGAATGGGTCCAGGGTCAATGACCCTGGTGGGGTGAAGGGGCAAAGCCCCTCATCGTTCCCCATCTCTTGAATGAAGTAAAGGAGATTCATCATGGCAAAAGTATTGATTACCGATACCATCCTGCGTGACGCCCATCAGTCCCAGGCGGCCACCCGCATGCGCATTGACGAAATGCTGCCTGTGTGCGAAATGCTGGATAAGGTTGGTTTCTTTTCTCTGGAATGCTGGGGCGGCGCTACCTTTGACAGCTGCCTGCGCTTTTTGAACGAAGATCCCTGGGAGAGGCTGCGCCAGCTTCGCAAGGCCCTGCCCAACACCAAGCTGCAGATGCTGCTGCGCGGCCAGAACATTCTGGGCTACAAGCACTATGCCGACGACGTGGTGGATTATTTCGTGAAAAAGTCCATCGACAACGGCATCGACATCATCCGCACCTTCGACGCGCTGAACGACCTGCGCAACATGGAAACCGCCGTGAAGGCCACCAAGAAGTATAATGGCACCGCGGAAGTGGCCATGAGCTACACCACCTCTCCCGTCCACACGGAAGAATATTTCGTGAAGCTGGCCAAGGACATCGAAGCCATGGGCGCCGACATGATCTGCATCAAGGACATGGCCGGTTTGCTTCTGCCCTTCAGCGCCTATTCCCTGGTGAAGAAGCTGAAGGAAAACACCAAGCTGCCCATCGTGCTGCATACCCACAACACCGCCGGTACCGGCGCTATGACCCTGCTCAAGGCTGTGGAAGCCGGCGTGGACGTGATCGACTGCGCCCTGTCCCCCTTGGGCGGCGGCACCAGCCAGCCCGCCACCGAATCCATGGTGGCTGTGCTGAAGGGCTCCGATTTCGATACCGGCCTGGACGAAGAACTGATGAGCAAGATTGCTGAGCATTTCCGTGGCGTGGCCGAACGGCTGAACAAGGACGGCTGGCGCGATGCCGGGAAGGTGCTGTCCGTGGACGCCAAGGCCCTGCAGTATCAGGTGCCCGGCGGCATGCTGAGTAACCTGATTGGTCAGCTCAAGCAGGCCAATGCCATGGACAAATACTATCAGGTGCTGGAAGAAGTGCCCCGGGTTCGTGAAGACTTCGGCTTCCCGCCCCTGGTGACCCCCACCTCCCAGATCGTTGGCACCCAGGCCGTGATGAACGTGCTGGGCGGCGAACGCTACAAGATGGTGACCAAGGAAAGCAAGGGCCTGCTCCGCGGCGAATACGGCCGGCTGCCCGCCCCCGTGAACGAAGAAGTGCGCAAGAAGTGCATCGGCGACGCTAAGGTGATCACCCACCGCCCCGCCGACGACATCGCCCCTGAACTGGAAAACTACCGCAAGGAAATTGCTCAGTACATGAAGCAGGACGAAGACGTATTGTCCTACGCCCTGTTCCCCCAGGTGGCCACCAAGTACTTCCAGTGGCGCCAGGCCCAGGATATGCAGGCCGACCCCACTGCCTATAACAAAGAAGACGGCACCATGCCTGTCTAAATATTTAACCGGGCTGTCACCCATTGCGTGTGGCAGCCCGGTAAATCTAGTTTCTTAATTTCCACGAGGTGCGATTGTATGGACTTTCAGAAACTTGACGGAATCGCCTTCCGGCTGATGGGCAAGCGCAAAAGCCATTTTGAACGGGAAGTGGGCGCAGCGTATTTTCATGGGCAGCGGACGGGCAAGGGCGCGGTGCTGCTGCGCAAAAAGCTGTTTCCGCAGGACGGCAGCATGGACGATATCCTGCTGTGCGCCGGGATGTTCCATGATATGTGCAAGGGCCTGGAGCCCCACAGTGACAACGCCGCCTTTCTGTGCCGCAAGGTGCTGGCGGGGGAGTTGACGGAAGCGGAAATGGATGCGGTGTGCGGCCTGATTGCCGCCCATGACAAGCGTCATCCCGGCACCGACGAAAATACCGTGTGGGAAAAGCTTTTGCAGGATGCCGATGTGCTGGACCATTACGGCAGCCAGGGCATCTGGATGAGCAACACCTACTATGCCTATCATGGCCAACGGGAAATGGCGGCGCTTTCGGAATTCTACTTTTCGGAATGGGATCCCCAGTGCGAAAATGACCGCAAAAAGCTGAACTTCGATCTGTCCAAACAGATTTTCGATGAAAAATGTGCTTTTGAACGCAGCGTCATCCAGCGGATGATAAAAGAAGCGGATGGCGAATACTGCCTGTAAAGGGCGGAAAACGATCCTGGAATGAAGAAAACCGGGCGGCGAAGCGCCGTCCGGTTTTTTGATCTGCAGTTTTCGGATGTTGATTGGATTTATTGCCAGGTCTGGCACAGGGCGGTGACATACCAGTTATACTTCTTCCCGCCGGATTTGGTCTGCCGGGGGCCTTCGTAGTAAACGCCCTCCTGGGTCCACGCTTCCTCTGGCAGGTAGGACATATTCTTGGTTTTGTCCTCCGCCAGGGAGTCGTACAGGAAGGAGTAGCGCTTCACAGTGCTGCCGCCGATATTGCCTTCCACGGTGAAAATCTGGTAAACGCCGTTCCCCCGGTCCGAAACGTCGGTGATCATGCCCACGTGCACGTCTTCATAATAGCCTTTGGCGCCGAAAATAATCAGGTAGCCGGGGCGGGGCACATCGGTGATGCGCTCCATATTGGTAAAGCCGGTGCGCAGCTTGGGCACGCCGGCCTCCCGCAGGCTGTAGGGGATGCCGCCCTCATGGGGCTTTACCTTGCGCCAGGTATCGGTGGGCTCCAGGGGCACGCCGGCGGTATCCAGGCAATAGCCCACAAACGCGCCGCACCAGCCGATATTTTCATAGCCCCACCATTTGATGTATTTGTTGCCCCGCTTGGATTTGTCCAGCCGCTTTTCGCCCACCTCTTCCCATTCAGAAAGGGCAATGCGGATGGCCTCCCGGATCACGGCAGGCACAGCGTCCGTCACTTCCACGTCCACTGTCTGTTCATTTTCGCCGTCCATCAGCACCAGCTGTGCCCAGCCCTCGGAAAGGGCATGGACGGTATCGCCTTCGGCGTATGCCACGTCGGGAGCGTCGCTGTCCCAGCTGCCGGAAAAGGGCAGGGAGAAGGACAGGCTTTCCCCTGCCTTCATGGTGATGCTGTCAGGCAGTTCCTCCGCCAGGGCGCAGGAGCAAAGGGCGCACAGCACCAGCAGGGCGCACAGAATGCGCTTTGTCATTGGATGGCCGCCTCCGTTTCACCCTTGCGGGCTATGCCCATCAGGGAAGTAACAGGCAGGCTGAACACAATGCCGTGGCCCTCCGTCTGGAGGCCGGCGGCCTTGCTGACGGCCTGCATCACGGGAATTTTGTGCTCCTTATCCACCACGATGAGCATCAGTTCCTTTTCCGGCTGGATGGTGATGCCGAAGAAATGGCTGGCTTCCTGGGGCGCGGCGCCCCGGGCGTGGATGATGGTACCGCCGCCGGCGCCGGCAGGACGGGCGGCTTCCATAACCGTTTCGGAAAAGCCCTTATTGATCACGGCAATAACCAGTTCATGCTGATTCTGTTCCATAGGGGTATGTTCCTCCTCGATGGCTGTCTTGTCTTCGTTATCCAGCAGATACTGCAGCGTGGCGCCGCCGGCAATGCTGCCCAGCGGCACCACAAAGGCAATGCCCTTGCCGGGCCTGTCCAGGTCCAGCGCATAGGAAAGGCGGCGCATGGCGTTGCGGGCGATGCGGCTGGGCAGGAAGGTGATCACCACGTCTTTGGCGGTGTCCCGCAGGCCCAGCACACTCAGAATGCCCTTATGGGCCGTGCCGTGGCCCAGGGCCACGGTGTGATGCCGGGCACCGTCCAGGGCCAGCAGTTCCGTGACAGCTTCACCCTTGCCGCGGTCCACAATGGTGAAAAGCAGGCTAAGCAGTGCGTTTTGCATGGTTCCCCTCCGTAAATTACACGTCGATGATTTCGTCTTCTTCCGGCAAAGGCTGCGCTTGCGAAGCGGCATGCCGGGTTTTGATGCGGTAAACAACACCCAATATCTGAATGGCGATGAGGGGCGTCATGGCCACCATGGCCACCACGCCGAAAGCATCTTCCAGCACATTGCCGCCCACTGCGCCGCAGGCGCCCATGGCAAGGGGCAGCATAAAGGCCGCCGTCAAAGGGCCGGAGGCCACACCGCCGGAGTCAAAGGCAATGGCGGTAAAGATGGGCGGGCAGAAGAAGGTAAGCAAAAGGGCGATCAGATAGCCCGGGGCGATGAAATACCAGATGGAAATGCCGGTGAGCACCCGCAGCATGGAAATGCTGACGGAGGCGGCCACACCGATGGACAGGGCCGTCATCATGGCGGATTTGCTGATGGCACCGGAGGATACTTCTTCCACCTGGGAATTGAGCACATGCACCGCCGGCTCCGCCCGCACCACCAGGAAGCCGATCAGGGCCCCCAGGGGAATCATCAGCCAAGCGTGTTCCCGGGCTAAATGAGCACCCAGGTACTGGCCCATGGGAAGAAAGCCCACGTTCACGCCGGTGAGGAAAATCACCAAGCCCAGGAAAGTATACATAAGGCCCACGCCGATGCGCTGCAATTCCGCCCCCGGCAGATGCAGGGAAAACAGCTGGAACAGCACAAACAAAACCACAATGGGCAAAAGGGCAATAACCACTTCCTTCAGGTAATGGGGGAAAGCATGGGCAAAAGAGCCCAGCACTTCCAGCGTGTTGTTCAGCCGCACGGCATCGGCGGAGGAAGAGGTGTTTTCCAGTTCAGGGAAGAAAAGGCTGATGAGCATGATGGCCAGGATGGGGCCGATGGAGCACAGGGCCACCAGGCCGAAGCTGTCGTCCTCCGCTTCCTTGCCGCTGCGCACGTTGGCAACACCCATACCAAGGGCCAGGATGAAGGGCACGGTGATGGGGCCGGTGGTAACGCCGCCGGAGTCAAAGGCCATGGGCAAGAATTCCGGCTTGATGAAAATGCCGATGAGGAACACCAGGGCATACAGCCCCAGCAGCATGTACTTCAGCTTGATACGGAACAGAATACGAAGCAGGGCTACCACCAGGAAAATGCCCACGCCCACGCCCACCGTCAGAATCAGCACCGTGTTGGGCACGCCCTGGATCTGGTTGGCAAGGACGGTCAGGTCCGGCTCGGCGATGGTGATAAGCAGGCCCAGCAAAAAGGCGAACCCGCACAGGAAATATATATTCTTTTTCCTGGTCAGGTGGGAACCCATGTATTCGCCCATGGGCAGCATGGCCATATCGGCGCCCAACGTAAAAAGCCCCATGCCCTGCACCAGCATAAAAGCCCCCAGGAAAAACTGGGCGACAATACCCAGGTCCACCGGGGCGAAAGTGACCGAGAGGGTGGATACCACCAGGGCAATGGGCAGCACCGCCATCAGGGCTTCTTTGCATTTGTCAATCAGCTTCTTCGCTGTTGCCTTGTGCCGGGGCAGCAGCGCATCCAGGGCTGTTCTGGTCTTCCTGAACACCGTTTCCCAGTCCTTTCTTTGAATATTCGTTTATCTCGCTTTGCAGCTCGTTGGTTTTGCGTTTCATGCTGGTGGAACTGTCCCACACCACACAGCCAAGGCCCACGATCAGGGACAGGTAGTACGTAAAGAACCGCCACAAAAGCAGGGCGCCCAGCATTTTGTTGGCAGGGAAAATGTCCTGGAAGAAAATATAGAAGCCGCCCTCCTGCGCACCGGAAGCACCGGGCAGGGGGGTGAAGGAAGCACCGATATACAAAAGGAACTGCAGCGCCAGAATTTCGCCGAACAGATGGCCGCTCTGGCCCATGGCACGGTATACGCAGTAGGAAACGCTCATCAGACCCATCACCTGAATGCAGGAAATCAAAATCAGCACCAGCAGCTGGCCCGGATGATGGGTGACCATATCCACGCTGGCATGGAAATCGGCCAGGGCGGCGTCCAGCTTGGAGGTGGTACGGGCCACATCCTTGACGATGCGCAGCTTTTTGCCCAGGTTGATCAGCAGCGTGATGATGCCCCGGACGATGTTTTTGTTGATGGCCAGCAAAAGCACCGCAGCCACGGTGATGCCGTTGAGCACAAAGCCCGTCACCACGATCACCCGGGCACGGTTGACGCAGGCGTTGACGATGTCCGGATGCAAAATCCAGAACAATCCGCCAAGGGACAAAAGCGCCACCTGGAAGCAGAAAAACTTCACCGCCAGGGCTGAAGAGGAAATGCCCGCCGGGATGCCCCGTTTTTTGAACGCAAACACCTGCATGGGCTGGCCGCCGGTGGCCGCCGGGGTGACGCTGGAATAAAACATGCCGATAATGGATACCAGCAGCGTGGAGCGGAATTTGGGCTTCAGCCCCTGCTGACGGAAAAACACGTGAACACCCATGGCTTCAAAAATCATAAAAATGCCATAGGAAAGAACGGCTGCCCCGATCCAGAAGGGATTACTGCTTCTCAGGGCAACCCATGCATCGCCAATTTCACCATTGGCAGCACCCAAATAAATTACGATGCCAATGGTCAAAAAAATCACCAATGCATTCAATATATTGCTGCGGGTCTGTTTGGTGATCTTTGCCAATGAACCGTCCTCGGCTTCTTACATATTTGGCTGGATAAACTCCACCAATACACAGTATAGCACAAACAGGTCTTGTTTGTCACCTTTTTTTCCGCTTCTTGCACATTAGAAATGGTTAGGAAACCCTCAAGGGCATTTTTTAGGGAAAGAAGGGCAGGGATTAAGAAAAAGCACATTGACACAAATGATGGAAAATGATATATTTTTTTTAGCAACATTCCGCTCTATACAATATGAAAAGGAGAATGCAATATGGCATATTTACTGGGTATTGATATCGGCACCTCCGGAACCAAAACGGTTCTTTTTGATGAAAAAGGCAACGGCCTTGCCTCCTACACCGGCGAATACGGCATGCAGCAGCCCAAGAACGGCTGGGCCGAACAGCACCCCCAGGACTGGTGGGAGGCCGTTGTGGACGGCATCCGTGCGGTGCTGCAAAAGAGCGGCGTGAACGCCGGCGAAATTGCGGGCATCGGCCTTTCCGGCCAGATGCACGGCCTGACCATGCTGGACAAGGACAATAAAGTGCTGCGCCCCGCCATCATCTGGTGCGACCAGCGCACTGCCCAGGAATGCGCCGAAATCGAAGCGCTGATGGGCGGCCGCGACCGGCTGATTGCCATCACCGCCAACCCTGCCCTCACCGGCTTCACCGCCGGCAAGATCCGCTGGGTGCAAAAGCATGAACCGGAAATTTACGAAAAGTGCGCCCATATCCTGCTGCCCAAGGACTATATCCGCCTGATGCTCACCGGCGAATACGCCACCGAAGTATCCGACGCCAGCGGCATGCAGCTGCTGGACGTGCCCGGCCGCTGCTGGAGCGATACGGTGCTGGAAAAGCTGGGCATTGACAAGGCGCTGCTTGGCAAAGTGTACGAAAGCCCCGAAGTGACCGGCGTGATCACCCCCCGTGTGGCCGAACTCACCGGCCTGAAGGCGGGCACCCCCGTGGTGGGCGGCGCCGGCGATAATGCCGCGGCTGCCGTGGGCACCGGCGTGGTGCGCTCCGGCCGTGCCTTCACCACCATCGGCACCTCCGGCGTGGTATTTGCCCATACCGATATGGTCACCATCGACCCCCTGGGCCGTGCCCACACCTTCTGCTGCGCCGTGCCCGGCGCCTGGCATGTGATGGGCGTTACCCAGGCTGCCGGCCTGTCCCTCAAGTGGTTCCGGGATACCCTGTGCGCTGACGAAGTGGCCGTGGCCAACCAGATGGGCTGCGACAGCTATGACCTGATCAACAAGCAGGTGGCCCAGTCCCCCATCGGCGCCAACCGCCTGTTCTACCTGCCCTACCTCATGGGCGAACGCACCCCCCACCTGGATTCCGATTGCCGCGGCGCCTTCGTGGGCCTGTCCGCCATGCATCAGAAGCGGGATATGGTGCGCGCCGTGATGGAAGGCGTGGCCTATTCCCTGAAGGATTGCCAGAGCTTGTTCGGCCAGATGGGCCTGAACATCAACCACATGGCTGCCTGCGGCGGCGGCGCCAAGAGCCCCATCTGGCGGCAGATGCTGGCTGATCTCTACGGCTGCGACATCATGACCGTCAAGGGCGAAGGCCCCGCGCTGGGCGTGGCCCTGCTTGCCGGTGTGGGCGCCGGGATCTACTCCTCCGTGCCCGAAGCCTGCGACGCTGCCATCCAGTACGGCGACAAGTGCGCCCCCGACGCTGATGCGGCCGAATATATCAAGAATTACGAATTCTACCGCACCATCTACCCCGCCCTCAAGGACGTTTACGCCCGTCTGGCGGACCTGTAATTTTTCCCCGTTCATCAGGCGGAGGAGCTTCGGCTCTTCCGCCTTTTTATGTGCCGGGAATGCCCTGCGACATTGATTCCTTCACGGCTCCAAACGCATGGGGAAAAAGGAACAGGGGAGAAAATTCCGGCAGGAAAATACAGAATGTGCGACGAATGATACAAGCAACGAAAAACTTGATAGGGAGTCGAAATGCAATGTCCAAAACGGTTGACGAAAAAATGATGCAGAGCGTCAGTCAGGCCAGAACAAAGCTGAACAGAATCAAAAGGGATTTTGAGCAGTCTGCCGGTGAAACGGACCTGAAAACCCGCAGGCAATTTGATATTTCCGAAATTGGCCAGGCCTTCAGCATTGCCCAGAAGGCGGCGGAGGATACCCGGAAGATTACCAAGGAAAGGGAGGTTACCGTCCACACCCTGGACCTGACCTGCCGTGCCTTGCTTGCGGAAAACCCATCGGTGGATTCCATTGCGCAGGTATATACCGTCATTAAGGAACTGAATGATTTTGAAATTGATTTTTCCATCTCCACCACCCTCAACCGTTCCCAGGTGGCCTCCGGCAGCACGGAGCTGGATGCATCGCTCACGGCGAAGATGATTGAAGCCTTCTGGGAAAGCACCTATACCAATCATCCGGATTATGATGATTACCAGAAGCGGATGAAGGAAAAGAAAGATAAGGAAAAGAAGCAGAAGGCCGATGCCCGGGCGCAGGCAAAAAAGAAAACCGATGAACAGAAAAATTTCATCGCAAAAGCCAACAAGCGCAAGGATGATTTTGTTCAGCAGGGTGAAAAATACAAGCAGGATTACGTTCAGGCGCTGGAAAAAGAAATGAAGGGCATCCGGGAAAAAATGCGCGCCCACATTGACCGGGCAATCGGTGAGCTGGAAAAGGAAGCGGCTTCCCAGCAGAGCATTTTGTCCGGCCTGGGCCTTTTTGCCTTCGGAAAGAAAAAGGAATGCAGGGAAAAGATTGAAAGCCTGCAGGGCAAAATCAGCCAGATGAAAACGGACGCCTATTTTGACCGGCAGCTGGCCCCATACCAGAAGAAAAGGGACGAGGCAGAAAGCGCATTTGCCAAGGAAATTGACGCCCATGTTCTCAATGCCTTTGTGGATGAAATGCATATCGATCACGAGCACCAGGAGAAGGTGCGGAACCTGCAGCCAATCAACGAACTGTACTGGCGCAAGCAGGGCGATATGCTGACGGCCGAGAATATTGTGTACGCCCTGAGCGGAAAGGAAGAGGGCATGACGGAAGCCCAGCTTCGGGACGAATGGTGCTGCTATGACTATATCGGTTCCCTTTATTCTTTGCTGTCAAACCTGTCCCGCAACGGATATATCAAAAGCATATATGTCAACGGCGAGCGGCGCTATTTCCATTACGATACCAAAGCAGTCAGCCGGGTGGCGGTTCCGGTGCCCAATCCCCGGTATGCCAATACCCCCTGGCCTGCCCCCAGGGACGTGAAAGAAGTGCTTAAATGGCACGAAAAATAAACCGCATCTGCGGGCCGGGCTCTATGCGCCCGGGCAAATAGGCGCAAAGCCCCCGATTCTTCCCGGTTGATTTTCTCCCCCGGCAGGCCCGGGGGGATTTTTTTGCGCGGAATGGAAATGGACGCACGCTGCACGCAAAAAAGCCTGCAGCTTCCGCAAGGGAGGCTGCAAGCCGGTTGACGTGGGTTTTTGCTTATTTGCCGCTCATCTGGCGTTCCTGCTGTTCGATCATGCGCTTGACCATATAGCCGCCGATGTAGCCGGCCTGGCGGGAGGGCAGATCGCCGTTATAGCCCTGCTTGAGGTTGATACCCAGCTCGTTGGCGATTTCGTACTTCATGTTGTCCAGGGCGCCGCGGGCTTCGGGCACGTTGATGCGGTTGGAGTTATTGGAGGAAGAGGAATTGTTGGCGGCAGCGGGGGCCTGGGTGTTGTTGGGCTGATACATGTTGAGTCACTCCTTCATATTGATTGAGGTTGGGCGGGGGCTGTTTACTTGCCGGCCATCTGCTTTTCGGCCTGTTCAATCAGGCGCTTGACCATGTAGCCGCCCACGTAGCCGTTTTCCCGGCTGGAAAGATCGCCGTTGTAGCCCTGCTTGAGGTTGATGCCCAACTCCCGGGCAATTTCGAACTTCATGTTGTCCAGGGCAGCGCGGGCCTGGGGCACATTGGCTGTGTTTCTGCTTTGCTGGTTCATTGCGTTTCACCTCCCCTTTTTATCAGGTCAGTGCTATTTTGACCCGCGGAGAAGAAAATACGCTGGCAATTTTGTTCAATTCAAAAAGTTTGGAGAAAGGGACGTTTTTTTCAGGGAAAAGCCTTGCTTTTTGTCGTATAAGAACGTATAATTGAAGTATCTTTTTGAAAAAACGGAAGTGCTTTTTCAAAAGGAAAACGGGGAGGCGAAATACCCATGAAGGAACTGCATGAAGCCATTCATACGCTGGGCCGGGGCCTGGGGGAAGACGTGGTGAAGGTGGATATGTTTTTGAACCACCGCATCGATACCGCTCTTTTGCAGAAGATGGGGAAAGCCTTCGCTGAGGAATTCCGGGATGAAAAGCCCACCCTGATCCTGACGGTGGAATCCAGCGGCATTGCCATTGCCGTGGCTGCGGCCATGGAAATGGGGCATCTGCCGGTGGTGTTTGCCAAGAAAAGCGAAAACCGGGTGCAGACGGGGGAAGTGGCCCAGGCGCCGGTGTACTCCTTCACCCATAAGAAGGAATACAATATCCGGGTGGAAAAGCGCTACATTCCCCAAGGCAGCCGGGTGCTGATCGTGGACGACTTTCTGGCCGACGGCAATGCCGTAAACGGCATGATGCAGCTGACAGAGCAGCTGGGCAGCCAGGTGGTGGGCGTTGGCATCGCGGTGGAAAAGGGGTTCCAGCCCGGCGGGCAAAGCTTGCGTGCCCGGGGCATTCATGTCAAGTCTTTGGCAATCGTAACCGGCATTGAGGACGGCAAAATCCTTTTGCAGGACGATTGAACCATAGATTTCCGGTTATTGCCGGAAAAAAATATTTTTACATCCATTTGGAGGAGGAAAAACAACCATGAAAAAGCTCATCGCTCTGGTGCTCGCTCTGGTCCTGTGCCTGTCCTGCTTCGCCTTCACCGCTTCTGCCGAAGTGGCCGATGTGAAGCTGGGCGTCATCCTGCTGCACGACGAAAACTCCACCTACGACCTCAACTTCATCAACGGTGTGAATGAAGCCGTTGCCGCCCTGGGCCTGACCGAAGACCAGGTGATCATGAAGCGCAACATCCCCGAATCCAACGAATGCTACGATGCCGCTCTGGACCTGGTGGACGAAGGCTGCACCCTGATCTTCGCCAACTCCTTCGGCCATGAAACCTACCTGCTGCAGGCCGCCAAGGAATGCCCCGAAGTGCAGTTCTGCCACGCCACCGGCACCATGGCCCACACCGAAAAGCTGGACAACTTCCACAACGCTTTCGCTGCTATCTATGAAGGCCGTTACCTGGCTGGTATCGCTGCCGGCATGAAGCTGAACGAAATCAAGGCCAATGGCCAGCTCAAGGGCGAAAAGCCCCTGATGGGTTATGTTGGCGCTTTCACCTATGCCGAAGTTATTTCCGGCTACACCTCCTTCTACCTGGGCGCCAAGTCCGTTTGCCCCGATGTGCAAATGAAGGTTATGTTCACCGGTTCCTGGTATGACGAAATGGAAGAAAAGAACGCTGCCCAGGCTCTCATCGACGCCGGCTGCGACCTGATCTCCCAGCATGCTGACTCCATGGGCGCTCCCACCGCTTGCGAAAACGCCGGCATCCCCAATGTTTCCTACAACGGCTCCACCGTGGCCTCCTGCCCCAACACCTTCATCGTGTCCTCCCGCATCAACTGGGCTCCCTACTTCCAGTACATCGTGAACCAGGCTGCTGCCGGTGAAAAGATCGACACCGACTGGACCGGCACCATCGCCTCCGGCTCTGTTGTGCTGACCGATGTGAACGAAGCCGCTGCTGCCGCAGGCACCGTGGAAGCCATTGCCGATGCCAAGGCCAAGCTGGAAAAGGCTGAAATCAAGGTGTTCGACACCGCTACCGAAGGCTTCATCACTGTGGGCGGCGAAGCCCTGACCACCTACACTGCTGATGTGGACACCGACCTGAACTTCACCCCCGATACCGAAGCCGTGGCCGATGGTTACTTCCATGAAAGCGAATATCGCTCCGCTCCCTACTTCGATGTGAAGATCGACGGCATTGAACTGCTGAACTCTGCGTTCTAATAACACAAAACCGGGTTTGAATGAACCCAATGTCGCTTGGGCTGCCCCTTCCGGGAAAAGGGAGGGGCGGTCCAAGCCCTTTCCATTTTAATACAGTATACGGAGGGTATACCGTGGAAAAAAACATGGCGCTGAGCATGCGGGGCATTACCAAACGCTTTGGCAGCGTGGTGGCCAACAATCATGTGGACCTGGACGTTTATCAGGGCGAAATCCTGGCCATTCTGGGCGAGAACGGCTGCGGAAAGACTACCCTGATGAATATGATCGCCGGTATTTACTTTCCCGATGAGGGCAAAATTTTCAAGGATGGCAAGGAAGTGGTCATCCGCTCGCCCAAGGATGCCTTTGCCCTGAAGATCGGCATGATCCATCAGCACTTTAAGCTGGTGGACCTGTTTACCGCTGCCGAAAACATTGTGCTGGGCGTGGACGAAGACGGCCGGTACAGCATGAAAGACGTAAACAACCGCGTTTCTGCCATTGCGCAGAAATACGGATTCCATATTGACCCCCAGAAGAAAATTTATGATATGTCCGTGTCCGAAAAGCAGACGGTGGAAATCATCAAGGTGCTCTACCGCGGCGCGGATATCCTGATCCTGGACGAGCCCACCGCCGTGCTCACCCCCCAGGAAATTGACAAATTGTTTGAGGTGCTGCAGCGGATGAAGGCGGACGGCAAGTCCATCATCATCATCACCCATAAACTGCATGAGGTACTGTCCGTTTCCGACCGGGTGGCCATTTTGCGCAAGGGCGAGCACATTGCCACCGTCAATACCTGCGACGCCACTGAAAGCAGCCTCACCGAAATGATGGTGGGCAAGAAGGTGTCTTTGGATATTGACAGAAGCGAGCCTGTGAACGTGCAGCCCCGGCTGGAGGTGAAGGAGCTCAACTGCATCGACGCCGAAGGCATTCAGGTGCTCAAGGACATCACCTTCACTGCCTACAGCGGTGAAATTCTGGGCATTGCGGGCATTGCCGGCAGCGGCCAGAAGGAATTATTGGAAGCCATTGCCGGCCTGCAGCCCATTGCCAGCGGCCAGGTGATTTTCAACAATCCCAAGAAGGATAAGCCTGTCACCTTCTTCCATAAGTCCCTCAGGAAGGTGAAGGAGCTGGCGGCCCAGGACGCTTTCCATGACAAAAACGGCGCCCCCATGCGCTTCAAGGGCATGACCAATGCCCAGATCAGGGCCCAGGTGGCGGCGGAGAACGTGCTGTTCCGTGAAGACGAAGTGATGAACCTGCGCAACAAAACGCCCCTGGAAATCCGCTCCCTTGGCGTGCGCCTTTCCTTTGTGCCGGAGGATCGGCTGGGCATGGGCCTGGTTGGCTCCATGGGCATTACCGACAACATGATGCTGCGCAGCTACCGCAAGGGCCATGGCGGTTTTGTGGACCGGAAAAAGCCCAGGGCGCTGGCAGAGGAGATTATCAAGGAGCTGGAGGTATCCACACCCGGCGTGAATACCCCGGTAAGAAGGCTGTCCGGCGGCAATGTGCAGAAGGTGCTGGTGGGCCGCGAAATTGCCTTCGCCCCCAAGGTGCTGATGGCGGCATACCCCGTGCGCGGGCTGGATATCAACTCCTCCTACACCATCTATCACCTGCTGAACAAGCAAAAGGAAAACGGCGTGGCCGTGATTTTTGTGGGTGAGGACCTGGACGTACTGCTGGATTTGTGCGACAGGATCCTGGTGATCAATTCCGGTGCGGTGACCGGCACCCTGGACGCCCGCACCGCCACCAAAGAAGAAATCGGCCTGTTGATGACCCAGACCACCACCCAGAGGAAGGAGGGCTGACCCATGAGCGAAAGGAAAAATATCACCGTGCATGAGCCCCTGTTCCATCTGGCCAAGCGGGCGCAGATTCAGCCCTGGAAGGCCTGGGCCATCCGCCTGGCGGCCATTGTGCTGGGCCTTGTGGTGTGCGGCATTGTGGCGTTCATCCTCATTGAACGGCTGCACCAGAACCCGGACAGGATTGACGATTTTTATTACAGCTTCATCAAGGGTTCCTTCACCAGCAACCGGAAAATCTGGAAGTTTTTGAAGAACATGGCCATTTTGCAGTGCATTTCCCTGGCCGTGACCCCGGCTTTCCGCATGCGGTTCTGGAATATCGGCGCAGAAGGCCAGACGCTGATGGGCGTGCTGGGCTGCATTGCCGTGGCGTTCTATCTGGGCGGCACGGTGCCGGACTGGCTGCTGCTGGTGCTCATGTTTATTGCGGCGCTTGTGTGCGGTGCGGTGTGGGGGCTGATCCCGGCTTTGTTCAAGGCCAAGTGGAACACCAATGAAACCCTCTTTACCCTGATGATGAACTATGTGGCCACCTTTATCGTCAGCTATTTCCTGGTGATCTGGGTGCCCAGCGGCTCTTCCACTTTGGGTAAGCTCAAATACGGCAAGCTGCCCTCCTTCGGCCATGATTACCTGGTGATCATCCTGGTGGTGCTGCTGCTTACCATCTTCCTGTATGTGTACCTGAAGCACTCCAAGCAGGGGTATGAAATTTCCGTGGTGGGCGAAAGCGTACGCACCGCCCAGTACAGCGGCATCAATGTGAAGAATGTTATCATCCGCACCATGCTGGTCAGCGGCCTTCTGTGCGGCCTGGCGGGCTACCTCATCGGCGCCGGGCTGGACCAGAGCGTCACCACCGAATCCGTAGGCGGGCAGGGCTTCACCGCCATCATGGTTTCCTGGCTGGCCAACTTTAACCCCCTGGTGATGCTCATCACCTCCGCCCTCATTTCCATGCTGAACTCCGGTGCTGCCCAGATCAGCCAGGATTTCAACGTTTCCGGCGCCCTGCCGGACGTGATTGTGGGCATTATCCTGTTCTTCATCATCGGCAGTGAATTCTTCATCAACTATCAGGTGATCTTCCGCAAGGCGGATCGCACCGCGGCAAAGGAGGGTGTCAAGTGAACGTCTGGCTGAACTTTCTGATCGACTCCCTGGCTTTCGGCGCTGTGTTCATGTACGGCTCCACCGGTGAAATCCTGACGGAAAAATCCGGCCATCTGAACCTGGGCATCCCCGGCATCATGTGCATGGGCGGCGCAGGCGGATGCCTGGTACTGAACATGATCGGCAAGTCCTCCCTGCCCGGGTTTCTGATTGTGATCCTGGGTATCCTGGGGGCGCTTGTGATGGCCATGGCGATGGGCCTGATTTATTCCTTCCTCACCGTCACCCTCCGGGCCAACCAGAACGTGACGGGTCTGGCCCTGACCACCTTCGGCGTGGGCCTGATGAAGGTGATCATGAGCAAACTGGACGCCACGGTGTACCTGGTGGGGCCCAAGATGCTGTACCGCTGGCCCTTTGCGGACCGCACTGACGCACTGCAGTGCCTGGGGGTGATGTTTTTCCTGGCGGTGATCATTGCCGTCATGGCAAGCGTTATCCTGTACCGCACCAAGATGGGCCTGCATCTGCGGGCCGTGGGCGAAAACCCCGGAACGGCGGACGCTGTGGGCATCAACGTGACCCGTTACAAGTACATGGCCACCTGCATCGGCAGCGGCATTGCGGGCCTGGGCGGATTTTACTACATCATTGACTATATGGCGTCCCAGGAAGCGTACCTGAGCCTGGAGGCCTTCGGCTGGCTGTCCATCGCCCTGGTCATCTTCGCCCTGTGGCGGCCTCACATGACCATCCTGGGCTCCACCGTGTTTGGCTTTTTGTTCAGCTGCTCCAGCTACATTGCCAATATTGAGGGCATCACCGTCACCATGGCGGCCAAGCCTTTGCTGAAAATGCTGCCCTATGTGGTGACCATCATGGTGCTGATCGTCACCTCCATCCGCAACAAGCGGGAAAACCAGCCCCCGGCTTCCCTGGGCCTTTCCTACTTCCGGGAAGAAAGATAAAAATGCAAGAGAGGCATGGAAAAATGCCTCTCTTTTTCAAAAGGACGGGATGGATTGCATGCAGGTTATTGCCCGTGTGGAAAATGAATTCAAGAAAAAGTTTGCCCTGCCAAGGCAGGCGGGGCTGACGGAAGGGCTGTTGTCCACCATTGTGTTTGAAAAGGAATTCCGGGTAAAGGAAGCGCTGCGCGGGCTGGAGGGGTACAGCCATATCTGGCTGATCTGGGGCTTTCATGACAATAAAAAAGAGGGCTGGAGCCCCACCGTCCGGCCGCCCCGCCTGGGAGGCAACAAGCGTATGGGGGTATTTGCCACCCGCTCCCCCTACCGGCCTAACCCCATCGGCCTTTCCTGCGTGGAGCTGAAGGAAATCCGGGAAACGAAGGACCGGGGATGGGTGCTGATCGTATCCGGGGCGGACATGATGGACGGCACCCCGGTGTACGATATCAAGCCCTATCTGCCCTTTGCCGACAGTATCCCTGATGCCCGGGCGGGCTTTGCCGGGGAGCATGAAAAGGACGGGCTGCAGGTGGAGTGCCCGGAGGAAATGCTGCGGCAGTTTTCGCCTCAGGAGCAAATGACCCTGCTGTCCCTTCTTTCCCAGGACCCCCGGCCTCATTACCAGCAGGATGAAAACAGGGTGTACGGCTTTCCCTTTGCCGGGCGGGAGGTGCGTTTTCGGGTGGCAGGGAATGTGCTTTTTGTGTGCGAAGTGACCCAGGGGTGAATTTTTCCGTCCGGATGGCAAAAAGCCTTGATTTTTCAATATTCTTTCGTTATAATAGGCAGGTACATACAGCATTGCATGGGAAAATGCCCCTCCGCATACAGAAAGCGCGCCCCCCGGCTGAAAGGCGTGCAAGGGAAGGGAAACCCGCCCATGGGCTTGCGGCTAATCCCCGCCGGGATGCTCCCGTTACAGGGCAGGAAAGCCGGGCGCAGTTTGCGCCAAGCAAGGTGGTACCGCGAAGCATGCCTTCGTCCCTGCAAGGACGAGGGCTTCATTTTTTGGAGGGATGAATTATGGCCAAGGAAAAGAAACAGGAATTTGTACAGCACATCACCCCGCGGGACGAAAATTTCTCCCAGTGGTATACCGATGTGGTGACCCAGACCGACCTGATGGACTATACCCCCGTGCGCGGCTGCATGGCGCTCAAGCCCTACGGCAACCGCATCTGGGAATTGATCCGGGAGCAGCTGGACGCCATGTTCAAGGAAACCGGCCACGAAAACGTGTCCATGCCCATGCTGATCCCCGAATCCCTGCTTTTGAAGGAAGCGGATCACGTGGAAGGCTTTGCCCCCGAAGTGGCCTGGGTGACCCAGGGCGGCAACGAGCCTTTGCAGGAGCGGCTGGTGGTGCGCCCCACCAGTGAAACCATTTTCTGCGCCATGTTCTCCAAGTGGATCCAGTCTTACCGGGATCTGCCCATGAAGTACAATCAGTGGTGCTCCGTGATGCGCTGGGAAAAGACCACCCGTCCCTTCCTGCGCACGGCGGAATTCTGGTGGCAGGAAGGCCACACCATGCACGCCACTGCCGAAGAAGCAGAAGAAGAAACCCAGATGATGCTGAAGATCTACCAGAAGTTCTGCGAGGAAAACCTGTCCATCCCCGTGTATGCCGGCCAGAAATCCGACAAGGAAAAGTTTGCCGGCGCCCGGGCCACCTACTCCGTGGAAGCCATGATGCAGGACGGCAAGGCCCTCCAGGCCGGCACCTCTCACAACTTCGGCACCAACTTCTCCGTACCCTTTGAAGTGCAGTATCTGTCCAAGGAAAGCAAGCTGGAATACTGCCACGAAACCAGCTGGGGCGTATCCACCCGTCTCATCGGCGCCATCATCATGACCCACGGCGACGAACGCGGCCTGAAGCTGCCCCCCATGATCGCCCCCTATCAGGTGGTCATCCTGCCCATCGCAGCCCACAAGGGCGGCGTGATGGAAAAGTGCGACGAAGTGTTCGCCGCCCTGAAGGCCGCCGGTATCCGCGTGAAGCTGGACGACCGGGACAACGTATCCCCCGGCTGGAAGTTCAACGAATGGGAGCTGAAGGGCGTGCCCGTCCGTGTGGAAATGGGGCCCCGGGATATCGAAAACGGCGTGGCCACCGTGATGCGCCGGGATACCTTCGAAAAGACCACCATTCCGCTGGAAAACCTGGCGGAGGGCCTGAAGGACCTGCTTGCCGACATCCAGCAGAATATGTTCAAGCTGGCTGACGATTTCCGCCGGAGCCACACCAAGGACGTGTTCACCTACAACGAACTGAAGGAACAGGTAAACGGCGGTTATGCCCGGGCCATGTGGTGCGGCGACCGTGCCTGCGAAGACAAGATCAAGGAAGAAACCGGCGCCACCAGCCGTAATATGCCCTTCGACCAGACCCCCATGGGCGATACCTGCGTCTGCTGCGGCAAGAAGGCTGACAAGGTGATGTACTTCGCCAAGGCTTACTAAAAAAACAAAACACGGGAAGGGCATTGCCCTTCCTTTTTTGCATGAAAAAAGACGGGAGAGAAAGCCAGCTTTCTTCCCGTCCTTTTCTTGTTTTCCCAGATGCCGGAGAAGGAGGTTACTGATACAGATAGGCCAGGGTGAGGAATTCGCCGTCATGGGGGTCTTGGGGTTGGTAGAGGTGCCCGTCCCGGAAGGCCAGGTATTCCGTTTCGAAGCCCAGGCTGCTGAGGGACTGGGAAAGCAGCAGGGGCGTCAGATGGTTCAGGTGCCGGGGCAGGGCGGAGCGGCAAAGGGCTTCCATATCCCGGGTGAGGGCGTCCAGGGCAGGCTGCAGCAGCTGTTTTAGCGGCTTGAAAATGCTTTCACGCAGAAGGGTGTACTGGGCTGGCGTGAAGATCACAAAATTGGGCCGGAGCTGTCCGTCTTCTTTCAGTACAAAGCCTTTTTCAATCAGGGTTGCCAGCTTTTCCTTTTCGTTTTCATGGATGCAGGCTTCGTCAAAATGGTTTCGGATCAGCTTTTTCAAAAACTCCCGCAGGCCGTGCCAGTAGGGGGTATAGGCGTCCATCAGGTTTTCAATTTCACTTCGGCCGAAATTGTACAGCCCGAACCAGAAAAAGTCGTCAATGTGCATACTGCCGTTATAAGCCCAGCCGGCACGCAGGCCTTCCGCGGGGTCGCTGCGCACATGGCCCAAGGGCCAGTATTGCCCGCCGTCCGCACGGATGGGCCGGGGCGGCATTTCAAACTGCAGATACTGCTGGGTGAAATGATATATCAGCAGCCACAACAGCTTCTCCATGGGTCGGTCGCAGCCCACAAAGCCAATGGCGCGGATTTCGCTTTCCTTTTCCTTCAGGTATTGCACAATTTTGTCGCTCAGATGGGGCTTGTGCTTTTCAAACAGCCGGCTCACCTCATCCTCCTGCCGGGTGGTGCGGATAAGGAAGCTGGTGGCATATTTCCCGTTTTCTTCCGCAACGAATTCCTGCTGCACCAGCCATTCCAGCTCGTGTTCGATATAGGCGCAGGCCACCCCCAGCCGGTCGGCAATTTCCTGGGGCTTTTTTGCCTCCTGATAGCAGGCGATGAGAATATTTTGCATCAGCAGGTTCTGGGTAATTCTGTTTGTGGCCAGGTCCGGTCCGCACGTGCCGTTGATGCCCATGCTCAGCCGCTGGGGACGGTAGGCGTAGTTGGTTTGATTCATAGATTTTTTCTCCTCTCTGAGCTTGCGGCGGGTATCAAATAAGTACCACCGCACCGTGCTTTGCGGCAGATGCAGCTTTTCGGCAATCTGCCGTTGGGACAATTGGTCTACATAATAGAGGATCATGATTTCCCGATGCAGGTGGCTGAGGCGGGTGATTTTTTCGTGAAGCCACCGCAGCTGCTGCTCTGCTTCTGTCTCGTCCGCCCAGCTGTCTGTAAAATCCGGGGCCATCAGGCTTTCCACCAGGGGCTGCAGCTGCTGCTTTTTGCGCAGATGCTTGCACCATACAAACCGTGCAATGCGAAAAAGCAGATGCTCCGGCTGGCGGATGGGGGCCTGTTCCTTGCGGACGGCGGAGAAAAACTGCAGCCACACCTCCTGGGCCAGGTCCTCTGCCTGGGAGCGGCTGCCCGTTTTGCCCAGGCACCATCGAAGCAGGGGCAGGGAATATTGCTCCACCCATGTTTCCATTTGTTTTTCCATGATCCTCACCTCCTTTTTGTCTGAATAACGGCCGTTCACTTCTATAGTACCACAGAGAAAAGAAACATTAGTGAGTTTGCGAAAAAAAGGACACATCGCAGGATGTGTCCTCTGTTTTGTGTTTTTTTGCCTTGCGCAGATACCCCTTCGCAGGAAAAGTGAATTTTCTTTGCGAACCGGGTGCAGGCACGGCCTGCTTACTTGCTGGCTTCTTCGATGGCCACGGCCACAGCCACGGTCATACCCACCATGGGGTTGTTGCCGGCGCCGATGAGGCCCATCATTTCCACGTGAGCGGGCACGGAGGAAGAACCGGCGAACTGAGCATCGGAGTGCATACGGCCCAGGGTATCGGTCATGCCGTAGGAGGCAGGGCCGGCGGCCATATTGTCGGGATGCAGGGTGCGGCCGGTACCGCCGCCGGAAGCCACGGAGAAGTACTTCTTGCCGGCTTCGGTCATTTCCTTCTTGTAGGTGCCGGCCACGGGGTGCTGGAAGCGGGTGGGGTTGGTGGAGTTACCGGTGATGGAAACGCCCACGCCTTCGTGCCACATGATGGCAACGCCTTCGCGCACGTCGTCGGCGCCGTAGCAGTTGACCTTGGCGCGTTCGCCATCGGAATAAGCGGTCTTCTTCACGATGGTGAGGGCATGGTCTTCCTTGACGTCGGCAGACAGGTAATCATACTTGGTTTCCACATAGGTGAAACCGTTGATGCGGCTGATGATCATAGCGGCGTCCTTGCCCAGACCATTCAGGATAACCCGCAGGGGGTTCTTGCGAACCTTGTTGGCGTTGCGGGCGATACCGATGGCGCCTTCAGCGGCAGCGAAGGACTCGTGGCCGGCCAGGAAAGCGAAGCATTCGGTCTTTTCGTCCAGCAGCATGGCGCCCAGGTTACCATGGCCCAGACCCACCTGACGCTGGTCAGCCACGGAGCCGGGGATGCAGAAAGCCTGCAGACCTTCACCGATGCAGGTAGCAGCTTCGGCAGCGGTCTTCACGCCCTTCTTCAGAGCGATAGCGGCGCCCAGTTCATAGGCCCACTTGGCGTTTTCGAAAGCGATGGGCTGGATGCCTTCCACGATCTTGTAAGCATCAACGCCCTTGGAATTGTTATAAGCCTTCAGTTCTTCAAAATCCTTGAACCCGTACTTTTCAAGCACCGGCTGCAGCTGGGGCATACGGCGTTCATAACCTTCAAACAGAGCCATTTACGTATACCTCCTCTTATTCTTTCCGGGGGTCAATCCACTTGACCGCGCCGTCTTCGGCCTTGAAGCGGCCGTAGGTGCCGATGTTCTTTTCGTAAGCTTCGTTGGGTTCCATGCCCTTCTTGATGGCGTCCATCATTTTGCCCAGGCTCAGGAACTGATAGCCGCAGATCTGGTTGTCCTTATCCAGGGCCACCTTCAGCACATAGCCTTCAGCCATTTCCAGGTAACGGGGGCCCTTGGCCAGGGTGCCGTACATGGTGCCCACCTGAGAACGCAGGCCCTTGCCCAAATCTTCCAGGCCGGCGCCGATGACCAGACCGTCATCAGAGAAAGCGGACTGGGTGCGGCCGTACACGATCTGCAGGAAGAGCTCGCGCATGGCGGTGTTGATGGCGTCGCACACAAGGTCAGTGTTCAGGGCTTCCAGGATGGTCTTGCCGGGGAGAATTTCGCTGGCCATGGCGGCAGAGTGGGTCATGCCGGAGCAGCCGATGGTTTCAACCAGGGCTTCCTGGATGACGCCCTGCTTCACATTCAGGGTCAGCTTGCAGGTGCCCTGCTGAGGGGCGCACCAGCCAATACCGTGGGTGAGGCCGGAAATATCCTTGATTTCCTTGGCCTGGATCCACTTGCCTTCTTCGGGGATGGGTGCGGGGCCGTGGTTGGGGCCCTTCATCACGCATACCATTTCTTCCACTTCACGGGAATATTGCATGGATTCTGGTCCTCCTTACAAATAATGATTAACAGAATAACCAATTTATTATAGCATATCCTTCCGGGGGAAATAAAGGGGTTTTTTCTCTTTTTTTCCTGTTTTTCGGGACGATTTTTGCCCGCCGGGAAGAAATGGAGCCGCTTGCATTCCGACGGAAAAAGGCGTATCATATCAAATAAGGAAAAAAGAAGGGAGGCCGGGGCGCATGGTGATTTTCATTGCAATTTTGCTGTTTGTGCTGCTGATGGCGCTGGAAATCATCTGGGCCGGGCATTGCCTGAAGAAGATGTACTACCGCGCTTCCCTGGATACCGCCCTTTCGGAGCCCGGCGCCTGCGTCACCCAGACGGCCTATGTGTATAACCACAGCCGCCTGCCTGTATTATTTGCCGGACTGATGGCAGATTATCCGGAAAAGGTGGATTTTGAGGAAAGCGAAGCCTGGAAAAAGAAATATGTGCGCCGCAGCGGGCTGCAAAAAAGCACCGCTTATTCCTTGTACCTCTATCCCCGCACCAGAAGCCGCCTGCAGGTGCATTTCTCCTGCCGGGAGAGGGGGACGTACCATTTCGGCGGGCACTACCTGGAGGCGGGAGATCTGCTTGGCCTGCGCTCCCGCACCCGAAAGGGAATGTGCGAGCAAAGGCTGGTGGTGATGCCAAAGCGGTGCGCCTCCCCCCTTGTGCTGGACAGCCTGGGCGGGCTGATCGGGGACGTATCGGTGCGCAGATTCTTGTTTGAGGATCCTGTGCTCACCATCGGCCTGCGGGAATACACCGGCCGGGAGCCCATGAAGAGCATTTCCTGGCTGCACACCGCCCGCAGCGGCAAGATGCTGGTGAAGCAGTTTGACCATACTGCCGATTACCATGTGACGGTGGTGTTGAACATTGACGGCGCCACGGGGGAACAGGCGGAAAGCTGCTACGAGATTGCAAGGACGGCCCTGGAAATGCTGGAAAAGAAAAAGATCGCCTACGAATTTATCACCAACGCCGATCTGTTCACGCCGGCAGGGCTGCTTTCCTGGATGGCGGAGGGCCTGGGCAAGCGGCACTTTGAAAGCATTATGTGGGGCCTGGGTACTTCCCGGTGTGTGTGCATGGAAAGTTTTGCTTCCCTGGTGGAAAAGTGCAAAAAGCGGCGGCGCATGGCCCTGAGCTATGTACTGATCACGCCGCCCCTGAACGAAAAAAGCAAGGCGCCCTATCAGGCCCTGTGCCGCATCAGCGAAACACCGGTGTGTGTGCTGGACAGCACCATGAACAAGGGGGTGGATGCACCATGCGCCTCCTGATGGCATTGAGAATGGCAGGGGATGTGAGCCTGCTTTCCGCCCTGATGCTGCTCATTGGTCCCTTCCGGGCATTCGGGCTGTTTTTTGCCCTGTGTGCCGGGCTTTGTTTCCTGGGCATGTATGGGCACGGCCTTTTGCAAAAGGCGGGGCCGGTGCGGTTCTTGCCCCTGGCGCTGCCGCTTTTGTCCCTGCTGTTGTTTCACGGCACGGCGCATATGGTGTTTGCATTGCTGTTCACCGGTTATCTGGTCTTTATGACGGCAGGCGGCGGGGAAATGAGCTACTGGCGCTATAAGCCCATGTGCTGCGTGGGGGCGGGGCTTTCCCTGCTTTCCATCATTCTTGCCTTCATCCTGGAAGCGGATTCCACCGCCGTGTGCCTGCTGGGGGCCTTCCAGCTGCTTTCCTCCTTCTTTGTGCTGCGGCAATTGCGCTTTGGCGTTTCCGACTGCCGGGGCAAATGGCTGGACGTGCTGTGCATGGGTGCGGTGCTTTTGATCCTTGGGGTGATCGGCTTTTCGGTGTACGGCATTTTGCAGAACGATTTTTCCTTCCTGCAAACGCTGCTTTTTCCCTTTGCATGGTTATTACAGCAGCTGGTTGCCTTCCTTTCCGGGGTATCCAATCTGCTGAAAACAGAGCCTCAGCAGGAAGCGGAAGGGAAGATCCTGGAAGCAAAGGAATACCAGCCCCGTACCACCATGCCCCCGGAACAGACCCATGTGGACGCCGTGCCGCCGGACCCTGTGCGGTGGGAGATCGTCATTTTCATCCTGGGCATTCTGGTGGCCCTGTATTTGTTGTACCGGCTGCTTAAATGGGCGAAGGGCAGCGTGCAGGGCAGGGACGATACCGCTGCCGCCCTGCCCCTGGAAACGGAAGCACTGACAGCGGAAAATAAAAAGCACAGCCGGGAAGAAGCAGACAGCGTAAAAAAAATCCGGAAGGTGTACCGGGATTACCTGAAATTCCTGCAGAGCAGGGGGCTTTTCTTCTCCCGCAGCAAAACCAGCCTGGATGTGGAACAGGCAGCGGAAAGCTCCCCCCAGGCCCTTCATGCAAACGTCATCCGGCAAAGCTATATCCGGGTGCGCTACGGCGCCCATCAGCCGGATGCGGCGGAAGTGAAGGAAGCAAAGAAGCTTTTGAAAGAAATCAAAACCCAGAAGAAGGAACAATAGGGAGGACGCAGGTATGGATATGTCCCTTGTGAAAAACTATACGGAAAAGCTGGTGGCCCATTGCGGGAAGATTATTCTGGGCAAGGAGGAAACCATCCGCCAGGTGATCGTCACCTTCCTGGCCGGGGGCCATGTGCTGCTGGAGGATTTGCCCGGCACCGGCAAAACCATGCTGCTGCGTGCCTTTGCGGCGGGCATCGGCGGCGCTTTCCGGCGCATCCAGTTCACCCCGGACCTGATGCCCTCCGACCTCACCGGCATCAATTTCTACAACCAGAAGGAAAGCGCCTTTGTATTCCGCAAGGGGCCGCTGTTTGCCAATGTGGTATTGGCGGACGAAATCAACCGGGCCACCCCCCGCACCCAGTCCGCCTTGCTGGAGAGCATGGAAGAAAAGCAGATCACCGTGGACGGGGAAACCTATCCCCTGGATAAACCTTTCATGGTCATGGCCACCCAGAACCCCATCGAATCCTACGGCACCTTTCCTTTGCCGGAAGCCCAGATTGACCGCTTCTTCATGCGGCTGTCCATGGGCTATATGGAGCGGCAGCAGGAAATGCAGGTGCTTTGCCGCCCGGCCACCGGCCAGCTACTGACGGAGCTGACTGCCGTTGTGGATTTTGAAGAGACGGCCCGGGTGCAGGCCCTGTGCCGCCAGGTTCGGGTGGCGGAGGATGTGCTTTCCTACATCATGGACCTGGTGGAATACACAAGAAACGATACTTCCCTCCCCGCCGGGGTATCCACCCGCGGCGCCCTGTGCCTCTATCAGGCGGCCCAGATCACTGCCGCCATGGAGGGACGGGATTATGTGCTGCCGGAGGATGTGAAAAAGGAAGTCCTGGCCGTATTGGGCCACCGGCTGTTCACCGAAATGGACGCTGCCCGGAAGTATGTGGAGAAGATGCTGGAAAAGGTGACCGTGCCCCTGGAAAAAGTGTAAAAAAAGAAAAACCGGCGGGATGCCGGTTTTTTGCTTCAAAAAATGTTTCAGCTCAGCAGGCTGCCGATGATATCCAGGATGGAGGAATCCTCTCCCTTGAGGATCTTCATTACCTTCTCCTTGTCTTCCTTTTCGGCCTTGCGGTAGAGTTCCACCAGCTGCTTTTCGGCGGCGGTGAGCTTCAGGGAAGAAGTGGAGGAAGCGGTCTTTTTTGCGGCGGCGGTGGTTTTCTTGGCGGCGGTGACGGTCTTTTTGGCCGTGGACTTTTTGGCGGTGGTTTTTTCTGCGTTCAGGAGGGAAGATTGGGTAACGCCGCAGGCCTTGGCGATTTTTTTCAGCTGGTCCTGGGTCAGGTCCTTTTCGCCCCGCTCGGCCTTGCTGATATCGGAAGCGGTCAGGCCGCTGATTTTCCTGGCCAGCTCTTCCTGGGTGAAGCCGGCACCGGTGCGGGCTTCCTTGATGAGGGTGCCTGTTTTCTTGGCCATGGTGATGTCTCCTTTAAAACGTTGTTTTGTATCAGTATAGTTTTTCTTTGCGTCATCGTCAAGGCATTGATTGCGAAAGGTCGGGAAAATATGCTACAATGCAGGGGTATTTTTTGTTTGGAGGATTTGTATGGCCATCAAAGCAGTATTATTTGACCTGGACGGCACCCTTCTGCCCATGGACCAGGACGCCTTTGTAAAGCTTTATTTCGGCAGCCTGGCCAAGAAACTGGCCCCCCTTGGGTATGAGCCGGAAAAACTGATCGGCGCTATCTGGGCCGGGACCAAGGCGATGATCAAAAACGACGGCTCCGTTACCAATGAAGAAGCCTTCTGGCAGTGCTTCGACGGCATTTTCGGCACGGATGCCCGGAAGGATGAGCCCCATTTTGACGCGTTTTATCGCAATGAGTTTATAAACGCCAGGGGCGCCTGCGGCTATACCGAAAAGGCCGCTCAGCTGGTGCAGGCGGTGAAGGAAAAAGGCTTGCGCTGCGCCCTGGCCACCAACCCCATCTTCCCCGATATCGCCACCTCCCAGCGCATCATCTGGGCCGGGCTGGAAAAGGAAGATTTTGAACTGTATACCACCTATGAAAACGCCCGCTTTTGCAAGCCTAACCCCGCCTATTACCAGGATATCCTGGACAAAATGGGCCTCAAGGGCGAAGAGTGCGTGATGATCGGCAATGATGCCGTGGAGGACGTGGCCGCCATGCAGTGCGGCATGCAGGTGTTCCTCATTACCGATTGCCTGCTGAACAAGGGAAATGCGGATATTTCCGCCGTTCCCCAGGGCGGGTTTGACGAAGCCATCGCCTTTGTGAAGGCGCTGTGAGAATTCAGAATTGTAGTATGTTTCCGCTATCGTAGAGGCGGCTATTGGCCCGCCGCCGGTTACCGGAGCATGGGGCTCCTCGCCCCCTGTACCCCCGCGGCAGGGGGATTCCCCCTGCACCCATTCTGCGACAAAGCAACGCAATAAAACAAACTTGTTTCCGCACGAAACTTGAGGGACAAAAATATGAACCCACGGGCACAATGAAAACGAAAAAATAAGCGGAGGGAAAATTCATTTTCCCATCCGCTATTTTTATCGTTTTCCCCGGATGCAAAGCATCCGGCCGGCGGCGTTCCGCCGCCCAGCCCGTGGGGTGGCGGTGCCACTTCCAACCCGCAATGGAGCAATCGGCATTTGCAAACGGGTTTGTGCGTGGCGGCGGTGCCGCAGCCAATTCGCAATATTACAATCGTTTATTGCAATCAGGTTTCTGCGTGCTGCAGGCAATCCCTCCGTCAGCCTGCGGCTGCCACCTTCCTTTCACAAGGGAGGCTTTTTTCGTATTCTCCACGCCTCAGCGGGAAAATTGCTTGTTCGTCCAGCCCACCACTTCCGCAGCTGGGTCCAGGGCACGGTTCTGGCAGGTGCAAAATCCTGCAGGTCTTGTCAGCTGAAGGTGATGCGGATGGGAGAATTGGTGGTGTGGGCGGAGAAGGGCTTGGCGCCCTGCTGGAAGGCGGGCAGGCTGTTTTTGCCGTTGGTGGTAAAGCTTTCAATTTGCCACTGGCTCTGGGGGCCCTGCACGGTGCCGCTGATGGAGGAATTGGAGGTGCGCAGGTGCAGTGCGCCGGCGTCCAGGCCCTGCACCTTCAGGCCGCCGTTGGTGGAGGAAACACGCATTTCATCCCGGGCGGTGCAGTTGGTGACGGTGACGCCGCCATTGGTGGTGGAAAGGGTCAGGGCGGCCTGGGAATGGCAGTCGCTGACGGCCACGCCGCCGTTGGTGGTACGCAGGGAAAGGGCGGTGCGGCATTCCACAAGGCTTGCGGCCACGCCGCCGTTGGTGGTGTGGGCGTCCAGGGAGATACACTTTGTGTTCTGCAGGGCCAGGCCGCCGTTGGTGGTGGAAAGCTCCACGTGCATCAGCATCTGGGGGCCGGACAGGGCGATGGCGCCGTTTTTGGTGGCCGCCTTCAGGTTGGCCATCAGATCGGCAGGCACTTCCAGGGTGATTTCCGGCCGGGGCAGGGTGCCCAGGTCAAAGTTGAAGAAGAAATTGAAGAAGGAGCGGCTGTTTTCCGTGCGGATTTCCCGCAGCAGCAGGGTATCCCCTTCCTGCCGGGCTTCGTATACATTCCGGGGCCGGGTGAAGTAGGTGAGGGTCACCTGGTCGTCCTTGGAAAGCTGAATTTTGATGGGCAGGTTGCCGGCCTGCAGGTCAATGTGGTTCAGCTGGGCGGCAGCGCATTTCAGCTGCATTTTCTGCCACTGATTGGGGTTTTCTGCATCCGTCTGGGTTTGATTGACGGCGGGATTGCTTTGCGCATCCCGGGGCGGTTGCTTGATATCCAGGGCCAGTTTTTCGGCCATGAGGGCGGGGCTTTCCATGGCGGCAACGGCTTCTTCCTCCGTCATGCCTGCTTCCATCCGGTCCGCCAGCATTTCTTCGCAGAAGGAAAGGGCGGCTTGCTGCTCCTGCAGGCTCAGATGGCGCAGGGCGTTTTTCAGTTCATTCAGATAGGCTTCTTTATTCATGGGTTTCCTCCTTGGCGGCATCTTTGATAAAAGCGTAGACACGGTTCACAGTCTCCCATTCCTTGAGGAATGCGTGGATTTGCTGTTTTCCGTTCTCGGTGATGGCGTAGTATTTGCGCAGCCTGCCGTTATGCTCCCGGGAATAGACGGTCAGGCTGCCCGCTGCTTCCAGCCGGCGCAGCACCGGGTATAAGGTGGATTCCGAAATGGGCATCAGTGCCGATACCTGTTGGATCAGCAGATAGCCGTAGGAATCCCCTTTCAACAGCATGGACAGCACGCAGCTTTCCAGCATGCCTTTTTTCATCTGGGCATCCATGGGAATGAAACACCTCCTTGCGAACAATATTATACGATGTATAGTATTATATGTCAATAGGGTATTTTAAAAAAACATTTATGGCCAAAAGGGGGCGTATTCTTGACAAGCGGGCCTTTGGGCGGTATGCTGAACATGGAGGGGTATGCAATGAAAAAAATCCTGATTACACCCTATGAAGACAGAAGCAGGTTTTGCCTGCACAGTGATTATATGAACGCCGTGCTTTCGGAGGGCGGGCTTTCCTATGTGTTGCCCCAGACCACGGACGAAAAGCTTCTTCGGGCCTACCTGGAGGGGGCAGATGGGCTGATTTTGTCCGGCGGCGGGGATGTGGAGCCTGCGCTGTACGGCGAAGAACGCTCTCCCCTGTGCGGTGAAGCGGAGCCGGTGCGGGACGAAATGGAAATGAAGCTGTGCCGCATGGCGGTGGAGATGGACATTCCTCTTTTGTGCATCTGCCGTGGGCTGCAGGTGATGAACGTGGCGCTGGGGGGCACCCTGTGGCAGCATTTGCCTATGGCCTCCATGCATGACCGCTGCGATACGCCCAAGGACGCCGTGCATGAAGTGCGGGTGGAAAAGGGCAGCCTGTTGCATGAAATTCTGGGGGAAGAAGTGACGTCCGTCAACAGCCGCCATCACCAGGGCATCAAGACGCTGGCCCCGGGGCTTGTGCCCGCCGCCTTTTCGGAGGACGGGCTGGCGGAGGCCTTTGAAATGCCGGGAAAAAGGTTTTTCCTGGCGGTGCAGTGGCACCCGGAAAGCATGTACGACCATCATTACGAAAACGCACAGAAAATCTTTGCGGCCTTTATGGCGGCAGTAAAGGAAAAAACATGAAGCAGATTGCCATTGTGGCGGATATGCACGGCAACTGGCCGGCCACCCTGGCCCTGGAGAAGGATCTGAAACGCCGGGGCATTACGGAAATCTATTGCCTGGGGGATATGGTGGGCAAAGGCCCCTCCTCCCATAAAACCATGGCATGGGCGCTGGAACACTGCCGGGTGATATTGCGGGGCAACTGGGAAGAGGGCATCGGGCTGAAGCAATATCCCAAGGACGAGTTTTATTACAACCAGCTGGGGGAAGAATATATGGCAATGCTTCCTTCCCTTCCCCTGGAGCATACCATGATTCTTTCCGGCCGGCGCATCCGCATGATCCACGGCCGGCCCCATCTTTCCGATGCCGTGGGGGTGCACCGGGATGAAAGCTATTTCCAGCCCCTTTTGCAAAACCACGACGTGCTCATCTATGCCGACGCCCACAAGATCGGTATGCGGCTGATGACCGGCAACAAAATGGTGATCAACTGCGGCAGCGTGGGCAACGGCCTGAACCTGAACATGGTGCAGTATCTGATCCTGACCGGGGATGAAGAGGACGAAAATGCGCCCCTGGACGTGAATCTCATCACCCTGCCCTATGATCGGGAGCAGGCGGCCCGGGACGCCCTGGAGGCAGAAAAGCAGGGCCTGGTAAAGGGCGATTTGTTTGCAAAAGAAGTGTTGACCGGGGTGTATGCCCGGCATCCGAAAAAATGAGGTAGAAATGAAACTGATGTTTTGCCCCCTGTTCAGCGGCTCCAGCGGCAATGCCATTTTTGTCAGTGCCGGGGATACCCGGGTGCTGATTGACGCAGGGATGCCGGGGAAGGCCGTCGAAAACGCCCTGCGCACCATTGAGGTGCTGCCGGAAACTTTGACGGCCATCTGCGTGACCCATGAGCATACCGACCATACCAAGGGCGTGGGCATTCTAAGCCGCAAATACCACATTCCCGTCTATGCCAATGAGCGCACCTTTGAAGCCATGCACAGGACGGTGGGGGAAATTCCCAAGTGGGACCGGCGGTATTTTGAAACCGGAGAGGATTTTTACATCGGCGAAATGGCCCTGCACCCCTTCCCCATCTCCCACGATGCGGCGGAGCCGGTGGGCTACCGCATCTATGCCGGCGGTGCCAGCGTGGCAGTGGCCACCGATATGGGGAAAATGACAAAGACAGTTTTTAATGCCCTTTCCGGCACCCAGGTGATGGTGCTGGAAAGCAATTATGACCCGGAATTATTGATGCAAAACCCCCATTATTCCCTGTATCTCAAGCAGCGCATCCGCTCTGCCCACGGGCATCTTTCCAATGAGGACAGCGCCCGGTGCCTGCTGAAATTGCACGAAGCGGGGCTGGAGCATGTATTGCTTGGGCATCTGAGCCAGGAAAACAATACGCCGGAGTTGGCCCTTGCCACGGCAGTGGAAACGCTGACGGGGGAAGGGGTATGCGTGAATGAAGAAATTACGGTAGATATTGCCTGGCGGGACAGGGTGAGCCGGATGTTCATCCTGGGGTGACATAAAGGAGGTGTTTACTTCCGTGAAAACCAAGTATCCCCTTTTGCTGGTGCACGGCCTGGGCATGAAGGACTGCCTGCTGTGGCGCTCCTTCGGCCGTATTGACAGGATACTGCGCATCCAGGGGTACCAGGTATACACAAGCGATGTGGACGCCATGGGCAGCATTGAAAATAATGCCGCCCAGCTGAAAGCGGAAATACAAAACATCCTTTCCTTAACCGGGGCGGAGAAGGTGAACCTGATCGCCCATTCCAAGGGCGGGCTGGACGCCAAGTATATGATCTGCCATCTGGGCATGGCAAACTGCGTGGCCAGCCTCACCACCCTCTGCACGCCCCATCGGGGCTCCCCGGTGGCCACGGGTATCCTCCGGGCACCGAAAATACTGCTTGGGCTGGTGGCCGTTTGCGTGAACGGGCTGTTCCGCCTGATGGGGGATAAGCACCCGGACAGCATGACCGCCTGCCGCCAGCTGCAGCGGGTGCAGGGGGAATTGGACTTTGACACGCTGCTGATCAATGAAAAAGTGTACTGCCAGAGCTTTTCCGCCACCATGAAACGGGGCAGGAAAAAGGCGGACTTTGTGATGCAGATCCCCCTGATGTTTTCCCGCTATATGGAAAAGGGCGTGGAAACGGACGGCCTGGTGCCCCGGGATTCCGCCATTTTCGGGGTGTACCGGGGGGACGTGATGGAGGACAGCGTTTCCCATGCGGAAATGGTGGACTTTATGGTGGCGGATAAGAAACGGGACAAGATTTATGCCTTTTATTCTGCCCTGTGCGAAGAATTGGTGCAGATGGGCTTCTGAGAGGGGATATACAGATGCTGACCAGACAGGAAATCAAACAATTTCTGAAGGACATGGGGGTAAAACCCACCGATACCCTCACCATTCATGCGGCACTGCGGAAGGTCGGGCCCATTGAAGGTGGCGCCGACGGGCTGATTGATGCCCTGAAGGAATATTTGAGCGACGGGCTTTTGCTGGTGCCCACCCACACCTGGGCCAATGTGACCCCCGCAAATCCCGTCTTTGATGTGCGAAGCACCGTCCCCTGTATCGGCACCCTGGCCAAAGTGGCTGCTTTCCGGCAGGACGGCATCCGCTCCCTGCACCCCACCCATTCCATGGCGGCTTTCGGCAAAAATGCCCGGGCATACATTCAGGGCGAAGAAAAAAGCCATACCCCGGCCCCTGTGGGCGGGGCGCTGAGCCGGCTGTATGATGTGGAGGGCAAGGTGCTGCTGCTGGGCATCGGCCATGAACGCAATACCTATCTCCACGCCGTTGATGAAAGGATTGACGTGAAAAACCGCATTGCAGAAAAAGGCTTTGACGCCACGGTGATGGACTGGGACGGCAATAAAATTTCCTGCCCCGATTACCATCCCCACCAGGTGCTGGGCCTGCCGGAAAATGTATCCGGCTGCAGCGAATACTACCCCAACTACAAAAAGGCCTTTGAGGATGCGGACGCCGTGCACTACGGCCAATTGGGCAACGCCCTTTGCTATGTGTGCGACGTGAAAAAGATGACGGACCGGATGATCACCATCTGGAAAAATGCGGACCGGGATATGTGCGTGTGTGATATGGAGATCCCGGAAAGCTGGTATCGGTAAAGGAGCGGTTCATTTTGCTGGAAAAAATCAGGGCAGCAGCCCGGGCACGGCTGGAGGAAAAGGGAGAAGTGTCCTTCATTTTGCGGCAGGGCGCGGGCAGCGTCATGTTTTCCGCACCCCACTGTGTGGAGCAGCTGCGCAACGGCTGCATCAAGTATGCCGAGCCCCAGACGGGCTTGCTTGCCGAAATGCTGCATGAAGGGCTTCACTGCCCCATCATCCGCAAGCAGAATAACCTGAACGATGATGCCAATTACGATGCTGTGTGCCCCTACAAGGACGTCCTTTCGGATTATGTAAACCGGCAGGGCGTACGGTATCTGATGGATTTGCACCAATTGGCCCCCAGCCGGGAAGAAATCATCAACATTGGCACCGGGGAATATGAAAATGCGGATGAAGAGGTGGCCCGGGCAGTGGAAAAATGCTTTTTGAAGGCGGGCATTCCGGTATGGATTGATCAGCCCTTCAAGGCCTCCTACCCCCACACGGTGTCCGCCGCCATTCACCGCCGCTGCGGCATTCAGTGTGTGCAGATTGAAATCAATTCCCGGCTGCTTATGGAAGGGCAAGGGGAATATTGCCTGGAAAAAGTGTACCGGTGCCTGGCGGAATGCCATAGGGCGCTGACGGAGCTGAACGTATGAAAAACAATGTGATGATCACAAAAAGCGAAAACGGGGAAATGATCCTCCGCAGGGGGAAAAGGGCCTGCCGGAATTGCTTCGATGCGCCTCTGCCCCTTCGGATTGCTGAGAAGCGCTGCGGCCAGATGGACGGAAGGCTGAACCGGGTGTGCGTTTCCGGGGAGGTATTGCAGGGGCTGGACGCCCTTTATGTGACGCTGGTGAACGAAAGAAGCGGCCGGTTCATGGATGTGTTTGTTGATGGCGCAGCGGGCATGGACCGGGGCGAAATCCGCCTCACCGCCGTGGTTGCAGACGCATTGGAAGCGCACAGCGGTGAAGCGGTGCTGCTCTGCCCCCGGAAGGCCGTTTCCTTCCGGCGTATTATGAAGCAGAAAATCGGCCAGGTGAAGGAAGAAGCGGTGGTGATCAGCGCAGAGGAAAAGGCGGCGCAGCAGCTGAGCCAGTTTGATTTGTTTGAACTGTACAACCCCCTCACCCGGGACGCCATTGTCATCAGGGCCAGGCACATCATTGCCGATGAAACGCTGAAAACGGGAGAAATCCGCATCAATCAGCGCCAGCGCAGCATGCTGGGAGAAAACGTGCCCTGCCGCCTGTCCACCGGGCAATGGCAGCAGGCCATGGCTGCCCTGGCAGAGGAAAAAGAGCTGCAGGCGGCCATGGCGGAATGCTATATGCAGGAAAACGGCCGGTACACCCTGTCCGGCGCTGTGGGGGAAATGCCCTTTGCCCGGCGGGAGGGGCTGAAAAAGGCCATCCGCCTCTGCTTTGGAGAACGGCTGGTGCTGCAGCCGGTGCTTCCCACCTACCTGAATGGGGAAAAGCGTTCGCCCCTGCAATGGCTGTGCGATTTTTATGCCGGCAGGAGCGTATTGTCCCTCAATGCCCGCAGGCCCCATCTGTGCGATGAGCTGGCGGATATTGTGCGCATGACGGAAGACAATATGCGCTACATGGGCCTGGAAAGCATGGACAAGGTGATTTTGCAGTACAAAAGAAAGCGCATTGCCTGCCATGTGATGCCCCTGGAGAGGGACAAGTTTGACATGAACAATATTGCCAGCCTGCCGGAGCTTTCCATCGGCATTCCGGTGCACATCCGCAGCAGGCTGGGGCTGCATGATCTGCAGTCCGCAGTGAAGGTGGACAGGGACACCGGCTTCATTCTGCGCAAAAGCATCAACGAGCAGCTGGTGCCGGCCTTGTTGACGCTGGTATCCCTCAGCTTTTTCGAATCCTTCACCGTCTGGCAGAAGGCGCTGCTTTCCCTGGTGGCCATTCCGGTGATTTTATATTTCAATCTGTCCTCCAAGCGGAATATGCGGGGGAAGTGAAAAGGAGATACGCATTATGAATTACAGGAAAAGCGATAACCTGGCCATCCTGACGGTGGTGGGCTTTATTCTGGCCATCATCCTGGGGCCCAAGACCCAGACCTATATGACCATCCTGGGCATCCTGGCCATTGCCGCCATTTTGCTCACCATCCTGCTGAAACTGTTTTACTTTGGCCGCAGCAAATATATTCCCTCCCGCAAGCGGCCCAAGGAGCAAAAGCCCTTTTATCTGGACAGCGTTCAGCCCCTGAACCAGCCTCAGCACGAAGCGGAAGAAGCTGTGCCTGAAACAGCGCCCATGGAGCAATAACATGGACAAGGCCTGTGATTTGCACGCCCATTCTTTGTATTCGGACGGCACCTGCACCCCGGCGGAGCTGATCCTGTTTGCGGAGGAAAAAGGGCTGTCCCATTTGGCGCTGACGGACCACAACACTGTTTTGGGCCTGCGGGATTTTTTGCAGGCGGCGGAAACATCTTTGGTGGAAGCGGTGCCGGGCATTGAAATTTCCTGCGGCTTTCAGGGAAAGGAAGTGCACATACTGGGGCTGTATCTGCCCCCCGCTTCCTTTGATGAGGTGCATACCTTTGTGCAGGAAATTCACCGCCGCAAAGACGAAAGCAACCGGCAGCTGGTACAGCGCTTGCGGGATGCGGGGTATGACCTGTGCTACGAAACGCTGGTGGCAAACACCCGGGGCGGGCACATCAATAGGGCCCACATCGCCAAGGCCATGCTGGAAAAAGGCGATGTGCCTTCGGTGGAGGCGGCGGTGAAGGGCGTTTTGTCCCCTGCCTATGGCCTCTACCAGCCCCCGGAAAGGCTGGACGCCCTGGAAGCGGTGCGCCGCCTTGCCGCCTGGGGTGCCGTGCCTGTACTGGCCCATCCCTTTTTGAACCAGACGGAAAGCGAACTGCATATTTTCCTGCCCCAGGCCAGGGCAGCCGGCCTCATCGGCATGGAAACCCGCTACCCTCTCTACGATGAACCCACCGCCCGTCTGGCCGCCCAAATGGCCCGGCAATACGGCCTGCTGGAAAGCGGCGGCAGCGATTTCCACGGCGCCATCAAGCCTCACATTGCTCTTGGCACCGGCACGGGCAGCCTGTTCGTCCCCGCCGCTTTTGCGGAAGGGATCAGGCGATGCAGCAAAGGCTAAAAAAGGGGCCTGTGTGGCTTGACCGGAGCAGGGGGCTCCTCGCCCCCCTGTACCCCCACGCCAGGGCCATCGGCCCTGGACCCAATCCGCGAAGTGATTGTGCGAATAAACAAGCAATTTCCGCGTGAAACTTGAGGAACGAAATATGTGCCCACGGGCGCTATGAAAACGAAAAAAGAGCGGTTGAGAGAATGAATTCTCTCACCGCTTCTTTTTATCGTTTTCCCCGGATGCCTCTGGCATCCGGCC
>JAFQHP010000036.1 GCA_017397895.1 Clostridia bacterium
GATGCTTTGCATCCGGGGAAAACGTAAAAAAAAGCGGTGAGAGAATTTATTCTCTCAACCGCTCTTTTTTCGTTTTCATAGCGCCCGTGGGCACATATTTCGTTCCTCAAGTTTCGTGCGGAAACACGTTTGTTTTACAAGCCTGTACGTCGCAGGATGGGTGCAGGGGGAATCCCCCTGCCGCGGGGTGAAGGGGCCGCGCAGGCCCCTTTCGTTCCTCAAGCCTCACGCGGAAACAGCTTGTTTACGCACCCAACCGCTTCGAGAAGTGGGTCCAGGGATGATATCCCTGGCCTGCCGCGGGGGTACAGGGGGCGAGGAGCCCCCTGCTCCGGCATCGTTTGGCTGGGTTCAGGCAAAATAGCTGCCGTATTCCTGCAAGAAGCGCTGATACTCCGCATCTTCCGTGATCCAGAAGATCACAGGCGCGTGGGTGCGGCCAAGGCGGGTATAGGCTTCATAGCGGCCGTTGCCGTCATTAAGTTCAAATTCAGGCAGTCCGGTTTCCTCATGGAAACGATAATTGATGATCAGCGGCGGCATATCCGGGTCGGCCTTTATGGCCTGCATCAGCCGGGCTACCTTTTCTTCAAAATGGCCGGGATGCACCCGCCATTTCATATGTTCTTCCGGCCCGCAGGCCCGCTGAAAGAGGGACAGGGGCATTTCCGCCGGTCCCAGGTAATGCCGGGGGAAAAGCTTCAGCCCTTCGGAAAAAGGCACATTATTGCCGTCGGACAGAAGATACAGATGAATCCATTCCTCCAGCTTTCCGGCCCGGGCAAAGGCCATGGCGCTGGACAGGGTGCGGTTGTATTCCATAAAGCTGCTCCTTTACTGGCTGTCCGGGAAGTAAGCGCCGTATTTTTCCATAAAATCGCTGTATTCTTCGGTTTCGGTGATCCACACAATTACCGGCGTTTTTTCGATCCCCAGGCGTTTGTAGGCTTCAAAGCGGTCGTTGCCTTCGTTCAGTTCAAATTTCGGGGTACCGTCGGTTTCGGAAAAGAGATAGTGCACAATGAGGGGCGGCATTTCCCGGTCCTCCTTTGCCGCTGCCATCAGCTTCTGCACTTTTTCTTCAAACCACACCGGGTGCACACGCCAGCGCATATTTTCTTCCGGCCCGCAGCAGCGGTGAAACAGGGACAAGGGCATTTCTGCGGGGCCCAGGAAATAGCGGTCAAACAGTTTCAGGCCGTGGGAAAAGGGCTCGTTATCCCCATCGGACAAAAGATAAGCGTGCACCCAGTCTTCCAGCTTTCCGGCCCGGGCAAAGGCATGGGCACAGGAGAGGGAGCAATCATAATCCAAAATGACATCCTCCTTTTTGTTGTAGATAATTTTGCGGATGCTGTCCGGGGACAGGCAATACTGTTCCGCCAGGGTATCCACCGCTTCGCCCTGCCCGAAACGGCTGCGGATTTCCCGGTTGCGCAGGGCCAGATACCGCCGGTAGCCGGAGGTTTCCCCCCAGGAGGCGTGGCTGATGCTGGGGACATAGATGGTTTTGCCGCCGGCATATTTCTGCACCTGGCGCAACAGCTCCGGCGGCAGGATATCCCGGGCATTTTCATACTTCACGGCACGGCCTCCCTTCATTTTCGATCATGATCAATGCCATTATAGCGAAAACCGGCGCCCTTGGAAAGAGAAAAAACAGATAGAAACGTTTCTTCCCATGAGGCGCAGGATGTGATACAATGGGAAAAAAGAAAAAAAGGATGTAGCGTATGCATTTGAGGGATATGAAGCTGGAAGAATTGATCCGTCCGCAGGGCCATAGGTGTGCCTGCGGCAGGGAGCATAAAATTGGGCTGAAGGTGCTGCGCATCGGCAGCGGCGCTGTGAACGCCCTGCCGGAGGGCCTGCGGGCATTGGGCTGCAAGAAGCCTTTTGTTGTGTGCGATCAGGATACGAAAAAGGCGGCCTGGCATTTTGTGCAGCCGGTGCTGGAGAAAGCTGGAGTGACCTGGTGCCTGTATGAAATCCGCCGCCGGCATCCGGAGCCGGATGAAGAAACGGTGGGGGAGATCACCATGGCTTTCGACCCCGGATGCGATTGTATTCTGGCGGTGGGATCCGGGGTGATCAACGATTGCTGCAAGGTGCTGGCCCGGGCGGTGGGCAGGCCCCAGCTGGTGGTGGGCACGGCGCCCTCCATGGACGGCTATGCCTCCGATTCCTCCTCCATGATCCTCTCCCGCACCAAAACCACCCTGTACAACGCCTGCCCCCAGGTGATCCTGGCGGATACAAGGATTATGAAGGATGCGCCCATGCGGATGCTGCAGGCGGGGCTGGGGGACATGATTGCAAAATATGTGGCCCTGTGCGAATGGCGCATGACGGCGCTGATCAACGGGGAATACTACTGCGAAGAGATTGCGGGCATGATGCGCGCTTCCCTGAAAAAGATTGTGGAAAGTGCTCCACGGATGCTGCAAAGGGATGAGGAGGCAATTGGCGCTGTGGCGGAGGGGCTGATCCTTTCCGGCATTGCCATGGCCTTTGCAAAAATTTCCCGGCCGGCATCGGGGCTGGAGCATTATTTTTCCCATCTGTGGGAAATGTTTTCCCTGGACCGGGGCCTGCCCACGGAACTGCACGGCATTCAGGTGGGGGTGGGTACGCTGCTTTGCCTGGAACTGTACGACCGTATCCGCACCCTGCAGCCAAAGGATGGAGAGCTGCCCTGGGATGAAGAAACGTGGCAGCAGGAAATGCGGCGGGTGTTCGGCCAGGCGGCAGAAGGACTATTGGAAAAGGAAAATGCTCTGTGGCACAATAACGGTCAGGGAGCCAGGAAAGCGAGAAACGAAAAAATCCGGGCCAATTGGCCGGCGCTGCTGCGCATCATGCAGGAGGAATTGCCCCAAACCAGGTTCATTGCCCGGCTGATGGAGGATGCCCGGATGCCCATGCGGCCCCGGGACCTGGGCTGGACGGATCAGGACGTGCGGGACGCCTTCTGCTATTCCCGCAGCACCAGGGACAAGTATCTCACCAGCTCCCTTTTGTGGGATATGGGGCGGATGGAGGAAATGGCAGCCCTGCTGACATCGGAAGGGGTTACATCCGGAAAATAAAATGTGTTACATTGGCAAAATACTTGTAATGCTCCGGAAAATGTGGTAAAATATTCCGGCATGCAAAAATAAAGAGGTGAAACAGCGTGCAGGCAACATGGAATAAAGGGGCGAGAAAGGCGCATCTGCGTCGCTTTTTGCTTATTTTTCTGGTGAGCTGCCTGGCGCTGGGCGCCATTTCGGGCGGCGTGATTTCCGCTTTGCAAAGAAACGAAAAAAACCAGAAGTTGTACCTGCTGGAAAGCAAGGCCAACGATATCAAGGACCGGCTGGACCGGCTCACTGCCCGTGTGCACGCCATGGCCTTTGCGCTGATGGCGGAAAAGGGGAACCCGGAAAGCTTTGATGTGCTGGCGCCGCTGGTGCTGCAGGGCTGGGACGAAAATGCCGGGGATATTGTGCGCAATGTGGCTCTGGCGCCGGAGGGCGTGGTGCAGTATGTGTATCCGCTGGAGGGCAATGAACCCCTGATTGGCTATGACCTGTGGGAGGCAGCAGCGCCCAACCCCCTGACGGTGGAAACGCTGCAGCAGGGCCGGGTGCACATTACGCCTCCCATCCCCCTGGTGCAGGGCGGCTTGGGGCTGAACATTTCCCTGCCCGTCACCATGCCGGGGGAAGAAGCTTCCTGGGGCATTGTGGCCATCGTGGTGGACCCGGATAAGCTGATCGCCTCCTTTGGCCTGCAGGAATTGACCGATCATCAGGCGGAATACGCCCTGGCGTATCAGGATATGGACGGCAGCTTCGTAACGCTTGTGGAAAGCGCCCCGGTGGAGCAGCCTTTGTCCCTTTCCTTTACCACGGAAAACATTCAGTGGGAAATGTGCATTACCGGCACCAGCCCCCTGGGCATATATGCTGCTGCAGGGCTGATTGCGGGTATTATTGCGGTTTCTTTGCTGATTGCCTATACATTGAACGAGCAGTTTCACAAAAAGGAATTGCATCAGCTGTTCCGCCGTCTGGCCAATACCGACAGCGTTACCGGCTGCGCCTCCCGGCATTATGTGTATGAAGCGCTGGTGGATAAATCCAACGGCAAATGGCGGGACGAAAAGGTGCAGTACGGCCTGGCCATCCTGGACGTGGATAAGTTCAAGCAGGTGAACGATACCTACGGCCATGAGGTGGGGGATGAAATTCTGCAGCAGATTGCCCGGATGGCCATGGAAAAAATGAATCAAAAGGGAGATTGCGTCATCCGCTTTGGCGGGGATGAGTTTGTGCTTTTGTTTGCCGGACGGACACAGGACGAAATGCGCGCCGAAATGGAACAGCTGCTGCAGGACGTGCGCAAAATTACCTTGGAAGAGCGGCCCGATATCCGGGCGACCATCTCCATCGGCGGCGTACATCCTCAGCAAATGAAGGAACAACCGCCTATCTACAAAAATATGCTGCGCCTGGCGGATGCCAGGCTGTATGAGGCCAAGGAATCCGGCCGGGACTGCATCCGTATGTGATGCCGGGGGTACCCTGGACCTCAGAAGAAATTCGGAATTCGGAATTTATAATACTTCATCAATTTAACGTACAAAAACAAGCCGTGTCCTGATGCAACGTTGGGAGACCTGCGGGGCTTCACCCCTGCACTCCACAAGGGGCATCGCCCCTTGACCCTTTCTGCGGAAGCAGTTGGCGGGTAGAACAAGCAATTTCCCGCTGGGGCTTGGGGAACCGTGCGGGGTTTCACCCCTGCACCCCACCAGGGGCATTGCCCCTGGACCCAGCTGCGGAAGTGGTTGGCTGGTGGAGCGAGCAATTTCCCGCTGTTACAATAACACGCACAAACCCGTTTGCAAATGCCGATTGTTCCATTGCGAATTGGCTGCGGCACTGCCGCCACGCACAAACCCGTTTGCAAATGCCGATTGTAATATTGCGAATTGGCTGCGGCACTGCCGCCACGCACAAACCCGTATGCAAAAGAAGATTGCAATATTGCGAGCCGGGTGTAGCCCCGCCACACCACGGGCTGGGCGGCGTGAACGCCGCCGACCGGATGCCTTGGGCATCCGGGGAAAACGATAAAAATAGCGGTTGGGAAAATGAATTTTCCCACCGCTTATTTTTTCGTTTTCATTGCGCCCGTGGGCTTATATCTTTTCGTTCTTTCAAGTTACGTGCGGAAGTGTCTTTGTTCTTCAATATTCTCTCATCGCAGGATGGGTCCAGGGCCGATGGCCCTGGCGCGGGGTGAAGGGGCCGCGCAGGCCCCTTTCCGTTCCACAAGTTTCACGCGGAAATAGCTTTCCGATACACATAGCCACTTCGCGGATTGGGTCCAGGGCCGATGGCCCTGGCGTGGGGGTACAGGGGGCGAGAAGCCCCCTGATTCGTTTAGGCCCCTTACAGTTGTAAATTTCGCTGCATGGCAGGGGGATGGGGTTTGACGCGGGTAGGGGGCTGTGGTATAATGAATGCGTGTGTGCAATGGGGCACAGGCAGATAAATGGCAAAGAAAGTGAGGATGTTTTTCTATGAAAACCACACTTGTTATCATGGCGGCGGGCATCGGTTCCCGGTTTGGCGGCGGCATCAAGCAGCTGGCGCAGGTAGGCCCGGGTGGTCAGATCATTATGGATTATTCCATTCACGATGCCATCAAGGCCGGCTTCAATAAAATTGTGTTCATCATCCGCAAGGATATCGAAAAGGACTTCCGTGAAATCATCGGCGACCGCATTGAAAAGCTGTGCGCTGAGAGGAATGTGGAGGTGGCCTACACCTTCCAGGCCCTGGATGACCTGCCTCAGGGCGTCACCCTGCCCGAAGGCCGCAAAAAGCCCTGGGGTACCGGCCAGGCCGTGCTCACCTGCAAGGGCGTGGTGGAGGAGCCCTTCGCCGTCATCAATGCCGATGACTATTACGGCAAAGACGCCTTCAAAATTGTCCACGATTTCCTGCAGGACTACACCCCCGCCCATCCCGAAAAATACTGCATGGCGGGCTTCATCCTGAAAAACACCCTCAGCGACAACGGCGGCGTCACCCGGGGCATCTGCAAGACAGATGCGGAAGGCTACCTGACCCAGGTGGACGAAACCTCCAACATCGAAAAGACGGCGGACGGCGCCCAGGCGGAAGGCCGGGTGCTGGATGCGGAAAGCTATGTGTCCATGAACTTCTGGGGCCTGACGCCGGAATTCATTGACAAGCTGGAGGTGGGCTTCAAGGCCTTCTTCGACAAGCTGCAGGGCAACGAGCTGAAGGCGGAATACCTGCTGCCCATCTATATTGACGAGCTGCTGAAGAAGGGCGAAGTATCCGTGAAGGTGCTGGAAACCCGGGACAAGTGGTTCGGCGTAACGTATCAGGAAGACAAGCAGGCGGTGATTGACGCCATCCATGCGTTGGTGGAAAAGGGTGAATACACCAAGGCGCTGTTTGATGACCTGGATGCCTGAAAAAGGAGAAAGAATGAAAAAAGCAAGTTTTATGAGGGTACTGGTGCTGATAGCGGCGCTGGTAATGGGCCTTGGCGCAGCATGCCCGGCCATGGCGTGGGAAACATCCCGCAACCCGCTGCTGGATCCTCAGCCGGTAACCCTCGTGGAAACAGAAGATGAATTTTATAATATCCTGCTGGCCGGTATTGACCTGGGTAACTACAATGGCTACTGGGCCAGCGGCGGCAAGAATACACTGGAGGATTGCCATACCGACGTGATTATGGTGATCTCCCTGAACAAGACGAAAAACCAGGTGAGCCTGGTGTCCCTGCCCCGGGATACCTTCACCTATGTGCCCGGCGTGCACGGCGTGTATAAGCTGAATGCGGCGGTGAACTGTGCAGACAGCACGGAAGAGGGCCTGCAGCGGGTATGCGATGCGGCTTCCTGGCTGCTGGGCGGCGTGCCCATCCACAGCTATGTGGCCGTGGATATGGAAGCACTGATCAGCCTGGTGGATGCCATTGGCGGTGTGGACTTTGAAATGGATATGTCCTACAAGGGCCATAGCGGCATTGTGTATTACGAAGGCATGCAGCACCTGGACGGCGTGGGCGTGATGGACTATGTGCGTGCCCGCAAGAACGCCACGGTGGAGCATAACGATATCGGGCGCACTCGCCGGGGCCGGGATATGATGCTGACCATCTTTGATAAGATTCAGCAGAATATGAAGGAAGAAGGCATGGGCGGGCTGATGATGGATCTGATCAACCTGATTTTCAGCGAAGAATTCAACATCCTCACCAATCTTTCCATGACCGATCTGCTTTCCCTGGCCGATGTGGCGCTGTCCATCGGCGGCAGCGACGATATTGGCTCCTATGTGCTGGACGGCGGCTACAGCCTGGCACTGAACGACTGGAATTTCACCTTCACCGATCAGGAAAACCGCAAGAATGTGCTGCGGGACGTGTACGGCATCGAAGCGGAGGAAATTCCCTATGTCAGCTGGGGCTATACCCCCTGGCTGCTGGAATATGGCTTCCCGGTGTCCCGGCAGATTCTCATTGCCAGGGAAATCATTGATTACGGCAAGCAGCAGAACCTGACGGATAAGCAGCGGCAGGCCCTGGAAGAACTGGAAAACCAGCACGATGTGACCGTGCAGGCCTTTGACAAGGCTGCGGACGAGCAGACCATCGGCGCCAATGATGAACTGACCCAGGCCCGCACCCGGCTGCGCAAGCTGGGGGAAGAGGCTGCTGACGCACTGGGCTATATGCGGGATGCCAAATGGAACACCTCCACGCTGTGGTACCGGGATTCCTACGTCTGCGAATACACGGAAATCGACTGGCGGTAAATAATCAATATCTCTGGCGGCACGGGCAAAAATGCCTGTGCCGTTTTCATTATTCACTGATTTTTTACTGGTATAATGATGAAACTTGCTGTATAATGAGTGATAAGAAAGAAAAACGGAAAGGAAGGCACGTATTTATGCGGGTGTTGATTGAACTGCATGATACCCAGCAGCCGGTGGAAAATGTGATCGGCGCATGCGTGCTCAAGCCGGATGTGCTTGTTTTGCTGGGAGACAGGAAAATCGAAAAACAGAAGTATCAGAAACCCCTCCTGAATTTTTTTGAAATGGAAGAGCTGGCCGTGCAGGTGGATTATCGTACCTGCGGGCTGCACGACGTGGGCCAGGTGGTGGATTGTCTGAAGGACGTGCTGGCCCAGTACGGTAAGGAAAACTGCATTGTGGATGTGGGCGGCGGCAGTGATGTGCTGCTGCTGGCAGCAGGCTATGTGTGCCTGGAAAGCGGCGTGGCGGCGGTGCAGCATCAGCCCGGCTCCAACAAGCTGAAGTGGTTTATCGGCCCGGACGCCGGGAAGGAAGAGCGGTTTGACATTCAGCTGTCCCTGGAGCAGGTGGTGGCCCTCACCGGGGGCGAGCTTCTGCGCAACGGCCATGTGGGCCCGGAACTGATGACGGAAGAGATGACCGGGCTGATTGACCGCATTTTCCCCATTTATCTGAAAAACCGGAAGGTGTGGCCCAAGTTTGTCCAGTACCTGCAGGTGGCAGCCAAGGATGATAACTGGGACGGCACAGCCTATGACGCCCCCCGCACCATTCTTGTCAACGGCCAGGTGCGAAACCCCAACGACGCCATTATGCGTACCCTGCAGGAAGCGGGGGCCATGGATGTGTATGAGCTGGACGAAAAGCGCTGCCGCTTCTCCTTTGTGAACCCCACCATCGGCAAATGTATGTGCGATGTGGGTGTGTGGCTGGAAATGTATATCTTTTCCGCCATGGTGCAAAGCGGGCTGTTTGATGCGGCGCAGATCAGCATGGTGGTCAGCTGGGATGATGATCCCCAGAACGATAAGGTTCAAAATGAGATTGACGTGGCGGCCTGTGCCGGGCTGGGCCAGTTGTTCTGTTCCTGTAAAACCTCCACGCCGGACCCCTATATGCTCAATGAAATCGCTGTGATGACCCGGCGCTTTGGCACCGCCTACGCCACGCCTGTATTGGCCACGGTGTGCGATATGAAGCGGGATGCCACGGCGGCCTATTACCGGGCCCAGCAGATGGGCGTGGAGCTGATTGATATCAACGACCTGGAAAAGGGAAAGCTCATGAACCGGCTGACTGCCCTTCGCCGCAAGTGGGATCGCTGAAATCCCGGCCAAGTACAATAAGAATACAGCTTTTCGGGGGCAAAATCCCCTGAAAAGCTTTTCATTTTTTCCGGGATGTTGTAAGATAAAGCAAATACATGTGCGTATACAAGGAGATAAAACCATGAACAAAAAGGGAAATGAACGCTGGCTTCGGCTGGTGCTGGGCTGCGCGGTGCTGCTGGTGGCGGGCATTATTTACGCCTGGAGCAACCTGAACGTGCCGCTGCAAAAGCGCTTTGCCCAGACGGAGCTTTCCTTCTGCTTTACGCTGACGCTGTGCTTTTTTTGCCTGGGCGGGCTGGTGTCCGGCCTGATGAGCAAAAAGGTGAGCATGTTCAGCCGGATGATCCTGGCGGCGCTGTTGACGGGGCTGGGGTTTATTTTGTCTGCCGTCAACGGCGGCAATATCTGGCTTTTGTACCTGGGCTACGGCGTGATGGCCGGCAGCGGCATCGGCATTGTGTACAATACCGTCATTGCGGCCACCAATGCATGGTTCCCGGATAAGAAGGGCCTGTGCAGCGGCGCGCTGATGATGAGTTTCGGCTTTTCTGCGCTTTTGTTTGGCAAACTGGCCAACGCCATGTTTGATATGCCCGGCATTGGCTGGCAGCGCACCTATCAGCTGCTGGGTGGGGTGGCTGCGGTGGTGTTCATTGCGGCTGCGTGGCTGCTGAAGATGCCGCAAGGGGAAAAGAAGGCCCAGGCGGCGGATGCGGAAAACGACGTGCCCACCAGGGAAATGATCAAAAAGCTCAGCTTCTGGAAGCTGTTTGTGTTTTTCACGTTGCTTGCCGCCGTGGGCTCTGCCGCCATCGGTTTTGGCCGGAACTATTTCCTGTCTGTTGGGATGGCGGAGGCCGCAGCGGTGACGGTGGCGGGGCTGCTGAGCATTTTCAACGGTCTTGGCCGCATTGTGTCTGGCATGGCGTTTGATAAGCTGGGCCTGCGCAAAACCCAGGTGCTCACCAGTGCGGTGGCCATTTTGTCGCCGTTGGTAGCCCTGCTGGCCATTTTGCTCAAGGCCGGCTGGCTGGGGGCAGTGGGCCTTTGTCTGTGCGGCTTTACTTATGGCTTTTCTCCCACCATGTCCGCCGCCATGGTGTCCGCCTTTTATGGCAGCAAGTACTTCCCGCTGAATTTCCCGGTGCTGAACCTGGTGCTCATTCCTGCTTCTTTCTCCAGCACCCTGGCCGGCGCCCTGGTGTCCTTCAGCGGCAATTACCTGTCCACCTTTGTGGTGCTGACGGCCCTTTCCGTTATCGGCCTGTTTGTGAACCTGTCCATCAAAAAAGCGTAAGAGGAACCATGTATGCTTGCAAAAAACCCCATGATCTATTCCGACTTCCCGGACCCGGAAGTGATCCGGGTGGAGGATACCTATTATCTGGTTACCACCACCATGCACTTTTTCCCCGGCGGGCAGATTCTCATGTCCAAAGACCTGGTGAACTGGCAGCATCTGTGCTATGCCTATGAAATTTTCGGAGAAACCATGCAGCAGCAGCTGCGAAACGGGCACATTTACGGCCAGGGCATGTGGGCGCCAACGCTAAGATATCACGGGGGCATATTCCATCTGGTGTTTTCCTGCAATGATACAAAAAGCTGCTATCATTTCACCGCCGCCGATATGCGGGGGCCTTGGAAGATGGGGAAGATTGAAGGGTTTTACCATGACCCATCCCTGCTTTTTGATGATGACGGCCGGGTGTACATTGTGTACGGAAACCGGGATATCCGCATTACGGAGCTGAAGCAGGATCTTTCCGCACCCCTGCCCGACGGGCTGAACCGCATTCTCATTCACGATGAGGAAGAGGGCCTGGGCTGGGAGGGCAGCCATATTCACAAGATAGGCGGCCGGTATTACCTGTGCAACATCCACTGGCCCAAGGGCAAAATGCGCAGCCAGGGCGTACATTCCTGTGACAGCCTTACCGGGGAATTCATCGGCGGAGAAGTGCTGATGGATGATCTGGACGGCTCCTTCCGGGGCGTGGCTCAGGGCGGCATGGTGGATACGCCGGAGGGGAAATGGTATATGCCCCTGTTTCAGGATCACGGCGCCCAGGGCCGCATGCCGGTGCTGGTGCCCTTTACCTGGGAAAACCATATGCCGAAAATGGAAAAAGCGCCCAGGGTGCTGGATATTCCGGTGGACGAAACGGTGCCCAGGCTTTACACCTCCGATTCTTTGCTTTCCGGCATCAGCTTCCTGTGGCAGTGGAACCATGAGCCGGACAAAACTTGCATTGCGTATACCGAAAAGGGCCTGCAATTGATTTGCGACGGCCCGGCCCGGGATGTGGAATTTGCCCGGAACACCCTCACCCAGCGCTGTTTCAATGAAGCCTGCAGCGGCCAGGTGACGGTGGATGTGTCCGCCCTCAGGGAAGGGGACCATGCCGGCATCTGCGCCCTGCAGGGCTGTTTTGCCCAGCTGTGCGTCACGGTGCGGGGCGGGCAGAAGTTCCTGTCCCTCGTCAGCCGGGAAGCGGGGGAGGGCACCCTGTGCCGCTCCACCGAACCCCCGCAGGAGCGGCAGGCCATTCCCTTTGCCGGAAACAGCATCACCCTCCGGGCGGTCTTTGATTTCACCTGTGGCCAGGTGCAGTTTTTTTTCGATGATGGTGGCGGCATGAAGCCCTTTGGCAATGCGCATCGGCTGGTTTACCGGCTGGATCATTTCACCGGCTGCCGCATGGGCCTGTGTGCCTTCAACGAAAAAGGCCGGGGCGGACACGCCGTCTTCCGGGATTTTGTGTATCAGGTGCATGGGGAGACGTGAGGGGCTTCGCCCCCTCCCCCCCACAAGGGATTTCATCCCTTGACCCATTCTGCGGAAGTGGTGGACCGGACGAACAAACCCGTTTGCAAATGCCAGTTGCGATATTGCGAATTGGCTGCGGCACGGCCGCCCCACGGGCTGGGCGGCTTTCAGCCGCCTGCCGGATGCTTTTGCATCCGGGGAAAACAATAAAAAATAGCGGATGGGAAAATGAATTTTCCCTCCGCTTATTTTTTCGTTTTCATTATGCCCGTGGGTACATATTCTGCCCCTTACGTTTCATGCGGAAACAAGTTTACCTTGTAGGTTTGTGTGCCGCAGAAAGGGTCCAGGGTCGATGGCCCTGGCGCGGGGGTACCGGGGGCGAGGAGCCCCCTGCTTCGTTTCGTTGCTTACTCCGCCACCTTGCTCAGGATATAGGGGATAATCTCCTCCCGGGCAATGCGGTCCTTGTGCAGGATGGGCTTTTGCCGCAGGCTGGAAAGGTTCCCGGGTACGGGTACGCCGGTGACCTGGTTCAGCTTTTCGGCGTCGGCGAATTCATCCTGGCCGCCGGTCAGGCCCAGGGCCTTGAGCACAGGGGCGGGGAACTTGTAGGGGGAAGCGGTGGAGAGCACCACCTGGGGCCGGCCTTCGGCCTGGGCCTTCACCTGTTCCATCACATGCCAGGCCACGGCGGTGTGGGGATCCAGCAGGTATTTTTCTTCCTGCCACACTTTACCGATGGCGGCCATGGTTTCTTCTTCATTGCAGCAGCCGGCGCTGAAATTTTCCTGAATGGCTTTCAGGGTAGCTTCGTCCACCTGATAGAAGCCTTCCCGGTTCAATTGTTCCATCCAGCCCTTTACCTTTTCATGGCTCTGGCTGGCGTAATAGAGCAGGCGTTCCAGATTGGAGGACACCAGGATATCCATGGAGGGGGAAGCGGTCTTGTAGAATTCCCGGCGGCGGTCATACAGGCCGGTTTCCAGGAAATCCGTCAGCACCTTATTGGCGTTGGAGGCGCACACCAGCCGCCCCACGGGCAGGCCCATCATTTTTGCATAGTAGCCGGCCAGGATATCGCCGAAATTGCCGGTGGGCACGATGTAATCCACCTTGTCGCCAAAGGCGATGCGGCCCTCTTCCATCAGCCGGGCATAGGCGATGAAGTAATAGGTCACCTGGGGGGCCAGACGGCCGATATTGATGGAATTGGCGGAGGACAGGCTGACGCCGGTGCCTTCCAGCTTTTCGGACAGGGCGGCGAAAGCCTCTTTCACGCCCCGCTGGCAATCGTCAAAATTCCCTTCCACGGAGCAGACGGTGACGTTCTTGCCTTCCTGGGTGGCCATCTGGCGCTGCTGCATGGGGGAAACGCCCTCAGCGGGGTAGAACACGATGATGGAGGTGCCCTCCACGTCCATAAAGCCGTTGAGGGCGGCCTTGCCGGTATCACCGGAGGTGGCGGTGAGGATGACGGTTTTGCCGGCCATGCCCTCCTGCCTGCGGGCAGCGGTCATCAGCTGGGGCAGCATGGAAAGGGCCACGTCCTTGAAGGCGGAGGTGGGGCCGCGGAACAGTTCCAGCACATAATCGTTGCCCACTTTCACCAGGGGGGTCAGATCCTCCGTTTCAAATTTACCGGTGTATGCCTTTTCCACCAGCGCTTTCATGTTTTCAAAGCCCGGCATCAGGTAGGACAGGATCATTTCCGCCATGCCCAGGCTGTCCTTTTTCAGGCATTCCTGCACAGGGAAGGGGCGGCTGCCCAGGGTTTTGTCCAGGAACAGGCCGCCGTCGGGGGCCAGGCCCTGCAGGACGGCGTAGGTATCGGTGCCGGAGAGGGTGGAGCGGGTGCTTTCATAATGCATAACGGTATTCCTCCAAAGTTATTCAATGGCGATCAGGCGGGGGTGTTCGGCGCCGGATACGTCTTTCATGCAGTGAATGAGGTGCTGGATGTCGCCTTCCATCTGGCTCACGTCCAGGGCGATGGTGACGCTGGCCTTGCCGTGGATGGGCAGGTTTTGGGTGATGGTGAGCACGCTGCAGTGAAGCGCGGAAATGCAGCTGAGCAGCTGGCTCAGCACGCCGGCTTCATGGCTCAGCGTGACGGAGAAGATGGCTTTGCGGCCGGCGGCTTCCTGGTTGGGCTCCAGAATGAAGTCCTTGTACTTATAATAGGTACTTCTGGAAATGCCGGCCAGCTTCACTGCCTGGCTCACTTCCCGGACCACGCCTTCCTCCAACAGCCGTTTGGCCTGCAATACTTTATCGTAATAATCCGGCAGGATGCTTTTGTGGATGATCAGATAATCGTCAAGCATGGCTGTTTCTCCTTTGTTTTTTTGTCCCCTCCTGTCTTGCAAAAGGAACGTCCCTATGATACACTGTTTTCGTTGGAAAAACAAGTGTTTTTCACAAACGGACAAAAAGAAAACATTTTCCCGGAGGGACAGACATGAAGGTTGCACTGGTGGGCTTTGGTACGGTAGGCAAGAGCGTATATGATATGCTGGAAAAGGCGGAAGGCATGACGCCCGGCAAGGTGCTGATGCTGCCCGAATTTTTCACCGATCCCACTTTCCAGACCACCGATTACAATGATATTCTGAATGACCCGGAAACGGAAGCCGTGGTGGAATGTATCACCAATGCCAAAGCGGGCTATGAATATGCCAGGGCGGCGCTGAATGCGGGGAAGCATTATGTTTCTTCCAGCAAGGCCATGGTGGCGGTATACGGCGCTGAGCTGAACCGGCTGGCCCGGGAAAAGGGCGTGGCGTTCCTGTTTGGCGCGGCCTGCGGCGGCAGCATGCCCATCCTGATGGCGCTGAGCCAGTCCCGCCAGATGGACGAAGTGCTTTCCGTCAGCGGCATTCTCAACGGCACCACCAACTATATGCTGGACGCCATGCAGCGCAAGGGCTGCACCTATGAGGCGGCACTGAAGACGGCTCAGGAGCTGGGCTATGCGGAGGCGGACCCCACCGCCGATGTGTCCGGCGCGGACAGCCTGCGCAAGATTATGCTGGCCTGTGCGGTATCCTACGGCGTATTGCCCTCTGAAGGGCTGAACCGGGAAGGCATTGAAAGCCTGACGGCGGAGGATGTGAACCACTTTGCCGCCAGGGGCCTGGTGTGCCGGCTGATTGCCAAGGGCGGCAGGAACGAAGACGGCAGCGTGTACGCCTGTGTGGAGCCGGTGCTGTTTGGGAAGAACGCCCCGGAAAGCTCCGTGCTGGATAACAATAACCTGGCCAAGAGTGTGTGCAGATACAACGGCTCCCTGGTGCTGATCGGGCAGGGTGCCGGCGGCGATCCCACCGCATCCAATGTGCTGCGGGATCTGGTGAACATCCGGGCCGCCTACCGGCATTACCTGCCTGCCGATTGCAAGGAAGGCACTGCGATGAACGATGCCTGCCTGAGCCGCTATTATGTGCGTGTGGACGGGCAGGACGCCGGCCTTTTCCAGGCGGAAGAAGCGGAGCAGGACGGCAGCGTATGCCGCATTGTGACGGCCGCCATGCCGGTGAAAAAGATGCATCAACTGGCTGCGGATATCCGGGCAAACGGCCGGAAGGTGTTCTTTGCTGCCATGGCAGAATAAACCGAATAAAAAAATCCCCGGCTGCATTTTGTGCAGCCGGGTTTTTTGATGGGATGAACCCGTCAGGAAAGTTCAAACATACCGGTGTAGAGCTGGTAATACTTGCCCTGCTGGGCGATGAGGTCGTCATGGTCGCCCCGTTCAATGATGCGGCCCTTTTCCAGCACCATGATGGCCTGGGAGTTGCGCACGGTGGACAGGCGGTGGGCTATGACGAAAACAGTTCTGCCGTTCATCAGGGCGTCCATGCCCTTTTCGATGAGGGCTTCGGTGCGGGTATCGATGGAGGAGGTGGCTTCGTCCAGAATGAGCACCGGCGGGTCGGCCACGGCGGCCCGGGCAATGGCCAGCAGCTGGCGCTGGCCCTGGGAGAGGTTTGCGCCGTCACCGGTGAGCATGGTATCGTAGCCCTGGGGCAGGTGGCGGATGAAGAAATCGGCGTTGGCAATCTTGGCGGCTTTGTAGATTTCTTCGTCGGTGGCGTCCAGCTTGCCGTAGCGGATATTGTCCTTCACCGTGCCGGTGAACAGGTGGGTATCCTGCAGCACCATGCCAAGGGAGCGGCGCAGGTCATCCTTTTTGATCTTTTCGATATTGATGCCGTCATAGCGGATTTTGCCGCCCTGGATGTCGTAGAAGCGGTTGATGAGGTTGGTGATGGTGGTTTTGCCGGCGCCGGTGGAGCCCACAAAGGCGATCTTTTCGCCGGGGCGGGCATAGAGGGAAATATTGTGCAGCACCGTTTTTTCCGGCACATAGCCGAAGGTGACGTCCTCCAATACCACGTCGCCCTTAAGCTCGGTGTAGGTGACGCTGCCGTCGGCGGTGTGGGGATGCTTCCATGCCCACAGGCCGGTGCGGGTCTCACTTTCGGTGAGGTTTCCGTTTTCGTCCTTCTTTGCGTTCACCAGCGTGACGTAGCCTTCGTCTTCTTCTACGGGCTCGTCCATAATTTCAAACACCCGTTCTGCACCAGCCAGGGCCAGCATGACGGTGTTGAACTGCTGGGCCAGGTTGGAAATGGGCTGGGAGAACTGGCGGATCATGGGCAGGAAAGCCAGCAGCGTGGCAATTTCCAGGGCAAAGATAGAGGTGGGGTTCCCCTTGCCCACGATGATCATGATGACGCCAAGGAGCGTGGTGAGCACGTAATTGATGTGGCTAAGGTTATTCATCACGGGGCCCAGAAGGCCGGCGAAGGTATGGGCCCGGGTGCCGGCCACGCGCACGTCTTCATTGCGCTTGCCGAATTCTTCCAGCGCCTTTTCTTCGTGGCAGAACACCTGCACCACCCGCTGGCCTTCGATGGTTTCTTCAATGTAGCCGTTGAGGGCGCCCACGGCCTTTTGCTGGGCCACAAAGTTTTTCCCGGAGCGGGCGCCGATGGTCTTTGTGATGAACATCATCAGCGGCATGAGAAGCACCACCAGAAGGGTCAGCCATCCGCTGAGCCGCAGCATGAAGAACAAGGCAAACAGGATGGACAGCAGGGAAGAGGCAGCCTGGGGGAAGGTGGAAGAGAAAAATTCCCGCAGGGTGTCGGTATCGTTGGTGTAGCGGCTCATGATTTCGCCGTGGGTGTGCCCGTCAAAATAGCGGATGGGCAAATCTTCCATATGGTCAAACATGTTTTTGCGCACCCGGTTGAGGATGCCGGTGGACACCATCATCATGATGCGGTTGGCGGAATACTGGCAGATGATGCTGACAAGGTACATGCCGGCCATCAGGGACAGCAGGGTGATCAGCCCGCCCATGGCAGGCCAGACACCCGTCTGGTTGTATTCGGCAGCCAGGGATTCCAATGTTTTCAGCACGGGCTGCAGAAGGTAAATGCCGAAGGAGGAAACGCCGGTGGTGACCACCGTGCAAAGCAGCACCAGGATCAGCTTGTGTTTTGCACCGGCCATCAGGGAAAGCAGGCGCTTGAAAGTGCCTTTCATATCCTTGGGCTTTGCCGGGGCTTTCATGGGGCCATGCGGAGGCATATCAGGCCACCCCCTTTTGCTGAGAAGTATAAACTTCTTTGTAGATTTCGCAGCGGTTCATCAGTTCGTCATGGGTACCAAAGTCCATGATCTTGCCGTCATCCAGCACCATGATGCGGTCCGCATCCATGACGGAGGTGATGCGCTGGGCAATGATGAGCTTGGTGGTCTGGGGCATATGGCTGCGCAGCGCTTCCCGGATGCGGGCGTCGGTGGCGGTATCCACGGCGGAGGTGGCGTCGTCAAAGATGATGATCTTGGGCTTTTTCAGCAGGGCCCTTGCGATGCACAGGCGCTGCTTCTGGCCGCCGGATACATTCACGCCGCCCTGGCCCAGGTCCATGTCGTACTGTTCGGGGAAGGAACGGATGAAGTCGTCGGCAGCGGAAGCCTGGCAGGCGGCCACGATTTCTTCGTCGGTGGCGTTTTCGTTGCCCCAGCGCAGGTTGTCCTTGATGGAGCCGGAGAACAGAACGTTTTTCTGCAGCACCATGGCCACCTGATCCCGCAGGGCGTGCATGTCATATTCCCGCACGTCCCTTCCGCCCACCAGCACCTTGCCGAGGGTCACGTCATAGAGGCGGGGAATGAGGGACACCAGGGTGGATTTGGCGCTGCCGGTGCCGCCGATGATGCCGATGGTTTCGCCGGAATGGATGGTAAGGTTCACGTTTTCCAGCACCAGGTTCTCTTTGTCGCCGGCGTAGGAAAAGCCCACGTTTTCAAACACGATGGAGCCGTCCTTCACTTCGGTGACGGCATTTTCGGGGTTTTTGATGTCCACTTCTTCATCCAGCACTTCGCAGATACGGGTGATGGAAGCCCGGGCCATGACGAAGGACACAAACAGGAAGGACAGCATCATCAGGCTCATCAGGATCTGCATCATGTAGGTGATGAAGGAGGACAGGGCGCCCATCTGCATGTGGCCGCCGATGATCTGATTGCCGCCCAGCCAAAGTGCTGCGATCACGCAGGCGTTCATCAGGATGGACATGATGGGGCCGTTCCAGATGACGATCTTTTCCGCGGCACGCTGGGTGGCGGTCACGTCGTCGGCGGAGGCTTCGAACTTTTCCTTTTCATGGGCGGCTCGCACGAAGGCCTTCACCACCCGGATGCCGATCAGGTTTTCCTGGACGGAGGCGTTGAGGGCGTCGTACTTTTTCATCATGATCTGGAAGCGGGGGAAAGCTTTGCTCATGATCACAATGATGCATACCAGCAAAATGGGGGCTGCCACCAGCAAAATGGGCATCATGGTGGGGTTCATGCGGTATGCCATCACCACGGCCATCACCATCATAATGGGGCTGCGCACTGCCATGCGCACCAGCATCATCACCACCATCTGGGTCTGGTTGACGTCGGTGGTGAGGCGGGTGACCAGGGAGGCGGTGGAAAACTTATCAATGTTTTTGAAGGAGTACTTCTGCACCTTTTCAAAAATGGCCTGGCGCAGGTTCCGGGAAAAGCCCATGCCGCCCAGGGCGGAAAAGCGGCTGCCTGCCATACCAAAGCCCATGGAAATGACGCTCATGAGCAGCATCAGCCCGCCGTAGAGCAGCACCCGGGACAGATTGCCCGTTTCGGCGCTTTGGGGGATTACTTCGTCAATCAGCGTTGCGGTGAGCATGGGCAGCAGCATTTCCATCACCACTTCGCCGATCATCACCAGGGGACACAGGATCAGGTACTTTTTGTACTTGCCTGCGTACTTGAGCAAACGAAAAAATTGCACGGCTGTTTATTCCTCCTGTATTGTAATGGGGCCGTCCGCTTCCTTGTGCAGGCGGCAGATATTGAGGTCTTTGGTGGTATCGTCGGCCAGGCTGTCAAACATCCTGTCGCACAGGGCCTTGAACTGCTCCATGTCGGCCTGTGTCAGCCCCTGGAACATTTCCTTGTCCAGCCTTTCCATTTCGCTGCGGCCCTGCAGCATCCTGTTCAGGCCCTTTTCCGTCAGGGTGAGGCAATTGCGCCGGCTGTCCTTTTCATCCTGCAGTCGCTGCAAAAGCCCCGCCTTTTCCATCCTTTTCAGGCTGGCTGCGGCGGAAGCCTGGGTGATGTCCAGGTCCCGGGCCACCTCCCGCTGGGTGCAGCCGGGATGGGCGTGGATGAATTCCATCATCCGGGGCTGGCCGGGATGCATGCCAAGGCTGGCCATCATGCGCCGGATGCGGATTTTTCGCAGCAGCTCCAGCCGGTGCATGGCGCCGGCTACGTCCCGCTGGTTCATGATCTGTCTCCCTTCCGTGAAAAATACTCAAACGTTTAACATTATAGGCAGTTCGGCCCCTTTCGTCAACCGTTTTTTCCTGCTTTTTTGCCGGCTGCCACACCTTTGCCCCAATTTTTTGGGGAAGAGAAAAGGCGGCTGCTGCGTTGAATCAGTAAGGAGGGAAAAATACGACATTTTTATTCAAAACAGTTTACAATTCTGTTAACGATGTGTTATACTTTTGTGTGCACCTATTGGCTCTGAAGACGGAAAGGAGTACCTTGGATGAATGGAAACCGCGGTCATTATGCCTCTGCGCCGCTGAATAATATGAAAAACAAAAAATCCCTGCAGGCCGCTGCCCCCATGGGCGGCAGCACACCCCGGAAGGAAAGCAAAGTGCGCCGGTCCGGTTGGCTGTCGGTGATGGTGACGGTGGTGCTGCCGGTATTGTTTTTGCTGGCATTATTGATTGAAAACAATGTGATCCGGCTGATCTTTCTGGGGGCAGCCGCCATTTGCGTGGCCGCCATGTGGATTATGAACGTATTTGCCCACGGTGCCCGTTCCACCCTTACCATTGCCTATGTGGCGCTGATGGCGGTGATTGGCCTGGCGCTGGTATTGGGTATGCAGACGCCGGAGAGCCGTGCGGCTTCCTCCACCGCCAGGAACCAGACCGGCCAGTTTACCGACAAGGCCAATACCGACGCCCTGAGCGCTTACCTGGCCAGCAATGCCACCACCCCTGTGCCGGATACTTCCTATGTAATTGAAGAAAACGCTGTTCCCGCCGCCCAGAAGCAGCTGGAAAATTTCCTGACAGAATGGGCCAACAGCAATATCCCCGGCATGGTAGCCCTGTGCACACCCTCCTGGGTGCAGCAACAGCAAAACCCGGAAGGCCAACTGTGGAACCTGATGATGAACCGTGTGCCCACCACCTATCTGGTTGAAAATGTGGCGGGCAGCGAAGCGGATACCAGCCGCACGCTGACGGTGAAGGTAACCTTCCTCAACCAGGGCACCGGCGATACGGTGGTGAACCGGATGGAGGTGCTGATGTTCCGGGTGAACGATGTGTGGTATGTGGATCCCCAGTCCCTGGGGGGCACCGTGGTGGATGAAGAGGCCGAACAGGCCCGGGCCCAGCAGGAAAGTATGCGCATTGCCTCCACCAAGGCGCCGGCAACCCCCACCCCTGAACCTCAGGACACCGATGCGCTGAAACTGTATTACAACGCCGACGGCGGTAAGTATTATCACAATTCGCCCATTTGCGAGGCCGTGAGCCAGCAGTACTGGCCCCTGAGTGAATTCTATTATTCCGATCTGAATACCACCAGCTTCAAAAACCTGATCCGCTGCCCCAAGTGCAACCCGCCTTCCCGCTGATCAGGGAGACAGGCTGCTCACATACTGTTCCAGACTGCACAATAAATGCAGCTGACAGTATTTCACCCGGCTGCCAAGGCGTGTGGCATTGGCTGCGTCCAAGGCGGCGGAAATGTCCGAGAGGGCACTTTCCATCAGCTTTGTCAGGGCGGATACGGCAGGATGCTCTTCCTTTGAAAACAGGGAAAGCAGCCGGCTATTGAGCACGGCCACCGTTTCCTGCTGGGATAAAAGGGCGGAACGCACTTCTGTTTCGTTCATGCTGCCGCTGTCCAGCTCCTCAGACAGCCGGGCCAGGGTGGCGGTGAGCTGCACGCACAGATCATACGCATCTGAAAGGGCATCCAGCTGGGCCTTCTGCCCGGTGAGGCGGAGGGTTACTTCGCTTCTTGTAAGGGTGTACAGATAGGCGTCCACCCCATGGGCGTCCATCAGGCGCTGCTGTACGGCCCGGGCGTCCTCCCGGGTTTCATAGGCTGCAGCCAGCACACGGTACCCGTCCTGATGCCAGATATAACAGCCGGCGCCCCTGCCCTGATAATCCTGGGCCAGGGCGTCGGCACCGCCTTTTTCGGAAAAGGCGCCCAGCTGCAGGGCAAAATGGGTGGCCCCGGGCAGGGTGAGCACCCGGGTCTGCTGCTGCATATCGGCCTGGGACAGGGCAATGCCGGAAAAAGAGGGAAGGGAGATTACTCCCTGACGAAAAAGGAAAAAGCCTGCCGCCAGCAGCACCGGCACGCTGAGTATGAGCAGAAAAACGCCCCTCCGGCGGCTGGATTTGTATCGCTTGATTCGTATTTTTCCGCTGCGCATGGCCTTCCCTCCCTTGTTTCAGGGAAAGTGTATGCCGCAGAATAAATAAACATGACTGAAGGGGTGACTCCATGCGTTACCACATTGACACCATTCCGGTGTGGGATGCCATGAAGCTGAACGGCGAATGTCCCCTGTGCGCTCTGCGGCGCAAGGTGGAACTGATGGATGTGGACCGGTATCTGGGGGCTTCGGTGATGGAGCCGGATACCCGCATCCAGGTGAACGAAAAGGGTTTTTGCCAGCGGCATCACAAAATGCTGACGGAAAAGAAAAACAAGCTGGGCCATGCCCTGATGTGCCACACCCACCTGAAGACCACCATGAAAAAGGCCTTTTCCGCTTTTGACACCGCCAAAGACGGCGCCAGGAAGGAAAGCGGCGCACCGCTGATGAAGCGCATGATGGGGAAGGCCGGGGGCAAGGAGGATATTCTGCGGGCGGCAAAGCAATTGCGGGAAATGGGCAGCACCTGCATCCTGTGCGACAGCATTGATGAAAACATGCAGCGTTATGCCTATACCTTCCTGCACCTGTATCAGAACGATTCTGCCTTCCGCCGTGCCTTTGCCGCCTCCCGGGGGGTGTGCCTGCCCGATGCGGCGCTGTTGATGGAAATGGCGGCCTGCGAAATGAGCGGGCAGATGCTGAAGGATTTAATTGAGGATTTGTGTAATGCCACTGCAGCCAGCCTGGTAAAGCTGGAGGGGGACCTGGAAGGCTTTACCCTGAAATTTGACTATCGCAATGCCGATAAGCCCTGGGGGGACAGCCGGGACGCCCTGGAAAGAACGGTGACCAAGCTGCGCTCGTGGTGCATCGGGGAGGAGCCCAATCCCAAATGAAGAAAATGAAATGGATCATCCTGCCGCTGGTCTGCCTGGTGCTCTCCGGCTGCGGGGCAGCGCCTGTGCAGGAAAAGGCAGCCTCTGCCCAGGGAATGATTGTTACGGCAGATGCGTCTGCCCTGGCGGGAGAAGAGAATGTGTATGCCCTGTATTTCCGGCTGGGGGGCACGGATTATCTGGCCCCGGAGCAGCGGCAATTGACCGTGGGCCGGGACGAAACGGCGGAAATGGCGCTGGTGCGTGGCCTGATTGGCGGCCCGGCGGCCACTTCTGCCAGCCTGTCGCCCCTGTTTCCCCAGGGGACAGAGGTGCTGGCGGTGGCAAGGCAGGGGGATACCCTGTTTGTGACGCTGAACGAGCGGTTCCTGTCCGGCTACAGCGCAGAGCGCAGCGAACTGACCGGGGAAGAAAAGCAGCAGACGGTGCAAAAGGAGCGGCAGTTATGCCTGGACGCCCTTTCCGCCACCCTGACGGAAGCCGGGCTGTGTACCCGGGTGCAGGTGCTGATTTACCGCAATCAGGTGCAGGGCAATTCTCTGCGGCTGACGGAGGATTACCTGTACCAGAACGGCAGCGATATGCCCCTGCCCGCGCTTTGCCGCAGCGAAAACAGCCTGTACACCCCCCACAACGCTGCCGGACGGATACTGTCTTCCTGGATGGGCCGGGATTTTAGCCAGCTGATTGCCTGTATGGCGTCTTCCGGCAGGCCTTCCGAGGAGGCACTGCTGGAGGAAATGGGGGCAGGCCCGGTGCTGACCGGCTATACCCTGGCCCCCGGTACGGTATCCTGGGACGGCACCAGGGCCACGGTGACGGCGCAGCTTTCTTTGCACCTGGCCCAGGACGACTGGACCCTGCCCGGCTTTCCCCTGCAGCTTGTGCGGGAAGAGGGCGTGTGGAAAATCAGCTATGATACGCTTTGCAGTATGATGGCAAAGGAATGATACGATGAAGAAGCAATTATCCCGCCTGGTGGCGCTGATGATGGGCGTGACGCTTTTGTTTTCGGGCTGTGCCGCCAAGGATGCGCCTGCGGCCCACATCACGCTGCCCCCTGCGGCGCAGCCAGCCCTGGTGCCGGAAAACGACAGCCTGCAGACAGCGCAGCGGACGGTGCTGTTTTACCTGCCCTCTGCGGACGGGCTGCGGCTGACGGCGGTACCCGGCACGGCGGAACTGTCCGTTTCCCGCCACAGTGCGGAAAAGATGTGCCGGCTTCTGTTTGACCATCCCGGTACAGAAAACGCCCTGCCTTTGAGTGAACACGTATCCCTTTCCGGTACGGAAGCGGTGGAGGTATCCCGCAATGTGGCCACGGTGAGCCTGGCCCCTTCCGCCCTTCGGCTTTCCCATGAGGAATTGTTCACCGTGTGCCAGGCCATCACCAACACCCTGTGCCAGTTCGGCGATATTCAGTATGTGAACGTATTGATTGCCGGGGTGCAGCCGGGGCTGGATGTGGCGGCCACGCTGCCGGCGGGCTGTTTTCAGGAAAACACCCGGGATGACCTGAGCGTGATGTGGAGCCGTGCCGCTGCGCGAAAGGAAGGCGCCCGCACCACCATCACCGCCCCGCTGTATTATCCTGCAGCCGGGGCCAGGGGGGTATTGTGCGAGGCAAGGCCCCTGTCCTTTTCGGATATGAGCGCCGGGGGGATGATTGAAACCCTGCTGGAAGCCCTCCAGGCCGGGCCGGAAACCATGGAGGGGCTGCCCTCCTATCCCGATTTTTCCGCTTATATGGTGGAAGCGCCGCAGGTGAAGGAGGTAAACGGCAGCCGCCGGGCCATCCTGTATTTCGATACTGCCTTCAACGGGGCCATCATTGAAAAGGGCATCACAAGAAGCGTGATGGTGGCCAGCCTTGTGTACACCATTTCCACCTTCCTGCCCGGGGTGGACGGGGTGGAAATGCATATCGGTGAGGAGATGATCACCTCCCTGACCCCTTCCGGCACCTATGTGGGGGCAGGGGAGACCATCCGTTTTGAAGACGGGCTGATGGAGCGGGGAGACTTTGACGCCTTCCTTCTGTCCACCTGCACCCTGTATTTTGCCGAAAACGGCGGGATGCTGCGGAAGGTGGAGCGCACGGTGCCCTATTACGAAAGCCGCAGTGTGCGCGCCATTGTGAACCAGCTGATCCGGGGCAGCCAGAAATACGACAGCGTGGAAGGGCTGGGGGCGGTATTGCCCGAAACCCTCCGGGATGCGGACCTGATTGGCGTGGCGCTGAGCAAAGATACATTGATTCTCAATTTTTCGGAAAATTTTGTATCCCTGGCAGCGGACATGGACGGCAGCCGGGAAAAGCAGCTCATTTATGCCCTGGTGAACAGCCTGTGCCGCCTGCAGGGCGTGAAAAAGGTGCAGATTCTGGTGGCCGGGGCCCAGCCGGATACCTTGGCGGGGGCGGTGTACCTGCCCGGCGCCTTCCTGCCCAATGAAGACATTGTGATTCCTGAGTGACGGAAAACAGTTACATGAACCGGAATGCAAATGTAATCAATCGCAGAAAAGATGGAAAAAATGGTATAAAAACAGCCAAGTTTACGGATCTGGTTGCGAAACGAAACGAAAATGTAACTATCTGAGTGAAAAACGTGGTTGACAAACGGAAGGAAATGAGTTATGATGAGCCTGTGAAAGTTGAAAAATCCGCTTTGCTGTGGGAAGCGGCATAGCGGATGCGCATAAAAAGGCTGGACGACCATCGCCTGACGGGGCGACCATGAAACAGGAGAGAATAGTTATGAAGAAGTTTCTGAGTATGCTGCTGGCTGTGTGCCTGCTGATGAGTGTATTCACTTTCTCCGCTGCTGCCGAATGCAATTACAGCGCCAAAGTGGATAAAATGGTAGAAAAGCTGGAAAAGAAGGCTGAAAAGGCGGAGGAAGAAATTCGCCAGCTGCAGATCCAGACCTTGTACCGCATGGTGGATAATGCCAATCGCCGGGTGGAACAGCTGGTGCGCATTGCCCAGAAAACGCCCTATGACGATATTGACTGGCTGCAGGCCGCTGTTGCCGCTGTGGTGGCCCCTGTGTTCGCCTATGCGGATATGATCGGCGCTACGGTGCAGTGCACCTATACCACCTACTATATCGACGGCCAGTATGTGGATGTGGATCCCCTGCGGGTCATCAACGTGATCTGACCGTATCTTCAAAACCCGATATCAACTGCGCCCCGGCTTTGGCTGAGGCGCAATTTTTCAAAAACAAAAGGCAGGTAAAAACGATGAAGGGGCTGTATTTGCACACGGCGGCAGAAAGCGCCGGTCAGGGCGGGGAAAACCAGTGGCTGACGCTGCTTGCCAAGAAGGGCAATTTTGAGGTGATGACGCAAAAGGTCACCCGCGGTGCAACGGCCTGGCTGTATCCGGCGGAAAACCCCGGCGATCTGGAATTCTTTTTTGTCCACGAGGGCGAAATGGAAATCGTGCTGGGGGAAAACGATGTGCGCCGCATTGGCCCCGGGGATTGCTTTTACACCCAGAGCCTGGAGCAGAATGTGCTGATGCGCTGCCTGGAGGAGGCCCTGCTTTTGTATGTGTCCACCTGTCCCGCCTTTGACGAGCAGGACTACTGGCAGAGGGAATTGCAGGCGCTGCTGAAGCGGGTGGATGAATACGACCACAATACCAAACGCCACAGCCGGGCGGTGATGCGCTATGCGGTGCACCTGTACGAGGCCATGGCAGAGGAACTGAAGGATATTGAGCTGGAAGAGTTTGTGGTGGCGGCCCTGTTCCATGACGTGGGCAAGTGCAATGTGCCCGGCAGCATCCTGCGCAAGATGGGCAAACTGACGGAAGAGGAATATGCCCTGGTGAAGCGCCATCCCCAGGACAGCGCCACCATCCTGCGCCCCAAGTACGGCGACCGTATTGCCAACATCACCCTCATGCATCATGAACGCATGGACGGCAGCGGCTATCCCCAGGGGCTGAAGGGGGACGAAATTCCCCTGGCGGCCCGCATCCTGATGGTGGCGGACTCCTTTGACGCCATGACCAGCGACCGGGGCTATAACCGGGTGATGACCTTCCAGGAAGCGGCTGCGGAAATTGTGGCCCAGAAAGAAAAATACGATCCCCGTGTGGCTGTGAAGCTGCAGGCGATGGTGGATAACGGCTGCATCTGCAGAATGGAAGAAGCGGAAAGATAACCAACATATAATATAATAGGAAAAGAGAAGTGCAGTGTGCATTCTCTTTTCTTTTTCAGAAAGGAGAAAGGAATATGCGGGCAAACATCCGGGAAATGGAAAAGGGGCTTTACCTCCTTGACGATGCGGGGGAGAGCACCGGGTATCTGCTGGTGGGGGAGAAGGGCGCCGCCCTGATTGACACCATGAACGGGCTGGAGGACCTGAAACAGATTGTGGACAGCCTGACGGACTTGCCGGTAACGGTGATCAACACCCACGGCCACTGCGACCACATCGGCGGGAATATCTTTTTTGAGGAAGCCTGGCTGCATCCCGCAGACGAAAAGCTGGCTTATTCCCATTTTGCGTTTATGGAGGAGGATTTCAAAAAGTTCGGCAAAATGCCCTGTCCCTTCCGGATGATGGCATTGGGGCAGGTGTTTGACCTGGGCGGCGTAACGCTGGAGGTGGTATCCCTGAAGGGGCATACCCCCGGCTCCGTGGGCCTTTTGTGCCGGGAAAAGCGGCTGTTGTTCACAGGGGATGGCGTCAACACCCATCTGTGGATGCAGCTGGAGGACAGCACCTCTATCCGGGAGCTGAAGGAAACCTTGGAAGCGCTGCAGAAAAACCACGGCCATGCCTTTGACCGTATTCTCCATGGCCATGCCCGGGATTATCTGCCCGGCAGCCATCTGGAGATATTGATTGCCGGCTGCGGGGAATTGCTGGAAGGCCGACGGGAAAAGGATCAGGAATATGTGTATTTTGACGGCCAGGCCCATGCCCTGCAGCATCCCTATGGCCCGGACGGCACCGCCGTGATTGTATACGACGAAAGCAAGCTGTAAGGGCATATCGGGGGATACAGTTTCATAGCATGAAACGGGCAAAATAATCTCTTTACGGAATTGACACAGAATTGTATGAAAACGTCATACAAAATGGGCGGATGAGGGCCGAAAATACCATATACTGCACGAAATGTGTACAAAAGTGATAAAAAAAGGGAGAAGTTGTTGACAAATTTGCAGAATATCCCTATAATGATGGTACATTTACCGAAGCTGCGCCCGTTATTTTGGTCCCCAAAATGTACGGGCGCTGTGCTTGGTGTGTGGCAATCATGCCGTTCAAACTAAATTGACGTCATGTCAATGCAACAGGAGAGGCGAAGTATGTCGAAGAAAATGTGGCGTATTCTGGCCTGCATTCTGATCGTGGCAATTGTTGTTGCTGCGGTCCTTTTGCTGAACCAGGGATCGCAGGATTTCCACGAAAAGTATGAAGGGGTGGACCTTTCTACTGACGTCGAGGGCATCGGCCGCAGCGATACCTATTCCAACTACCTGAAGAATTACACCGGTGTTGGAACGGGCAGCGAAGAAATTCCCGTGGATGTGGCCGCCTTTGAAGGCGATGGCACCCTGGAAAACGATGCCGACGGCCAGCCCCAGGTGAAAACCCAGGATGGCGACTATACCACCTGGAAGGTGACTGTGCCCCAGGATGGTATGTACACCGTGCGCATGGAATACCTGACGGTAGAATCCCGCGGTGTGGACGTGGAAAGGGCCATCTATATCAATGATGTATTGCCCTTTGCCGGCGCCGATACGCTTCGCTTTTCCCGGCTGTGGGTGGATGCCGGCCCGGTGAAAAAGGACAACCAGGGCAACGACATCCGTCCCTCCCAGACGGAAAAGTATGAATACCAGACGGCCTTCTGCCGGGATGATATGGGCTATGAAACGGCGCCCTATCAGTTCTTCTTCAAGGCCGGCGAAAACACCCTGTCCTTTGAAGCGGTGAACGAGCCTGTCATCATCCGCAGCCTGACGCTGGTGCCCACCGAAGAGTACCAGACCTATGACGCATACCTGGCGGCCCAGCCTGAAGTGACCATGACGGAAGAAGGCAAGGCCTATTTGCAAACCATCGAAGGCGAAGCGGCGGACCTGCGCTCTTCTCCTTCCCTCTATGCCCGGTATGACCGTTCTTCCCCCGCCACCGTGCCCAACGATGTGGCCCACACCGTGCTCAACTACATCGGCGGCGATCCCTGGAACAATGCGGGCCAGTGGATCCAGTGGACGTTCGAAGTGCCGGAAGACGGCTATTACAATATCACCATCAAGGCCCGGCAGATGTATTCCCGCGGCTCTATTTCCTGCCGCTCCGTTTACATTGACGGCGAAATTCCCTTCGACGCCATGAGCTCTCTTGCTTTTTCCTATAATACTGCCTGGGATATGCACACCCTGGCTGACGATCAGGGTACGCCCTATCGCTTCTACCTGACCAAGGGCCAGCACACCATCCGCCTGGAAGCCACGCTGGGCGAAATGGGCGGCGTGCTCAAGGAAATGGAAGACAGTATCTACCGCCTCAACCAGATTTACCGCAAGGTGCTGGTGCTCACCGGCGTTACCCCCGACCGTTACCGCGACTATAACCTGGCCGGCGTGTATCCCGAAGTGATCGAGGCCATGGACCTGGAATCCAAGCGCCTGTATAAGCTGGTGGACGATACCGTGGCCCTCACCGGTCAGAAGAACGACCGTGTGGCCGTGGCCCAGACCCTGGCTGTGCAGCTGGAACAGTTTGTGGACCGCAACGAACGCATCACCCAGTCCTTCTCCAACTTCAAGGACAACATCACCTCCTTCGGTACCGCTCAGCAGAACATGGCGGAAACCAAGCTGGATGTGGACCGGATTTTCATCCATGGCGAAAGCGCCAAGCTGCCTGCCATGAACGATAACTTCTTCACCCGCACCTTCCATGAAATCAAGGCCTGCGTTGCTTCCTACTTTGTGGATTACAACAACCTGGGCGATGTGTATGACGAAGATGCGGAAGACATGATCGAAGTGTGGATCGTTACCGGCCGTGACCAGTCTAACGTACTGAAAACCATGGTGGACGATACCTTCACCCCCAAGACCGGCATCAAGGTGAACGTGAAGCTGGTTCAGGCAGACGCCATCCTCACCGCCGTGGTGGCCGGCAACGGCCCCGACGTGGTGCTCACCATCGACGGCTGGTTCGCCGTGAACTACGCCATGCGTAACGCTGTGGAGGATCTGACCCAGTTTGAAGACTTTGAAGAAGTGGTGAAGCCCTTCTACCAGAGCGCACTGGATCCCCTCACCTATGACGACGGCACCCACAAGGGCGTGTACGGCCTGCCCGAAACCCAGCTGTTCTCCGTTTTGTTCTACCGCGAGGACGTGCTGGAAGAACTGGGCCTGGAAATCCCCCAGACCTGGGAAGACCTGATTGCCATGCTGCCCACCATCCAGGGCAACAACATGAGCGTGGGCGTGCCCTTCCCCGATATTTCCAACGTGGATATGTCCGGCTTCAACGCGCTGATCTATCAGTACGGCGGCCAGATTTATAACGAAAACAAAACCAAGACCCTCATTGACAGCGAAGAGGGCGTGGCCGCCTTCAAGCTGTACACCAGCCTCTACAACGACTACGGCCTGCCCACGGTGTACGACTTCGTCAGCCGCTTCCGCTCCGGTGAAATGCCGGTGGCAGTAGGCCAGTACAGCCTGTACAACACCCTGGCTGTTTCCGCCCCCGAAATCCGCGGCCTGTGGGACTTCACCCTCTATCCCGGCACCCTGCAGCAGGACGGCAGCATTGACCGCTCCGTCCATGCCAACGGCGCCTGCTGCATCATGGTGGCTACCGATGATGAAGAAGTGAAGAAGAACGCCTGGGAATTCATGAAGTGGTGGGTCAGCGCTGATGCGCAGGTGCGCTTTGGCCGTGAAATGGAAAGCGTGCTGGGCTCCTCCGCCCGTTACGCCACCGCCAACCGCGACGCCCTCACCCAGCTGGCCTGGAGCGCAGATCAGCTGAAGGTGCTGCAGGAAATGCAGTCCTGGGGCGTGGGCTTCCCGGAAATCGCCGGCGGCTATTCCACCACCCGTCATATGACCAACGCCATCCGCAAGGTCATCAACGACAAGGACGATCCCCGTGAGACGCTGCTGACCTATACCCGTACGATTAACGAAGAAATCAAGATCAAGCGCCGTGAATTCGGCCTGCCGCTTGAGTGAGAGGAGGGAAAGCAATGAGTACTATGCAGTCTAAGTCCTTTAGCAAGCGCTACTTCGACATGAAGGCGAACAAGCTGCGCTACGGCTGGGAAAAGGCCAAACGCCAGAAGGTTTGCTACCTGTTCCTGGCGCCCTATGCCATTCTGTTTTTCACGTTCTTCATTCTTCCCATCTGTACGTCCATTTACTACGGCTTCACCTACTACAACATTCTGGAGCCTGCCCGTTTTGTGGGTGTGCAGAACTACATCAACCTGGTGCTTCAGGACGAAGTGTTTTTGACGGCAGTGAAAAATACCTTCGTTATCGCCGTCATTACCGGCCCTGTGGGCTACATCATGTCCTTCCTGTTCGCATGGTTCATCAACGAGCTTCCCAAGTGGCTGCGCGCCATTGCCGTGGTGATTTTCTATGCGCCCAGTATTGCCGGTAACGCCTACACCATCTTCTCCATCATCTTCCGCGGCGACGCGTACGGCTATCTGAACTCCATCCTGATGGACTTCGGCTTCATCGACGCTCCCTTGCTGTGGCTGACGGACCCCAACTACATCATGCCTGTTCTGATCATCGTTATTCTGTGGATGAGCATGGGCACCGGCTTCCTTTCCTTCGTGGCCGGCTTCCAGGGCATCGACAAGAGTATGTATGAAGCGGGCTATGTGGACGGCGTGCGCAACCGCTGGCAGGAGTTGTACCACATCACCCTGCCCAGCATGAAGCCCATGCTGCTGTTCGGCGCCGTGATGAGCATCACCTCCGCCTTCAACGTGTGCGACGTGCCCCGTGCCCTGGCCGGCTATCCCTCCACGGACTATGCTGCCCGCACCGTTGTAACCCACTTGTTCGACTACGGCTTCAGCCGCTTCGAAATGGGTTATGCCTCCGCCATTGCTACACTGCTGTTCCTGGTCATGATTATCAGCAAGAAAGCCATTTCTGCTGCATTGGAAAAGGTGGGTACCTGATATGAGTGAAAATTTGATCAAATCCAAGGGTACCCTGTATATCATGGGCAAAAAGGTGGCCGCCGGCGAACTGAACTGCCGCCAGAACAACGCCACCTTTACCGACAAAAAGGGCAACACCGTCTTCGAATTCGAGTATGCCCACATCCGTGCGCTCAAGAATGTGCGCAACGGCGGCATGACCTCCACCATCACCCTGAAAATGGCGGATGAAAAGGAATATGTGCTCATGCTGAATACCGGTGTGAAGGTGCACAACCACATCCACGCCAACTGGCCCCTCAAGCCCACCCAGAAGAGCCGTGCGGACGAATTGCACCGCCTGGCCGAACTGCGGGGCGAAAAGATTGAAAAGCCCAAGAAGCACCTCATCAAGCGCCGCCATCCCAACCGCTCCATCGCCGGTGACATCGGTATTTACCTGCTGCTGGGCATCGTAGCCCTGGCCATGGCTTTCCCGCTGATCTTCGCCATCGGTTCCGCCCTGAAGCCTTTGGACGAACTGTTCCGCTTCCCCCCGACGATCTTCCCCCAGCACCCCACGCTGGATAACTTCTCCGACCTGATCGTCACCATGGGGCAGAGCTGGGTGCCCTTCAGCCGGTACCTGCTCAACACCGTGTTCATCACCTTCTTCGGCACCTTCGGCCACCTGATCATCGCTTCCATGGCTGCATTCGTGCTGGCCAAGTATGATTTCCCCGGCGGCCGCACCTTCTTCAACGTGGTTGTCACCGCCCTGATGTTCTCCGGTTACGTAACGGGCATTCCCAACTACGTGATCATGAGCAGCCTGGGCATGATCGACACCTACTGGGCGCTGCTGCTGCCTGCTTTCGCGGCCCCCATCGGCCTGTTCATGATGAAGCAGTTCATGGAAAGCCTGCCCACCGCCCTGATTGAAGCTGCGCATATCGACGGCGCCGGCGAATTCCGTATCTTCTGGAGCATCGTGATGCCCAACGTCAAGCCCGCCTGGCTGACCGTGATCATCTTCAGCGTGCAGTCCCTGTGGAACTCCAGTGCTGCTACGGTGATCTACTCCGAAGCCAAGAAAACCCTGGTGTACGCTTTCCAGCAGATCCAGGCAGGCGGTATCGCCCGTACCGGTCAGGCTGCGGCCGTAACCGTTGTGGTTATGTCCGTGCCCATCCTGATCTTCATTCTGAGCCAGAGCCAGATCCTGGAAACCATGGCCAGCTCCGGTATCAAGGACTAAGCCATCGGCTTCCGCCATTCCATTCATTTCAGAAGGGGGAACGATTTGTGAAAGCAAATATCAGGATTCTGGCGCTGGTCATGGCAGCTTTGCTGATGATGAGTTCCGTCAGCAGTGCATTGGCTGCAGACGACGGCTACGCCAGTTCTTACACCTACAACTACGACTATTGGTCCGATATCCGTGAATCGCCGGACGCTTACCGCGTCAACAATGTGATCTACAGCGGCGATCTGAGCCTGGAAGTGCCCATGAAGCGGCCCCAGAGCCTGTTCGTCCAGGGTGATTACATCTATGTGGTGGATACCGGCAACAACCGCATCCTGGAAATCCTCCGGGACGGCAACAACTTCACCCTCAGCCGGGAAATCAAGGAAATTGCCGGCACCGACGTGACCGCCCTCAATAACCCCAATGACATCGCCGTGGACGAAGAAGGCAATATGTACATTGCCGACACCAACAACGAGCGTGTGGTGAAGGTGGACAAGAACCTGAACTTCATTCAGGCCTTCACCAAGCCCGCCGACACCACCTTCGACCAGAGCCTGTCCTTCCTGCCCAACAAGCTGGTGGTGGATAACTCCGGCCGTGTGTTCACCCTGGCCACCAACGTGAACAAGGGTGTGGTGAAGTTCGAGGCCAACGGCGAATTCACCGGCTATGTGGGCGCCAACAAGGTAACCTACAGCCTGGTGGACTATGTGTGGAAAACCTTCTTCATGACCGAAGAGCAGCGGGCACAGCAGGAATCCTTTGTGCCCACCGAATACTGCAACATCTACATGGATGAAGATTCCTTCATCTACGCCACCAACGTTTCCTTCAGTGAATATGATCTTCTGTGGGATAACGCCCAGCCCATCCGCCGCCTCAACGGCATCGGCAACGATATCCTCATCAAGAACGACCGTTATCCTCCCATCGGTGAACTGTACTGGCAGGAAACCATGACGGACTATCATGGCCCCACCAAGTTTGTGGATATCACCGTGCTGGAAAACGATATCTATGTGGCCCTTGACCGCACCCGCGGCCGCCTGTTCGGGTATGACTCCCAGGGCTTCATGCTGTGGGCCTTCGGCTCTCTGGGCAACAGCGAAGGCGTGTTCGCTTCCGCCATCTCCATCGAGCATATGGGGAAGGACCTGTTCGTGCTGGACCAGAACGAAGGCAGCATCACCGTCTTTGTTCCCACCGAATACGGCGAACTGATCTATGACGCCAGCGAAGCCTACCTCAAGGGCGACTATGACGGCTCCGCCGCGCTGTGGGAAGAAGTGCTGAAGCTGAACGCCAACTACAACCTGGCCTTCATCGGCATCGGCCGTGCCCTGATGCGTCAGGAAAACTTCACCGAAGCCATGGAATATTTCGAAATGGCGATGGACCGCGACAACTACGGCCGTGCCTTCCGCCTGTGGCGTAAGATCTGGGTGGAAGAAAACATTGGCTGGATGGCCATTGCGCTGGCGGTGATTGTGATCATTCCGCTGGTGCTGCGGTCGATCAAGAAAAAGAAGATGGAGGTGGAAGCATATGAGCGCAACCAAGTCGTTAAGTAAAGAAATGGCGCGCAGTGCCCGCAAGGAAAAGTGGGAACGCTATGTAGCTGCCCTGAAGTATGCCAAATATGTTTGCTTCCATCCCTTTGACGGCTTCTGGGATCTGGCCCACGAAAAGAAGGGCTCCATCGCAGCGGCCACCACGTTCCTGGTCCTGTTCCTGATCACCCACGTGCTGAAGCTGATGTACACCAACTTCCAGTTCATCACCGCTCCGCTTCAGTATGTGAACGTGTTTGAACAGGCAGCCTCCCTGCTGCTGCCCTTCCTGATTCTGTGCCTGGGCAACTGGAGCCTGACCACCCTGTTTGACGGCAAAGGCCGCTTCAGCGATATTTACACCGCCATGTGCTATGCGCTGGTGCCCTATATCGTGATTCAGCTGCCCCTGGTGTTCATCTCCAACATCATTGCCTTTGACGAAGCTGCCTTCTACACCGTGCTGATGAGCGTCAGTGTTGTGTACTCCCTGGCGCTGGCATTCATCGGCCTGATGCAGGTGCATGACTACAGCCCGGGAAAAACGGCCATCTTCGTGGTGGTTACGGTACTGGCTGCCTGCATCATCATCTTCCTGATTCTGGTGTTCTTCAGCCTGCTGAGCGACGCCCTGAGCTTCTTCGTTTCCATCTACCGCGAAGTGGCATTCCGTTTGTATTAAGGAGGGAGTAAGAAAATGAAGAAAAAGAGTCTCATTTTGCGCTTGCTTCCCTGGGTGATTGTGCTGGCGCTGCTGGCCGCACTGGTGATTTTTGTGGGCATTCCGCTGTACACCAAGGACGAAACGCCCCACATGTATAAGCCCACCATTTACTACTACGAAGGCGACTCCAAGCCTTTGACCATGGAAAACGAGTATCTCTCCTTTGAAATGGACCCCACCACCACCCATTTCAAGGTGGTGGATAAGGCTACCGGCGTGGAATGGCTGTCCAATCCCGCCGACGCCGCCAATGACAAAGTGGCCAACAGTGCCCATAAGGAAAACCTGCAGGCCACGGCCCTCATTACCTACTGCACCTCTGCCGGCGCAGTGGAAATGAACAACTACAAGTATTCCATCGAAAACGGCAACTACCAGCTTCAGCAGCTGGAAGACGGCTCCATCCGTGTGGATTATGCCATCGGTAAGATCGAAAAGCAGTACCTGATTCCTCAGGCCATCACCAAGGAACGCTACGACGCTTTTGCCGATCAGATGAAGAAGTCCACCAAGAAAAAGCTGTCCAGCAACTATGCCTTGTATGAACCGGAAAAGCTGGACTCCAAGAAGAACAAGGACGAAATCATCGCCATGTATCCTTCTGTGGTGGAACAGCCCCTGTACATCCTCAAGTCTGACGTGAAGGAAAACGTCAAGAAGAAGGTCGAAGAGTACTTCGCCGAAGTGGGCTATTCCCAGGAAGACTATGATCTGGATATGCAGCTGGTTGCCGGCGCCAAGGAAAGCTCCGCTTCCGTGTTCAACGTATCCCTGGTGTACCGCCTGGAAGACGGCGACCTGGTGGTGGAAGTTCCCTATGACGCTATCCGCTACACCGAAGGCTATGCCATCACCTATGTGACGCCCCTGCCCATGTTCGGCGCAGCCGGCACGGAGGATGAAGGCTTCATGTTCGTGCCCGAAGGCGGCGGCGCCCTGATCCAGCTGAACAACGGCAAGCTGCAGCAGAGCACCTACTACGCCAACACCTACGGCTGGGACTATGCCACCCGCCGTGACGAGCTGATCAACGAAACCCGCAACACCTTCCCCGTGTTCGGTATGGCCAAGAACGGTGCTTCCTTCCTGTGCTTCATGGAAGGCGCCACCTCCTTTGGCGGCGTGCAGGCCGATATCAGCATGCGCTACAACAGCTACAACTGGCTGTGTGCCAAGTACAACGTGCTTCATGGCGACCAGTACAACGTATCTGCCAAGACGGCCCAGCTGGTGTTCATGTTTGAATCCGCCATTCCCGATGAAACCGTGGTGCACCGCTATCGCTTCATCAACAGCGGCGATTATGTGGACATGGCCAACGCTTACGGCGATTACCTGCGTGAAAACGACCTGCTCAAGGACCAGAAGGCCAGCGAAGAAGTGCCGGTATCTGTGGAGCTGGTGGGCGCCATTGACAAGACGGTTGTGAAGTTCGGCCTGCCCATCGATTCCGTGTTTGCTACCACCACCTTCGCCCAGGCTGAAGAAATCATCGGCCAGCTGACGGACAAGGGCATCAAGAACCTGAACGTCCGCCTGAGCGGCTGGATGAACGGCGGCCTGACCCAGGAAGTTATCCAGAGCGTGAACGTGCTGAACGAACTGGGCGGCAAGAGTGCCCTGGAACAGCTGATTGCTTCCTCCAAGGAAAAGAATGTGAACCTCTTCCTGGACGGCATTTCCTGCTTCGCCTATAACAGCGGCATTTTCGAAGGCTTTGTGCCCTTTGGCGATGCGGCCCGTTATACCACCCGCGAACAGGTGGTCATCACCCGGTACGACCCCATCACCTACATTCCCCAGGACTGGCTGGAAGATTATTACCTGGTGCGCCCCGACTATGCCAAGGACCGGACGGATACCCTGATCCGCTTCCTGGACGAAACGGACGCTGCCGGTATCTCCTTCCGCGATATCGGTTCCTTCCTCAGCGGCGACTATAACCCCAAGGATACCACCAACCGCGAAGAAGTGAAGGCAATGAACATCCAGTCCATGCTGGACGCCAAGGCGGCCGGCCAGGCTGTGATGGTGAAGGTGGGTAACGATTACGCCCTGCCCTATGCCGATATCATCACCGATATGGACCTGACCGGTACCAAGTATTCCCTCATTGACCAGATGGTGCCCTTCTACCAGATCGCCATCCATGGCCTGAAGGACTACACGGGCGAACCCATCAACCTGTCCGGTGACTATTATCAGGAATTCCTCCGCTGCGTGGAATACGGCGGCGGCCTGAACTTCACCTTCATGGCGGAAGACGCCAAGGTGCTGCAGGATACCGTACACTCCAGCCTCTTCGGTTCCCACTACGGCTCCTGGGCGGAAGACGCCACGGCCATGATCAGCCGCTACCAGGCGGATATGCAGGGCCTGAACCAGCAGCGCATTGTGGACCATCAGCAGGTGAGCGACTTTGTGGCCGTTACCACCTATGAAGACGGCACCAAGGTGTATGTGAACTACGCAAACGAAGCTTACAGTGAAGGCGGCGTTGAAATTGCAGCCCGCGACTACACTGTGGAAAGGGGGCAGTGATCCATGAATAACAAGCATTGGTATGACAGCATTCTGGATGCTTTCAGGATCTACATCCCCGGCAACAATGTGTACAGGACAATGCGGGCACGCAGTGCCCGCACCGGTACCTGGTTCATTCTGCCCTTCATCATCGGCTTTCTGATCTTCATGGCCAAGCCCATGGTGGAATCCTTCGTCATGAGCTTCAACGACGTGAAGCTGATCCCCGGCGAAGGCTACGAACTGACCCCCGTGGGCATCAACAACTACAAGCATGCCCTGATGGTGGACCCGGAATATAACACCCTGCTGGTGGAAGAGATCGGCCAGATGGCCATCAACACCATTGCAACGCTGGTTGTGAGCTTTGTGGTGGCCGTTATCCTGAACCAGGAATTCAAGGGCCGCACCCTGGCCCGCGCCATCTTCTTCCTGCCGGTTATCCTCTCTTCCGGTGTTTTGCCCGGCATTGAACACGAAAACGAATTCTACGACATGATGAGCGGCCTGGCCCAGAGCGTGGAAGAATCCGGCGGTGTGGACCTTTCCGCATCCCTGCAGAATTTGCTGCAGGTGTCCGGCGTGGGCGGCAGTGTGTTCGAAGTGGTGTTCACCATGATCGACTCCATCTACGACATCGTCATGGCTTCCGGTATCCAGATCATCGTGTTCCTGTCCGGTTTGCAGGCCATCTCACCCTCCCTGTACGAAGCAGCGGATGTGGAAGGCTGCTCCGCCTGGGAATCCTTCTGGAAAATCACGTTCCCCATGGTCAGCCCCCTGCTCCTGGTCAATTGCATTTACACCATTATCGACTTCTTCATGAAGAACGATAACAAGGTGATGGAATTGATCTACGATATCACCTATCAGGACATGAAGTTCGGTATCTCCGCTGCCATGAGCTGGATCTACTTCGCCATTGCCCTTGCCTTCATCGGCATCAGCAGCTTCATCATCTCGAAGGCGGTGAAATCTTATGAGTAAGAGCAAAACCGTATTTATCGGCAAAAACAAAAGCTTCTGGGATCGCAACCGCCGCAGTGAAGGGTATCTGCTGAAGCGGAAAACCAAGAGCGTGGCCATTTCCGTCGTCCGTGCGCTGCTGCTGATTGGCATGTGCTTCATGATCATTCAGCCGTTGCTCATGCGCTTCTCCACTGGCTTCATGGTGGAAAAGGACCTGTATGACTCCACCATCGTGCTGGTGCCCCGTGATGTGACGCTGGAAAACTATCAGCACGTGTTCAACCTGACGGACTTCCCCCGCTCCATGCTGAACACCCTGTGGACCAGCTTGCTGGTATCCGTTCTGCAGGTGATCAGCTGCACCATCGTAGGCTATGGCTTTGCCCGCTATGAATTCCCCCTGAAGAAATTCTGGTTCGCCTGCGTGATCATGCTGATCGTGGTACCCCCGTCCACCATCCAGACGGCCCTGTACATGAACTTTGCCAACTTTGACCTGTTCGGCCTGGTTCGCTTGTTCAACAACGGCAAGCCCATCAACCTGCGCACCTCCATCCTGCCCTATACCATCATGAGCCTGACCTGCATGGGCCTGAAAAACGGCCTGTACATCTTCATGCTTCGCCAGTATTTCAAGGGCGTGCCCAAGAGCCTGGAAGAAGCGGCTTACATCGACGGCTGCGGCACGGTGCACACCTTTACCAAGATCATGCTGCCCGACGCTATCCCCACCATCGCCAGCTGCTTCCTGTTTGGCTTTGTGTGGCAGTGGACGGACCTGTTCTACTCCCGTAACTTCCTGTCCACCTACTCCATTTACTCCGTGCAGCTGTCCTCCATCGTCAGCCGCATGAGCCGTTACTTCTCTGCCGACGCCTCCAAGGCTGTCATTATTCCCAACGCACGGCAGCAGCAGCTGATCTCCATCGGCGTGCTCATCTGCTGCATCCCGCTGATCGTCCTGTACTGCTTCACTCAGAAGACGTTCGTAAAGTCCCTCACCATGACGGGCAGTAAGGAATAATTGCTGGGAATAAAAATGCACAGAATATACACTAAAATTGCTTGCATATTTGGCAAATATGGTGTATAATGTGCCAAGAAGATGCAGCTTGGCTGCAAAATTCCATTTAACTATACGAATGGCTTGCGTGAATACGAAACATTCGTATGGAAAATAAAAAGGAGGAACTCCAACATGAAGAAACTGGTTGCTCTGCTTCTGGCTGTCATGATGCTCTCCATGAGCGCTATGGCTCTGGCCGAAGTGCCCGAAGGCTATCCTGAAATCGTGGCTGACATGATTCAGGCCGAACCCCTCACCATCACCATCTATGACTACTGGTCTGGCGACGGTGCCCGCGCTGCGGAACCCACCGAAGAACAGCAGGCTCAGTATGACTACCGCGACTGGATCGAAGCTACCTACAATGTGAAGGTAGAACAGAAGCAGGGCGGCGACTGGGGCACCTGCGCTGAAGAAATGATCAACTTCGTGTCCGCTCCCGATGGCAGCCTCCGCGCTTACATCATCGAGCCCGGCAAGGTTGGCTCTCTGGTTGCCAACGGCATGGCCGCCTCCTGGGGCGACTATGACTTCTCCGCTGAAAAGTGGAACACCTTCACCCTGAATGCCTGGAAGGTCGGCGAAGACGTGTACGGCGTTTCCACCGGTGCTACCGAACCCCGCGGCTGCGTGTATTTCAACAAGCGCCTGCTGGAAGAAGCCGGCATCGACTACGAAACCATCTATGACATGCAGGCTGAAGGCACCTGGACTTGGGCTGCCCTGGAAGATCTGCTGAAGAAGTGCACTCAGGACACCGACAATGACGGCGCCATCGACAAGTGGGGCATTTCCGGTTCCGGCGACGATATGTACGTGCTGGCTACCTTCGCCAATGGCGGCTCCTTCTTCGATTACGATGCTGATGGCAAGCTGCAGCCCACCATGAACTCCCAGGCTACTGTGGACGCTCTGAACTGGGGCAAGAACATCCAGGCCAACTACTGGATGCACACTCCCGCCGATGCCAACTGGGATTGGTACAAGGAAGCCTGGAAGGCTGGCTCCTTCGCCTTCTACGTATACCAGACCTACGGCGGATTCAATGACAACAGCGAAATGGCCGACATGGAAGACGAATGGGGCTGCGTGGCCTTCCCCGTTCCCAACGCTGGCGACACCTATCTGCACGTTGCTTCTGAAAACACCACTCTGATCCCCAACGTTTACACCGAAGATCAGATCAAGACCATCGCTTTCTTCATCGACCTGTGGACCAACCCCACCCCCGGCTATGACGATGAAGACGCTTGGATCGGCAACAAGTACAACTACACCGACGAACGCGCTGTGGACGAAACCTACGCTATGCTGCGTCAGGGCGAACACGCTGTGGACAACAAGGTTGTGTACCTGGGCACCCAGAACGACGTGCTTGGTTCCTCCCTGCTGTGGAGCCTGGCTGGCGGCGACGTGGCTTCCCTGATCGAAGCTGGCATGCCCGCTTGGCAGGCCCTGTGCGACACCTTCAACGCTAAGTAAGGTTCGCCTGGCTGAACTATCAGTCGAATAACCCCGGCCGCTGTGCGAAAGCACAGCGGCCTTTTTGTATGCGTAAAGTGTGTGCCAATAAAGCAAGATGAAACGATGAACACTCGATAAAAAAGCAGCCCTATGAATGCAAAATGGCACATGAAAGGCAGTTTTTTTGTATTTCATGGGCAGAAGGAGTTATTGGAAAGCGCAGGGCGCTGTGGTATAATGAATGCAGCGAAAACAGGAGATGATGCGCTTTGCTGATCAAAATCGGCGGGTATGACTTTACGGAAGTATGGGACGGGGTGCTGTACAAAAAGCTGGCCCATTATCCTATCGTTTCTGAATGGGAAAAGCGAACGCTGGCCGAATTTGCCCTGTACGAAGCGCAGCACGGCAGGACTTGCTCTCTGGAATGTGAGGATGGCCGGGTGCTGGCAGAGATTCAGGCAGTGCTTACGATGCCGGAAAAATATCTGCAGGCACCTCTTCCTGATAAAATCTGCGAATGTACCGCCTGCAGACAGGGCGGCTGCCTGACGGGATGGGTGTGCCACACGGCTTCGCCTGAAAATGCGGTGAAAATATTCCAGAGCGGCAGCCTGCTTTCTGCAGTAAAGGCCAGGAATTTGCCCGCGGAAGTGCTGATGGCAGAGGATAGAAATGCGGCCAGTGATCCGGCGGATTATTTCCATTATGTGATGCTTTCCTGGGGCAATTGCCAGGCGGGGGACCGGCTGGTGACGGAAAGAAGGCTTGGGCGCTTTCCAACGGAAAAGGATTTGGCTGAGGATCTCACCCCCGGGGTGCGGTTCTATTTCCGGTACGAACGCCTTTCGAAGCACCCGGGCGTGGCGTTTGACGGGGTGCTGCCCATGAAAATCCGGGATGAGATTGTGCTTGCGGATTGGGCGGAATATATTGTGATCCCGGCCTGCCTGAAGGAAGAAATACTGCTGCACATCCCGGATGGATTGCAGGGCAGGATATTGTTTGCGGACAGCAGCGGCCTGGATATCTGGGCATGGAGCGAAAAGGTGTATCAAATGATTGAACGGGAATGGGAGGAAACAGTATGAAGCACATCACTTTCGGGGCGAACCAGCAGGCTTCCGTCATTGCAGCGGGCACCATGCGCATTGCGGGAATGGATGAAAAAACGGCGGACACCTTTGTGCGCAGCGCACTGGACGCCGGGGTGAATTTCTTTGACCATGCGGATATTTACGGCGGCGGGAAAAGCGAAGAAGTGTTCGGCGGGCTGCTGCAAAAGGATGCTTCCCTTCGCAAACAGATGCTGATCCAGTCCAAATGCGGCATCCGCAGCGGATATTTCGATTTTTCCAGGGAACACATCATCCGCTCCGTGGATGGCAGCCTCAAGCGGCTGCAGACGGACTATCTGGATTGTCTTTTGCTGCACCGGCCCGATGCGCTGATGGAACCGGAGGAAGTGCAGCAGGCCTTTGAAACGCTGCACAAAGCGGGCAAGGTGCTCTCCTTTGGGGTATCCAATATGAACCCCATGCAGATGCAGCTGCTGAAAACCGGGGTGACATTCCCCATTGCCGCCAACCAGGTGCAGATGAGCATCGCCCACACCCCCATGCTGGATGCGGCCTTCAACGTGAACATGAGCATTGCCCCTGCCATCAACCGGGACGGCGGCGTGCTGGAATACTGCCGGATGAACGATATTGCAGTGCAGGCCTGGTCTCCCTTGCAGTATGGGTTCTTTGAGGGTACGTTCCTTGGCAGCGAAAAGTATCCGGAACTGAACCGGCAGCTGGAAGCGCTGGCGGAAAAGTACAGGATGCAGAAGGATACCATTGCCTATGCCTGGCTTCTGCGGTACCCGGCGAAGATGCAGGTGATCACCGGCACCACCAACCCGGACCGGCTGCGTTCCGCCGCCCGGGCAGCGGATGTTACTTTGACCCGGGAAGAATGGTACGCCCTGTACCGTGCGGCGGGGAATAAACTGCCCTGAAAAGTGCAGAACAACCGCCGGTTGAGCGAGAAATCCACGTTTGGTTGAGTGAAAAGATGGGAAATTCAACTGCTGGTCGGTTCATCTGACGGCCGGACGGTGGTAAAGTAAAGCCATCCAAACGAAAGGAGACGAAACGAAATGGAAGAAACTTTGGGGAGACGCATTGCCAATCTGCGGCGTGCCGCAGCCATGACCCAGGACGAACTGGCGGAGAAGGTGGGCATCAGCGCCCAGGCTGTCAGCAAATGGGAAAACGACCAGACCTGCCCGGACATCACCCTGCTGCCTTCGCTGGCGAAAATTTTCGGCGTGACGGTGGATGAGCTTCTGTCCGGTAAGCAGGCGGCGGAAACCCATGTGCAGGTGCTGCCGGAAAACCAGCGCAAGGATATCCGGGATATGATGCTGCGGATGAAGGTGGATACCGGCGATGGGGATAAGGTGCGCATCAGCGTGCCCATGGCACTGGTGCAGGTGGCGGTGGAAACCGGCATGGCCATGCCCCAGGTGAGCGGTAATGCGGCCCTTCAGAATATTGACTTTGCCCAGATCCTGGCCATGGTGGAAAAAGGCGTGATGGGTAACCTGATGGAAGTGGAAGTATCCGACGGCACCACGGTGCACATCTATGTGGAGTGAGCCATGCGGATCTATATGGAAGAAAACGGCCGGCAGAAGATCAATGTGCACCTCCCTTCCGGCCTGGTGTTCAATACGGTAACCGCCACCCTGGCCGCCGCCTTTGTGAAGGGGCAGGACGGCGAGAGGTACACCGGCGAACAATTGCGAAAGGCTGTGCAGGCGGTGAATGAATACCGCAAAAGTCACCCGGAATGGGTGCTGATGGAGGTGCAAAGCCATACCGGTCAGCTGGTGGAAATCCGGCTGTGAAGAAGGGTTGACAATGGCACCGGAAAAATGATACACTGGGTTGAAGAGAAAAAGGAGGTGAGCGGTATGTTGGAAAAAGCCCGGATGAAAGCAATCTGCCGCTCATGGAAGGCTGCATAAGGCAGAACGGCCTTTTGGATGCAGAAATACAGCATGCTTTCTGAGGAGGGCATGCTTTTTTGCTGCAGCGAAAGGAGAAGAAAATGGGATATACCGATCAATTGATCCGTCAGTATGAGGACGAAGGGACCCGCACTACGTTCCGTCAGTATTTTGATGAGATGGGCATTCAGGTGAGCAACTGGGACGGGCTTTTTACACAGATGACCGATGACGGCGAGCCGGCCATTGTGCGGCTGGATGAAGAAGGGCAGGTGATCGGCTTCATTCAGTTCGGCCGGCTCATCATGACCAGCTGGTTCTTTGAAGACAGGCTGGGCTTCATCCGGGAGTTCTGGGTGCATCCCGGGTACCGGAATAGGGGCCATGGGGCACAGCTGCTGGAAAAGGCGGAAGCATGGTTCAAAAAGCAGGGCATCTGCCGCATGATATTGACCACGGACACGGCGGAAAAATTCTATCTGCGGTACGGCTATCAAAGGGATGAAAGGATCATGGCGAAGAACCGCGCGCCTGTCTATGTGAAAACCATGGAATAAGAGCGAATTCTGCAATGAAAAAGGCGGGCATCCGGTAAATAGGCCGGATGCCCGTTTGTTATACAGGTAAACACACGCAATGTAGTGGCACGGTGCGCACTCACCTTCTCAAAGTAAACGAATGCCCCCTGAATTGTCCGATAAATTGGAATGAATAAGGCTGTGTATTAGCTGATGGATGATCTGTACGTAGCGTATACGCTATTCGTCCCTGCAACAGGAACGAAACCGATTGATTTGAACATTTCGATTTCGGCTGAATTATTGATATCAACCAATACCATCATTTTTTTAGGTTTGTTCATTTTGATAGCGGCTTGCAGCAATGCCTGCTCATACCCCATGTTTTGAAATTCATCATCTACCCATATGGTATAGGGCTCGTTTTTTTCACAACAGTATCACATTCATTCTATCATGACAGCACAAGAAACAGCAAGCCCTTTTGGCTCGCTGTTTCAGTTTGTTTCTGATTGTGCGCTATGAAGCGGTTATCGTTATGATGGGATTGGCAGGACAACACGTTCCTTTCCATCATTCATACGGATGAACGGAGGCAGTTGTTTATTCACCGGCAGGGGTGCGGGTGATGGTGTGGCGGGTGTAGTTTTCGGTGAAGGTCACGGTGTAGGTGGGCAGGGTAGCCTGCAGGGGAAGGAAGGTGACGGTATCACCGTCTGCCTTTGCGGCATAGAGGCTGGAGTCAGAAACAGAATGGACAGGGCTGTCCAGCCACATATCCTCTTCCTCCTTGGTGATGGCAATTTCAGCCATGCGGACGATGCCGTATTCCTGGATGGCCAGGGGGGCATAGTCCCGGCGGAGGGTGTAGGTTTGCACCGGGTTATCAAATTCTGGATTATCGGCTTTGTAGATCATCCGGTCTGTCATTTCGCCGGTGTTGGCGTCCACTTCCACCAGATAGCAGCCGGTGTCGTCGGAAAGATAGGCTTTCCACACCGGGTTCTCGGCACCGATGAGCATACAGCGGATGATGTGGGGGGCGCCGGTACCGCTTTGGTACACAATATCCAGCGCTTCGTCCCGGGAAAGGCTGACGGATGAGGCGGCGGGATAGGCAGTGCTTTTCAGCAGCTTTCCTTCCATGGAGGCGGCAGGGAGGGCGTCCAGGGTTTCGTCCAGCAGCTGCCAGGTGGATTGATCCCAATCGTTGCAGGAACCGTAGAGCGCGGTGAAGCGGCTGAAGGCATTATCGGCGGAAAGGCCGGGAGCTTCGGCGCGGCGCACGTTGGGCTTGCCTTCCCGGCTGACCCACACGGTGCAGCTGCCGTACTCCAGTGTTTTGCCGGTGAAGGTGACGGTGTAGCGGCCAACGCTGCTGTTGAAGCTCACCCGGGTTTCGTAGCAGGCGCTGTCCCGGAAGGGGATGGTGGTGTCCTCCAGCGCTTCCCAAAGGGCTTGCCTTGCAATTTCCTCCACCTGATCGCTTGTCAGCATATCGGCTGTGACGGCGTCATAAACGGCGAAGGATACATAGCGGTGCCAGGGGTAGAGGGCGTGGGTCATATCCCGTTTTGCAGTGACGGCGCCGTCTTTTGCATGAATTTCATAGGAAAGCAGGGCGTTTGCATCCTGTTCATCCGTGCCGGAAAGAATCACCTTCCAAAGGGGAACGCCTTTTTCCTCCATTAGCAGAGCACTGAGGGAGAGGACGGTTTTCAGCCCGGCATCCTGCTGGGCAATGTCAAGGGCGGCCTTTTTATCCAGCCAGCCTTCTTCCGGCAGGGGATAGACGGACTGCAGATAGGCGTCGAATTCTCTGGACCATTTTTCGCTTTTTTCCGCCTGGGGCAGCATCTGGGAGAAGATGTGCCATGCCTGTTGGTCCCAGCTGTACGGGGATTCGGTGCGGTAGCCGTAGCGGTGGTTGACGCCGTTCATCAGTTCCTGCTCGGTGTAGCTTTCCCACAGCTGGGGCGTTACGTTCAGCTGCACTTCATCTCCTGCGTGGCTGAAATAGACGGAGCATTCCGGCATGGTCAGGTTCCGGGGGTAATAGGTGAAATACCAGCCGGTTTCGTCAAAATCTTCCGTTACCCGGTAGGCTTCCTTGTCATCCAAAGGGTACTGGTTCTTGGTTTCCTGGGAGAGAAGGGTCAGGGCCAGGGTGCGGGCCTCCTGGGAGGGCATTTGCCCTTCCCCGGGCAGGGGATCGGGGTTATTGGAGCGCCAGCCGATTTGGATCATCATTTCGCCGTACCAGTGGCGCTGCTCCACGGTCCATTCGTAGTACAGCCCGCCAAAGGCCTGGCGGCAGATTTCCATGATGGCTTCTTCTTCGTAATACCCTTCGCCGTTACGCAGGGCCAGCATCACATCGCTGTTGTCGTCCAGCTGGATGCCGTTCTCGGCGGCGGATTGTACCAGCAGGGCAATTTCCTCCGGAGAGAAGGATTCCGTGCGCCGGACGGTCAGGTCATTGCCCTGGGCCAGGGGCACAGCGTGCTGCTCCACCAGCTCCATGCCGGAAAGCAGGGATACCGCCAGGGCGGACAGGGACAGAAGAATAAGAATCAGGGTGAGCACAAGGCCCAGGGAGATTTTTCTTTTCACTTTTGTTTCGCCTTTCTCCTGCACCTGCATGATGATGCGCCGGGCCAGAAGGGGGTCGGGGGTGAGGGATGCGCAGCGGCGTTCCACGGCTGAGGTGATTTGCTGTCTTACACGCGTTTCATCCATGGTTCTCCCTCCTTTCGCAGCACGCCATACAGGCTTTTGCAGGCTGTTTGAATACGCCGGGATACCGTGGCGGCGCTGACGCCCAGCGCCCTGGCAATTTCCGGCATGGTCAGGTTCTGGTAGTAATAAAGCAGGATCACTTCTTTGTATTTGGCGGGCAACTGCCACAAAGCTTCGGCCAGCTCATCACTGCCGGAGGCGGTGGTGCATGTTTCTTCCTTCACGTCCTCCGGCTGCAGGGCGCGGTTCATGTGGGTGAACCAGGCCGATCGGTTCATATCCCGGCAGGTGTTGATGAGGATGCGGGTGAGCCAGGTTTTTTCGCTGCAGTCGCCCCGGAAATGGGGCAGGCTTTTGTAGGCCTTCATGAAGGTTTCCTGCACAGCGTCTTCCGCCAGGGTGCGGTCCTTGAGGTAGATATAGCTGATATGGAGCAGGCTCCGCTGATGTGTTTCCACCAGATGTGTGAATAATTCCGTCAGAGTGTTGTCCGGATCCTTGACAACGTCCATCGGCTGTTCACCTCCTTACATCTGTATTGACGAATGAGGGAGGCAAATATTTGCATCTTTGCAAAAATTTTTCACAAAAAAAACCGGCTGCCGCTTGGACAGCCGGGAAAATGGATGGGGTTTAGCGGGGAACGTAGGCCAGGTCCAGGATGGAAAAGTCCTTCATGTGATCGCCTTCGGCCATGCGGAATTCCACGGTATGCGCTTTGGTCACGTCGCCGATGCCGATGATTTCCGTCACCGGGTTGCCCCAGGCGGAGGTGCTGTGGCCGCTGAGGGTGGTTTTCAGCACGCCGTCCACCCAGATTTCCATATTGCCGCATTTTTCATTGTTTTCCTGCTTGAAAACAACGAACAGGGGGCCGCCCTTCAGCTCCAGCACCATGGGGTCGGTGCGGGTGAACATGGTGTGCTTCCAGCCCTTGATGTAGGAATAGCAGGCGGTGACGCCCTGGGGGAAGCTGCCTTCGGAAAGAAGGACAGCGTCGCCGGGGCGGATGTTCACCAGGTTTTCACAGAAATTGCCGATGACGGGGGTTTCCGGCATCACATAATCGGAGGGGGCGGCGGCGGCAGCCTGGTCGAAGTAGTAGCCCACCATATCGGCAATGAAAGCGTGGCCTTCGGTGGTGGGGTGGGCATAATCCTTGGAATAATCGGCAAAGGTCATGCGGCCGGCGTCAAATTCCGGCTGCAGGGCGTTCTTCACGCTGATCATGCCCAGGTCGTAATACTGGCCGATTTTGCTCATGTGGGGCTGGCAGGAGTAGCCGGAATTAAGCAGGGTGAAAATGAGCACCACGGCAGGGGCGGTATCGCTCTGGAGCAGCTTGCGCACCAGGCTTTCGTAGACCATCTGGCTCTGCTTGTCGTTGCTGTCGTTGACGGCAAATTCAATGAACACCACATCCGGCGCTTTGGACAGCACGTCCTGCTGAAGCCTGGTGATGCCAAGGCGGGAGGGGGTGCCGGAAATGCCGGCGTTCACATAATGTACCTTTTCCTGGTCGGCAGCGAATTTTTCGGCAAACATTTTGGCGGACAGCGCGGCGTAGCAATGGGTTTGCTGGGGCACGGCGGCGGCGCCTTCGGTGATGGAGCCGCCCAGGTATACCAGCGTTACGTCTTCGCCCTTCTTCGCCTTTTCAATGGCTTTGTGCAGCCGCTGGGTGTTGCCGATATTCAGCAGGGAGCGCTGCACCATTTCTTCCGTGAACAGGCCTTCCGCCCGGGCGGCGGGCAGGCACAGGCCGCACAGCATACTGCCGGCCAGGATGAGAGAAACCAGCTTTTTGAAAGGGAACATGATCATTTTTCCTCCGTTTATTCTTTTGCGGGCACGGCAGATCCGTAGGCCCTGACAGGATTTCCGTTTTCGTCAAATTCGGTGGTGTAGCGCACCCGGAAGGGAATACGCTCCAGCGTCAGGGGGATCACTACCTCGGCCTGGGCCAGGCCGGCGTCAATACTGCGGTGCAGCAGGCGGTATTTTTCGGCGGCTTCCGGGGGGATGACGTTGTGGTCAATGGCGGACTGGGGGTAGTTCTGCAACAGGGGCGGCAGGCCCAGGTCCCGGATACAGCGGAAGCAGGGGGTCATTTCCTTGGTTTTCACATCATATTCCCAGTAGTAGATGTTCACCTGCTCGCTGGCGGCGCGGAACAGCTTTTCCCGGCGCGCCATATCCCATTGGGCTTTCTTTTTTTCCGTGATATTGCGGATGAGGATGTAGAACATCACGTTATCGGTGCTGTTGGCAATCATGCGCATGGAAACCCGCACGCAGATGGGATGCTCCTGCCCGGGGATGCGGCTCCAGGTTTCACATTCCTGTTCGCTGTCGGTTTGGATGGCCCGGTTGGCTGCGTCCAGGAAGATCTGCTTGTTTTCTTCGTCCATGTGGTCAAAGGGCTGCCAGCGCAGCACGTCTTCCTCCGTCAGGGTTTCCCCCAATTCCCGGATGAACTTTTTGTTGATGCGAACCAGGTCCAGCCGGCCGGCCCGGTATTCCATCACGGCGGCGCCGCCCACGTAGTTATTGAAAATCAGGGTTTCGATGCTCATGGGGTTCCAGAACTGGGCGGAGTTCATATTTTCAATCAGCTGCATGGGGGGCTGGATATCGCCCTTTTTCTGGGAGCGGATCAGGGAATAAAACTCTTCCTCCGGCAACGCCCGGGAGTACAGAAAGCCCTGCACATAGCTGCAGCCGATGCTGGCCAGGAAATCGGCCTGCTCCTTATGCTCCACCCCTTCGCCGATGATGGGAAGCCCCAGCCATTTGGCAATGCGCACCAGCCCGGTGAGGATCACGGCACCGTTGTTTTTGTCGCTTCCGTCATCGGATAGCAGGCGCATATCCAGTTTCAGGGTATCCAGGTCCAGGTTCTTCAGCATATTCAGGGAGGAATAGCCGCTGCCGAAATCGTCCATTTCGATGTTGAAGCCAAGGGCGTGCATTCTGGCAATGAACAGGGTCAGCTTCTCGATGCCGTCCAGCATGGCCGATTCGGTGATCTCCACCCGCAGCCATTTCACCGGCACCTGATATTTCTGCCGGATCTTTTCCATTTTTTCCGGCAGGTCGGGGTAGAGGATATCCAGCCGGCTTACGTTCACGGACAGGGGGATGGGGGTGACGCCCTCGTCCAGCATGCGCCGCAAAAGGGCACAGGTTTTTTCGAAAACGTACAGATCCAGCTTCATGATGAAATTGTTCTTTTCCAATACGGGAATGAACAGCGCAGGGGAGATAAGCCCGCGGGTGGGGTGCAGCCAGCGGACCAGGGCCTCCGCCCCCACCAGCTGGCCGGTGATGTGGTTATACTGGGGCTGGTAATACACCTTGAAATGCTCTTCCTCCAGGGCCTTGGCCATGTTGTTGATAATTTCCTGCTCCTGCAGCAATTGGGTGCGCATGGAGGTGTTGTAGAAGGTGTAGCGCTTATCCACCGCTTCCTTTACAAAGGAACAGGCAAGCAGGGCCCTGGCAATCATGCCGTCGGTGCGCACGTCGGAGCGGTTGGTCACATAAATACCCACATGGCAGATCACTTCAAAGTCCGGGGCGCAGTTTTCGATGGTGTCGGTGAAAGTATCCAGCCGGGCGGGCAGGGAATCGTCCGTCAGGGGGATAAAGAGGCAAAAATGGTCGGAATGGGTGCGGCTGGCAAGGCAATTTTCGCCCCCCAGCCTGCGGATCTGGTTGGCCACATAAATAAGCAGCTCATCCCCGCCGTCGGAGCCGAACAGGTCGTTGATCACCTTAAAGCGGAGAATGTTGAAGCAGAGCATGGCGTATTTGCCTTCTTCCATGCCCTTGGGGTCTGTTTCGGTATAGAACGATACAGCCTTCTGAAAAGAGGAATAGGAAAGAAGCCCTGTCAGGCTGTCGTTTTCGTACATTTCCTTAAACAAAGAGGACACCCCCTTTATCGGTAAAAAGGAACAAGGCCATCATTTTTTCTCACATTTCCCTGTATAACATTATACAACAGTGCTTGCGCCATTGCAAGGCATTTGCCGGAAGAAAAAGCGAAGTATGGAATATACTTCGCATAAAAATGAATATTATTCTGCCCGGGCGGAAAGGTCATACACATCGGCGGCAATGATGCGGCCGTTGACAAAGGTGCCGGGGTGCAGCTCCCTGTCGCATAGGAGCAGAATTTCGCCGTCGGCGTCCGGGGCCTCCCATTGGGAGCGGGCGGTGTAGGTGCCCTCCTGCCAGCCGGTGACCAGCATTTTTTCTTCCTTGCCCACGCGCAGGGTGTTCCGGGCCTTGCTGATGTTGGCCTGCAGGGACATCAGCCGGTCCAGCCGTTCATCCTTGATTTCTTCCGGCAGCTGGCCGGGCATATCGAAGGCGGGGGTGTCGTCCTCGGGGGAGAAGGTGAAGGCGCCCATGCGGTCAAACTGCATTTCTTCGGTGAAGTCCATCAGCTGTTTGAAATCGTCCTCCGTTTCCCCGGGGAAGCCCACGATGAAGGTGGTGCGCAGGCAAAAGCCCCTTTCCCGGGCGCCCTTCAGCATCCGGCGGGTGTGCTCCATGGTGCCCCGGCGGTTCATGCTTTTCAGCAGGGCGGGGGAGGCGTGCTGGAGGGGCAGGTCCAGGTATTTGCAGATGTTGGGATATTTCGCCATCACATCCAGCGTTTTTTCGTCTAGCTCATCCGGGTACATATAAAGGGCCCGCAGCCAATCCACGCCTTCCACCTTTGCCGCTTCTTCCAGCAGGGAAGAAAGGCTGTCCCCGGTATCGATGCCGTAGCGGGTGGTATCCTGGGCGATGAGGATGTGCTCCTTCACGCCCTGCTTTGCCAGCAGGTTCATTTCTGCCAGAATGGCATCCCGGCTTCTGGAGCGGTAAGGCCCCCGGATAAGGGGAATGGCGCAGTAGGCGCAGCGGTTATCGCAGCCGTCGCCGGTTTTGATATAGGCAGAGTAGGGGGGCGTGGTGAGCACCCGGCCGCATTCCAGGAAGGAATGGTTCACCTTCGTGTCGGCGCCCTTTTCGCCTTCCAGTGCCTTTTCCAGCAGGGGAATCAATTCTTCATAGCGGTTCACCCCCAGCATCACGTCAATTTCGGGAATTTCGTCCCGGATGGTGTCGCTGTATCGCTGGGTGAGGCAGCCGGTGGCACAAAGCACCCGGCACCTGCCTGTTTCTTTATATTCGGCCATTTCCAGGATGGTATCAATGGCCTCTTCCTTGGCGGGGGCAATGAAGCCGCAGGTGTTGACAATCAGGATCTCCGCCTGGGCAGGGTCGTCCGTCAGAATGCAGCCGGCATGTTTCAGCATGCCCAGCATCTGTTCGGAGTCCACCCGGTTTTTCACACAGCCCAGGGCAATCATGCCCACGGTTTTCCCTTTCAGCCCATGCGCCATAACAGCACTTCCTTCATTTACACAAATTCGATTTATTTTAGCATATTTCCCGGTGCTTTCACAAGCCCCGGCAGGAAAAACCATTTCCGCCGGCGAAAAAATTTTCATCTGAATCAGGAGTGATGCAAATGACGGCACAGCAAATGTGGGAAGCGTACCAAAGGGCAATGGATACACAGGAAACGGAATATGAAGCCTGGGCCTTTGGCGATGCGCCGGATGTGCTGGCAGCGCTGGTACTTTCCGGGGAAAAGCGGGCCACCTCCTCCGCTCGGGACCTGTACGAACTGGAAGGGGAGGAAATTCCCTGTCCGGGGAACAAAAGCATCATTTTGAACAGCCGGGAGGAGGCAGTGTGCATCATTGAAAATACCGCCGTTACCGTGCTGCCCTATGACGAAGTGACAAAGGAGATGGCGGCCATGGAAGGGGAAGATGACAAAAGCCTTTCTATGTGGCGGCAGGTACACGAACGCTTTTTCCGGGAAGAAATGGAGGCGGCAGGACTGTGCTTCCACGAAAAAATGCCGGTGGTGTTTGAAGAATTCCGGGTGGTATGGCCGGCAAAGAAAGGGTAAATGAATTTGGTTTTTCCCTTGCGCAGGAAAGATAATTCTGTTATTATATAAGATGTACGATTATTGAGGAGGTTATCTCGTCATGGGTGAGTTTTTTCAGAGTCTGCTGGGAAATGTAACGGAGATTACCTGGCAGCAGCCCATTATGTGGCTGATTGGTGCTGTGCTGATCTACCTGGCCATCAAAAAGGACATGGAGCCCAGCCTGCTTCTGCCCATGGGATTTGGCGCCATTTTGGTGAACCTGCCCAACTCCGGCGCCATTGAAACGCTGGAAACCCTGTTCAATGCCGGTATCGACAATGAACTGTTCCCCCTGCTTCTGTTCATCGGCATCGGCGCCATGATTGACTTTGGCCCCGTGCTGAACAACCCCAAGCTGATGCTTTTCGGCGCTGCCGCGCAGTTTGGTATTTTCTTTACCCTGATGATGGCCAGCGTTTGCGGCTTCCTGCCCAATGACGCGGCTTCCATCGCCGTCATCGGCGCTGCCGACGGCCCCACCTCCATCGTGGTGGCCCAGGCGTTGGGCAGCCGGTATCTGGGCGCCATTATGGTGGCTGCCTATTCCTACATGGCCTTGGTGCCCATTGTGCAGCCCCCGGTGATCAAGCTGCTCACCACCAAGCAGGAACGTCTCATTCGTATGCCCTACGAACAGAAGAACGTGACCAAGACTACCCGCATTCTCTTCCCCATCATTGTGACCATGCTGGTGGGCATCATTGCCCCCGGTGCTGTGGCGCTGATTGGTTTCCTGATGTTCGGCAACCTTTTGCGTGAATGCGGCGTGCTCAACTCCCTGTCCGAAACCGCCCAGAAGGTGCTGGCCAACCTGATCACCCTGTTTCTGGGCCTCACCATCGCCTTCCGTATGCAGGCCCACGAATTCCTGAGCCCCGACACCCTTTTGATCATGGGCTTGGGCCTTGTGGCCTTCATTGTGGACACCGCCGGCGGCGTCATGTTTGCCAAGGTGATGAACCTGTTCAGCAAGAAGAAGATCAACCCCATGATCGGTGCCTGTGGCATCAGCGCTTTCCCCATGAGCAGCCGTGTGGTGCATAAAATGGGCCTGAAGGAAGACCCCCAGAACTTCCTGTTGATGCACACCGTGGGCGTCAACGTCTCCGGCCAGATTGCTTCCGTAATCGCCGGCGGCCTGATCCTCAGCTTCTTTATGTAAGGAGGGAAATGAAATGAAAAAGATTCTGACTGTTCTTTTCCTTCTGGTGATGGTCTTTACCTTTGCGGCCCCCTTCGCCCTGGCGGAAGAAACGGCTCCCGCGGCGGACGAAGCTGTCATCGGCGGCGCTGATGAAGCTACTGCCATCGTGGTGACGGAAGAAACCGAAGCTGCCGAAACCACCGAAGCTACTGACGAAAAGCCCCTGACCCTCGGCGAATCTGCCATGTTCATGCTCAAGGGCATGGTGGGTATCTTCCTGGTGACCGGTATGATCATCCTGGTGCTGGTGATCATGGATAAGGCCGGTAACCGCAAGAAGGAAACCGAAGAATAAGCGAAATCCATACGCTGTCTGTATCATGCAGACGGCGTTTTTTTGTAGGATTTTCCAACTGCAGGTTGGAAATGCGGGGCGGCGATCAAACCACGCCGTCATTGTATCAACCGGGCCCGTGCGGTACAATAAAGCCATAAACCAGGAAAGGAGCGGATGAAATGGAACGGATCAGGATTGGAGAACAGATTGCATTCCTGCGCCGGGAAAAGGGCATTACCCAGGAGGAGCTGGCCAGACACCTGGGGGTGAGCAACCAGGCGGTGAGCAAATGGGAAAGCGGCCAGAATTGCCCGGATATTCAGCTTTTGCCGGAGATTGCCCGGCTGTTTCAGGTCTCGGTGGATCAATTGCTGGGCTATCAGGGGGAAAAGGCGGAAGGGGATGCGGTGCTGCTGATGAAGCGTACGATGGAGGGCCTGCCCGAGGGAGAAGACGGGGACTGGGCCTGGCGGGCGGCGGCAGCGCTGCATACGCTGATATTGTCCAAAGTTTTCCTGCGGGAAAAGCTGGTGGAATCCTCCGGCTGGGTGACGGAGGAAGCGGTGGAACACGCCGGAAAGGCGGAGTGGGGCTATTCCAACATGACTTCGCCGGAGGTGATCACCATCATGCGAAAGGGCGGCGTATTTTTTGCCAAACCAGGCCCGCTGCAATTGAGCAACGGGGACATCCGCCGCATCCGGGACACCCTCTGCCCCTTCCTGGAAAAGGACGCCCTGCGGGCAGCCGCGGCCTTGTATCAGCTTACCTGTCGGGATGAAGATAGCTTTGCCGGGGCAGGGGAGGTGGCGGCAGCCTGTGAAATGAAAGAAGAGCAGGTGGAGGAGATCCTCTCCGATACCCTGGCGGAATTTGTGGAAGAAAACGGGGAAGTGTATCGCCTGGAGGGACGGTATCAGTTTGTACCGGCGCTGCTTTCCATGTTTGATATGCACTGAGATGGGCCCTCAAGGGCCCTTTTCTCGTGAATGGGGAAGCGAAAATATTGCCGTGGAAAAACATCTGTCCGCGGGGTGCGGAATGTCAAAAGTTTGCAATTGTATGACAAATGAATACGAAAAGACGAAAAAAGAGAGAAATATTGCAATTTTTTCGGCCGGGAAATTGGAAATTGTATCTGCTTTGCATTTTTATTGATATTTTCTTGCAAATTCTCGGATAAATGCGTATAATCATACCATCTTAATCACTTAAGGAGTGAATTTCATGAAGAAGTTTCTGGCTGTTCTGATGGTTCTTTGCCTGATGGCCCCCGCTTTTGCCCTGGCCGATGATATGCCCGTTGTGAAGATCGGCGTTTTCGAGCCCGCTTCCGGCGACTCCGGTGCCGGCGGCAAGCAGGAAATGCTGGGTATGCAGTATGCCAACAAGGTGGCCCCCACTGTGGTCATCGGCGATACTGAATACAAAGTAGAACTGGTGTATGCCGACAACGGCTCCGCCACCGATAAGGCTCCCTCCGCCGCTGCCGAACTGGTGAACCAGAAGGTAAGCGTGGTGCTGGGCAGCTACGGCTCCGGCGTATCCATTGCCGGTTCCCCCATCTTTGCTGATGCCGGCATCCCCGCCATCGGCGTGACCTGCACCAACCCCCAGGTGACCCTGGGCAACACCCACTACTTCCGCATCTGCTTCCTGGATCCCTTCCAGGGCACTGTGCTGGCCAACTACGCCTATAAGGAAATGGGCGCTCAGGTAGCCTACTGCCTGGCCGAACTGGGCAACGACTATGACGTGGGCCTGGCCCATTACTTCCAGCAGGCTTTCGAAGGCCTGGGCGGCATGGTCATTTCCGAAACCTTCCCCACCGGCACCTCTGACTTCACCTCCTACATCAACAACGCCACCGGCTACGGCGCCGGCGTGTTCTTTGCTCCCTGCTCCATCGCTTACTCCACCCTGATCATTGACCAGGCTGCCGATCTGGGCGTGAACTTCGCTCTCATGGGCGGCGATACCTGGGACAGCAACAAGGTGCTGGAAGCTGCTGCGAACAGCAACCTGAACATCCTGGTTTCCACCTTCTATCAGGAAGGCGGCAATGCTGAATTCGACGCCGGCATCAAGGCCTGGCTGAACGAAGACGCTGAAGCCATGACCAACAACGGCGGCAACGACGTGATCGCTGCTGTGTCTGCCATGGGTTACGACGCCTACTTTGTGGCCCTGGAAGCCCTGAAGGCTGCCGGCTCCACCGATTCTAAGGCTGTGAACGAAGCCCTGTGGAACGTAACCTTTGACGGCGTTTCCGGCGCCATTGCTTTCGACGCCGAAACCGGCGACGCCATCCGCGACACTGCCTACATCAAGAAGGTCAACACCGCTACCGGTGCCTGGGACTTCGTGGCTGTGCAGGGTGTCAACTAAATTACCAATGCTGCCGCAAGGCTGAAAATTCCTTACTGTTGTGGCGTGGGCAATTTCGCTCACGCCACAATGCTTATCAAGGAGGCTCTTCATGTTTAATACCGTGTTCCCTTATCTGCTCACCGGCATTTCCGTGGGCGGCCAGTACGCCCTGATCGCCATCGGGTATACCATGGTGTACGGCATCCTGCGCCTGATCAACTTCGCCCACGGCGATGTGTTTATGGTGGCCGGCATAGTGATGGTATACCTCAATGCCAGCGGCATGCCCCTGGTGCTTTCTGTGCTGCTGACGCTTCTGATCACCATGGCTATCGGCTTTGCGGTGGAGCGTGTGGCCTATAAGCCCCTGCGTTCCGCCCCCCGTATGTCCGTCATGATCTCTGCCATCGGTGTCAGCTACACTTTGCAGAACCTGGTGCTCTACATCACCGGCGGCCTGAACCAGTTCTATCCCAAGATCCCCTTTGTCAGCGATTCCATCACCATTTTCGGTGTGAACACCAAGATGGTGACGGTGATCACCCCCATCCTGACGGTGATCCTGGTGGTGGCGCTGGTGATGCTGATCAACCATACCAAGATCGGCATGGCCATGCGTGCCGTTTCCAAGGATTTTGAAACCAGCCAGCTGATGGGTATCAAGATCAACAGCGTTATTTCCACCACCTTCATCATTGGCTCCTTCCTGGCGGCGGTGGGCTCCATGCTGTACTTCACCAACTACAATACCGTTATCCAGACCTCCGGCTCCATGCCCGGCCTGAAGGCGTTCGTTGCGGCTGTGTTCGGTGGCATCGGCTCCATTCCCGGCGCTGTGGTGGGTGCGTTCATCATCGGTATTTGCGAAAACATCATCAAGGGCCTGGATATCATCCTGTTCAAGGCTGGCATTACCAAGCAGAACCTGGGCCTTGCCACCTTCTCCGATGCCTTTACCTTTGCCCTGCTGATTGTGATCCTGATCGTCAAACCCACGGGCCTGTTTGGCGAAAAGGTGACGGATAAGGTGTGAGGTGAGCAAGATGAAGACGAAAAAGAAGATCAATACAAGCATGCTGTGGGCGGCGCTGGTGATTGCGCTGGTGTATGTGGGCGTATTTATTGCTGAACAGACGCTGCCTGCCACCTCCATGCTCTTTACCGTGCTGAAAAAGGGCGCTACCTATGCCCTGGTTGCCGTTTCCATGAACCTGCTCAACGGCTTCACCGGCCTGTTCAGCCTGGGCCAGGCGGGCTTTATGCTCATCGGCGCCTATGCCTATGCCATTTTCACCATCCCGGTGGCGGACCGTGTGAACGTGTACCAGTACTATAACGGCGGCCTGATCCAGTTTGCCATGCCGGTGGTTCCTGCCCTGATTGTGGCGGGCCTGGTGGCTGCGGCGTTTGCGTTCCTGATCGGCCTTCCTGTGCTGCGCCTCAAGAGTGACTATCTGGCCATTGCAACGCTGGGCTTTGCGGAAATTATCCGCGCCATTTTCCAGTGGAACAAGCTGGGCGCTTTGACCAACGGCTCCAACATTCTGCGCGAATTCCCCACCTTCAATGACTTCAACATCCGCAATGCGGAGGGCGAAGTGACGGTGTATCTGTCCACGCTGGTGCCCTTTGTGATTGCCGGTGTGTGCATTGCCCTGATTGTGATGCTGATCAATTCCACCTTCGGCCGCTCCCTTCGTGCCATCAAGGATGACGAAGTGGCTGCCGAGGCCATGGGCATCAACCTGTTCCATCACAAGCAATTGTCCTTCTGCATCTCTTCCTTCTTTGCGGGCATCGGCGGCGCCATGCTGGCCATGTACCAGAGCACCATCCAGGCCAAGGCGTTTACCTCCGCCATGACCTATGAAATTCTGCTTATTGTGGTTATCGGCGGGATCGGCTCCGTCACCGGCAGCTGCATCAGCTCCTTCCTGTTTGTGGCCTGCAGCGAATGGTGGCTGCGCTTCCTGGACCAGAAGCAGATGATCGGCGATTTCGAAGTGCCGCTGCTGCGCAACGGCTTCCGTCTGGTGGTGTTCTCCATCATCATCATGATCGTGGTGCTGTTCTTCCGTCAGGGCATCATGGGCACCAAGGAATTGCCTGATCTTTTCAAGCGTAAGAAGAAAGCCCGGCAGGAGGTGAAAGCATGAGCCAGAACGTATTGAAGATTGAGCATGTGACCATGCAGTTTGGCGGCGTTGTGGCCGTGCATGACCTGAGCATGGAAATCAACGAAGGCGAAATCGTGGCCCTCATCGGTCCCAACGGCGCCGGCAAAACCACCGCCTTCAACTGCGTTACCTCCGTGTACGAACCCACCAACGGCCGCATTTCCTTCCTGGGCAAAACCATTGCCCAGAACAGCCCCAATAAGAAAATGCGCAAAATTTACGGCGGCACCATGCCCGATGCTTTCACCGACCATCAGGTGCGTTTGTCTCCCGACCAGGTGACCAAGCTGGGCATTGCCCGCACCTTCCAGAACATCCGCCTCTTTGGCGGCATGACGGTGCTGGAAAATGTTATGACCGCCATGCACCTGCGCCGCAAGAGCAATGTGTTTACCGCCACGCTGCACCTGAACATGGCAGAAGAAAAGGCCATGAAAAAGAAGGCCCTGGATCTGCTGGAGACGGTGGGGCTTCTGGATCTGCAGGACGAAATGGCCACCTCCCTGCCTTACGGCAAGCAGCGGCTGCTGGAAATTGCCCGCGCCCTGGCCACGGATCCCAAACTGCTTTTGCTGGACGAACCGGCTGCCGGCATGAACCCCCAGGAAACGGACGAGCTGAGCGCGTTCATCAAGCGGATCAAGGATCAGTTTGGCCTGACCATCTTTGTGATTGAGCATCACATGAACCTGGTGATGGAAATTTCCGACCGCATTTATGTGGTGGACTTTGGTAAGCTGATTGCCGAGGGCACCCCGGCGGAAATTCAGGAAAACCCGGCTGTTATCGCTGCTTATCTGGGAGGTGAGGACGAATGAGCCTGCTGCATATCAAGGACCTGAAGGTGAGCTACGGCGGCATTGAGGCCCTCAAGGGCATTTCCCTGGACGTGGAAAAGGGGCAGATTGTGGCCCTCATCGGCGCCAACGGCGCCGGTAAGTCCACCACCCTCCGGGCCATTTCCGGCCTGATTCCCCGCAGCCAGGGTACCATTACCTATGACGGCCAGGTGATCAGCGGCATGAGCCCCCAGCGCATTGTGGCAGAGGGTATCTGCATGGTGCCGGAAGGCCGCCGCGTGTTCCCCAACCTGACGGTATTGGAAAATCTGCGCATTGGCGCTTACCTGCGTAAAGATGACCTGGAGGCCGACCTGGAGCATGTGTATGACCTGTTTCCCCGGCTGAAGGAACGTGTGTGGCAGCTGGCAGGCACCCTGTCCGGCGGCGAACAGCAGATGCTGGCCGTGGGCCGTGCGCTGATGATGCGGCCCAAGCTGCTGATGATGGACGAACCCTCCCTGGGCCTTGCGCCGCTGGTGATCCGGGATATTTTCTCCATCATCGAAACCCTCCACGAAGAGGGTATCACCATCCTGCTGGTGGAACAGAATGCCAATGCCGCCCTGCGTATTGCCGACAGCGCTTTCGTGCTGGAAACCGGACATCTCACCATGAGCGGCACCGGCAAGGAACTGCTGGATGATCCCCGGGTGAAGGAAGCTTACCTGGGCAAAACCAAGCCCCGCAACAGCAAAATCGGCTGACCAGGGCTGTGCCCTGGACCCAGCAGCGGAAGTAGTTGGTTTACAGAACAAGCAATGTCCCGCTGTAACGTGGGGAGATCTGCGGGGTTTCACCCCTGCACCAGGGCCATTGTTCCGCAACCTCAATCTACGCCTTGGTTGCTGACGCACCCAATGCTTGTTTCGGTTGATTCATTCGGCTTCCTGCGGCTTTCAGCCGCTCCCTCCACCGGAGGGCCGGTCACCTCATTCACCCTGGACC